>CAIYJE010000036.1 GCA_903926465.1 uncultured Planctomycetales bacterium
CAACTTCGTCCCACGCTGTTTTACCAGTGGCAGAAATTGTTCTTCGAGAACGGTGCCGCTGCTCTGGAACGCAAGAACGCATCCACCGAGAGCCAGCATCAGCGGACCATCGCAGCCTTGCGTGACAAGCTCCAGCGGAAGAACGAGGTAGTCGCTGAACTGATGGAAGAGCATCTCAAGCTAAAAAAAGAGCTTGGGGAACTCTGAGCAAATCCTGGGTTCCCCATGACATCCGTGATGCCATCGTCGACTACGTGGATTACTGGTGTGAACGCACCGAGATCCCCCTTGGGCGATTCATCGGATGGCTTGATCTCGCCGCCAGCAAGTTCCACGACTGGCGTGCCCGGTACGGTCAGGCGAATGAGCATAATGCAAAAATCCCGCGTGACTCGTGGCTTGATGACTGGGAGAAAAAGGCGATCATTGCTTTCCATGCCAAATATCCAATGGAAGGCTATCGGCGACTGGCTTTCATGATGCTTGATGCCGATGTTGTGGCCGTCAGCCCATCCAGCGTGTACCGCGTCCTCCGTGAGGCGGGCTTGATGACCCGCCGCAACAACAAACCTTCACTGAAAGGAAAAGGCTTTGAGCAACCCATCTATCCGCACCAACACTGGCACGTTGATGTCTCGTACATCAACGTATCAGGCACATTTTTCTACCTCTGTAGCCTGCTCGACGGTTGCAGCCGGTTCATCGTTCACTGGGAGATCCGCGAGAGCATGACAGAGGCCGAGATCGAAACGATTTTACTGCGGGCGAAAGAACACTACCCGAACGCCAAGCCCAGAATCATCTCGGACAACGGCCCTCAGTTTATTGCCAAAGACTTCAAGGAGTTCATCCGGCTTTGTGGGATGACCCATGTGAGGACATCGCCGTATTACCCACAAAGCAATGGCAAAATTGAGCGTTGGCATCGGTCGCTGAAGAGCGAGTGCATTCGTCCGGGAACTCCTCTTTCGCTAGGCGATGCACGCCGATTGGTCGACGGCTACGTGGGGCATTACAACGAACTGCGGCTGCATAGTGCGATCGGTTACGTCACACCTGCCACCAAGTTGGGCGGTCGTGAGCAAGCGATCTTTGCCGAGCGTAATCGCAAACTGGAGGCCGCCCGTCAACGCCGCCAGCAATCCCGGAGAGCCAATGGGCCGACCGAATCAGCTCGAAGCACATCGTTGCCTACATCAGACCACAGGGCTACGATAGTGAGTGGCCTGGGCGGAGGATAGGGCTCCGTGACAACACGCCCCGAGCGCCGATCCAGGGACCAAAGACCGAAGGAGGGCGGCACGATGCCGCCCTGTCTTTCCCTTCGGGATTGGTACGAATGCGGTAAAACACGACTGTGTGGTCGTGTGTTCAGTAGTCTTTATCTCAGAACCCCCGTTTGTCCATTTCACGCTGAACCATTACAGCTCGATGGCATAGTACTTTAACTCCAATAATGATCTCAATCGTTATAGAAACATCGCGAATGTGCAAATAGAGAAGAATTTCTTCCAAGCTTTCGTCCCAACTCCACTTATTCAGCATTGCAACGACCTTGAAAGCGGTCGCCGTTTACAACCACTCCGGTTAGACGCACGCTTCCTGATCTGAGTTTCCACTTGATTCTCAGCTCTTGCCTGGGTACGGCTTGGCTAAGTCTTATCGTAGAAGTGGTTTTCTTTTTCGAACGTTCTAACAATGAATTGCGGTAGGCATACCGGGACCGCTCACTCCCGATATTTTATGGGTCGGGAGCTAACTAACGGAAGCTAAACCGTTTAACTAAGCAATGTTCGGTCAAACTCGCCACAGCGATAATGACCATCAATCTAGATAATCTGGACCCACAAGGGCCATTTCAACTCTTCGGGTGGCACAACAGACTTCGTTGGCTCCGTCTACGGTACGATCTCTCCGGGACTTCCGAGTATCTTAGACTCCGCGAGTCGCGATTTGTTGGAGTATATTGTGAGAACTCAACAAAGTTTCTGTAAACGAGGTAACTTTCTATCCAATATACGCTTTGATTCAGCCAGGCGGATTCCATGACATCCTTGAAGTTCATGGAATCTCCGAAATGAACGGCGATTTGCAATGAGCGTGATATATTTCAAATTCAAGTCTGCATTGCTCCTATCTCATCCTTCCTACACGTCGATCTTAGTTCCTTGTCCCGATTGGGTTTGGTGATAGCTCGTTCATTGGTTTCACTTCACATAAAGGTGAAACCTGGTTCACGGCAGGTGGAAGTTTTGTTCTTTTATCAAGCATTCAAAACGCAAAGTGGGTGATCGGTTCAAGGTACTTTTTGACAGGAATCCTTCAGCTATGTGTACGTCCGTGCTCTTGGTGCCGGTTTTTATCGGTTTGGTTCCGATTCTGAACACATAAAACCGGAATATGGACCGGTCGCGATGGTCCTGAGAGGATTCGTCGTTAAGATTCCTATGGAGTTGGTTCAAACTATCGGTTATTCATGATATACCGGTCGTGCCAATTAGGATGGTTGGGACGACTGGGTGATTGCTGAAGAGTGTTTTCATGATTGCTGATATTTCCGATTTCGTATTTTGGGTTGTGGAGCTTTCATCTCCATTGCGTTGAGTTCATGAGAAGTTGAGATTCGGTGCTGGCGCAACCATTTCCGATGTATCCCGTCCCTTGTATGACCCGACTGATGGAGCAGAAGGCATGTCACAAAATGGATCTATCGACTGCAAACGACTTGCCGCCACTCAAGTCATAGTCAATCCGCAGCCCCTTCATGGTTGCGGTGATTTCTCTCAGGCCGGCTCAGGACATCGTTGCTTGCCCATATTCACGATGCTTCTGCTTTTCTTGATACTCTTAGGTCATGGTTCGGCCCAAGCCGAGATTTTGCTTGGTCAAAATCTCAGCACAGGCAAAGGCTTGGGAAATCTTCAGACCGACCCCGAATGGCGTGTTGCCTACAAGTTCCAAAATCAGAGAGATCTGGAAACTCGCGTCCTTAGCGCGCCTCATTTTCCATTCGGCAAGTACTGGCTACCGCCATCTCAAGGTTCAAACTGGCTCTCACCCAATTTGCCCGCTTTCACTCAGAAAAACGCGCCATCGGGTACAACAGGGCTCTACCAAAACTATTATGTGAGATTCTTCCTGACTCCCCACGAAGCCAATACGGCATACATTGCTGGATTAAATGGGGAAACTGCTCGTTGGACCTCAGACAATAATGGATTGCGGATCGTCCTTAACAATCACATCGTCTGGAACGGAAACACCAGGCCCCAAGCCTATCGTAAATGGCATGCCGTGAAGCCGATCGCGACCGGTTTCCAGGTAGGTTGGAACACTCTTGAGTTTGTGATCCGCAATAACCCGGTTTTATCCCAAAATACAGCATTGGATTTGAAGCATTCCTGTCATAAAACCGTTTATGTCCAAAACCCAACGGCATTTCGGTTTGAAGCAGGTCTCTACTACGATCCAGGCCCACCCCCTCCTGCCGTGCCGGAACCCGCTAGCTTGATACTTTGTGCCTCTGGGGTGGGATTGCTTGCTTTATTTGGCTCGATCAGGCGATTCCAATCCAGTCGGCCTTCAAGCAGCAATTGAGGGCCTGAAAATCGCAACCGACGTTGCGATGCATGCCAAAGGGAGCCTAGTGAGCGGCTTCCGCTCGTCAAGGCAATTTCTATCCCGTAGGCTCGGTGTGCCCTGGCTCTTAGCTGAGATTCGGTAAATCAAGGAAGTGCTGAAGTCGCTCTTGGTTGTTTATGAATTCTGTTACCAACCCGCCAAAGTCGGTATCAGTCTTCAGCTCCAACCAGATTATTTCTGATAGCATACTTAACCAATCCGGTGATATCACGAATCTCAAGCCGTTGCATGAGCGCTGTTCTATGGGCTTCCACGGTTTTGACGCTGATCGCCAATTCTTTGGCAATCCCCTTGGTTGAAATTCCCCTCGCGATCATGATCAGGATTTGTTTCTGCCTGGGGGTGAGACGAGGAGAATGGGGCTCTTCGATATCCGCAGACAGACGTTTATATTCTCCCACCAAGCACGCGGACACGGATGGGCAGATATAGGTTCCGCCCGCGGCCACCGCACGCACTGCACGCGGTAATGATTCGGGGTCCTCTGACTTGAGTAGGTACCCATTAGTTCCATCAATCAAGGCTCGAGTGATCGATTCCCGTTCGGTTCGAGAAGTGATGACCATGGAACGAGTCTCTGGGAATTCTTGAGTGACTCGTCTGATCAAGTTGTGGCCCTCGCCTGCTTCCATCGCGATATCCATCAAAAGAATTTCAGGCTGAAATTCTTGGACAAGCCTCAGGGCCTCAGGAGTAGTTCCTGCTTCCCCTACGATTTTAAGATCTTGAAATACTCCAAGAACTGTCCTGACCCCTGTCCTTATCAGAATCTGGTCATCGGCCAAAACTATTCGAATGAGTTTCATCGACTCGATTCCGCTCCTGATTGCTGAAAACTCCACAGCAGCCCCATCAATCGCTTCCTCTGCCTGGACTCAGCCCAGGCGTTTCATGGGTCTGGATGGGTTTAACGTTGGCGGAGTGCTTTTGCTCTTCAATGGAAATGGTTAAGGACTCTCCGCGCACAGTACAACCAATCTGCCTCATCCACGCAGGACATCACAGCTTAGTTGAGGTCGCAAAGCCATCGGATCAGAATCAAAAACAGGGAAATCACTCGCAGGAACTCGGTTCCCAACCCGTTGGGCTCAGAGTTTCAGATTACCCTGACAATCCAATCCACAGGTGGAAACAGATTCAGGTTCCCTGGTAACAACGCCAGATACCTCAAGGTCTTCGCAATTGCAAAGTTCCGTCCGAAAGCGGCTTCCGGGCCGACCATCGAACGCTGAGAATCAGGGTAGTGAGGAATTACCCTAGTAGTGAGTTCAGGGTAATACCTGAAGGTCACAGGGTCAATTGATCAAGCTGGATTGAGTTAAATATCAAACTATAAGGAAGTCTGTTGATGAATTTGAAGTCTGTGGTGTTCGATAAAAAGGAAACGTTTTATGTCGACTTGATCGGGTGTCATTCAAAAGGCTCGCAACAATCTCTCCACGAATTGGAGGATTGAGCGAGCCGTAATTGCCGGGATGGTCGCAGTTCTGATACCGAACTCAGGAAGCTCGCCGGTGTCGTATCGCTCGTCCAGCTCCTAGCCCCACTACACCAATTGCCGCAAGGACAATCGCTGAAGGCTCAGGGACAACCGGGGCAGCAGAGGTAAAAACTGCCATCTGGTAAGGGGTGTAATCTGGGTCGGAGATACTGTAAGAACCGCCAGAATTCGCGAAATACTCACCCGTTATTCCTGTGCCAGAAGCGTTCGAGGAGTAGGACCATTCGGCCGAGGTATCTCCACCACTACCAGACGAGATCTGAATCCAGTACCTGGTATTGGGAGAGAGTTGATAGGGAGTCGAGAGCGCAAAGTCATAATTCTGAAGGGAAGTGGACAGCTGGGAATCACTCATGGATCCCAAAACAGTCAGGAATGACCCAGGCGAGGTGGCTCCACCCGCGTCTGAAAGCAGGCTAACGATAAAATTGCCACCACTGACCGGATGTGCAACGTTGCTTTGCAGGCTTAGAGTCACATGTGAGAGGAAGGCACCAGACGCGTCCGTTGAGAACGAATCCGCCAACGGACCATAACCGCTACCAATAGAACTCACGGTATCACTACCGCCAGAAGGCTGGGCTAAATTGTCGTACAAAACGCCAGCGTTAACCTGCTCAGCGCTCAACGCAGCTAAGGCAACCATCAAAAAAGCACGGAAAAACCCTTTGAACAACATGCATCATCTCCTGGTGGTGTAAAAGCGGATACCAAAACGAGTTAAAGGAATCAAGGTTTCCAGCAAGGTGATTCCCTTGCCGCTCAAAAATCGAAATTTGGCTCGTTTCAGACCTGCCATCCATGACATGACACAATCGACAAATCACAGTAGTAACGAGACAACCAAGACTACCGATCATCTGTGAGTCGAGTATTTGGCGAAGCGAGAAGTGATCCCGTTGCGCTTCAGGGACATATTCAAACTCCGCCATTTCTGACTGGGCCGTCGAAGTATCAACTCCTTGGGAATTGGACAAGTAGCGTTTCCAGAAACAAACTACAGTCCAAGAATCTTTATAAAATTTACCACTGTCTGGTGTCTTATTTCAACACAAAGTTGGATTATGCAAAAAAAATCACCATCTACTGGCTCCAGACAGGAAAGCGATGGTTTTTCGTTCTAATTAGCCAGGGACGGAGCTGCGAGAAGCTGGATTTCTGAGTGGTTTCTGAAGTCTATTCCAATGAATGCTGCAAATGCTCAGGCTTTAGACTCGTTCAGGAATCTCTTTTAGACGCAGGCGATCGCGGTCCACCTTTGCCTTATGCACAACTTGGCCAGGTGGTTGTGCTGTAAGCGGTCAGGAGTGCGTCTTGCAGACCTGAACTATGATCACGGAACTTGCTGCTCAACGAGAATTCGGAATATTGGTATCTCGTGGTTTTCTAGCGTTTTTTTTTGACAGATAGAGTTACAAGGTCTAAGACCTTCATGTGCAGATCATGGAGAGCGGAGAATTAGCGAGCCGAGAATTTGAGCGCACTCTCAAGACCAAGACCAAGACCAAGACCAAGACCAAGACCAAGACCAAGACCTGATCGTGGTTTTCAGGCCAGATTGGCCAATTCTTGCAATTGTCACCGGATTATCCTCGTATCAACCTTGTCTCTCGATGATGCTTAGGCCGGGTTAGTGTCTCAGAAGTGCGCATCTTGGGGTGAATCCTATGGACGGTGTTCGGGACTCGATTTCGCATTCATCACTCCATGCTGACGATTGTTGATCGAGAACAACCGAGAGACAACGACTTGCTACGAGGTTGTACTTTTTGCATTAAGTGATCCCTAGGGGAGTCAGGGGAAAGCGATCTCAATTCGCCCAATCGGAAATGCACCAGCTCCTTGGACGACTGAGTATTCACTCGTAAGGATCCGTTGTGAGTGGAGCAAGGCCATCTGGACTGGATCCGTTGTGGAATTGAACAAACCGTCTGCAGTTGCTCAGGCATGAAGGAATCCGCAAAGCATGTGTTGAGGATTCGATCACAGCCTGCAAACATCGGTCACAAAACGAAGAAACCCGTCAGATTTATCCTGGTAAGGAAAAATCTGACGGGTTTGTGTCGAGTCTGTGCTGATTTTAACCAGCAAGACACATCAGACTGAGGTTGCCTTGCGACGACGTGCCAGGCGGCCTGCTCCAAGACCCAGAACGCCAAGGCCGGCCATGATGATGGCCGAAGGCTCAGGCACAACTGTGCTCGCAGCCATCATGTAAGGGCCATCTTGATTGGCGTAGGAGCCTGTGTTGTTGGCAAAGAATTCGTTGGCCACACCAATGCCGGAATTGTCGGTGCCGTAGGCCCACTGAGCGGATGTATCGCCAGCAGCACCTTTCTGAATTTGAACCCAGTACCGGGTATTTGCGTGGAGCCGCAGTGGTGTGCTGGTGTCCAGGTTGAAAGTGTAATCCTTCAAGGTCGCTGTCAGCTGACTGTCATTAAGCTGACCGATCACACCGATAAAGGCTCCAGGCTGGGTCGTACCACCAGCGTCGGCCATCAGCGTGATAATGATATTGCCGCCAGGCACAATGTGCGCCAGGTCGCTGCGGAGCTTGACCGTGACTTCATTGAAGAGATAGTCATCTGGGCCAGACCCAGTCGTGAACGAGTCGGCCAGTGGGCCGTAAAAGTTCGGATCGTTAGCAGCCGTTGCAACGTTGTCTTCGCCGGAAACTGTTTGGCCAAGACTGTTATAGATCACGCTAGCGTGACTCACACCTACACTCTTCGATCCGAGCACGAGTAGTAGTGCGAATGCCCCAAGCCCCTTCAAACGCATGGAAAACCTCTTCTGTAGCGGAGACAAAGAACTCAGAAAAAATGGACCTTCAGCTTGGACCACTGAATCCGCATTACAATTCCACGATGAAGGAGTGGGGGGCATCTGGAAGTGTAATGTGCGTAAAGTCGATCACCTTGACGATGAGAGTTCCAGAAGAATGGATCGCCTAGGATCGCAATTCCACTTCACAATACTGGTGAAAATTCCGATAACTGGGAACGTGGATTCGAAAGTTGACCTTTGTTGGGATTGGACACTCTAATTGGAACCTCATCGGTTGCGATTAGTGAAGTTAGCACTCATGAAACGATCCAGCAATAACGGCAAAAACCATTTCGCGAAGGCCGTTTAGAAAAAACACCATGGAGTTCAGGATGTGGAAAAAAAAACGCAAGAAGTGCTGGAGATGTGTCGTTGAGTGGCGTGTCTGTGCGTTGATGATGCTTCAATGCAATATGCCCTCTTCAATGGCGATGGAGAGGAGTGGTTGGACTCACGGGTTGGTTTCGAGTGTTCTATTGTCTGTTGCTCTGGCTCGGGATATTCCAAGTGGACTTGGCTGACTCAGGAAGAACGAACCTGATTGCTGGGATTTGATGGCTTTTGGAGTAGAGTCTGAGGTCAGGAAAACGGTGTAAGCCGAGAGGTGGTAAACGCGCGGGCAACTAGACGTTCACCGTGGTTTCGGCATTGCATGGGGGCTGTCACTCCGAACGTTTGGCTTGCGCCTAAATGGAGCAACGCCAGCCGTCGGGAGTTCTGATTGAACTCCCGACGGCTGGCGTTGTTATGTTTAGACTCACGAGAAGTTTACGTCAGTCCAAAAGGTTGCAACCTTTCAGAGAAACTTGATCGAACCTATTCTATAAACCAACCTTTCCGATTGGATCTAAAGCGTTTCTTGCGTAGATTGCCACGGTTTGGGTAGTTACCCATTCAGACTGATTAACGAGCCGTGCTTCGAGCAGTTTGGATCTCTCGGCAGATCCTACGTCCGGCTGTGGTGTTTATCGTCAATAGGCCGCCGTGGAACCTAAATGCCTGAGGCGCACAATGGGTTATCGCGAAACGGAATTGATTTTGTGCGCAATCTCCGTTGTGCTCAATCCTTCGAGTCTGGGGCAGATTGCAACCTTTCCGCCATAGGTTTCAACAATCTCCCGGCCCACCGTGGTATCTGGGGTATAGTCTCCCCCCTTCACCAGGATCTCAGGTTTGATAGCGGAGATCAGATTTACCGGAGTGTCTTCGTCAAAAATCACAACCATATCAACAAAGGGGTAAAGAGAAAGCATGTAGGCTCGCTGATTCTCTTCAACGTATGGGCGTGTGGGGCCTTTAAGTCGTTGGACCGATGCATCGGAGTTGATCCCCAGCACCAGGAAATCTCCCTGATTGCGAGCGAACTGCAAGAGATAGGCGTGACCATAGTGCAAAATGTCAAAACATCCGTTGGTAAATACGATCCTTCCTCCTGTGTTTCTCACTTCCTGAACGCGTTTTTGTGCCGACTGGAAATCCATGATCTTTTCCGGAAGCAGATCATGTTCGTTCTTCACTTCAGTTAAGAGGTGTGATATGGAGATGGTACCTACGCCTAGTTGTCGCACGATGGACCGGCCAGCAATATTGGCAAGTGAACAGGCGTCTGGCAGTGAAATTCCGGAAGCCAGAGCCAGAGCCAGGCTTGCAGCTACTGCGTCTCCTGCCCCGGTGACGTCGTAGACGGTGACCGGGACGGTTGGCAAGTGAGTATGGAGAACGTGTTCTGAGGCGGATTCTTGTTGGAAGAGTGAGATTCCCTCGGCTTCACGAGTGATGGCCAGCGCTGCCCCTGTCTGTTTCAGAAGCGTTTTTGCTGCGGCTTCGAGGGAGTTGAGATCCGAGATTGGTTGCTCGGAAGCGAGCGAAGCTTCTTTCAAGTTGGGTGTAAGGACCGTCGAACCGGCATACCGGCGGTAATCTCGACCACAGGGATCGACCACCACCGGTATTCCTTTTTGCTTTGCAGCCGCTAAAGCGGCGGAGATGACTTCGGGTCCTAGAACACCCTTTCCGTAATCTTCCAGAATCACAACATCTGCTTCGGCGACCGCCTTCTGAGCCGCTAGAATGAGCCTTTCCAAAGGTTCACCGCTCGGGGGCTCTCTGTGTTCACGGTCAACCCGTAGTAACTGCTGGTTATGCGCAATATAGCGAGTTTTGAGCGTTGTTGACCGGCCTGAATCGACAACCAAGGAATTGAGTAGTTCCGCATGGACTGCGAGTTGTCGTTGAAGATCTTCGGAGGCTTGGTCCTTACCAATGAGACCCACGATCTCAACTTTTGAGCCTAATTCGAGAGCCTTCATGGCCACATTGGCGGCACCACCCGGAACTTGAAATTCATTCTTGACTTCAAGAACCTGAATTGGCGCCTCGGGACTCAATCGGTCTGCGTTACCGCTCACATAATGGTCGAGCATCACATCGCCGATAACGGCTACCCGGCAAGCCTTAAGTCTCCGAATTAGAACTTCCTGATTGGATTTGACTTGTGTCATGAGGTTCTCCAGATCCATGCTTGTCCCGTGATCCACTTAGCTGCCCACTACCACGAAGTGATGTGGGATAATAACCTGAATAACAATGTCTAGAAATACCTGCTGGGCCAATTCATGCACCATCGCCGTCCTTGGTCTAGTTAGGGTTCGTGCAGCGTTCTTCGATCACTTTGCTGGATGTGGAATGTGAATGGGCGATGGCTCTTGCAGTTCATCATCGTAGGGGGCCGGAATGGCAATAACAGCCAAAAAAAATCGCCCAAGAACTTGTGGGTCGTCTTGGTTGACGAATCTAGCCCTTAACTCAGAAAAGCACGGTAAATATTGCCAACCTCAATTCCCAAACGATTTCGAGAAAAGCGGCTTTCGGCCGTCGTTCTTGCTGCTTGTGACAAGTCAGACCGCAGTTGGGAATCTGTGAGCAGCATGCATATAGAATCCGCCAGGCTAGTCACATTACCTGGAAGAAAGCCTATTGCATCAAGGCCCGAAGTGAAAAGTTCACTGGCCCCTCCCGCGTTTGAAACGATCACTGAGCGGGAGGAAGCCATGGCTTCAACGATTGTACGACCAAACGGTTCCGGTTTTGTACTAGACTGAACAACAATGTCTAATGCTTGATAAATAGGCGCCACGTCGGGTTGCAGTGGTACAAAGCCGACATTTTGAGAGATATCAAGATCGTTGGCGAGGTTTCTCAGTTCTTCCTTGGAGAACTGCGAGCCAGGCGTTGCGTAGATAGGGCCACCAATTATATAAAACCGAACAAGCGCATCTGGGAGTGTGCGAACGACTTTGGCGGCAGCTTCCAAAAACAGGTCTTGGCCCTTCCAGCGGGCGTAGGTCGCGACAAGTCCCACACGAAGAGTACCCAGGGGAGCGGTCGCCAATCCAGCAAGTTCGTCCAGATCTGTCTTTTTCCATGCAGATGTATCTGCAAAGTGTTGTGTGTTTATGGCATTGTAAACGGTCCAGATCGGTATATTGCCAAGCACTGCGCGTACATCTTCATGAATGGCCTTGCTAATCGCAATGACACCCAAACTCCGTCTGAACTTGAGGCAAAGCTTCAAAGCGTGTTTAATGATTCTGCGGGAACTCACAAAATCGCGAACATGCCAGATCAGGGGAACCTGACTTGGAGCTGCAACAGCAGATAACAAATGGAATTTCATCCCATTTGAATGGATGATGTCTGGGTTGATTTGCCTGATCAAGGCCTTGAGCTTTTTCAGATAACTCCAGGTCGAAAAGAAGACAGGACCAGAACGAGCCAAGCCCACAAGCTTGAAACTTCTGCCTTGCTTCGCCGAAAGTCCACTATCGCCCAAGCCTGCCATAGCCGTTGGCATGAATAATGGGTGAACGGTCGCGCCAAGTGCGGTGCATTCCGCAATGAGAGGTCCATCCAGACCCACCACCACATGAAGTTCGATCTCTGGAAGGAAGCTTCTTAAGGCAGAAAGCAGATCGATAAGACTGCGTTCACCACCGCCAAGTTGGCCGACCGGATTGAGAAAGAGAACTCGCATTTGATCTCATCAAGTCCTTCGGAAATTTCTTGCAAACTGATAATCCAACAGAGTTGGCATGGTATTAAGTTTCAGAAGAACGCACCCTCATAGCGTGATATTTGTATTACAGGGTGTGCTTTCAAGGCGAGAGTAATTTGCTGTGGTTCCCTTGAGCCGAAGCCTTTCTGCGTCTCTGAAAGTACGTTCCCTTGGATCCATCTGAACAGATCGGCAAGCTGGTCTAAATTGAATGGTATGCGTTGGCAATGGTTTCGGCATGGGCCTTCCAGGTGTAGCGTGACGACCAAGCTAATCGCTCTACCTTTGTTGGCATAGCGGTGTGACCGCTGAGAATGCCGACCACGGCACCGGACCATTTTTCTACATCTCCAACTGGGGCATAGAGGACCGCAGAGCCGCCCACTTCTCGAAGTACAGGAAGATCGCTCGCAATCACTTTTCCACCACAGGAAAGGGCCTCGATGACTGGTAAGCCAAATCCTTCAGCTTCACTCGGCATCAAGATTGCGCCAGCCTGTCGATACACTGAAGCTAATTCGCTGCGTGATACATCGGTTACATGAATGATCTGGTTGGCGATCCCGAGTTGTGATATCTGTTGCAAGTTGGCGTCGGACCATTTGCCACCAACTTTCAAGAGTTTTAAATCAGGAATAACTGACCGCGCAGAGGCAAAAACCGACAGCAGAATATCAATTCGCTTTCGAGGCACACAGGATCCAACATGCGCGATCCAAGGAGTAGAAGAAAGTGTACGCAGCCAATCTGGAGTCGGATCATCCGCTTCAGGAACGAATTCGGCGGCAACACCCAGAGGGGCATGAATCAATTTAGACTCATCGATAAGGCCATGCTTGATGACCTCCACTCGAGTTTCGAGAGTACTCAGGAAAACAAGCGAAGCTTTCTGAAGGCCCGCCAATTGTCGCCTGACCAGAGCTCGGAACCAAGCAGGACGTGGAGCTCTCACAGGGTCAATCAAACACCTGTAAGCATCAAGGTCATGACAATAGATCCCAACTGATGCTGATGGGAAAGAAAGTGCGAGCTGCGAATAGCTATGATCGACGATGTGAAAAAAATCATAGTTCGATGCAATGCGTTTGCAATGCCGTGGATAACTGAAGAAACGGTTCCTCAAGCGGTCTGCATTAAATGCAAATCGTTTGTTGCCTATCCCAGGAAGACGAGTGGCGATTCTACGAAAGCTTGGACATTCGATTTCCGGCGCAACCGCAGATACCCCTGATCGTGGTAAGTGTGAATAAAGCATTTCACAACAGTAGTCCATGCTTCTCCAGCCCTCCTCAGGGAAATCTGAAAGCATGGCTAATCTTGGTGGTTTACTCACAACTCTGCTCGCTTCTGCTGCGAGGTCCAGATGTTAACGATATCCTCTGCCATGTCTCGCCAAGACCTACTCTTGAGTTCCATGGCAAATCTCTCAAGTGGAACCCGGTACAACGCTCCAGAGCTTGGATAATCAACGATTTTACTAATCGCCGATTCAAGTTCGATGGGATCATCTGGGTTTTCAAGGAGCCAACCTTGCAGTTCAGAGGGATAGCGTTCGCCCACACCGGTGGCGCGTGTTACTATCGCTGGTATTCCTCTGCAAAGTGCCTCGTGAACGTTCAAACCGTAAGGTTCATACCTCGTCGGGCTCACAAGTAGGTCGCTCGCGGCCAGAAGGTTCGCCACATCATTTCGATATCCCAGCAATCGAATGGAATTGTCGAGCCCTGAAGCCCTAATCTTTTGCTGCCAATACGGAAGATTACCGGGCCCTGCCGCAAGAATAATCCCAGGGTCCTGCCCCAGTCTTTCTCGGCGAATTGCCCATGCTTGAATCAGGGTGTCAAACCCCTTCCGGTGATCCGTACCTAACCCGGCAACAAAAGAAACAACAGGAAGATCGGGTTTCAGTTGTAAGGTGATGCGTGCCTGCTGCCGGTCAAGTGGTGTGATCGGCTCTGTTTCACTCTCATCCGAACCATAGTAGACTACGTGTACCTTTGATGAATCGACTCCGATGTGACGGATAATCTCATCACGTGTATGATGAGAATTGGCAATAATTAAGTCTGCCGACCGAAGGGCACGGCACTCCCGTGATACCTGATAGCGATTATTGAGCCGATGCTTGATACCGTGAAGCGTCCACCAAGGTCGGTAACCCGGAAACCAAGCAGAATGGAGGTAGTGAACCCAGTTCACGGAGCCAATCGCCGTACCGCCGCCCATTGCAACGATCGGGCTCTTTTTCTTATCCAAGGAAAGTAATCTGACCGTTTGTCTCGTTTTACGATCGAGGAATAGATCTCCGATCACGGTTGAACCGCGGGGACGTGAGTGGAGAACCACTTTTACGCCTGGCATCTGCCGAAGATCATCGGCGATTTGATTTCCTACCAGATACGCAGTACATCCGGTTGAGGCTACCAAGCGAGCCAGTTCATAGCAGGGACGGCCTTGGCCAGAACCAGGCTTGAATACTTGTGTAGCAATAACCCAAGGAGTTGAACTTCCCATCAATGGCACTCAAGGTCCGTCTTAGATGAAGATTGGTGGTAATCTGAATGTTGGGAAAAGTTCACGCAATGAATTGCTATCGGCGTGAAGATTATTGAACAATACGCCAGCTTTTCGACCTGAATAACAAAACATCATCCAGGCCTACGATCCTGTCTATTCGGAAAATCTGGGGATATCAATAAAGCGTAGCCTGGATGTCAATATTCGAGGTTATTGAGAATTCTGTCGCGCCCGAGCCAAATAAAGCTCGCTTGTCTGTTTGATGATCGAATCCCAATTGAATTCAGTTGCTCTTGCTCTGGCCCAGGTGCGTGCTTCGTTGAGGTAGGAATGATCATTGAGTAGGCGAAGTAAATTGGTAGCGAGTGCTGCGCCATCCCCTTTGGCCGAGAGGAAATCGGATTTCAGCATCATCGGAGCGCCTGGGGTTCGATATGCGCAAACAGGTAGTCCTGCGGCTAACATCTCAAGCACACCAAATGGAAAGCCTTCAACGTGTGATGGGAAGACACCGAGAGAACATGGACGAAGTAGTTCTGGAAGTTCATCGGGGTCGAATCGAGGCTTAACTTCGATGAATTTACGAAGGTGACCTGGAAAGTAGCTGAGAACGCCAGATTCATCAGGAACAAGACCCGCAGTACCAATCAGTCGAAAACGGAGATCCGGTTTTTGTTGGACAATGCGTTGAACGATTTCCGGGAATTCGCGTAGCCCTTTACGTGGGTCGAACGAGCCCACAAACGCGATAATTGGATTCAGACTGGACGGACATTCTGCCGGAGTAAACTGGGACAATCGGTGTTTTGTGAGTCCGAAAGGGATGACCGCAATCTTATCAGGACTGTGTCCGGCATTGATGAGCACCTCTTTGTCATCAGTATTCGGAACGTTCACAAGGTCAGCGTAACGCAAGGTCTCATTCGCTTGGTTCAGCACGGTCAGCGACCTTCGTTCTCTTGAGTTTTTCTTGATGAGGTGGCTGAGTCGATTTTTCAATTTAGGGAGGGTCTGGATATTTGCATTTCTAACGCAGTGATGAAGCAATACGGATCTAGCTACAAAGAGTGGTCTATCATCGAAAAAAGAGCGGGCATAAGGAAGGTGAGTATGTTCATATTCGATAACATCGTATTTGGCAGCATTTGATCTAAGATAATCTTTCAACAAGGGGGCATATTGATGGCTTGAATTCGGTTGACCTGTACTCCCAAGATCTTCCGGGCCTATGAGATCTACTTCCCAGTCAAGGTCACGGAAACCCTCTGCGATTTCTAAATAGACTTTAGACGCACCAAGTCTTTTTGTCTTGGCGTGCGGGCAGCAGAAAAGTATACGGGGCATCTGGATGTTGTCCGGTCTGATGATTGTGGGTAGTCGTGTGAGTGAACCAGGTGCAACGGCTCACTGCAATTGCTCAATGGAACCCGTGATTCGTTTGTACTAAGTCGAGTTGCCGAGTTTTAATCGCCACTAGAGGCTCAAGCCACTTTGACCAAACTGATCTAGCAATGGATTCAAATACCAAGTTTCATGAAATCATACTTCTCAGAGGCTCGTTTGAAGCAGAAAAAGAGTGAGTCCGTGAAAGCTTATTGCACGGGCTCAAGAGGGGAATACTCGCGACCTTCTGAATGAGTTTCCGAATCAACAGTTGCCACAAAGCACGAAATGATGAACCAGAACTCAAGACCAGTCTGAGATAAAAATACCGAGTAACTAAAGGTATTGCTAATAATTGCGAAGGTCCATGCAAATAGTACACTGGCGTAACCATTGAACTCGGGATGGTCTTTTGAAGTTGCAATCTTGTAACAATAGAAAAGTGTTCGGAGAATTAATCCAAAGTATAGAACCATCAGTGGCAAGCCTCCGTCGTAGAGCCAGCTTTCCCACTGAAGCTCAGCCCAGAGCGAACCCGTATATTCGGAAGAATTATCACCGAAGTAAGCATTCATCATGCCACTTCTTCCAAGGCCGGCACCTAATGGAAAATCCGCCAATCCTGTGAATGCGTGCTCAAGGAAGACGCCACGGGATTTGTAGTATAAATCTGAAGAATCACTTTCTACTAATGTACTGAAACGCCGACTCACAGCCTCAGAGGCCATTGAAGTGGCGGTGATGTAGCCCATGATCGCGGTGATCGTCATGGTCCCGAGCAGGATAATTGATCGCTTCCAGTCGCCCCGCATGCCATAAAAACTACTCAAAATCAATACGCCTACGGCAGTTACAATCAACGAGGATCGGATCTGACAAAGAAAGATACAACTGATTCCAGCCAAGATTGACATAACGGCGAGGATCTTACTGTAGTAACGAGAACGATCGCTCAGGAGTGCGTTGATCGAAAACAAAACCGCAAGCACACCACTGGCCGCAGCTCCACCCGGAACATCGCTGAATCCGAATGGCCTCCATGTTTTTTCGCCTGTATCTAACTCAATCGAGTATGTATCAACAGCGTGTTCTCTTTCGAGAATCAGGGTGCTGATCTTTGGCTCAAAACTTCCCGGGTAACGTGCTTGAAGAACACCTAGAATTGCAGCCGAAAAGTTGAAGAGCCAAAATATCGTAAAAATCCACCTGAAAATCTTGAGATTGAGAGTGAATCGATTCACCCAAAGGCAGGGACCAAGAATAGCTGCATTCAGTAAGATTTCAGCCGCAGCCGACCTCATAGAATTCCTATAAGGGTGGAAGAACTCTATGCAAAGCAGTCCAAGTATCGCTCGGGTCCATGAGGATAAAAAGTTTGGATGTCCCTTGCCATGCCTGATAAGCAACATCACACCGCTGCTCATGAATACTGCCATTCGAAAAATAGCACGACCGCCCGTATCCGGTCCAAATGACTGGAAGACGATAATTCCAAGATATAGAAGAAGATAATTGATCATGGGGAAAGTCTATTCTTTTAGGCAAGTTTGGTGCAATTGGTTTCGAAATCTAATCTTATGGAAGTCGTCGGATTGTTGGTGTTGCAGTCAAGGCATCTTGGTCAGCGATCATGAGCGAGAGATGCCTTCTGAGAAAAAGGCATTAGATGCTTCTAAAAGCAATGCATGTTTATAAGTAAAAGATGGGAGTAAGTAATACTTAGAAACGGTTGCCAAATGAAAATACAATCGCGATCAGCCGAAGTTTTCACTGAATCACCCTGAAGCCAGGTCTATTCACCGCGCGTGAGTGCAAGCAGATGTTGTGAGTTTGTCAACGCATTCCAGATCAGCCCGGTCCCCCTCATCCGGCCGTTCCGGCCAACTTCTTCCGCAGTGCGGGAGAAGCCAGGAGAGGCCAGCTCAGGGATTGTCTGGTACGTGTTCTGGCAAAGAATCTGGCAAATAGTCGCGTCACCAATCTACCAATGTCGAACCGGAGGTATTAGCTGCTTCTCCCACGTGCGGGAGAAGGTTACCGAAGGCCTGATGAGGGCGTTTTCTCTGAGAAACCATGGCGACAAGAATCTATGCCATCCATCCTCCGAGACCCTGCTCCATTTCGCCACCAGTTCTTAGCCTCAATGCGATGGCCCGTGCATCAGGAGATTAATTTATAATGTGTACTATGTTTATATTGTTGACCTGTCATCGCACGTTTGTGTTCTGGATGTGCTGGCGTTCTTTCACTGAATGAGTGAGGTCCATAGAGGCATACCGGTGATAGAGCTCAATACCTCTTGCCTCGATAAGCCGTTCTTCAAATTGCTTGGATGGCTTCTGATCCAAATGACGAAGAGACTCGAATCATGGTATGCGACGTGTCAAATGATAAAAAGTTAGTCAGGGAGTCAGAAGACAAACTTGGGATCAAATTATCGCCACCAGAAAGGCTATCATGCTGGATTCAGCGTAGACTCCGTCCACGTGGGTTGCAAAACCCTTAACAACGGAGCAAATTCGAGCTCCTTATAAAGCAAAATCAAACAAAGAGTTGTGATGTGCGAAGCAAGAGTAGAGGCATTCAGCTCGTTGAAGCAAGAGTTCGAGCAACGGTTGAATGAGAGTCCGATAGGTCCAGTGCATCGGTTTCCAATGGAATTTCATCTTGCGGCTCCTCGATGATCTGAGAATAAAACTCAAGAGAGCGTTGGGCCATCACGTACTGATCGAATTCCGTAACTGCTCGTGTACGGCCGGCTTTGACCAATCGCTCTCTCAGCCCGGACTCCTCAAGGATTCTCTTTGCAGCTGCAGCGAAGGCTAGTGAATCATTGCAAGGAACGGTTAATCCGGTTTCCTCATGTTTGCTGACCCATGCTACGCCACTACCTGGTATCGAGGTATTGATGACAGGACACCCGCTCGCCATAGCTTCAACCTGAACCAGTCCAAATGCCTCACTGCGTTCATTTGATGGGAACCAAAGAGCATGCGCTGCTTTGTAGTAGGCGATTACATCAGATTGTTCAGGCAAGGCGCCCAGAAAATGAACCCGATCTTGCAATGTCAGAGATCGAACGAGCTGGTTGAGTGGATCAAACTCCGGTCCAGTGCCAGCAATCAAGAGTGTTCCGGGTACGTGCTGTAGAGCTCTGATTGCAGTTTCAAACCCTTTGTAATAGACCAGTCGTCCAATCGCAAACCAGATCGGGCCGGAGTATTTCTGTTGAATCTCCAGAGCCTGTTTTTCAACTGCTTCGCTGGGTTTCAGATAATCTTGGAGATCGATACCCAGTGGTAACGTTGAAACTCGGTCACCACACTGCTGCAATAGACTAGAACCACTAATGTAAGGGCTTGAAGTTGCGAGTATCAACCGAGCTCGGGCGTAACATGCCTTCTCAAAAGGCCGAAATAGAAACTTTCGAACTCGTTGCTTGATCACATCACTGTGATGAGTGATGATCAATGGGCGAGAATCATTTGCAAGACTAAGAGCCAGAATCATTGACGGGTTTGGAGTATGGAGATGAATCAAATCTGCATTACAGTTGACAAGCGTGGGTGGTAGGTCAGTCAGAAGATCGAGCTTGGCAAAGCTTTTAATTCTTCGTAAACGAACCACTTCAATGGACCCGTCGGTAACGGTGTGTGTGGGTCGATTCTGCTCGTGATCCATACAGATAACTTTGACCGAACAGCCGAGTGCCGCCTGTGCCTGTGCCAGAGAACGAACCGACGTCTCAATTCCGCCTCGGGAGGGATAATAAAACTTGCTTAAGTGAATGACGCTTCTGGGTAAAGTCGCCCTGGAAACTGGAGATCGGTGATCAGCGGGAGCCGTACCAGAAGAATATACTGAAGCGGAGATTTCTGAAAAAGAATGCGGGTGTTCAATGACCGAACCATTGGTACTTAAAAGTAAGTCTGGCTGAGTATCGACTTGATCTGCAGTACCTGGAATCGTTAGTACAGCGTGACTATCCTGCCCCTGAGTTGCCTTGGCAATTGATAACTCTAGACGTTGTTCAATAAGTTGAATCATCTCCTGAATCGCGAGGAGATGGTTTTGCCGGTGATTTTGGTTGACCCCGGATACTCGTAAAACACCAGCTGGGCTATCTTCAAACTGCAAATTATGGATGACCGTCCATGACCGGCCTCGATGCATACCGTTGGAACGAGTCCAAAGTGCATGAAAAACTTCACCTGCCCGGGGAACATTAATGGTGAGCTCGACACGATTAGCACCAATCTTGGCAAATTCCTCGATCGTCGTTTGCCAAGGATCCGCCCAGTCTCGGAAACCCTGTAAATGACACTTGAAGCCCAGCGCTGTCTTTTCCCGCTGGGCTTTGGACCTGAAGGTACTAAATCGTGTTTTCAGTTGTGCATAGACCAATCGAAGCTCAGAAACACCAAATGTCCCAGACCCCACAAGGCTAACGATTGTTAATCCAAGAAAAAGTGCACAGATGACGTCGCCATACCCTCCTCTTAAAGCCAGGCCAGCTCCGGTCGCTGCGATGGAAGATAAAGCGACACCAATCGCCAGTGCGGCACCCGTACTACCAAATCTCTCGCGGAGTCGATGGTGAAGATGTCCTCGATCCGGCGAAAATAGTGATCGACCGGTGAGCCAGCGGCGCCCAATTGCGGCAGCCACGTCTATGAGAGGTAAGGCGCTCAAGGAGAGGAGTGGAAGCAAGGAGAGCCTCGAATGAGTACCACCTCCACAGGCTCTCAACGAAAGAACCGCAACTACCAGTCCAATCATCATGCTTCCAGCATCACCCATGTAGATCCTGGCTGGTGGTAGGTTGTCCGCAAGAAATCCGACCAAAGCTCCAACAAGTGCGACTTCTAATAGACCCTCGCCATTTGAACCGGTCTGAAATGCTAGCCAGGCCAAAGTGGTACAGGCGATAAGACCCAGGCTACCACAGAAACCATCCATTCCATCAACAAGGTTGAATGCATTTATTACGAGAACGATCCACAGAAGCGCAGCTGGAGCCGCAAATCCCCCGAGCTCGAACTGGACCCCCAACAGTCCCGCGCTATCAATTCGAAGGCCAAGTGCTACTGGAATTGACGCAGCAAATATCTGACCAACGAGTTTGTATCCACCCCTGAGGCCATACAAGTCATCAAATATCCCAACGATCAGGATCATGAAAGACCCGATTGCTAACCCGAGATAGAGATTCTTACCTGGCTCAACGTTGGCTACCGATGGTAGGAGCAGAGAAACTAAAGCCCATGAGGTCCATGCTGCTAGCCAAACAGCAACTCCACCACCCAGTGGGATTGGAGAGATTTGCAATTTACGCGAACGGTCCGGACGATCAACAAATCCGATCGACGGCGCAATATTTCGGAAACCCTTGATCACAATCTGTGCAAACAGAAAGGCAAGAATCGTTGCCGTAAAGTGATGGAGATTGTGCTGTAGAAACGCAAGCATCCTTAGGACTCCTGCGTGGAAGACGAGTTCATGTCTTGCTTAGGCTCAAGGATTGAATCCGAAGGAAGCTCAGCCGCTTCAATGACGGCTGGAGCTTTTTTGGTTTGATTTGTTGCGAGCTTTCCTCTTTGGCCATAGCCATAGCCGTAGCCATAGCCGTAACCGTAACCGTAACCATAGCCGTAACCATAGCCGTAAAGATTTCTTCGCGTACCACAGCCGTTGATGACGACACCCAGAAGTGGTACCCCGGCATTACCCAACAGTTCCACCGTTCGTTCAATATCCTGTCGTCGATCTTTTTCGAGTCGCACAACGAGGACCATTGCATCAACCGAAGATGACACAATTAGACAGTCTGAAACTGCAAGCAGCGGAGAAGAGTCAACAATGATCAAATCATATTGATTTTTCAGGGAATCTAGTGTTGAGGTAAACAAATTAGACGCAAGCAATTCAGCAGGATTATTCACATCACGCCCAGCCGTCATGAGATCCAGATTCTCGATCAGTGTCGGACGAATTCCTGCATGAACCGGTTGTTCATTCTGCAGAATATCTGATAGACCTGGCCCTTGATCCATATCATAGACGTTGTGAAGTGATGGTTTTCGCAAGTCCGCGTCCACCAGAAGGATTTTCCGCCCAGCATGCGCCAAGCTGATGGCCAGATTACTGGAGGTGGTTGTTTTCCCATCTCCAGAGACCGGGCTGCTGACTAGAAGGATTTGCGCCTGTCGACTACGTCGGATCAGTTCCAGGTTCGTACGGGCAGATTTGTAGGATTCGGAAAGCATGGATCGGGGAAGGTTATGACTGAGCAACTCCACCTTGCCACCATCGAGCAAAATTTGCTGATTCGAAAGTTGTGGAATTGTGGCAAGAATCGGCTGATCAACTAATGCTTTAATTTCTGTCACAGACCGGACTCGTGGATCGAGCATGTCTGAGGCGTAAGCCATGCCACCGCCCAGAAAAAGTCCAAGCATGACAGCCGACAAAAGCACCATGATTGGATTTGGCCGAATTGGTATGACGGATGTTGGGTTGATTACTTCGGCCGTGATACTTTCGTAGTTACTACCCAGTTGAGATTGTTTGAGCTGTGTGGCAACCGAATCAAACAGAGTTTGATGCCGCTCCAGATTATTATGAAGATGTTGTTCTTCAAGTTGTTCAATTTCATTCTCACGCGCTTCAGCAAGATCCTTCTCGAATCGCTGTTCAACCTCTGTCTTCATGGTTTCAACCGCTTTCAGGCTCTGCTCTAGCGAGCTGATCAAGCGATCGTACTCGTTTTGGGAAGCAACTCCCTCTGGCGCCGTCATACGAGCGATTTCTTCATCAATTGAAACCACGGTCCTGTTATCTTCACCTTTGCTAGCCACCACCTCTTCTCTCTGCTTACGTAGGCGTTCGATGGCGTTTTTGCGCAGAACGGCAAGGTGTTCTGTCAGTGCTGCTTCTCTGGCTTCGAGTTGTACGAGGTCTAGTTCCGCTTTGGCGATCATCTCCTGCTGCTCAGCTGCCGAAGTTAGTGAATCGGCGATATGAGGCTGTCGAAGTTCCCAGTAGTTATCCAGTTTTTCTTCAAGATCGTGTTTCTCTGCTTCGAGCTTTTTATAGATCGGGTCAGATTTACCTTGAACCACACGGGAGTACTGTTCACGTTTGGTTTCGATGCCGGCAATTTGAGATTTTAGTTCACGCACGTCAGGATCGGCAAGAAAGCGAGAGTAAACAGCTTCCTGGGTTGCGGGCCGTCGGTCCTGAGCAGATCCTGCTTGACTACGCAGATGGACCAGCATGCGTTCCGCGAGTTGCCGTCTATTACGGACCAGTCCTAATTCGGCGGCAACTCGTTCTGGTGAAGTTCCCAGATCATCCGCGGATGAAATTATTAAGGGATCCTGATTCATCAATCCACGACCCCCGCCCATGCCACCAGGGACGTTTCCTCCCAGTTGCTCCAGGGCTGCCCGGATTGAGAACATGTCAACACCCTCTGCCGTCAGCTTGCGAGCAAGGTCCAATTCGGTTTTGAGTTTCATTGCACGATTGAGGGACTCATTAATGGCAACATCCCACTGGTCGAGTCTTCGTGCCAGAAAGTTTTTGGTGCCGTTGGCAAATCCAAGGGTGTTATTTTTCTCGTGAAACTCCAGATATTCTTTTTCTAATTTAACCAGCTCTAGTTGCAGTTCATCTCGGGCATTCCCAATAAAACGAATGAGTTCATTCGAGTTTTGTTGGAACTTTTCCTTGAGATAAGTTTGATAACTTTTCGTCAGGCCGTCCATGATCGCTGTCGCTTCGGTCATGGTGTTGGCTTTGTAGGTCGCGTCGATGACGTTTGCCGAGGGGTCTGGCAGTTTGATTAATAATCCCTGGGTGACATCCGAAAGAGAAAGATCCTTGGTCTTAGCGTTCTCAATTGCCTCACTCACGATCGCCGGACTTCTCATGAGCAGCATATGGGTTGCGAGCAAACTCTTACTATTACCCGAAGAGAGTGGATCTCTGGCCGAAGCCCCACCGAGTGGTGGACGAGCGCCCTGCTGGAGAATCAGGAATCTTGCTTGCGATTGGTAAACCGTTTTTGCCTTAGCAAGATAAAGAACCGCACCTGCAAGGCAAACCAAGAGACTCAAAACGATGAATTTCCAACCACGAGTCAAAATATCGACAAAATTGCCGATGCTTTGAGTCGATGAAGTCGAAGCATTCCCTTTAGCTCGTGGGATATTTTCGAGTTTATTCATCGTTCCTACATCCGGTGATTGAGACTGGTAGTCGATTGAGAAAGACAAAGGCTTGGGACTAGCAAGTATTCGGGGAAGTGACTGGTGAAATGCCTGAAAATCACTAATCTTCTCCCGGAAATATCCACAAAGAACACAGGCCCTCTCAGCGGGAAGGCTCAATGTATTGGTTGCGAATCAGATTGAGAGATTTACCCTCAGCGAGTAAAACACTAAAAGCACACAAGAAGATCTATCAGGATGATCGAAAACCTTTCGGGGTACATGTCGTGCAAAGCAATCACTGCAACCATGCCACAAAACTGAATCCATTCACGTCACAAATGTCCAGCGTCGGCCGTATCCTTCGAGAGCCTGAGATTCGTCAAGCTAGCTTCTGATTAGCAAACGCCCCCCATCAATCTGGGAATTAACCTGTAAAATCGGAAAAACCCTCAGAAGCTAATCCCAGATGTTGTACTTCTTCATCAGAATGTTTCGACGAACAAAGCATACCGGACAAACTCATCCAGGAAAAATTATCCAAATCCTTGTAAGGGTGCAAGCAAAATCCTTAGACGTCTAAGGAAAAATATTATATCCTTGGTCTATCGATTTAATCCTATGAGGTTTCGTCAGACGCAAAAAGGTTTTTCTCTGATCTTTTTCGTTCTGCTTCGTAGCGTGCAGGCGGAGACCCGAGATTTAATGAACTAGTCGTCTGGACGTGGAAGTCTTTTGCCTAGATTTTGCTGGAAGGTGTCAAAAGCGGTCTTGTAAAGATCTGTCTGATAATCGAGTTCGATTGTTGATCGTTACGAGTCGAGTATTAAATCTTCCACGAGCGATCCTTCTCTGAATACGAGATGAAATCGCTAGCGAGTCGATCTTTTGGGAGATTGTCTTTGTTCGGGCCGCATCTGCGGTCAGACAGAGATTCACGAAGAATCCCTTGCTCATGCATTGGACTATGAGGAGAATCGTGTCCGATGCGATACTGCGGTCTCCGATCCCACAATTATAACTACAAAGCTTACAGATGGGGATTGCCACCTTGGGTTGTTTCTAGTCAAGAATGGCGTTCCAGTTCATTCGTTCGAGGGTTGGATTCAGTTTACGAGGCTTACTGGTCGCTGGAATAAAATGTTCGACGAACGCTCAGGGTTTATAATTGAATTTCACTTCGATTGATGTCGATCTGCTCGAACGAATCCCTGATGGTCAAAACAGGAATTGTAGTTGCCTGAATCGAAAATAGCGGATTTGCGGGGATAGTAATGAGTGAGTTTCGGTAACGCTTGACTGTTCAACTGAAGCGTTGAGCTGTTTTGAAAGAATTGGTCTTGTGGAGAATGGTGGCAGAGTTTCCTTGAGTGTGATGGATATCCCCAACCTCACAAGCGGGTGTAAAGTCACTCTCATTTCGATGAAGTCTCAGGTTTCGGTCAGCTTTCGGAGCTCACAATCTATTATTTCAAAAATACAGAACAAGCCTCGGCTCGCCATGAGTGAGATTCAATGAAAAGGATACTTATCCTTCATCCGAGGGTTGATTTTCGATCAATTCTTAGTTCGATGCTGGTCGACCCTGGGTATCAGTTGGATGAAGCGCAAAACGAGGTCTCTGGATTACAGATTCTGAAACAGCGTTGTTACGACCTCATTATTGTTGGTTTTGATGACATTGTTTCTCGAGGAAGCCGATTCTTGGAGTTGCTTCGCTCAAAGTATTCCACAACTCCAATTCTGGTAGCTTGCAGGCAAGAAGATCGTGTGATTCTTGAGGCAGCGATTCGTGTGGGGGCTCACTCGGTTATTTTTCCTGCTCAGGCGGAGACGTTACGTAAGGCAGTTCTATTTGCGATGGTACCGCGTTCGGTTGCGTTTGGGACTGAATCACCGTTTGTTGCTGATCGCCATCTTCCGGAACCGTCACGCATCCCCCGCTCTGGGCATACTCGGAACGTTGAAAGTGGCTCCTTGTGTGCAGGTGAGTCCGATCCCCTCTTTGTGGGTCAGCACTACGCGATTCGTCATATTGTTGATTTTGTAAAGACTTTAGCAGGCTTACCACTTCCTTTTCTTGTCGTTGGAGAGTCAGGAACAGGCAAACGTCTTGTAACACAATTGCTGGCACGATCGATATCGGATGCTTGTCTTCCTGTAGTAGAGTACGACTGTGATCAGAGTCATGAGAAGTCTTTTGAAACAGATTTTTTAGGTTCGAGCCAGGATATGGTCGATCGAAATGGGCTACTTTCTCGTTCCGCTGGTGGCATTTTATGTTTGCGGAATATTTGGGCCCTCAGTAAAGCGGGTCAAGCGGTCTTGTTGGAACATGTCCAACGCTCGTTGTTAGCGAGGCACTGTGCCCATGATTCTGACCCCACAGCAGTTCGGTTGATCCTTGTCAGTAATCGAGAGCTTGCTCCACAGGTTGACTGCGGCCTTTTTAATCCTGAATTATTTTACGCATTGGGAATCGTGGAGCTAAGATTGCCACCTCTTCGATATCGAGGGGAAGACATTCCACGACTAGCCGCACATTTTTTGCAGAAATACACGAGATTACATCAGAAGGCGATTTTGGGCTTCTGTCCGAGCGCCTTGGAACGGCTTTCAAGTTATCAATGGCCTGGTAACGTTGCTGAACTAGAGCTCGTCGTGGAGCAAGCCGTGATTGCCTGTACCGGAATGATTATTCAGATCGCGGATATTGGTCTAAGTTCCAGTTCTTCCTGCGCGGGTGCTCTGCAAGCAAAGGTTGGCAACTCGCTCAACCTTTTGCCCCTCAAAACTGCGATTGCCGTTCCAGAGAAACGACTGATTCTGGAAGCGCTGCGAGCCATGAACTGGAACCGCCAAGAAGTTGCTCGTGCCTTGGAGTTGGATCGAACCACCCTTCACAAAAAAATGAAAAAGTATGGGATCGGATCCGACGAACTATCGTGAAAGTGCTACATAGAGAGTTTCGTGCTGTTTGCATTTAAAAATCTCAAGCCCGATTCGGACAGTTGGCATGAGGGCTTGAGTTTCAGCGATATCTTGGTTGTGCGATTCAGGCCTGCGTAAAGTTACGTTAAGGACGTGTCTGGCAGAGAACGCTCCAGAAACGGCATCCGAACTGGATTATGGGTCGTAATGCTGGGCTGAGATCCGAGGATTCTGACACCAGTGCCTGGCGTTGTCCCGGGGGTATTGCCTTGTTTTGGGCGTATCAACGCAGTTGAAACCAACGCATGACTCGTTCCAGCAGGGGCAATGGTTCGATTGGCTCGGGAATATTTGCACCAATCGGGTTAAACTTATTGAACGGTCTTGTCTTGACTTTGTAGCCAGTCACTTCGAGATGCAGGCTCATAACACCGGCCGCATTCTCATTATGGGTGTGAATAAAGAATTGGGTTGCCATCAAGTGCGGACGTGGTGAATCACAAATCCAGCGGATGACTTCCATGCCACAATCTGGTCGATCAATGTCAACATGAACTTCTCCACCCAGGTCGTGGTCCAGGTGTACCTCATCCCAGGGTTCCGATAATTCCCGCAAGCATTCCTCAACCGTTTGCACCCAGACTGCTTCGGGTTGGGCTTCCAGGAAGGCGAAGCCACGCTCAGGATCATCATCCAGGAACAGGATCCTGCTCATCAAAGGCTCTCCGCCATGAGTATCACTGAAATTCCAGTTTGTAGATGTGGCCAATAGCCTCGAGCCCTCAACCTCCTCCAGCCACGGCTTCCTCAAGGATGTCTAAGAGGCTGCGAGCTTCAGGATGATCAGGGTATTGGGCCAGCACGACGAGAATCTGCTGGCGAGCTTCATCATACCGTTGGGATTTCCTGAGGAGATCTGCATATTCGAGGCGAAGATTTGTATCCGCGTCTGCCCCCGCCTTTTGCATGGCTTGCGTGCAGGTTACTAGCGCTTCTTCGACGAGTCCCAGTTCATCTTCGAGATTCGCGGTGAATTGGAGTTCTGGAACGGAGGAAGTTGCTGATTTTCGTTCTGCTAAGATTTGCAACGCACGTTCCAGCAGTGCACGCGCTTCACCTCCTCCTCGGGGATCGAGGATTCGCGCGGCACTCACGAGTCGTTGTGGATTATCTGGGATCAGGGTATCGGCCCATTCACGGCCGGGGAAGACCTGTACACATCGTTGGATGATTTGGGTCAAAAACTGATCAGAAAGTTGAAGTGAGCGATGGTAGCTCGCGAGTGCTTGATCGGTTCTCCCAAATCGTAGTTCGATTTCCCCTCGACGATACCAGGCCCATGAGTTTGCGGGAGACAGCCAGGTGGCTCGTTCAAGGTAAGTTTCAAGTGGGTCGGCCGTTGACAGATCTTTGACATGATCTGCGATCTCAAGATGAAAATTTGGTCGTGCGGGGCTCAGGTTTCTTGCAAGCAGCAGTTGCTCAAGCCCTTTCTGGACCTGTGATCTTTGTTTTGGACTCATGGGGATGGTCAGGGGGGCGAGTGGAGCAATAACACCTACCACTTGGTCTGGATCGTCCCGATAGACGACCTGGAGTTTGGGTGCCCCTGTTCCAGAAGCGCTGGCTGCATCCGTTACCTCTACGGTTTCGTTTTCCTGTAGAGTGGAGTCTGCCTCAGGCTCGCCGATGGCAGCCAGTGAAAAATAGGCGTATGCAAGTTCCTGGCGAAGGGAGGCATTCTCTGGAGTAAGTTGAGTGGCTTGCTCGAGAAATTGTGCAGTTCGACCAAATCTTGTGAGGTCTCTTGCTTTTTCCTCGGTCCAGGCCTCAGACTCCAGCACGGCTGTTGCTCTCAGGCGATTGGATTCCATGCGGATCCAGTCATCGTAGACAACCAAAAATCCAGTCGAGATGCCGGTGAGTCCAATCAGGCCGGCTTTTGCCAAAGCCAGTGGATTTTGCCTGCGCACTGTTTGCGAATCATGGAGGTTTTTCAATGTGATTGTTGTCTTTTGCGGCTTGCCTTGAGCGCAGAGATGCGCTGAGATTACGGCAGACAGAGCTGCGATGGATGGTGCTTGCATCCCGAAGTCCGTTACCGAATGAAAAGCCACGCACAGAAAACTAACAATGGCTCCCAGTACGATACCCCCATCCGAATCCAATCGTTGAGAACGGACGGTACCTAATCCAGCTCGAAAGATCAGAAAGACAAGAGCCAGGCCGATGATACCACCGGGCAAACCGGCTTCGACGAGAAGTTGAAGATACTCATTGTGCGCGTGTTCATAGATCGTCGTATAACTAGTATCTTCAAGGCGTTTAAAGGTTTCCGCATACTCAAAGGTTCCGAAGCCTGTGCCCAGCACTGGAAAGTCGGCGAAGATACGAAGGCATCGGGCCCAGAGCGGTAATCGACCTTCACGTGATGCCACTTCATCGGGATCCATGGATTGGATCCGGGAGAGGACCTGCTCGTAACCGATCCAGCTAAGGATGAGCGCACCGACAAGTAATCCGAAGAAAACCCCGAGGTACGCCGAAGCGCTTCCAGGTCTGGTGCGGAGAATTAACAGGCTGACGATCAAGCCCGCAGCCAGCGAGACCAGGCCACCGCGTGACAGGCTTAATAGTACGCTGATGGTCATGATCACGAGAGCAAAGATCAAGCCAATATTCTCTGCGTCCATCCAGGCAACCAGCATGCGTCTTACGGCTGCGATCCGTTGGGTTGAAGAGTAGTCTTGCCTCCTGACCGATCGCTTCTTGGTGGAGACTTGCGGTAGCCGCCCCTCAAGGCGTGAGATCAGTAGTCCAAATGTCAGCCCGAAGCAGAGGTTGGTATAGAGCGCAAAGTGGTTTCGGTTCCTGAAAGTCCCAAAACCCCCAGAACCATCATCGGATGACCAGTAGATCTGGCCTCTCACAGAGGTGAAGAATTGAAAAATTGCAAATAGGCTAGTCAGGGTTCCGGTAATCAAGGCCGCAATGGCCAGGCGGCGAAGGGTGCCCTTAGCTGTCAGGTTTGACAAGGTAACGCAGAAAACAAGCAAAAGTGACAAAACTCGGAGTAAGAAGAGCCAGGTATCGTCTGAGTCCAAGCTGATTGTGTTACCGGAAGGAGCCAGTAGAGCCTGCTCCATTACCGGAGTTGAGACTGTTTCAAGATGCGTTGGGAGGGTTCGATTATAGATGAGATTGGTGGTGGGAGAGATGAGGGCGATCAAGTTTCTGGGTAGTGGAGTCATCTGTAAGCAGGCGAGGATTGCCAAGAATCCGAGCCCGTAAATCACAGGACTGGAGACCCAGATCACCCGTTTTTCGATTGCCATTCGAACCGCCCAGAGCAGCATCAGGCATGCCACTCCCACTTCCATGAGCAGGCGAACCTCGGGTAATGCTCCCCCGTAAGCCCATGGCGAGGCAAACACCATGAGCAGAACGATCACTTCCATCAGGCTTGGGATGATTATGGGCAATGCCATGTTGCGAGAACTCAAAGGCCGCGTGGCTCCACTGAGCGAGTCGGATGGAATGACGAAAATTAAACCAATAAATCAGCTTGAATCGGTAAGAAATCGAGAGCCTGATAAAGGTGCTTCTCTAGACACCGAAAACAGACTTTGCCGACAAATTTCAAATTAAGAAAGTCTTTGCTTAACGAGTTCGTGAACTCATATCAAGTGAGCGCACGGGATGCAGTGCGAAACTGAAAACCAAAGGCGATTCCCGGTATTAACCGGCAATCGCCTTTTCATGATTTATCAACGTTTGATTAGACCCAAGCTTAGCGAGGCTGGTGTGGCTTCTGGTGAGGAGGCTTAGGAACCGGTGGGTCTGAAGGGTTCACAACGCATGCACCATTTTTGCAAATGTAATGGAAAGCACAGCAAACTGTACCGCAAACATACTGTCCTGTTTGGCAGCAGAGATTGGCGGTGGCACAGTAGAAGCCTGGAGGGCAGCACTGGGTACCACAGGTAATGAAGTCGGTTGGGCAAGCGGCAGCAAAGCTGCGTCCGGCAAGGAAGGTGCTTGCCACAACACCTGCGGCCACTCGGGCCATGTTTTTGAACAGTTCACGTCGCGGGGTTGGCCGGGCGAGGGCACGCGACAGTTCATCAAAGGCATTGGATGATGTCAAACGACTCACTGCTTATTCCTCCTCTTGTCAGGTCTTTGTCACAGAAAAACTGGACTTGACCAATTCCAGAATCTGATCCGCACCCCGGGCCACACTCCGGGATATGATACCTTGTTCATCTACCAAAAAAGCAACAGGAACCTCAAAAATTTGAAATTTTTTACTAACTTCAAATTGTGGTTGATGGAGCACCCGTGCGGTTGGGCCGAAAAGGGGTGCTTTTGTACGGCATCCCGCTTCATCTCCTCTCATGACCACCATCAGGACTGGGAATTGGTCACCATGTACTGCCTGTAGTTGGGCAAGACGAGGTGCAAGTTCCAGACAAGGTCCACACTTTAAATCGGTGAACAGAACTACCACCGGATGTCCGTGATAGTCACTGAGGGTTACATTTTTTTCATGGAGCAATTCCGCTAATTCAAAATTAGGCGCAACGGTTCCAGCCGGAAGCCCTTCCCGAGCGAGGCGACTTTTCGCCAATGGGAGTTCTCCGGGAAGCCTTTTCCGGCCTATCGGTTCGCTCAAAAGTTCTTCAAGCAATCCAATCACCAAATCCGCTCCAACCACCATATTTCGACTGATGAATCCCTGCTCATCCAGAAGATATGCAGTGGGAGTTCCGGTTCCAGTGAAAGCATCAATTAAAGGAGGTAAATTATCATCACCCATCAAGATGGGGCAGGTCAACCCGTGATCGGCGGCGAATTTTCGATTCGTTTCCTGATCTTCTCTTGCAACTAGCAAAATCTGGACGTTTGCCGTCCGGAGAGGTTGCTGGAATTCTTGAATTTTTTCGGCGAGAAGGCCGCAAAATCCACAGGAAGGGGACCAGTGGACCAGAATGATTTTCCACCCTCGATAGTTTTCGAGAGAGATTGAACGTCCTTCCATGTCTTCAAGTTCGAATGCTGTCATGGCAGAACCAGGCGGCAGTCCCTGCGGCGCATCTGGGTTCTGGGTTTTATCGAGTTCGTCGAGCCGGAGCAGGATCCGGCCTTGCTGCCTGATCACTTGAATCATACAGGCCCACAACCCGAACAGACCAACCACCAGTAAAATTGCGACTATCCAGAGAAAAATCGAATTCATGTTGCTAATTCTCGGGCCGAATCATGAACCAAAGTCTGCCTTCTCTGATGCAGGGAACTTGAGCTGAAAACCGTCTGGCCATGGTGTTGAGTGTGGGTCATCCAACTTGGAAACCCGCGGGAAGGTCAGGGTTCAATCAGGTCATAGCCAAGTGAGTGTTCAAATGGCAAGGACCCTTCTCAACGGCCAACATTCAACGTTTTATAAACTACCGTCAGAGTCTTGAAAAACCTACAAAAATCGCCAAGAAGCTGGATCCGTCTCAGTTTGATCCTTGAAGAATGCAAAGCGGATGTTCTGCTATTTCGAGAGGAACCGCTACTTAGACGCTCGTATGAAGCGTGCCCCCCCCCTCTCATTATCGCCTGGAAAGTTGATTCAAAGCCGAATTCTCCAGACACTTTCAGGTTCCACGTGAGAGTGAGCGTCTGCAATCTAGCCCTGGATAGTATGTCAAGAATCGCCAATTTTTGAGCAGTGCCGAATGCAGACGGAAGTCTGGTTTTGGTGTCTCGTCGGCTGTGGCAACGTTGTTTGGATTGAAAAACCAGGGGCCGCCGACCCCCGGTCTGGAAGTTTGCGGCCCACTGGTGCTTGGCCTGCTGATCGAGGGTTGGAGCGGCTTGCTGATCGTGCCTTCTCCCTCCACACCCCCTGCTCCGCGTCTCTTTGATCACGTAGTTCCTGAGCTTGCGTCAGGGACTATCCCGATCAATCAAACCGAGCCTTTGGAACTCGATGCATTAAAATTCGTATCACCCAGGTATTTCAGAGTGAACGGACGCATGGTTTTTCCAACCTTGGGAACCGAGACCGTGACGGTTCCGTTGACCAGTTGGTATTTCTTCGCTGGGGTGCCCCGAACGGTTAGGACCACCTGGCCAGTAGGCACGCCCCCGAACGTTCCAGCAACCTTGATGGACGCCGCAGAAATACTGCTGGAACGGGAACCAGTGAGGGTGAGGGTTGCCTTTGAACCTACCTTGCTAACTTTATGAGAGAGGCTTGTAGAGGTTACTCCGCTGAAATGGCTATCGCCTGAGTAAATGGCCCGAATTGAGTGCGTCGTGCTAGCTCCCCAGAGCGGAACGCTGAGGGTGGCCTGCTGGTTGGCTAGAGCCACGGTACCGAGCAGGACTTTGCCATCATAGAAGCTCACGGTACCGGTGGCGATAGCCTGGGCGGTTGCCGTTTTGACCGAGGCTACGAAGGCCACTGGCTGTCCGTGAGCCGAGTTGACGGACGCACCTACAAGTGTGATTGAGGTGCCGGCCAGAGAAACGGTTTGGGTAATACCCGGCGCTGTGGAAGCCAGGAAGGTGGAACTTCCTGAATAGCTGGCAGTGATGGTGTGGGCGCCAGCATTAATTTGAGACGTTGTGAAATGAGCGGCCCCAGCACTCAGGGTCGAGGTCCCTAGTGACTTGCCATTGTCAAAAAAGGTCACGCTACCATCGGGTGTTCCGTTGCTGGCGGTGACCAGGGCATCCAGGGTCACGTTATTACCAAATATGGTGGGGTTCTTGGTGGAACTCAGCGTTGTGGTGGTCTGAGCAAGGTTGGAGCTGACGTTCGTGAGGCTGAAGTTAATCAGAGTGCCTAATCCGGCGGCCTGAGCCGATACCACGTAGGACCCACCCTGTGAGCCGGCAGAGAATGCAGGTGCAGTGGCAATTCCGTTGCTGTCCGTTTGGGCGGTTACGGTGGTCAGGTTTCCTGCGAAGGAGCCCGTGGCTCCCGAGCCTGGAGCGGTGAATGTGACGGTTGACCCCTGAAGAGGCAGGCCGGACGGGTCCTTGACAAGCACCGAAAGCGGGTTGGCAAAAATCGTCCCTGCGTCAGCCGATTGCGAATCCCCGGCATTCACGGCGATCGAGCCTGGGATCAGGCTGCTATCGAGGTTGGAGAGTGTGAAATTGACCGGCGTGGCGAAGCCTGTTGCTAGCGCCGACACGCTGTAAGTTCCGGTCGTGGTATTCGTGGTAACATAGGGGGCATTTGCTACACCGTTGACGTCGGTTAAAGCGGTTACTGTGGTCAAGTTTCCAGGGAAGGTTCCGCTGGCGCCAGAGGCTGGGGTTGTGAACGTCACCGTTGCTCCCTGAACAGGATTACCGGCGGCGTTCTTGACGGCAACCGAGAGTTTCGTGGAGAAAGTAGAGCCGGGCGTTATCGCTTGATTGTTTCCGCCGGCAATCGTAATTGCGGCCGGCGTATCATCATCAATAATGGTGCCCGTACCAGTTGCTGTTGGCAAGGTGATGGTCGGTACCGTGGTATTGATCAGCACCGAGGCCGTATTCACGGTGATATCTGCGGTCACCAGGTCAGGTTTGCCGTCTCCGTTGATGTCTCCGGAGGTGATGGCATAGGGGTTTGTCATTGGGTAATCGACACGTGGGGCGAAGCTTGGCGTGGCAGCACCTGGAGCCGAGGTATTTAGCATGATCGACGCCGACTGGGAGCCAAGATTGCTCACAGCGACATCGGGTTTTCCGTCACCATTGAAGTCTGCCACCGTGACTGAGTAGGGCCTCACAGCTGTGGGCAATGCGTAACGAGCCGAGAAGCTGGCCAGTGTGGAACCGGAAACCGTGGTATTGGTCAGAATGGAGACCGAATCTCCGTTGGCATTGGTGCTGGTGAGTGCGAGATCGGCCTTACCGTCTCCGTTGAAATCACCGATAGCAACTGAGACCGGTTTCGGGCCAGCGAGAAACTGGGCCTGGGGTGCAAAAGTTGTGGTTGTCGCTCCAGGCGCCATGGTGTTGAGCAGAACCGATGCCGAGTTTGAACTGCTATTTGAGGTGGCGATATCGGGCATTCCATCGCCATTAAGGTCGGCAATGGCAAGTGCTACTGGGTTCTGGCCAACGGCGAAGTTGGTCTTGGTTGCGAAGGTGGGGGTTGTCGCCCCAGTCGCTGTGGTGTTTCGCAGTATAGAAATGTTATTCGATTTTTCGTTGGCCACGGCGAGATCGGGTTTGCCATCGCCATTGAGGTCGCCCAAAACAACAAAGAGCGGTTGAGACCCGACTGCGAAATCCGTCTTGGCCGCGAATTTCGGGATAGCTGCGCCTGCGACCGTATTGTTAAGGAGAACCGAAACCGTGTTCGAGGCGCTATTGGCAACGATCAGATCTGGCTTGCCGTCTCCGTTCACATCGCCGATTGCCACCGAAATCGGGTACTTACCGGTTGTGAAATCCACGTGCGGAGCGAATGAGGGGACTGTTGATCCGGGTGCCGTGGTATTGAGCAGTACCGAAACCGTGTTGGATTTGTAGTTCGCCACAGCAACATCGGGCAGCCCATCACCATTGATGTCCTGCACTGCTACCGCAATTGCCCGGCTGCCGGTAGAGAAAGACTGGATGGGTGCAACGCTGGGCAAACTCGAACCTGGAGGGGTGGTATTGAGAAGAATCGAAACTGTCGACGAGAAATGGTTAGCCACGGCGATATCCGGTGCGCCATCCCCATTGAAATCGGCAACTGCAACGCCAATTGGCTGGGTAGCCGTACCGTCTACGATATTCAGAGCTGCCGCGAAGCTTGCACTGCTAGCACCGGGAGTGGTTGTGTTTTGGAGGATCGAGACACTACTGGAGTTATAATTGGATGTGACGATATCTGGCAGTCCATCACCGTTGATGTCTGCCACGCTGATTCCTGTTGGCCGCTGACCGGTTCTAAATTGATTCTGATTGGAGAATGCAGGAGTTGCTGATCCTGTTGTGGTATTGTTCGTAAAAACTGAGACAGAATCCCAATTCTTGTCGGCCACGACGATATCGGGCTTGCCATCACCGTTGAAGTCAGCAATGGCGACCGCGCTGGGAGCTGCCTGCGCGAGCAGATCGACATGGGGGGCAAAAATCGGCTTGCTGGCACCGGGTGCCATCATGTTGAACAGAATTGAGACGTTGTTGCTGATTCCATTGGCAACAACCAGGTCAGGCTTACCGTCTCCGTTGAGGTCTGCAATCTTGGCGGAAGTGGGAAAGGTACCAACCGCGAAATTTGTGGTGCTGGGGAAATTTCCTGCCAGTGCGCCAGGAGTCGTTTGATTAAGCATTACTGAGACAGTATTGTCACTCGAATTCGTGGCAATGAGGTCAGGTTTACCGTCTCCGTTGAGGTCACCGATGCTCACTGACGAAGGGTATTGCCCTGCATCCACCATGACCATCGGAGCAAAGCTGGCAACGGTATCCGCAGGCGTGGTGTTATTGATCAGAACGGAAACGGAGTTAGAACCGCGGTTGGCAACGGCCAGATCGAGCTTGCCGTCACCATTAAGATCGGCTGCAGCGACCGAGACGGGGTTCAAGCTCACGGGGAAATCGAACTTGGACGAGAATGTTGGAGTGGCGGATCCCGGCGCGGTTGTATTCAGGAGAACCGAGATCGTGCCGGCCGAATAGTTATCTAGAATCAGGTCGGGCTTGCCATCGCCATTGATATCCGCCGCAGTCACCGAAAACGGTTGACTGGCGGTTTTCAAGCTAGTTGGAGTTGAAAACGATGGAATATTGGACGAGTCGATCACCGGAGTGATATTTACAGTGAAGGTGCGGTTAGCCTGAGTAATCAGGTTCCCACCTACGGGAACCGAAATCAGCGCGGTGGTTGCACCAGAGGGAATAATAAGCTTACCAGACTCGGCGGCGTAGTCGATGCCTGCGATGGCGGTCCCATCTGCAGTGGTGTAATTGACGGTGACCTGCGGGGTCAGGTCCCCCGACCTTACCACTGTGAAATTCATCACCGAGGAGCGGGAATCTCCCTCAGCAAGAACTGCGTCCGTAATTGCAACCTGGGTCGAAAGAACAATCCTTTGTTCGAGAAGGTCGAGCCTGGGCCGCATTCCCTGCGCCAGCTTGAATTGTCGTGAGGTCCTTGAGGAACGGCGGGGATTGATCGGTAGTCGCATGAGTGAAAACCTTCCACAGGGCAAGTGAATCTGGGTGGCTTGTGGGGATATTGCGAGGAATGATGATTGCAATCATCATCTTATTCGGGAGTTTGTCAAAAAAAAGTCTGAGCAAGTGATTTAATCGGCAAAATCAAAGTTCGTCACCGAACCGATCTTGGACTTGGGTGAGTCACGGCATCGTGAGATTACCAATTTAACGGATGAGCGAACGGGATGGATTCTGAGGATTAATGAATTCAACATTGTGGCCGATCAGGTTGATTTTAGGCAACATGGCACCACGCGTGACGTCATGCACTCATTGGTGTAAAAAAAGAGCTGACAGCTCAAATACTACGGAGGCATAACCTGGAATTCTCATTGCAATCCTAGGTCAGGAATATCCGTTCGCTTGGATCGGTTTTTTCGGAGGACGGATTTGGGTGTGGAAAGGAGTTCTCGACCTCGCCCACACTCGATCCGTTTCCAGAGAGAGAGTCTCTCAACCCGCCCAAATTTAGGACGGGTTGAGAGGTTTTGAACTGACCAGATTTCCCTTACACCAGGTTAGTTCTGGTGTCGGTGCCTTTTGTGGTCGCTCGATCGGTGGACTTAACCACGAACCAGACCAGGCCACCCGTGCCCGTATCGGTCAGCACATTGACCGTGGCCGCAGGATCCTGGGTCACGGTACCGCCGGTGCCTCCGGTGAACTTGTATCCACCGGTGATACCTGCCGTGCTACTGAGTGCGGCAATCTTGGCGGCCACTGTGGCGGTTGATGCCCAGTAGGTCAGGATGGCCTGAAGGGCGACGGCGTTGGTGTCATACGCGGTGGTTCCAGAAATCATGATCGTCTGACCGGTTCCAGAGTTGCTCAGGGTATCGAGGCCGGCACCACCGATCATGACAACATTGCCACTGCCACTGGCGGTCATGGTGTCATTGCCCGCCCCGCCAGAGAGGATAGCGTTCTCTGTTCCACTCACGGCAAACGTGTTATTACCAGTTCCACCAATCAAGATGGCGTTAGCCACGCTGGCTAGTGTCATCACCATGGTACCCGCCGTCAGGCTGGTGTTGCTCACGGTGAAGTTGACGTTATTGGAGTCATAGACCGTATCAACACCACCTCCGCCGGTCAGGGTGCCCCTTCCTGTCCAACCACTGACCGTGAAGAGGTCGTTACCCGTGCCACCCGTAAGGTTGGCCGTGGTCACACCGCTCATGGTGATCGTGGTTAGTGAACCAGGACTGGTGAGGCTGGTGTTGGTCAGAGTGTAACCGGCGTTACCAACTTGCGTGACTGTATCCGCCCCAGATCCAATGATCTGAGCAACCACGGTCGGACTCGTTGTGGGATTAAACCCAGTGACGACGAAATTATTGGTACCCGTTCCACCGTCCAGGATCGCAGCGAAAGATCCCGTCACGGTGATGGTATCATTACCAGCCAGGCCTGAGACCCGAATGTCGGTAACCGTGTTGGGCAGGTTGAAGGGTGATCCCGCAACAGCAACACCATTCACCGTGACAGGCACAGACGCGGGGTTGGCTCCGTTGACCGTGATCGTATCGTTACCGGCAGTACCCACAACGACCAGTTCCGTGCCGATGATGCCGGCATAAGAAACGGTAACGGTGAACGTGGCCGTGGCGATATTGCCAGCCTTGTCGGTGGCCGAGTAGGTCACGGTGGTCACGCCGGCCGGGAAGACAGTACCCGATGCTGGCGTGAAGGTTGTCGTGGCGATACCGCTGAAAGCGTCGGTCGCCGTGCCTGCTCCGGTTCCCGTGGTCGGGATGGTGATCAGGGCGCCCGTCGTGGTGGTCAACGGCGAGGTGATGCTGGCAGGGGCTGTCACAACCGGTACGACCGTGTCGATGCCAATGTTCGTGGTGTACAGAGCATCGGCGGTCGAGCCTACAGCCGGTAAAGTCAGCACTGCTGCCTTCCGGCTGGTTGTCCCCACGATTGTTGCAGTACCGAGTGTAATACCCGTCGCCGTGTAATTAAGCCGGGCGATATCCTGACCGGCGGCGACCAGGTAATTGAAAGTTAGAACGGCGGTACCGGACCCGCTGGCGTAGGTGGCAACCGCATTGTTGTTAAGCGTCAGGGTTGGCCGGCCTGTGACAGTGACCGCACTGCCGAACGTGAGTTGGATCGGGATCGTCTTACCCGCGTTGTACCAGCCAGTAGCACTGGTGGTTGCAACACTCAGAACGGTGGCGGGCGGGATGAACAGAACCTGGTTGGAAGCCGGAGCATCACCGGCCGCGTTGTATGTGACAACGCGGTAGTAATACGATATGCCAGCCGTCGCGGTCGTATCGGTAAACGTTGTGGTGTTTGCGGGTGCGTTCCCAACCGCCACGAAGGCACCAGTTACAGTGCCGGTGTAAGGAGCCCGCTCGATCCGGAAGCCCACCTCGTTGGAGGTGTTACCGCTGGAGGTTGCGGCGGGCGTTGGGTCGGTCCAGGTGAGGACCACTCCGCCCGTGGCGTTGTTGGTGATCGTAGTACTCAAGGCTGCGGCTGCAGGCAGCGTCTTGGTCTCAAGAACATTGATGGGCCGCATCATCATCATTTCTTCGTGGCTGAGCACGTGGCAGTGCCACATGTACTCATCACCGAAGTTCACAACCTGGTTCATCACCGTGGTTGGAGTTCCGTCTGGAGCGATGTTGGTGAAGCCCATCATGCCGCCAACCGGTTGCGTGGGGTCGAGAGCGTGGATACTGTCTGGCACGCCGAAGTTGGTTTGCGGCAACACCGCCCGCATCGCCACGAAGATGATGGAGAGAGGATCCATGCGGAGCGACTCTTTCCAGCCAACCTCATTCGCGTCTGGATTCCGCACCTGACCGTCCCAGCCGACATGGTTAATCACCTGCACGTTGAACAGGTGGAAGTGAACCACGTGGGTGTCTACCCCGTTGTGAACGATCTTCCAGAGCTGGGTTCCATCATTCATGGTGACAGGCGAGATCGAGATGCCGTTCAGGATCTCGGTCGCGGGGTCCTGCATTACGTAAGAGATGGTGGTCTGCGTGGTGCCATTTGTACCGGGCAGTTCGACACCGAGGTTGGCCATCATCCGGCCATACGTCATCTCGAAGGTTTCCTGAATCGCCTTGGGCTGAATATTCAGGGTGACGGTACTAGCCGAATTGAGGGCTGGCTGAGTCACGATAACTGAACCGGTGCTGGTGAGGCCGGTGGTTGCCACCGTCAATGCCGGAACGTTCAGCGATGCCAGTGTCCCACCGAAGGTAATGGCGAATGGAGCAGCACTGCCGGTTACTGAGACGTTACCTACACCAAACACAGCCGCGAGCGCGGTCTGGATATCCGTGGCGGACGCGGTAATCGGTAACGCGGCGGTCCTCACGGCGAGTCTGGTGGCGGGGTTCGTCCCAGCGAGGGTGAATGTTCCACCCGCCGGCGCTCCCACGAAGTTCAGTGTCTGAGAGCCACCCGTCGTGGTATAGGTGACCGTGGGGGTGTAGGTCAAAGCATTCGTGGTCAGCGTCATCCTGGAAACGGCCGTGGCAGCAAGATTACCACCAAAAGTCACCAGGAAGGTCGGGGATGCACCCGTCACGGTCACATTACCACCACCGTAGATCCCGGCGATTGCGTTCTGAACGTCAGCGGCCAGAGCGTTATAGGGAATCGCAACCGTGGCCACGGACAACCTGGTGGTCGGATCAACCCCGGTCAGGATAAAGGTTCCGCCGTTGGGGGTACCTGTCAGGGTAATGGTCTGGGTCGGCGGTACTGTTGTTCCCGCGGTAATCGTGACGGTGGGCCTGTAAGTCAGCCCGGCGGTATTCACGGCCAACTGCGGAACAACCGGTACACCTGCCAGTGTGCCGGTGTAGGTGATCACCCAGGTCGGGCTGGCACCGGTAACGGTGACGTTGCCGGCGCCGTAGATTGTGGCGAGGGCAGTCTGGACGGTTGCAGCGGTAGCGTTGAACGTGATATTACCTGTGGTCCTCAGTGTGGTAGGAGCCGCGGGGCTCACACCCGAGACCGTGAACGTGCCAGCCACAGCCGAAAGAGACAAAGAGAGTGTCTGCGTGGGCGCAACGTTTGCCACGGTGATAGCAGCGGTCTTCGCCAGGGTGCTGGTACCCAAAGTCATGGCCTTGACAGCAGCAGCAGCCAAGGTGCCACCGAAGGCCACGGTGTAAGAGCCTGGAGTTCCAGACACCGTAACATTACCGGTACCGTAGATCGTGGCCAGCGCGGTTTGAACCTGCGCTGGAGTGGCATTGTAAGCCAACGCCGCGGTGGTGCGGGTCACCGTTGGAGTTAACGGGCTGGAACCTGTCAGGGTGAAGGTGCCGCTGCTGGGGCTTCCAAGTACGGTGACGGATTGAATAACCGGGAACGTGGCGGCTGCCGAGGTAATCGCAATGCTGACCGAGGGAGTATAGGTCAGCGTGCTGGTACCCAGCTTCATCATTGGCACGATGTTGGTAACCAGGCTGCCAACGAACGATACCGTGTAGGAGCCATTCCCACCCGTTACGGTCACATTACCGGCCCCGTAGATCGGGGTCAGAGCCGCCTGAACCACCGCCGCTGTTGCGGTGGCCGGAATGGCAACCGTGGTCGTGGTGACCGTAGGAGTCAGCGGGCTGCTACCGGTGAGGGTGAAAGTACCACCCGTAGCAGCGCCGGTAAGGGTGATGATCTGAGAGCCGACCTGGGTCTGGGTAACCGCCACAGGGTTGAACGAAATGCTTGTTGCATTGATGTTCATGAACTGGGAGGCCGTGTTATTGAAGCTGGTGTTATAAGCCGCGCTATAGGCATCCTGGGGAACGATAGGTGGTGGCTGGTCGGCCGCGAACACGCTTTTGGTGGTGGCCGTGCCGGTAAAGGCTGCCTGAAGCGCTGCGAAGTTATAACTGACCGGAGTAGCGGTCGCACTGACGTGGAACACCATGAAGGTGCGGGTATCTGGCCCGTAACCCGGGATCGTCATCCCGGTTCCGCCGCTGGACTGCTGTGGCACGTCACCCGTGTAGTAATCGAGACGGCTATCCTGGGCCGGGAAGCCGGTGGGA
>CAIYJE010000037.1 GCA_903926465.1 uncultured Planctomycetales bacterium
AGAGGCGTTGCCCGAAGAACTGGCCAGCCGTTGCCTGACCCGAATTGCCGGCGCACGTTTGCACAACCTGTATGGCCCAACCGAGGCCGCCGTGGAGGCCACCTATCATGAATGTCGCGCCTCCGACCCGGCCGGTCCGGTCCCGATTGGCCGACCCATTGCCAACGTGTGCACGTATGTGCTGGATAATGATGGGAAGCCGGTTGCGCCCGGTGAGCCGGGTGAACTGTACCTGGGCGGCGTGGCGGTGGCCCGTGGCTATTGGAACCAGCCAGAGCTGACCGCCGAGCGGTTTGTGCTTGATCCGTTCAACCCTGCCGAGGGTTCGCGGATGTACAAAACAGGCGACCTGGCGCGGTGGTTGCCCAGCGGCGTGCTTGAGTATTTGGGCCGTGCCGATTTCCAGGTGAAGCTGCGTGGGTTCCGGATTGAGCTGGGCGAAATAGAAACCGCGTTGGTGCGTCTGGGCGGCGGTTCCATTCGGCAAGCGGTGGTGACCGCGCACGAGGCGCGGCCTGGAGAAACCCGGCTGCTGGCGTATCTGCTGGGCGGAGACGCGATCTCTGACGAAGCGATCCGAGAGGGTCTGGCTCTTACGCTTCCAGAGTACATGGTTCCTTCGGCGTTCGTACGGCTGACCGCGTTTCCGTTAACCACCAGTGGCAAGGTAGACCGCAAGGCGTTGCCGGTGCCCGCGCTGGGCCGAGACACCACCAGCGATTTTGTGGCGCCGCGCACCCGGCTTGAGCAAACCCTGGCCCAGATCTGGCAAGAGCTACTGGGATTGGAGCGGGTGGGGGTTCACGATCATTTCTTCAGGCTGGGTGGGCAGTCCCTGACCGCCGCGCGGTTGGGGGCCCGGCTGTACGCCTTGGGATTCTCCATTCCGGTGCGCGCGTTGTTTGAGCGGCCCACCATTGCCGAACTCGCAGCCAGCATGGCGGGCCAGCTCGCGCCCGAGCCGCTTCAGCACTGGTCTGCACCAGCACTGGAACTCGTGCCCGCGCAGGCCGTTGGTGAGTTTGGGTTGTCAGCCGGCCAGGCCCCCCGTTCACTCTTACAAACCGTAGTTTCAGAGCCAGGCCATAGTGTGGGCCTGGAGTCTGCGGCTTCGTTCGCGCAACAGCGACTGTGGTTTATTGACCGGCTGGAAGGGCCGGGCCTGGCGGCGTACAATATTTGCACGGCCACCCGGCTGCAAGGACCGCTTTCGGTTTCCGCGCTCCATCAGGCGCTGGTGGATCTGGTGCAGCGGCATGAGCCGCTGCGGACGTCGTTTGAGCTTCGTGATGGCAAGCTTGTGCAGATGGTCCGGGACTGCGGCTTCTTGACGCTGCCAGTGGACGATTTTCGGCCGCAGATTCAGGCCGAACGTGAAGCCGCCGAGACGATCCTCGTGATCCCGAGTTGTGTCAAGGCCCGAGCCCGGGCCGAGGCCTGCCGGCCGTTTGATCTGGCGGCGGCCCCCTTGCTTCGCGCCCGAGTTATCAAGACAGGCGCAGAGGAACAGATCTTGCTGCTGACGGTCCACCACGTGGCGGCCGATGGCTGGTCAATGGACATCCTCTGGCGGGAACTTGGGGCCGCCTACCGCGCCCGGCTGGCGGGGCAAGCGCCGGCATTTCCCACGCTCCCGATGCGTTATGCCGAGTACGCGGCCTGGCAACGTGAGCAACTGACGGGCGAGCGTTTTGAAAACTCGCTGGCGTACTGGAAACAGCAGCTGACCGGCCTGGAAGATCTGGAGTTGCCGGCCGACCGGGCCCGGCCCGCGCTGCTGAGCTACGAGGGTAACCGGCTTGATTTCACGCTGTCTCCCGAGCTGGTCACGCGGTTGCAGGCTCTGTGTGAAGCGGCCGGAGTGACCCGGCACATGGCGCTTCTGGCGGCATTTCAGGCGATGCTGGGCCGGTTGACCGGTCGAAACGATCTAGCGGTGGGAGTGCCCACGGCTGGCCGGCCTTTGCCCGAGCTGGAGGGCTTGGTTGGCTTCTTTGTGAACACCTTGGTGTTGCGTGCCGATTTGAGCGGGAACCCGAGTTATCGTGAGCTTTTAGAGCGAACCCGGCAGGCTTCGCTGGATGCGCAAGAGCATGACGCGGTGCCGTTTGAGCGGCTGGTGGAAGAGTTGCAACCAGACCGGCACCGGAACCGGAACCCGCTGGTGCAAGTGGTGTTTCAGTATCTGGATGCGATGGATTGGGAACCACTGGCCCCTGATCTGCGGGCCGCACCTTTTGTGGCACCCACGGCCCGCGTGCGGTTTGACCTGGAGCTGCACATGCAGCCCCTGGGAACTGGCCTGGCGGGCGCTTTCTATTACAGCACCGATCTGTTCGATCGGCCCACCATCGAGCGGTTCGCAAGACGACTTGAGCGGTTCCTTACGGCCGCGCTTATGGAGCCCAACCAGCCACTGGCAGCGGTTTCACTGGTGGGACCAGACGAACATGCGCTGCTGGACCAGTGGAATGCCACGGAGGTTGACTATCCAGCCACCAGCACGGTGCATGGCCTGTTTTCACAGCAGGCGGCCCGTATGCCGGAAGCCAAGGCACTGGTGTTTGGGGCAACGTCTCTGAGTTATGGCGAGCTGGACCGCTTATCTAGCCGGCTTGCGGCCCGGCTGCGTCTGCTGGGGGCCGGGCCGGGCACGGTGATTGCGCTCGGGTTACCGAGATCCTGGCAACAGGTCATGACTTTGCTTGGAATTCTGAAGTCTGGCGCGGCCTATTTGCCGCTCGACCCCGCGAACCCGGCCGAACGCAACGCCACCATTCTGGCCGAAGCCCGCGCCACAGCGCTGGTGACCAATGCCGAGACTTACGCCAAGCTGCCGGCCACTGGGCTGCCGACCCTGCTGCTGGATGATTGGGACGCCGATTCCGAAACGGCGTTCTCTGTTGAGCCAGTGAGCGCGGAAACATCAAGTTGGGAGCTGGCGTATGTGATGTACACCTCGGGCTCGACCGGCGTGCCCAAGGGGGTGATGGTTGAGCATCGCTCAATTGCCAGGCTGGTGTTTGGGCAAAGCTATGCGAGCTTCGGCCCCGACCGCGTGGTTCTGCAGCTTGCGCCGGTGGCGTTTGATGCCTCGACTTTTGAGATCTGGGGTGCGCTTCTGCATGGCGGCACGCTAGTCATTGCCCCTGAGGGGCTTATGGACCTGACCGAGATGGGGGAGCTGATTGCAGATCAGCAGGTGACCACGCTCTGGCTCACGGCTGGCCTGTTCAACGAAATTGTGGATTCTCGGCCAGAGACCTTACGTGGCGTGCAAGAGATACTCACGGGCGGAGAGGTACTTTCGCTGCGTCATGTGCAGCGGGCGCAAGAGCGGCTGGGGCCGGCCACGCAGATTATCAACGGCTACGGGCCTACCGAATGCACCACGTTTGCCTGCTGCCATGCAATTCCCCGAGAGGATCAGGCGGTTGCGGGTACGATTCCAATTGGTCGGCCGATTGGCAATACGCGGGCGTATGTGCTGGACGCGGCTGGGGACCGGGCACCGATTGGCGTGGCCGGCTCGCTTTGCCTGGGCGGGCCTGGCGTGGCGCGTGGGTATTGGAACCAGCCCGAGCTGACCGCCGAGCGGTTTCTGGCCGACCGGTTTAGCCCAGACCCCGGTGCGCGGATGTACGTTACGGGCGACCAGGCGCGCTGGTTGGCAGACGGCACCCTGGAGTTTTTGGGTCGGCAAGACGGGCAAGTGAAGCTGCGTGGGTTCCGGATCGAACTGGGTGAAATTGAGGCGGCCCTGGAGCGGCATCCTGGCGTGGCCCGGTGCGCCGTCACCATGCAGGCTGGGCGAGACGGCTACAACCAGCTTGTGGCGTACTGGTGCCCTGCGGAAAGTGTTTTGCTGGCCAACGGCCCGCAGGTTCTGGACCTTGCAGGCCACCTCAAGGGCCTGTTGCCTGGGTACATGGTGCCCGCGCGGTTTATAAGGCTGGACAGGCTGCCGCTTTCACTCAACGGAAAAATTGACCGCCAGGCGCTACCGGCCCTGCCTGCGCCGGATGGCCAGATTGGGTTACATGCGTTGGATGGGCATGTGCCGCCCAGGAATCGGCTGGAGGCTGTTCTGGCCAGGCTCTGGGCCAAGCATCTGGGGGTTGCGGAGCCCGGTGTGCGTGACAACTTTTTCGAGCTGGGTGGGCACTCACTCCTGGCGATCGGCCTGCTGGTCTCGATTGAGCATGAGCTGGGGCAGCGGATCTCGATTGCCACGCTGTTTGATCATCCGACCATCGAGCGGCTGGCCGGTGCGCTTGGCGGCGAAGAGCGGCGGCCCGCGCGGGCCGTGGTTACCCCGTTAATTGAGGGCGATCCCCACGCCGGGCCAACGCTGGTGATGCTTCCTTCGGTGTTTGGCGAGCTGGGTCAGATGACCTTGCTCAGCAGCTTACTTCCCAGGTCACTGCGGGCGGTTGGGATTCGGGTTGAGGGGGACGAGCCGTATTGGGACGGCTGCCACACGGCCGAAGACATTGCGCGTGGGTTTATTGATGCGTTGCGCGCTGCCGAGGTAAAGGGTCCGTATTTGCTGGTGGGTTATTCGTTCGCCGGCCGGATGGCGTTTGAGATGGCTCAGCAACTGGTGGAGCTAGGCGAGCAAGTTATCCAGGTTGTGATTGTGGATACCACCATGGAGGTCGGTCCGCGGAACCTGCGTGAATTCGTGCTCCAGGATCTGCCGTCGATTGTGACCAACCTGGGTGCGAAGTTTCAGGACGAGTTCCTGCCGGAACCTCAAGAGTTTGTGGCCGGGCTTGGCCGGCGGCTGCGTGACCGGAGCCACAAGCTTACAAAGTGGACGCACACAAAACGACCCAACATCCAACGCGTGTCGTCTCGGGTGCCCTCAAGCCTGGACCTTCGGCTAGGCGATTCTGCGCTCGACCGCCTGAAGTTGCCGCAGATCTATCAGCGGCGTCTGGAGGCCTCACTGGCGGCGTTCCGGAACTATCAGCCAGCCGTTTATCCGGGCGACCTGACGGTGCTTGCGTGCCGGGTGCAGGCCACAATCCACCGCGCTCAGCCAATGTACGGCTGGGCCCGGTTCACAACCGGCAAGGTGCGGCTGAAACGCCTGCCAGGTCATCACCATAACCTGTTCAAAATGCCGCACATTCATGGCCTGGCCACCACCTTGGTGGAGCTGCTGGATGAGATTCAGGGCGAACCGGAGCGGCCGGCGTGATTGGCCAAGGGCTTCTCTGGGACCAGATTGCGGCGAGTCTGGAAGAGCAGAATGGACGGTATGGACGGAATGGACCAAGAGCCAATGCCACCCGAAACACCCTCCACCAAATGCCGGGCTTTCGGAATTCTGGTGTCTATTGGGTCCATTGGGTCCCTGGCTGGTCTTTGGGTTTTACCGCGTCTTCAAACGAAAACGGCCCGGGCCTGAGGGGTGAACCTCAAGACCGGGCCGTAGCATGCGTTCCATGCGAATGGGTAAACCACCCGCACGGCGATACGCAACCAACTCGCTCTGAGCAAGATCAGGGAACGTAGTCGGCCGAGCTGACCACTTCGCCGCCGTTGGGGGTCGCAATGGCGTAGTAGGTCTTGTAGTTAATGGCGTTCTTGATGAACTTGACCGAGCCGTCACCAAACACCATGTTCACGCCACCGGGGTGAAGTGAGCTGGCACCCATCATGGTGATGGTGCCACGGCCGTCCACGCCGACGTCATTGTAGTTACAAGCGCGTCGGTTGGGGGTCTGGGTGTGGCTGTAGTTGTTACGGTCACCTTCAATCCACCACTCGCCCTTCCAGTCCCAGTCACGGGTCAGACCCTTGTTCTGGCAGGCCTGGGCCTGCAGCCAGTCGGCGTACTGCTGGCCAGAGAAGGCGTCGGAGTTGAAGCCGGCCTTGTAAACCATGTGCAGACCGTCTTGGTCCATCGAGGTCTTGCCCTTGATCCACTCAGACATCACGACGGTGTTGGAGGTACCGTCCTGGAAGGTCTGCATGCTGACGGTGGGCTTAAGAGCGCCGTCCCAGGTGGTGGCAATGTAGCCAGGACCGTTGATGCGCCAGTTGTTCAGGCGACGGTTGAGGCCGATGTTGTTGGGGTAGTTGCTCACGCCGATCCGTTTGCCCTGGCCCCAGCCGATGTTGTCGATGCTGCCTGGGTTGGGGTCGGAGGGGCAAAGAAAGCTCTTGATCTCGTTGGTCAGAGCGGTTGCCTGAATGGCGTCCCACAGACCATTGAACGAGCCACCGCTGGGTGCGCTTGGGCCCCACCGGCTCGGAACATTCCAGTTGATCGAGTTGTAAATCACAGTCTGTTCCATGAAGGGCAGAATCCGAGCCTGGAGCGAGTGGCTCTGGTTCAGGTTGCCGTTCCACGGATCATCCACAAAGTGGGGCGGCAGCATACCGCCGTTGCCATCGGCATAGCCGTGCAGGGCCAGACCGAGCTGCTTGAGATTGTTGACGCACTGGCTGCGTCGGGCAGCTTCACGGGCCGACTGAACGGCTGGAAGCAACAGTGAGACCAAGACACCAATGATCGAGATGACCACCAGCAGCTCGATCAGGGTAAAACCCTTACGAGACGTCTTCATTTTTCGACCCCCTAGGACAACCGGCAGAAGAGCAATGGATCAATAGGCAGAATCACGTATCGGCTCGTCACCGATTCGTACATGAAATCTACTTCTTGGATGAGCCTGGGTAAAGACAAAAAATCCCAAGAGGCCCAAAAAAAGTAAAAAAGTTAGAAATTATTCTGGGGGCTTTGGGAAGACAAAGTTCCCATAATGATCAATATAAGGCCACTTATGAGCTGAAGATAGCCGTTGATATACTCGGGCTCTTCATGTTTCCAAGCGATCGTGCAATTCTTGACGGAATTAGGTTCCGAATTAGTTAAGCGACTAGGTGGTTGTGTGTACGGTTACGTGTTCGGATGTACGGTCTTTGGATGGTTGGCGCGACCTGGGCTTGGGAGTTTCCAAAACAACAGGGGTTAGTGTCTTCCGGTGAGCGTACTCCAGGGCGGGTTGGGTTCCATGCCGGGGGGCGGTTCGACAAAACCGCCCCTCGGTTCGCATTTGATGGAGGCTGCCCCTGCTCAGGGAGCGTAATCACTGGAGCTAACGACTTCGCCACCGTTGGGGGTGGCAATGGCGTAGTAGGTCTGGTAATTGATGGCGTTCTTGATGAACTTGACGGAGCCGTCACCAAACACCATGTTCACGCCGCCGGGGTGAAGTGAACTGGCACCCATCATGGTGATGGTGCCGCGGCCATCCACACCCACGTTGGCATAGTTGCAGGCGCGGCGGTTGGGGGTTTGGGTGTGGCTGTAGTTGTTGCGGTCGCCTTCAACCCACCATTCCCCTTTCCAGTCCCAGTCTCGGGTCAGGCCTTTGTTCTGGCAGGCCTGGGCCTGTAGCCAGTTGGCGTACTGCTGGCCAGAGAAAGCGTCGGAGTTGAAGCCGGCCTGGTAGACCATGTGGAGGCCATCGGCATCCATCGAGGTCCGGCCCTTGATCCATTCGGACATGACCACGGTGTTGGAGGTGCCGTCCTGAAAGGTTTGCAAGCTGACGGTGGGCTTGAGGGCGCCATCCCAGGTGGTGGCGATGTAGCCGGGGCCGTTCATGCGCCAGTTGTTGAGGTGGCGGTTGAGGCCGATATTGTTGGGGTAGTTGCTCACCCCCACGCGTCTCTCTCGACCGGTCCAGCCCATGCGGCCGAGGTTGCCGGGGTTGGGGTCGGAGGGGCAGAGGAAGCTCTTGATTTCATTGGTAATGGCGGTGTACTGAATGGCGCCCCAGAGTCCGCCACCGGCGTCGTCATTGTAACCGCCGGGAGCTGCTGGGCCCCACCGGCTGGGGAGATTCCAGTTGATGGCGTTGTAGATCACGGTCTGCTCCATGTACGGCAGAATCCGTGCCTGAAGTGACTGGGTTTGGTTCAGGTTGCCGTTCCAGGGATCATCGACCAGGTGGGGCGGGAACATGCCGCCGTTGCTGTCGGCATAGCCGTGCAAGGCCAGGCCGAGCTGCTTGAGGTTGTTGACGCACTGGCTGCGTCGGGCCGCTTCACGCGCCGATTGCACGGCGGGCAGCAGCAGTGAGACCAAGACGCCGATGATCGAGATGACCACCAGCAGCTCGATCAGGGTGAAACCCTTGCGAGGCTTTTTCATCGTGCTAACCCCTTTGTCGCTAACGTCCGATGGACAAAAGTATCAGTGAAAACCAGGTGCGTATCGGGATCTGACCGATACCATCGGGAAATCTAGATCCGAATTGATTCGCTGGCAAATATCTTCTGGCCCCGATGCGTGGCTACAACTCATCCGACGGGTGCGTTGGGCCGGTACTTGTGCGTGCAAGACGGTATGCCCCTGGCACGTTGGCTGCACTCCCAAATGGGGACAGGCACCTCGCAGCCGTCGGAGCCAGTCCCCATTTTGAGCAGGCCTCAAGCATGAGCCGTTCAACAGCAACGGCCCGGGCCTGCGGGGTAAACCTCAGGCCTGGGCCGTGATTGTTCGATGCCGTAGAGTTTGATGGGATCAGGGAGCGTAGTCGGCCGAGCTGACCACTTCGCCGCCGTTGGGGGTGGCGATGGCGTAGTAGGTCTGGTAGCTGATGGTGTTCTTGAGGAATTTGACCGAGCCATCGGCAAACATCACATTCACGCCGCCGGGGTGAAGTGAGCTGGCGCCATGCATAGTGATACTCATCCGACCGTCGAGCCCGACGTTGGCGTAGTTACAAGCCCGGCGGTTGGGGGGTTGGGTGTGGCTGTAGCTTTGGCGTTCGCCCATGATCCAGTACTGGCCTTTCCAGTCCCAGTCGCGGGTCACGCCTTTGTTCTGGCAGGCCTGGGCCTGCAGCCAGTCGGCATACTGCTGCCCAGAGAAGGCGTCGGAGTTGAAGCCGGCCTGGTAGGTCATGTGCAGGCCGTCGGCATCGCCCGTGTTGCGTCCCTTGACCCATTCCGACATCAGGGCGGTGTTGGACGTGCCGTCCTGGAAGGTTTGCAAGCTCACGGTGGGCTTAAGGGCACCGTCCCAGGTGGAGGCAATGTAACCGGTGCCGTTCATGCGCCAGTTGTTCAGGTGGCGGTTGAGGCCGATGTTATTGGGGTAATTATTCGAGCCAATCCGCTTGGTGCGTCCGTTCCAGCCCAGGGTGTTCAGTTCGCCTGGGTTGGGGTCTGAGGGGCAGAGGAAGCTCTTGATTTCTGTGGTGATGGCGGTGGCCTGAATGGCATCCCACATGCCGAGTGCGCCACTGAATCCACTGGGAGCGCTGGGACCCCAGGTTGCGGGGATATTCCAATTGATGGCGTTGTAGATCACGGTCTGTTCCAGGAACGGCAGAAGCCGGGTCTGAAGCGACTGGTTCTGGGCGAGTCGCCCGTCCCAGGGGTCATCAATGGTGTGGGGAGGCAGCATACCGCCGTTGCTGTCGGCATAACCATGGTAGGCCAGGCCGAGCTGCTTGAGGTTATTGACGCACTGGCTGCGTCGGGCGGCCTCACGCGCCGATTGCACGGCGGGCAGCAGCAGTGAGACCAAGACGCCAATGATCGAGATAACCACCAGCAGTTCGATCAGGGTAAAACCCTTGCGAGTCTTCATGGTGTTTGTCCTCTCCGCAATGAATCCTTGAAAGTCACGAAGGGATATCCAGAGGCTTTTGAGATGTATAGCCCCTGAACGAATACATTTGTCGAATTTACTAGCTGCCTCTACCCCGTCCAAGCAAAAAAATGGGCTTTCCAAAAAATCATGAGCGTTCACAGGCCCCCATGGCGTTCGACCGCGTGCGTCAATATACCCAATTTTCACACGTTAGGAGGGCGAACGTGAGGCATGGTCTGAACCGCTTTTCCCGCTGTGCGGGAGCAGGTGGCCGGCACGGCTTCGTTCTCGTCCATTCTGTCCATTCCGTCCATTCTTCTGTTCCGGTTGTTGCGCCGGCTTTGATTTGGGCGGCGGTTGCAGGTTGTGGCCCTGGTGTCAGAGAAAACGCCCTGATTCCGGCCGGAGTAGGGGCGACCGGGCCGATCTTTAGATCCAGGTTCGCTATCAAAAGCGCATCAAGAATAAGCCGTTCAATAGCAACGGCCCGGGGCTGAGGGGTGAACCTCAAACCCGGGCCGTATGAGCGTTCCGTGCGGAGGGTTGAAGCCACCCGCACGGCGATACGCAACCAACTTAGCTCTGAACAAGATCAGGGAGCGTAGTCGGCCGAGCTGACCACTTCACCACCGTTGGGGGTGGAAATGGCGTAGTAGGTCTGGTAGCTGATGGCGTTCTTGATGAACTTGACCGAGCCGTCCGCGAACATGATGTTCACGCCGCCAGGATGCATGGCGCTGGCGCCCATCATGCTGATTGAGGCACGGCCGTCCACGCCCACGTCTGCATAGTTGCAGGCGCGTCGGTTGGGGGTCTGGGTGTGGCTGTAAACCTGTTTGCAGCCTTCAATCCACCATTCGCCCTTCCAATCCCAGTCGCGGGTCATGCCCTTGTTCTGGCAGGCCTGGGCCTGAAGCCAGTCGGCGTACTGCTGGCCAGAGAAGGCGTCGGAGTTGAAGCCGGCCTTATAAACCATGTGCAGTCCGTCTTGATCCATCGAGGTCTTGCCCTTGACCCATTCCGACATCAGGGCGGTGTTGGAGGTACCGTCCTGGAAGGTCTGGAGTGAGACGGTGGGCTTGAGGGCGCCGTCCCAGGTGGAGGCAATGTAACCGGTACCGTTCATGCGCCAGTTGTTGAGGCGACGGTTGGTGCCGATGTTGTGTGGGTAGTTATTCACACCAATCCGCTTGCCCTGGCCCCAGCCGATGTTGTCGAGTGAGCCTGGGTTGGGATCCGATGGGCAAAGGAAGCTCTTGATCTCGTTGGTCAGAGCGGTCGCCTGAATGGCGTCCCACAGGCCACCAAAGCTACCACCGCTTGGCCCGCTTGGGCCGCCACGGCCGGGAATATTCCAATTGATGGCATTGTAAATGACCGACTGTTCCATGAACGGGAGCAACCGGGCAGGAAGTGACTCCGTCTGAGGGAGGTTTCCGTTCCAGGGATCGTCGATCATGCTTGGCGGCAACATACCGCCGTTGCCGTCGGCATAGCCATGGTAGGCCAGACCGAGCTGTTTAAGGTTATTCACGCACTGGCTGCGTCTGGCAGCTTCACGGGCCGACTGAACGGCGGGAAGCAGCAGTGAGACCAGGACGCCGATGATCGAAATGACCACCAGCAGTTCAATGAGCGTGAATCCCTTACGTAACTTCCGCATAAAAACATTCTCCAGGTAAAAGAACTTGAGACCCGACAAGTTCTTTAGCGAGTTTTTGGGGGGCGGCGGCCCATGATAAACGAATAAACTGAAAAAAACGTGAACATTTCGTGAGAAATGCAAAGATGCGCTGAAAGTAACCCTGGGTGACCGTATGGCCGGAACCCGTTTGTTTGCCAGGTCATCGGGTGTCCGTACCAGCCTGAGACCATGAATCTCAGGATCGGACTGCCCCCCAGAACGGATTGGGCAGCCGTGATGAACAAGCCATAGCCGGCCAGGCTTCGTTGGGGTCTATTCCGTCCATTCTGCGTGTGGGCTCGTCAAATTCGTGGGTTCATTCCGTTAGTATCTGTTGGACAGTTGTTGAACTTTAAATAGTATGGCGTGCGCATATTAAAAACGGTTGACGTACGGTGTGGAGACAGGGGATAGCGTTCGAATTTTGGTAAGCATTCAGCCGAATTTCGAAAAAACCTTGGGCACGGCATTGTCTGAAGCCCTGAAGGGGCGTTTCCAGAGAGCCCAGGGCGCAGCCCTTGTCGTACTACACAAGTCCAAGAACAGGGCCTAGAGCCTATGTCCCACGCAGGCCATAGACTTGTGCCAGGCGTGGATCCGAGAGCCCTGAAGGGGCGCTTTGATATTAGCCCAGGGCAACGCCCTGGGCTAATCGGGATTTCAACGTATACCTCTTATTCTTAGGTGTTTTTGGCTCCATGGGCGATCCAATGGAATTGGATCGCCCGTGGAGCCCAAGAGTTTTTTCGGGGCTTATCTTACCCAGCCCGTTGGGCTGGGCTGGCATGAAACGGGCCTTCAGCCCTCCAGACCTACCGCGTGCCAGCCAACCCTATTTTTAGGCGTGAATCAGACTTGTGTAGTACAACAAGGGCGCAGCCCTGGGTACCCGAGGACCTACGAAATACTCGTTGTTTTTAGAGTCTTGAGCCCTGTAGGGGCGATTCAATGGAAATTGAACCGCCCTGGGAGGGCCTCAATTTTTTCGCGGGCGACCTTAATCCAGCCCGTTGGGCTGGGCTCACATGGGTTCGGGCTTTCAGCCCTCAAAACCGAGACCTTTTCCTTGATTCCCCGAATTTGGCTCACGGGGTGCGCACGAAAAAAGGACAGCCTCCGGGTTGGGAAGCTGTCCTTGGGGAGTTATCCCGTGGAACACAGACGAGGGACGGCGTGCTTGGCTCAGATCCGGTGCTTGGCGGAGCTCACGTGTTTGCTGACCACCGGGTGAGACTTGGCCTTGGCCGTGGCCGTGGCCTTCGCCTTGGCGGTGGCTTTGGTGACCAGGGTTACCGTGGTGCCCGTGCTGGTTGAACCGGAGCTGGAGCTAGAACCCGTGCTGCTTGACGCTGTTGAACTGCTGGTGCCGGTGGAACTTGTGGGGCAAGTCCCCGTGCTGGTACTGGTGGTGGGCACGGGGGTACCGTTTTGGGCGGCCAGATCGGCTTGGAGCTGGGTTTGGTCGGCCCTCAGGGTTGCCTGGTCGGTGGTGATCGGCTGGCCATCGGTCTGGAGCTTGGCCTGGGCGGCCTGAATACCGGCATCGTTGGCGATGGCGGTCTGGATGGCCAGTTGGTCGGCCTCCAGGCTCTTTTGGGCGGCCTGTTTATCGGCCAGGTACTGGGTGATGGCGGCCTGGCGGGTGGTGCTGTTACTGGCGGCCTGAATGGCGGCCCAGTCTTTTTGCTGGGCCGAGAGCCAGCTCGTCTGGTCGGCGTTCAGGGTTTGCTTGGCGGTTTGCACGTCGGTGCTGCCGGCGATGGCGGTTTGGATGGCCTGGCGGTCGGCTTCCAGGGTGGCCTTCAAGCTGGTGATGTCGGTTTGAAGTTGCTTCTGGTCGGCCTGAATCTTGGTGATGTCGGCCTGCACGGCAGCGCTGGGGTTGCTGCCGCCCAGGGCCTGGGCTTGTGCGTCGAGCCGAAGCTGAGACTGGTCGGCTTCCAGGGCCGCCTGATCGGCGGCAAGGGGTTGGCCATCGGCCTGGAACTTGGCCTTGGCGGCCTGGACGTCGGAATCGCCAGTTATCGCCTTCTCAACCGCCAGTTCGTCGGCTTGCAGCGTGGTCTGGGCGGTCTGCTTATCGGCCAGGTACTGGGTGATGGCGGCCTGACGGGTGGTGTCGTCGGTGGCGGCCTGAATGGCGGCCCAGTCGGCCTTCTGGGTGTTCTGCCAGTTGGTCTGGTCGGTGGTTTGGGCTTGCTGGGCGGCCCTGATGGCCGTGCTGCTCTTCATGGCCAGGTCAATGGCTTGCTGGTCGGCCTGCAGTGTGGGGGCCAGGTTCGCGCTATCGGTTTGCAGTGTCTGCTGGTCGACCTGAATCTTGGCGAGGTCGGCCTGCACCGCCGGGCTGGGGTTCTTGATCACCGGGTTGAGAAATCCATAACCGAGCCCCAGGCCGCCATGCTCGAAACCAGATAGCAGGGCCCGGGTTTCCATCTGCTCAAAAGCCAACCGACGCAGACTTTTTCGAGATCGCGGATTAGGCACGAGCTAGCTCTCCATCAAGAGGTTTATCGAGAACGGCGATCACAAGGGGCTCAATCGGCTGCCAAGCTCAGCAAGGTCGATCCTGCGCGGCTTCGGACCAGTATACCCCTTAACTTTGGGGGGGATCAAGTTAACTTTGGGGGGGATCAAGGAATGGCACGCATGCGTGCAGGCATTGTGTTGCCCCGGTTCACCCGGGTGATCCAGCCAACTCGCTGGTTGGTCTGGAAGAGATAACGTGGAACCGGGCCGTTTTGAGACACCGGGAGCGCAATTATTTTGGAGCGGCAGGGGCTTCCTGAGGGGTTGCTGGACCAGGCAGCCGCAGGGTGGGGTCTCTAAACACCATGAACATCATCCCCTGAAAGAAGATGCTGGCCGGGTACCAGTCGTCATTCGGCACCAGGGTGGCCAGGTGCTCGGCGTTGTACATAATGGCTCATAGCGCCGGCCCAGCAATAAACAGATTCCAGCCACTTCGCCATGAACGGAATGGACGGTATGGACAGGGATAATGGACCAAGAACACCGCCGGCCATCCTGGTTTCTGGTGGGTTTCTGGTCCATACCGTCGATTCTGCTATTCAGGGCCACCACTTGTGTGGTGCTTCAGGAAGAGTGGCTTTGCGCCTGTTGTTCCTGGCGGTTGGCAATCTCCAAGGCCTGGTTGGCTTGCTTGATCTTGCCCAGGCGGGCCAAGGCCAGGCCCAGCGTTCGGTGCGCGGCCGGCCAGTGGTGCCGCAGGCCCACGGCCGTCAGCGCGGCTTCGGCGGCGGCCTGGTCTTGGTTCAGGCCCAACAAGGCATGGGCCAGGCCGTGGTGGGCTTCCGGCAGGTCGGGGTCCAGCGTTAGCGCCCGCCTGAACGCTCGCTCCGCATCGCCGGCACGCGCCAGCCGCAACTGAACCGCACCAATCCGGCAGTGAAGGTCGGGCCAGTGGTATTCGGTTTGCTCGGCCTGCATCATGTACTCCAGCGCCTGTTCGGGCCGATCTTCGGCCTCGGCCACCATGCCCATCAACAAATTCGCATAGGGGCGGGTTTGGTCGGTGGCCAGCACCGCCTCCACCAGTGCGCGGCACTCGGTGCGCTGGCCTGACGCCAGGTGACAGTAGGCCAGAAAGAGCGTGGGGGCCACCTGGTCGGGAGCCTCGACACGCAGTTGTTCCAGCAGGGGAACCGCATCCTGATACCGGCCGGCTTGAAGGTGGACCAAGGCCAAGTTGTAGGTGCGCTCCAGCCGTCCAAGCCGCAGAGCGCGTTCCTCGCTGGGGCTGGTTTCCATGTACCCCAGCGCCACCAGTTGCTGAATAGCCTCGTGCGCCTGCCAGCCGGCTTGAAGCTGGCCGGCAGGGTGCCGACCACTTGCGCCGGGCACCGGTTCCCAAGAGGCGATTCGTTCCAGGGGCGTGCCGGGGTTACGGTTCTCAAGAAACGCTTCCAGCAGGCTTCGGCCGGGCATGTCGGCCCCGGCCGGCAGGCCGAACAGCGTCAAGATGGTGGGCGCAATATTCAGCAGCCCTGCCCCGTGCATCAGTTCGTCGGCCCGAATGGCTGGGCCGGCCATGCACACCAAGCCCACGGGCCGCACCGACTGCGTGTTGCCCTGCACCCTCAGCCGGCCATGCTCAGACACCAGCAGCACGGTGGTTTCTGGGCCGGCCTGGTGCAGCAGGCTGGCCAGCATCTGGTCTAGTACGCGATAGGCGGTGTTCATGACCTGCTGGTAAAGCGCGAATTCAGGCTCAAGAATTCCCTCACCCCGCGGCGGGTAAAACTTCATGAAATGGCGGCCAAGCTGGGTGATTGGGTTATAGCAAACCGCCAGGAAGTCCCAGGGTTCGTGTTCCATGGCCCAGGTGGCGGCGGCATGCACGCCAATGGCTTCGGCCAGACTGGCGTTGATATGTAACAAGCGTGGATCTTGCGATTGGTCAACACTGGCGGCGGCCGGCACGAATGGCAAGACCTCGGCACTGGTGAGTTCGCCCACATGCACCCGCAGTTCGGCCAGGATTTCTTGCAGACGCGCGGGGTGAACGGTGCCGGCGGGTAGCGCCCAGGGGTCGCCCCAGGGAGCGGTGGCGGCTGGGAACTGGTCAGACACAGAGACGCCCCGAATGGGCTCGGCCGGGTGGCTGGCGGGCCAGTTGATTACGTGGGTGTTCAGCCCTTGCTGGCTCAAAATGTTCCAGACCGCCTTGACTCCGCGCGTGGTTGACCCCACCGGGCGGAGTTCGCCAGAGAGCGGGTCTGGCTCTTGATCGGCCAGAATTCCATGACGGTCGGCCGGCTGGCCGGTGGCCAGCGTGGTCCAAAGCGAGGCATTGAGCAGGGGCGGCTGGCTCACCAGGTCGCCCATGCAGCCCCGTTCAATCAGGGCCGCCAGGCAGGGCATTTGCCCGGCGTCAGTCAGGGGGTGAATCATCTGCCAGTCGGCCGCGCTCCAGCCCACCAGCAGTAGCCGCGTTGCCAGCCGCTGGCTCATGATGAATCCCGTTGATCGCCCCAGGGTTCGGAATCTGTGTCTTGCGCAACTGCTGACACCGCCGTGGCACAAAAAGAAGAACCATGCAAATGCGGTGACGCCGGCTCAGGCTTGGGTCGGTTTCGGCTTAACCTTAACCTGAGAAACGGTGGCGAAATGAAACCACACAATCGACCATCTGTGGCCTTCATTGAACCACAATGAAGCCTGGTCTATGAAAATCTTGTAAGTGAATGCACCCGTTATCATCTTGTAAACGCGTTCAAGATAGGCCCGGTCTCCCTCATCCGCCCGTTCCGGCCACCTTCTCCCGCAGTGCGGGAGAAGCCAGGAGAGGGCTTGCCCGGTACGTGTCTTGGCATAAAATCTGACAAATGATCGCCTGTTCCATCGGCCTATATCGAACCGGCGGTCTTAACCGCTTCTCCCGCGTGCGGGAGAAGGTGGCCGAAGGCCGGATGAGGGCGTTTTCTCTGGGATACCGTGGCGACAAGAAGCCACACGATCGATCATCTGAGCCCCTCCTTCATTTCGCCACGGTTCTTAACCTTACGCTGCTGTCGCCAGGCGGCCAGTCCAACGGCACCCGCCGTGAGCATGGCCAGCGAGCTCGGTTCGGGCACGGCGGCCGTGGGCGTCTTAATGGCCGTATCAGCCACCGATTCATAGGCCCAGCCTTCAACAGACACGGTGCCGCTTCCCAGGCTTGGGACTGAGAGTTGCAGGTAACCGTAATGCGTGGTGGTATCGGTAAACGTCAGTTGCAGGCCCAGGTATGCGTTCTGGCCGGCCCAGTTGCCTGTGCCGGCCGCACCCGAGGTTGGGTTCCACTTTTGCAAATTGGTGGCTCCGGCGTTGTAGCTACCGAGCGCATCGATGGTTGATCCACCACCAAGGGCTAACGAGTCACCATCGACAAGAATTGACATCGAACTGCTGTTGCTGGGCACAATTGCGAGCACGTTATTGAAACCGTTATTGCTCCAAGACAGATCGGCGGTCACGCCGTTGATATTCAGCGGGAGGTTCGGATCACCATAGTTCATGGTGTTGTTCGCCGTGTAGGTGTAGCTCACAATTCCCGCCTGGGCGGGCGTGGCTAACGCCAGGGCTGCTCCACCAGCCAAACTATAGGCGGCAAGCCGACGATCAAAACTGCGGCTCACCCCTTGGGCGGTACGCTGCTGGGCGGTTTTCGTGTGAATTTTAACCCTGGTCATGAGGTGGTCTCTCTTAGACATTGCTTTTTTGCAGGGACAGGGCTTTTGACTATTTCAAAATACCCAGCTTGGGCAATAGATCTTCAACGTGGTAAGCGTTGTTTCTCAGTTCAGCGCTGATGTTCTTGACGCCATTCACTCTGAAGAACGAAATCGCAGCATTTCGAAGCGCCGCCA
>CAIYJE010000038.1 GCA_903926465.1 uncultured Planctomycetales bacterium
ACACAATTCACGGCTCGCAGGAGCCGTGAGACTTTATTTGGAATGCGTTCAAGCCCGGCCCGGTCCCCCTCATCCGGCCGTGCCGGCCACCTTCTCCCGCACTGCGGGAGAAGCGGTTATTGGCGATTGCTGTGTATTTGTCCGGCTCACCGCGCAGACCTGGCGACTTCGTCCCCAGGTCCACTAGAGGTTCGCCCTCCAGGGTTGCACTCATGCCCTTGTTTACACACGTCGTTCAAGCGTTCACGCCCGGCCCGACGCTCTCGCCACAACCAGCAACCGAAAGCCAACTCGAAGCCGGCGCGCCAAACCGCTTCTCCCGCACAGCGGGAGAAGGTGGCCAGCATCTTCGGATGAGGGCGACCGGGCCGAATTCCACAGGCCGACCACTCGCAAAAACATCCACACTTTCTCCACCTCAGTAGGTGAGCCGGTCAAACCCACAGCAAACGCACCAAACCGCTTCTCCCGCATCGCGGGAGAAGGTGGCCAGCATCTTCGGATGAGGGCGACCGGGCCGATCCTCGCTCTTGGCCAAACTGAGGACAGGCACCTCGAAGCCGTCGCCAGCCAGTCTCCATTTTGGGCTGGCCTCACACACCCGACCACGCGTGCTCAATGCGCACAACGTCGCGCAATCCAACGCGGCTCCAGGTCACCGATGACCTGTAATCATCCAGGCCGCCCGAAGAAAAGCCCAACCGCGGCGATTGTCCTTTTTTCCGGAAAACGGATAGCATATCCAGGTACTCAACTGCCCATTCAGGATTGATCGTTGCCCCCCAGGACCAAACGTTGATGAACGCCGGCTTTCCCCAAACCGTTCGGGTTACCATGCTGCTGATGCTCCCTTGGTTCATGAACCAAGCCTCCCAGGCTCAGCAGGCTCCCACCGGGCCCAACCTCGCCATTCAGGCCTATCAACTGCCCAATGGCCTGAAGGTGGTCCTCCATAAAGACACCACCGTGCCGCGTGTCAGCGTATGCGTGGCCTACCACGTGGGCTCCAAAAACGAACAGGCCGGCCGCACCGGGTTCGCCCACTTCTTTGAGCATATGATGTTTCGAGGCACAAAGAACGTGCCCAACTATGATATTCCCCTTCAAGAAGCAGGCGCCCAAAGCAACGCCTTCACGTCGGAAGACATGACGGTTTACTTTGAAACCGTGCCCAGCGACTTCCTGGAACGAGCCCTGTACCTGGAGGCCGAACGGCTGGCGTTTCTCCCCTCGGCCTTGGATCAGGATAAGTTTGACACCGAGCGTGAGGTGGTCAAAAACGAGCGCAGGCAGAGCGTGGACAACGTGCCCTACGGGCAGGCCTCAGAGGCGCTTCTGGCGGCCCTTTATCCCGCGGGGCACCCGTACTCATGGTCCGTGATTGGCTCAATGAAAGACCTGGATTCTGCCTCGCTCGATGACCTGCGGCAGTTCTTTTATCAGTTTTACCACCCAGGCAACGCCACGCTGTGTCTGGCTGGAGACTTTGATTCAGACCAGGCCCGCGCATGGATTGCTCGCTATTTTGAGCCGCTGCGGGCCGGCACCGCTCCCCAAAAAGTGGTGGGCCCACCCACGCCGCCGGTGTCCAAAGCTCTGACTCTGGCCGATGCCGTGCAAATGCCCAGGTTGTACTGGACCTGGCCCAGTGTGGCCGATGACCACCCCGATGCGCCGGCCCTGGACCTGCTGGCCTCGGTGCTGACCGGCGGAGATGCCGCCCGCCTCACCCGCGCTTTGGTCAGAGACCAGCGCGTGGTTCAAGACGTTTCGGCCGATTCCGATACCCATGAAATTGCAGGCCAGTTCAACATCTCGGCCACCGCCGCCGAGGGCCAGACCATCGACGCCGTTCGCGAGGCCCTGGGCCGCGAACTGGACAAGCTCAGGCAGCAGCCGCCCACCGCGCCCGAGCTGGCCCGAGCGCTGGCCAAGTTTGAAAAATCCACCTACACCAGCCTTACCGCACCGCTGGGCCGGGCCATGATTTTGGCCATTGGCTATAGCCAGTACAACGACCCAACCTGGTATCGCAAGGACTTTGATCGGTACCTGAAGGTTTCCGTGGGAGACCTCAGGCGCGTGGCCAACACGTATCTGGTGGCCGATAAGGTCGAACTGATCGTGCGCCCGGCCACCGAGTTCGACCCACCCAAGAAGCCAATTGAGGCCGGCCCGCTGCCAGGCCCAGACACCAACCCGCAGGCCGCGGCCCTTCCAGATCGCACGCCGGCCACCCCCGGGCCAAACTGGGCCGCCATGCCTGGCCCATCAACACCGCTGGCGTTCCAGCCGCCCGCCTTCACGCGGGCCACGCTTTCCAATGGTGTGGATGTCTGGATTGGTTCCTGGCATACCTTACCCATTGTGTCGATGCGGCTACTGGTGCAGGCCGGCACCGCCGACGATCCTGCCGGCAAGAGCGGGCTGGCCGCACTCACCGGCCGGCTGCTGGAGCAAGGGACCGAGGAGAAGTCGGCCACGGAACTGGCCGAAGCCCTGGATACCCTGGGTGCCTCACTGGTGGTTACCACCGGGCCAGACCACACCGCCTACAACATGAGCGTGCTGGCCCACCAGCTTGACCCCTCGCTGAATTTGCTCAGCGAAACCTTGCGCAGGCCGCGATTCGACCCCGCCGACTTCGACCGCGAAAAAGACCTGCTGCTGACCGACCTCCGCCAGGGGCCGGATAGCCCAGGCTGGATTGCGCAACGGGCCTTCCGGACCTTGCTGTTTGGGGCCAACCATCCGTACGGGAACCCAGCCCAGGGGTTTATCTCCACGGTCAAGGAACTGACGCTGGCAGACGTCAAGCAGTTCCACGCCAGTCTGTTCGGACCCAAGGGGGCGGTCATTGTGGTGGTGGGCGATGTGGATGCCGCCACCCTGGTGCCCCAGCTTGAAAAAGCCATAGGGGCCGGCTGGACGGGGGCAGGGTCCGGGCCCAAGCCCCGTCCCGAAGTGACCGAGGCCGCCAAGCCCAGCGTGGTTTACCTGGTGGATAAGCCGGGTGCCGTGCAAAGCGTGATCAGCGTTGGCCGCCGCTGGGTCGATCGGGCCGACCCCAGCTACTTCGCCACCCTGATTGGCAACCGCATTCTGGGGGCCGACTTCCTGAGCCGCCTGAACCAGAACCTGCGCGAGGAGCACGGCTACAGTTACGGGGCGGGCTCCACGTTCATCTTCAGACGCTCGGCCAGCACCTGGAGCGCATCGACCAGCGTGCGGGCCGATGTCACGGCGGAATCGCTGGGCGAGGTGATCAAAGAGCTAAACGGCTTGGCCGCCGACCGACCGTTTACCGTGGAGGAGATCAACACGGCCAGGGGTGCCGAGGCCCAGAGTTATCCGGAAGCGTTTGAATCTCCCGCGGGAATTGCCGCGGTGCTGGAGGAGATGGCCACCCACCACCTGCCCCTCAACTACGTGGAAACGTACCTCAACCAGCTCCAGGCCACCACCAGCGAGCAGATTGAACAGGCCATGACCACGGTGGTCAAGCCTGAGGAACGCCTGATCCTGGTGGTGGGCGATCGCGCTCAAATTGAACCCAGGCTCAAGGAACTGGGCTTCTCAACTATCGTACCGGTAGATACCGACGGACATCCGATCCAGAAGTAAACCCACTGTGGTGGCAGGGATGATCTTGGTCATTCCTGCCACCAAGGCTTGCCAGCATACGGCAAGGTTATAATTTGATCTGCACCTCACAGCCGGTCGCGCCCGCGATCAGATGCGGGATCGCTTCGCTCGACATTGCGCGCGGACGGGAACGGGCGCCAGGCGAGCACCAAGAAGCAGGGCCACTTGAAGCTGAACGAACCGGAGCAGGGGGCGGGCTTTCTCGAACTGCGATCGAAGTGAACGCCTCAAAGGACCGATCCCCCCCCTGATGCCAGGACTTTGTCGGATTTGCTCAACACCAAGCCGCACACTTGGCGGATTGGATGCAACAAACGTAGCCGACAATCGACAGTGTTGCCACAGTGCACCAGAGCAATGTTGTCTAAATACGACAAGCCTGGGGGGTTTGGCAAACCCAGATGGCTCAACTTCCGGGTGAGCCAGGCCCAGGTGCGGCGAATGCCTGCAGCACTGCGGGAGAAGGTGGCCGAAACGGCCGGATGAGGGCGACCGGGCCGAGATCGCAAGTTTTGAAGAAGTTACGGTTTTTTGAGAATAGTTTTTCATACCGAGCCGGAAGCGCAAGCGACCGACCCTCTCAAATCAGACGCTTCCGGACCTTGAACACCAGGTTCATGGCCAGCGCGGACGTGGATTCTTCTCGGCCCAGGAATGCTTGAGCCAGTGCGATGAACCTGGTGTTCCTGGCCCCGCTAACACTTTCCAGATTGCCCCGTCACTGACGTTCCGGGCTCTGTAGGACCGCTGCCGCGCATGCGATGAACCTGGTGTTCCTGGCCACGCAAAAGCCGTCCAGATTGCCCCGTCACTGACGTTCCGGGCTCTGTAAGAGGCCAATCGCGCATGCGATGAACCTGGTGTTCTTGGCCCCGCGAAAGCCGTCCAGATTGCCCCGTCACTGACGTTCCGGGCTGTAGGACCGCTGCCGCGCATGCGGTGAACCTGGTGTTCCCGGCCCCGCGAAAGCCGTCCAGATTGCCCCGTCACTGACGTTCCGGGCTCTGTAAGAGACCAAGCGCACATGCAAGATCGTATGCCCACGGCACGCTAAAATGGGGACAGGCACTTCACAGCCGTCGGAGCCAGTCCCCCATTTTGAGCCAATCTTCACCGGCCGACCACACGGGAAAGCAGATCCGCACGTCATTACTGCTCCAAACGCACCCCAGGCCGGCTCAGCCTGTATTCTTGAGGCCCGAGGCCACGCCGTTGATGCTCTCCAGAACCCCGGTGCGAATTTCGTCAATGGGTTCCGCGCCGGCCCGTAGCCGGGCCAGCAACACCAGTTGAATGAAACTCAACGGATCCACATACGGGTTCCGCCGCTGAATGGAGGTGAGCAAGATCGGCATGTTCTCTAGCAATTGGTTCTGGCCCGTAATCTGGCACACCAGCCGGCAAGCCCGATGGTACTCGTCGGAAATCAGGCCAAAGATCTGCTGAGAGATCTCAGGCTCGGCCACCAGGTCGGCATAAAGCTGCGCAATCGTCATATCGGCCTTGGCCAATATCATCTGCGCGTTATCAATGAGGGTGCTCCAGAACGGCCAGCCCTTGTACATCTCTTGAAGCGTTTGCAAACCGTTCGGTTCGGCTTGCAAATACTCTTCCAACGCACCGCCTAACCCAAACCAGCCGGGCAGGGTGTGGCGGCATTGCATCCAGCTAAATACCCAGGGAATCGCCCGCAAGTTGTCAATACTGGTGGCACCACTGCGCCTGGTGGGCCGAGACCCAATTTTCAGGCTGGCAATTTCTTCAATGGGCGTGGCTTGCTCAAAATAGCGCAAAAACTCAGGTGTGTCATACACCAGGGTTCGGTAATGGTGGCAGCCGCGGTCTGCCAAGCGATCGAGAATGGCCGCCCATTCGCTACGGTTCGGGGTCTCTTTTTCGGGAAAACTGCTGCGGAACAAGGCGTTTGTCACCTGCTCCAGGTGCCGTTCGGCAATGGCGTGGTGGCCATAGCGGTCGGCAATCACTTCCCCTTGCTCGGTCATCCGCAACCGGCCGCCCACGGTGCCAGGCGGCTGCGCCAGAATGGCCCGGTTGGCCGGCCCGCCGCCACGCCCAATGGCACCGCCACGCCCGTGGAACATCTGGATGGTTACGCCCCGCCGCCGACCCAGCTCCACCAAGGCCCTCTGCGTTTGGTCGAGCGCCCAGGCCGATTGCAGGGAACCGCTTTCCTTGCTGCTATCGGAATACCCCAGCATCACTTCCTGCACATTCCCACGCAGTTCCAGGTGGCGCCGGTATATGGACAGTTCCAGCAACCGGTCCATAATTGGGCCCGATTCACGGAGCGGCTCCAAGGCCTCAAACAGGGGAATAATGTCGATCCGGCTAATCCCTTCCCGAGGCTGAAACAGACCCGCCTCACGCGCCAGCAGCAACACTTCCAGCAGGTGGGCCGGCTCGGTGGTGGAGCTAATAATATAGTTGTGGAGCGCTTCGGGCGCCTGCTGCTCCAGCACGGCGGCCATGGTGCGGAAGGTTTGCACCACCTCGTTGGTCTCGGCCGAATACGCCAGCCGGGTGGGAATGAGCGGCCGCCTCTGTTCCAACTCTTGCTGCAGGCAGCTTAGCCGCTGGTCAGGGCTTAGCTTCAGGTATGAGCCGTGCACGCCGGCGTTCCTGAAGATTTCATCGAGCGCCTGGGCATGTCGGCCGCTGTGCTGGCGGATATCCAGCGTGAGCAAGTGCAGGCCGAACACCTCAACCAGGCGGATCATCTCTTGAACCGACCCATGCGCCGCACTGGTCGCCCCCTGGGCTTCCAGGTCGGTCTGGATCGTCCGCAGATCGGCCAGCAGTTCCTCACGAGAATGGTAGATCTCTGGCGGAAGCTGGGCCGCCGTCTCACTCCAGGCCGGGCTCCAGCGCTCGGCGTGGTCCAGCGTGCGCTTGAGCCGGGCCGAGATCGCCTGGCAGCGGGCCCGATACGGCTCGTGGCTGGTCACCAGCACGGGCTGGTTCAGCAACTCGGCACTGGTCTGAAGCGAGTCTCTGAGCGTGGGGCCCGGGTGAATCCACTGATCGGAGTGGCTGAGCCGCCGTTCAAGCTGCTCCATGCGCACCAGGTACTGCTTGAGTGCCGTGGTTTGCTGGAGCCGGACCGCCTCCACGGTTACCTTGTGGTCTACGTGCGGGTGTCCGTCTCGGTCTCCGCCAATCCAGGAGCCAAACTTCAAGAACGCCGGTACGTTCCAGGCCTGGCCCGGGTAGACCGCCTGGAGCGCATCTTCCACTTCTCGATAAACGCGCGGGACGACGTCAAACAGCGTATCTTCCACAATTTGCAGGTTCTGGCGAACCTCGTCGAGCACCATCGGCCGTTCCAGCCGCACCGTGCTGGTGAGCCAGAAAGTTTCCACCTCTTCGGCCACGGCCGCCAGCACCTGGCCCCGTTCTTGGCCCAGCAACTGGCCGTACTCCAGGCGGTCGAGCAGGTGCTCAATGGTTTCGAGCTTTTCCAAGATTGTGCGGCGGCGGGCCTCGCTGGGGTGCGCGGTGAAGACCGGGCAAATGAGGGCGGTTTGCAGCATGGCGTTGACCGCTTCGGCATCGATCCCGCGTGCGGCCAGGCTTCGGAACGCGGCCTCTGGGCTTTCAGACTGGGGTTCGTTACCCAGGGTCACGGCCCGCCTGCGGAGGGCCCGCACCCGGGCCCGCTGTTCGGCCAGGTTGATCAGGTCAAAGTAAATGCTGAACGCGCGGATCTGGGTCCGCAGTTCGGTTACATCCAGGGTTGCCAGTTGATCTCGCAATGCGCGGGCGGCATTGGGGGTGGGGGCCGACCGCAGCTCTTTGGCCGCGGCACGCAGATCTTCTACCCGCTGGAACGCCTGATCGCCTGAAAGGCGCTGGATCGCCTGGCCCAGCATGGAACCCAGCAGCCTGATATCTACGCTGAGCGCTTCTTGAACGGTCGGTTCTTTCACGAGAGGTTCACCCAATCCCATGCAGGGACGCCAAGATCGAATCCAAAGGGCCGGATTCCAAAAGCGTAGCCAAGAAAGGAGCCAAACGATGGTTCGTTCGGCCATGCCACCGGGAGAGGTGAGGGGAGCCCCGCCGGCCGAACGCCCTGAGAGGGCGGCCCGCGTAGCGATTGTGATTATCACGCTTTCCCCCGCCCGGCGGGAAGATGGTTGAAGCCGGTTCCCGGCCTTAACGGCGTGCCAGCCGTTAAAATGGGTTCGGTGGTTCGCCCGACCGCGTACAATTCAAGCGACCGGTTGCGGCCAAGAATGATGACCCGTTCCAGAAAGCCCCAGGACCAATGGTGGAACCAGCAACTCTGCCTGGCACCGTACAGGTTAAGGCCCCGGTAGGGGCCGAGCAACGCGCCTGCAAGATGCTGCTGCCCGAACTGGAGCAAGCGGGCCACTGGTCCGACGTCCGGATTGCCGTCACCCATGCGCCGGCGCGGGTGCTGGCGGCCGCCGCGTTTGCGCCCGGCCTGGACCCGGACGGAATTCGCCATAGCTCAATCTTACTACGCGTGGCCAAACCGTTCCGCCGCCAGGGAATTGGTAGCCGCTTGCTGGAACACCTGGAAGCCGAAGCCCGCCAGCGGAACGCGGCTTCGCTCAGAATCACGTTTGATCCCTTTGCCGAACCAGCCACAGGTCTTTTTCTGAAGGCCCAGGGGTTTGAGTGCGTGGATCGCTTTCTCACCTTTGAAAGCAATACGCAGCAGTTAATGGACTACCTTTTCCCGCTGCGAGACTGGCTCAAAGAACGCGGCGACATTCCCACCTCGGCGCGCGTGGTCCCCCTGATCGAGACCGACCTGGAGAAGGTGGCCAGGCTTCACGTGGACCACCTGGGTGGCACCTTTGCGGGAGTGCTCACGCACCTGAAACACCTGATAACCGGCCCCAGCCACTTCCACAATGCCGTCTTACTGGCCCACAACGAGCCAGAAGGGCTAATCTTGTGCGAAAACCAGAACGGACTGACCCAGGTCCAATCTCGGGTGGTCTCACCGGCCTATCAAGGCAGTGCCTTCAACGCCGGCTGGGCCAATGTGCTATTAATGGCCGAAGTGCTCGGGTATGCGCATCTTGTGGGCTCGCACCGCTGCCGGTTCAGTTGCCTGGGCAGCAACGGCCATACGCTTAAACTGGCGACCCGGTGCAAGGCCGAAACGGTGGCAACGCAAGAAGTGCATCGCCGAACCCTCACGCAATTGGTTTCCAGTTTGACAGTTGGGACAGCAATATCATAGCCTGCAATCCCTGCAAACAGGGCTGTTGACAGTTTCAGTCTGGAGGCTATAGATAGTTTCTCATTCACCTGGTTGTTCAACAACTTGAGGCAGACGCATGGATGCGGCATCGAGCAGTTCGCTATTGGCACATCTTTCGGCCATCCCTGACCCC
>CAIYJE010000039.1 GCA_903926465.1 uncultured Planctomycetales bacterium
GGTTAGCCCTCCAGGGTGGCACGCATGCCCATGCCTTCACCCGTAGCCGGCGCTCTCAGAATCGGCCCGGTCCCTCTCATCTGGCCGTACCGGCCACCTTCTCCCGCCACGCGGGAGAAGCCCTTTATAGCGGTTCACGATTGGCTTGCACACCAAAAGATTTGCTGAGTGTCACGCATCAGTTTCTTGATCTTCGTTCGAAGTAGGACAGCCGCCCTCGGCTGTCATCTTCGTAACGGCCCAGGAATTCAGAGACAGCCGAGGGCGGCTGTCCTACATTCGGAAAAGGAACACCAGGAAAGGCGCTCACTTAAGTGTGCAACGCAAATGTTAACCGCTCTAACGCGCTTGCCGCGTACTTGTCCGGGCTCAGGCCAGGATGCCGGTGATCGGCTGGCCATGCACGTTCGTTAACCGCCGCTGAATGCCATTGTGGTAATACGTCAGGCGCTCGTGGTCAATTCCCAGTAATCGCAACACCGTGGCATGGAAGTCGGGCCAGGTGACAATGTTCTCAGACGCCTTCCAGCCAACCTCGTCGGTCGATCCATACGCCAGCCCCGGTTTCAGGCCAGCGCCGGCCATCCACACGCTGAACCCCGTCTGGTTGTGGTCTCGGCCAGTGCCCACGGCATCAGACGCCGATTGCGAAAACGGCGTGCGCCCAAACTCACTGGTACACAAAATCAGGGTATCTTCCAGCATCCCACGCCGCTTGAGGTCGCGGAGCAGGGCGGCCACCGGCTGGTCAATCCTGAGCGCTTCCTGTCCATGATTCTGCTTCATATCCTCATGGCCGTCCCAGTTCCGGCGCGGGCTGCCAAACGTACCGCCCGAATACAACTGCACAAACCGCACGCCCCGCTCCAGTAACCGCCTGGCCAGCAAGCAGCCCCGGCCAAAGTCTTTGGTCTCCAGCCGGTCCAGGCCGTACATCGCCTGGGTCTGTGCCGATTCCTGGCCAATTTCCGCCACTTCCGGCACCGAGTTCTGCATTCGAGCCGCAAGCTGGTAGCCGCGAATTCGAGCGGCCAGCATGTCGTCACCACCATGCGAATCCAGGTGTCGGCGGTTCATCGAACCCACCAAGGCCCGCGCCGCTTGCTCGGCACCCGGCTCAATGGGCTGGGCCGGGAACAGGTCGGCAATTGGCTCGGAGGTCGGCCGGATGATCACCCCCTGGTTCCGCGCCGGCAAGAACCCGCTCGACCAGTTGATGGTGCCGCCGGGCGGCATTTCTCGGGCGTCTGGGATCACCACAAACGCCGGCAAGTCTTCGGCCTCGGACCCCAGCCCATAACTGAGCCAGGCCCCCATCGAGGGGAACCCGTTGAGCCGGAACCCGCTGTTTTCCTGGAACGTGGCCGGCGTGTGGTTGGAGGTCTCGGCCACCATCGAGCGGATGATCGTCAAGTCGTCGGCCAGCTCGCCCAGGTGCGGGAACAGATCAGAGATCCAGAGCCCACTCTGACCACGCTGCTGGAACTGCCAGTCAGGCGCGCGCAACAGGCCAATCTGGCCAAAGAAGACATCGGGCCGTTCCGAACTCTGGAGCGACTTGCCGTGGTTCTTGATCAGGTCTGGCTTGTAATCAAAAGAATCGACCTGGCTGAGCGCACCCACCAGGCAAATGTGGATGGCTCGCTTGGCGCGCGGCGGCAGGTCGGCGGCCTCACCCGGCGTATCGGCGCGCAACACACCATCGTTCAACAGCAAAGATGCGGCTGCCGCCGAAGCCAGGCCATCTTTCGCCCAGCAGAAAAACCCACGTCGATTCATGACTCGGCTCCTGGCAGGTATTCCCACACAATCTCGGTCCATCCACACGCATCTCAGGTTATTTCGCCAGCCGGGTCGCTCCAGTCGATACCGCCCATCCGCATCCAGGACCTGTTTTCGGTCCAGACCCTGGGGCTGCACACGCAGGTCTCAAGGTTTCAATCGGGGCGGGCCTGACCGCATGGAGAAACGAACCCAACAGGTATTGACCCTTCCACAATGGACTCCAGGCATCAAAGGCTTGCATCAGGTGCTCGCAGGCGAACTGGTAACGCAATGGGGAATCTGCCTCAAGCTCGGGGACCGGCGTACCGATGTGGATCTTGCAACCCATGATCCCAGAACTGGTAATGAGGCACGGAACAATCTGAGCCTTGGCCATTTCCGCCAGACGCAGGCCACCGGATGCCAGTGAAATGGCGTAGTCCTTGCGGGTCATCAGCAAGGTTTTTCGGCCGATTGACGGGTTGGCCAGGTCTCGTGTTTCCTCGATTCCCGTTGCCAGAATGACACCTGGTCGTTTCAAAAACCTCAGAGCCTCCGCCAGCTGATCGACCTGGAATACCAAGGGCACCTCCGTTAACTGGTTGGCCAGGTTCGCCTGATGACCGATTTGGGCCCAGAATGGAGAGACTCGCCGAATATCTTTGACCGCGATCACGGCGGTCTTGTAGCCACGTGCCCTGAGCCAGTTCGGAAGCAACGACAAGTTCCCAACATGAAGGTACAGCAAGAGCACCGAGCGGCCACCCTCCAGCGCTTGATTCAAGTGTTTTATTCCATTGAACGTGCACCGCCGACTCCAGCGCGGCTCTCTGTACCGGTCGACCCAGAAGTAGGTGTAGCCGGTCATGGTCAGGGCCACCCGCGTGCACCAGATCCGCGGAATTCGCCGCCAGCCTCGCCCACCCGGCAAGAGCGATTCCGGCATCCGCAAAATATCACAGAGCGTGACCTCGCTCCGTTTCAGGCCCGCCAGTTCCAGCGTGGCCGTGACCACCGCAAATGGCAGCAAGACCAAGCTGAGCGCAGGCACAGGCAAGGCCCGTTCGGCGATCCGGCACAGGTTTCCCCAAAGGCGTTCACGATATCTCAAAGCCGCAGTACCTATCCAGGGCTGTCAGGGGCCGAATTCTTGCGGTTCATACTCTGGTCTTGGATCTCCAGCCAGCTCATCACTCAATCGACATAAAGAAATGCGTTGCTGTTAAATAGGGCTCGGGCCAGCACGGCCGCACCAAATTGCCGCACGGTGGCCGCGGCCTCTTGCTGTTCGGCATCGCTGGGGGGCCGACCCAGAGCAAGCTGGTAGGCCAGGGCGGCCACTTGGGCCGGGTCGGTACCGGCCTCCCGTTCCAGCCGGGCGGCAAAGCGGTTGGCCAGGTGCAGCACCAGGGCGTTGTTCATCAGGCTCAGGGCCTGAAGCGGGGTGTTGGTCACATTGCGCCTGGGGGCGGTGGTGGAAGGGTCTGGGCAATCCAGCGAGTCCAGGAACGCGTTCCGGCCGCCCCGCGTCCAGGCGCGGTACAAGGTGCGGCGGTTGAAGCCGGGTGTGCCGGGATCGGTCGCCAGGTAATGCACAGAGCCGGTCCCCTTGGCCGGCGTGAGCACGTAATCTTGAAAGCTGGGCCCGCCCAGCCGCCCGTCCAGCTCGCCGGCGGTGGCAAACATCGCGTCTCGCACCATCTCGGCCTCAAGCCGAGCCGGGGTATGCCGCCAGAGCCAGCGGTTGTTGGCGTCGACCTGAAGCGCCTGGGCGTGGGGCGCGCTCCCTTGGCGATACACTGCGCTGTTCACAATTTCACGGTGCAGCGCCTTCACGCTCCAGCCGTTCTCAATCAAGAATCCCGCCAGCCAGTCCAGCAGTTCGGGATGGGTGGGGCGGGTGCCGTTGAAGCCAAAATCACTGGAGGTTTCTACCAGGCCGGTGCCAAAGTGCCCCTGCCAAACACGGTTCACAATCACGCGGGCGAACAGCGGGTTGGCGGGGTCGGTAATCCAGGCCGCCAGCCGGGCGCGGCGGTGGACGTCGGGGGCGTTCGCCGGCAGGCCGAAGTCGGCCGTTACGCCGGTGACCGCAGCCACGGCGCCGGGGGTCACTTCGTTGGCCGGCTGGCCAGGGTTGCCACGCATCAGCACGTGGGTAGGCTCTGGCGTGCGCGGGGTTAACGCGTAGGCCTTGCGCACCTGGGCGGCCTTGAGCTGCTCACGACTGGCGGCGGCCTCGGTGCGCAGCTGTTCCCAGGTCTCGCGCTCGGTTGCGGTGAGCCGGGCGGCAATCTGTTCAGGCGTGATCACCTGACCGCCCGATTTGTAAGATTCCGCCAGCTCGCCAGGCGTCAGCGCCCGATCATAGATCCGCGCCCGGACAATCGTCCCGTTCAGCACCCGTTTGGGATCGGGCGGACCGTGCCGCAGGCCGAACAACACCTGGCTGGCACCGGCGGCAAACTCCACTGGGGTGCTGGTCTGATAGCCGGGGGCGTACGACACGCCATTGCGATACACGGTGATGGTGCCATCCACGGCATAGGTAATGGCCACATGCACCGGCCCGGCGGCGGCTTCTTGCTCGGCGTCGGCGGCCAGGTCTTTGGTGCGCACAAAGCCATCGCTGCCGGCCATCCATTTATGGGGCTGGCGTTCGCCGTAAACAATGGCGTCAAACACGGCACTGTTCACGGTTTGCAGGCTGAGGGCCGCGCCACCCCCTTGATCAAGCGTATCCAGCTTGATCCAGGCTTCCAGGGTGCGCTCTTTCAGGGAAATTTCCAGGGGCGCGGAGCTAACATAGCCGCCTTCAGGGCCGCCCACGTGTAGCCCTTCAGGCGAACGGCGGGCGCCGTTGTGCAACGTGAGCGCGGGGCCGGTGCTGGAGTTGCCGTCGTCGGGCTTGGTGAAGTCCCAGGCCAGCAACGCCTCTGGGGCCATGCTGGAGGTGGGGCGGTTCCCCTGTTCGGCCTGGATCGCCTGGCGGATTGGCTGTTCCAGGGCAATCCGGCGGGCCTCTAGCTCGGCCAGGCGGGCTTGCCACTGCTTGCGCACCGGGTCAATGGCCGAGAGGTCCCGTTCTCCTTGCCTCACGCCGGCCAGGGCGGCGGCGAACCGGTAATACTCAGACTGGTACACCGGGTCAAACTTATGATCATGGCAGCGCGCACAGTTGAGGGTGAGGCCCAGAAAGGTCTGGCCGGTGGTGCCAATCAGGTCCTCCAGCTCGTCTTGCCGCACAACCGCCTTCATGGCCGCGCTTTGCTGGTTCTGGCCGGCCGTGTCATAGGCGGCGGCGGCCAGAAAGCCGGTGGCCTCAACGCTGCCGGGGTTCTCGGGTTCCAGCACGTCGCCGGCAAGCTGGAGCCTGGCAAACGTGTTGTAGGGCAGATCCTCATTGATCGCCTGCACCACCCAGTCTCGGTATCGCCAGGCGTTGGGGCGAAACTCGTCATACTCAAAGCCGTTAGACTCGCCGTAGCGGGCCAGGTCTAGCCATTTGCGCGCCTGGTGCACACCATACTGGGGAGAATCGAGCAGCCGGTTGACCAGCCGCTCGTAGGCGCCTGGCTGATCGTCGGCCAGAAAGGCGTTGATTTGCTCAGACGTGGGGGGCAGGCCGGTCAGGTCAAACGCCAGGCGGCGGACCAACGTGAGACGATCGGCCTCGGGCGTGGGGACCAGTTGCTCGGCGTTCAGCCGGGCCAAGATGAACCGGTCGATGGGGGTGCGGCACCAGCCAGGGTTGGCCAGATCGTCAGGCGGGGCCGGCCTGGTGAGCGGTTGTAGAGACCACCAGTCTCGCCCTGCGCGGCGGTTGGTGGTGACCTGGAACGGGTCGATGGGATCGGTGCCCCAGGTGGCTCCGGCTTCGATCCAGGCTTTCAGCGTCTCTTTTTCAGCCGGACTGAGCGGGTGCTTGGGAGGCATCTCGTTGCTGCTCACCCGTTCCCAGAGCGTGCTTTCCTCCACGTTGCCGGCCACCAAGGCCGGGCCGCCCTCGCCACCTTGCAGGGCGGCCGCGCGGCTGGCCAGGTTCAGCTTTCCCTTGGGGTCGGCACCGCTGTGGCAGTCCAGGCAGTGGCGGGCGAGCAGGGGGGCCACCACCCTGTCAAAATCCGGGGCATCGGCCATTCCGGGCTCGACCGTACGGGCCGGCACCGCGGAGAGGGCGAACAGGCCGAAAATCAGCAGCGTGAGCAGCCAGCGAGCACCGGTGGTGGGCATAGGTCAAGTCCCCGGGGTGGGAGCACGAGTGCGGGGAGGGGGTGAACTCCCATTTTCACCGAACCGCCGGGCCGGGGCAACGGGGCGTATGCCACGCCCAACAAGAAACGACAGATCGGATGGACAGTAGAGACACGGAGGAAGCCTGGCTAGCCTGGGCCATCCTGGCTGTCCGTGGGGTCCATTGCGCTTTACCGCTGGGGCGGCGCTCCCAGCGGTTCTGTGGTCCATTTGAGCTTGGGACGAACCACGCCCGGGTAATTTCCCTGGAAGTCTCCGCGCGTGCCGCCCGGCAACATCCGATCGACCACCTGAAACGAGATCGCATCGGGCTCATAGAAGTGCAGTTTCTCAGGAACCAGGGTGGCCAGGCCGGCACAGGCCGTGAACACCCCCTCGGCCAGAAAATTGCCGGGTATCCACATGGTGCACTGGTACCGGCCCCGCGGACGGGGCTTCCGGCACCATTCCGGCTCATTATCCTGGCCATGGAAAAGGCAGACGGTTCCCTCATTGAAAATCCGCACACTGGGCACCAGCACGTGGCCAGGCTCAAGCGCATCGAACGTCAGTTCGACGCCCACAGCGCTTTGAATTTCCATGGTCGCCGTGTTCGCGCCGGCCTCGTCAAGCACCCGAACCGAAACCAGCCGGGCCACGTGGTTTCCAGGTGCCAGCACCGGATCCGTCCACTCACGCACCGCGGTCATGCCCAGGCCCGATTGCAGGTAGGTGCGGGTGACCTCCTCGGACGGGCCATCGGCCAGCACCTGCCCCTGGTGAAGCATGATGCAGCGCGGGCAAAGCCGCAGCACCGTGGCCATATTGTGAGACACAAACAGCACGGTACGGCCGGCCCCGGAGACCGCTTCCATCTTGTTCAAACACTTGCGCTGGAAGTTGCTGTCTCCCACCGCCAGCACCTCGTCCACAATCAGAATCTCGGGCTCCAGGTGGGCGGCCACCGAGAACGCCAGCTTGGTGTGCATGCCCGACGAGTAATGCTTGACGGCGGTATCCAGGAACCGCTCAACCTCGGCAAATTCCACAATCTCGTCAAACTTGCGGATAATTTCACGCCGGCGCATCCCCAGAATGGCACCATTCAGGAAGATGTTCTCTCGGCCGGTGAGTTCCGGGTTGAACCCGGTCCCCACTTCCAGCAGGCTCCCCACCCGCCCGTGGATCTCGGCCCAGCCCTTGGTCGGTTCCGTGATCTGGCTCAGGATCTTGAGCAAGGTGCTCTTGCCGGCCCCGTTGCCGCCAATGACCCCCACCACCTCGCCGCGCTTGATCTCAAAGCTCACGTCTTTGAGCGCCCAGAACGTGGGCCGTTTCTCCACGCGCTCCGCGTATTTCAACAGGCCACGCAACGAGAGCCGGGCAATTTGATCACGCAGATTCACGGCCACCTGACGCGTGGCCCCCAGATGGTACTTCTTACCCAGGTTTTGGACCCGCAGCGCGGTTTCACTCATGGCTCAGATCACATCCGCAAAAGTCTGTTCCATGCGTCGGAAATAAATCAGCGAACTGGTCAGCAACACGGCCACCACGCCGGCGGAAACCGCCATCATGCGCCAGTCTGGAGGTTCCGCCCCCAGCAAGGCCCAGCGGAACCCTTCCACCACGCCGGTCATGGGGTTCAGGCCGTACCAGGCCCGATACGCAGGCGGCACCAGGTTGGCCGGATAGGCCACCGGAGTCAGAAACATCCAGAACTGGGTCAGGAAGGGAATGGCATAGCGCACATCGCGGTACTGCACATTGAGCGTGGCCAGCCAAAGGCCCACCGCCAGCGCAGCACACAGCAGAATGAACACCAAGAGCGGCACCGTCAGAATGGCCAGCGACGGCCGAATACCAAACCAGAGGATGGCCAGCAAAACCAGCACAAACGTGACACAGAAATCCACCACCCCGGCCAGCACCGACGCCACCGGCACAATCAGGCGGGGAAAGTAAACCTTGGTGATCAGTCTCTGTTCCAGAACCAGACTGTTGCTGGCATGGTTGAGCGCAAAGGCAAACAACTGCCAGGGCAGCAGGCCGGTGAGCACGAACAGCGGATAGGGCAGGCCATTAGACGGCATCTGGCCCAGCCTGCCAAAAAAGACTGAGAACACCGCCATCGTGAGCAAGGGTTGTAACAGCACCCACGCCACCCCCACCGCCGTTTGGCGGTAGCGAATCATGATGTCTCGCCACATCAGAAAAAACAGCAACTCGTGATAAGCCACAAGCTGCCCCAGATCCAGGGCCCGCCACCCAGCGCTGGGCTGAATCCGTTTCACCTGGGTCGAAAGGCGAGACGACAACGGCGTCGTTGATCCAGATCCATCGGTTGCAGGCGAATTCACAGGTGAAACATCCTGAAGAAAACCAATCCAAGACACGGCCAAGAACCCAATACGGCCACCAACTCCCTACCGCATTCCGTTCCCGAACCGGCTGGCCCACGACACAAGACGTGGAAATCTTACCCCACCAATTCCACCCAGGCCGACAACTCCGGGTGGGAATGAGAAACCGAACCGGAATCTTTGGCGCCTGTTGTTTTTTTGGAGGCTGCCACGCCAATCAGGACGATTCCTGGCAACTTGGACCCGGAATGGGACGCGGCTGCAAAACGATGCGCTCACAATAGGACATGGTTGAACTTCATGTGCGCAACAAACCGGTTCGGTTACCATCAAGCCCGGCAACGACTCCGGTCGATTTCCCGGAACTTCTGGATCACGAAGGCGGCCCGGTGAACGTTCGTCGAGTGCTTCTGGAATGTGGCAACACCCTGATCTCCGGCAATAATTCGGGGATCCAGCGGGTGGCCCGCAACCTGGCTCGGGAAGGGTTGGCCACGGCCCCCGAACTGGGCCTGACCTGCCTGCCGGTGATTACCAACCGGGGGCGGTGCCTGGATGGCACCCGCTGGCTGACCCAGCTCGATGCCACACTACGGACCAGCCGCCCAGCGGTGCCGGCGGTGCAAGCACTTGAGGCGTTTTACAGCCGCCCAAAATTCTCAACACGCCTGCGCAACATGGTGATCCCGCGAAACTTCCGCGTGGTGGCCCGCCGTGAATGGATGGCCTTGCGGAGCCCCCGCGTAAGGCCTGGCCCCGGAGACGCCCTGGTGCTGCTGGACGGCTGGTGGATCGAACCGCTCAGACGGCTGCTGGAAAAGGCCAGGGCCAACGGCGCCCGCACCGGCCTGGTGATTTATGATCTACTGCCCATCCGCCATCCTGAGTTTTTCCCACCGTTACTGGAATCGGTTTTCCGCACGTACCTGGACGGGTATCTCCAGACGGCCGACTTCTTCCTGGCGATCTCCCAGACCGTGGCCAACGACCTGAGAGACTATGCCGCAGCGTTACTGGGGGCGGAAGCCGCGGCCGCGCTGTCGATCGACGTGTTTCCGCTGGGTTCCAACCTGGACCTGGTGCCCGCAGCCAACCAGGTAAGCCCACACGTGCGCCAGATCTTTGAACCGAGCGCCGGACCCGTCCCTTACCTGACCGTGGGTACGCTGGAACCGCGCAAGAACCATCAGTACCTGCTCAACGCCTTTGAAACGGTCTGGGCCCATTGTCCTGAAGCGCGGCTGTGTATTCTGGGCCGCCGCGGCTGGCACAATGCGGAACTGCTGGAGCGGATTGAAAACCATCCCCGACTGGGGCGACAATTGCACTGGCTCTCCAATGCCGGAGACGCCGATCTCGACTTTTGCTACATGCATTCCCGCGCGCTGGTGTACCCCTCGCACGCCGAAGGGTTCGGCCTGCCCATTATTGAGGGATTGCGCCACGGCTTGCCGGTGCTGGCCAGTGATATCCCGGTCCACCGCGAGGCTGGTCAAGAGTTCTGCTCGTATTTTGATCTCTCGATACCAGACACCCTGGCACGGCAGGTCATCAACATTGAACAACGGGGCCAGTTTCCCCCCGTGCGTGCCTGGGACCCCACCTGCCTGGTAGACTGGCAAACCAGCAGCCGGCGCTTCCTTGAAACGTGCAAAGCGGCGGCCGCAAACCCCTGACATCGGTTTCCCTGGTGGCCTACCCCGAAGCCCTGAACCGAAGAATGGGTTGCGGTGTTGCCTGGAGACGCTCACACAATGAAACACGAATTCCAGGAACATCCGCGAACTATGGACAGAATGGTCGGTAACAGCGGATCCAAAGCCCAACTCGCCTTGCCCGGTCCATCATGTCTGTCTATCCTGTCTATCCCGTCCATCGAGCCCATGCGTTCCGAGATTCTTAAGAAACGGTGGCGAAATGAAACCACACGATCGACCATCTGTGGCTTTCATTGAACCACAATCAAGCCTGGTCTATGAAAATCTTGTAAGTGAATGCACCCGTTATCATCTTGTAAACGCGTTCAAGATAGGCCCGGTCTCCCTCATCCGGCCGTTCCGGCCACCTTCTCCCGCAGTGCGGGAGAAGCCAGGAAAGGGCTTGTCCGGTACGTGTCTTGGCATAAGATCTGACAAATGATCGCCTGTTCCATCGGCCTATATCGAACCGGCGGTCTTAACCGCTTCTCCCGCGTGCGGGAGAAGGTGGCCGAAGGCCGGATGAGGGCGTTTTCTCCGGGATCCAGTGGCGGCAAGAAGCCACACGATCGATCATCTGAGCCCCTCCTTCATTTCGCCACCGGTTCTTACACTCTTTGCTGTTTCTGTCTCTCAGTCTGAATTCTTGCCAGAGACGCTGATCCCGACCATGTTTCCACGGAACCGGCCGCTCATTGGCGGCGCGTCATCTACTTGAAACCAATCTCCCTGTTCCTCCGCAACCACGTTTCATTCTAGATCTCTTGCCATGAATTCCGCTGACCCTGACAAATCGCCGCACTGGAAAAAGTCTACGTCTGGGTACAAACCCGCCGCCTGGGCGCAAGCTGCGTGGTTGCAGCTTTGCGCGGTGGGAATTCTTGCCTGCGCCGCTTTGGCTGCGTTTCTACTGGTCAAGCCGCAATGAAACGCGCCAGGCTTTCCCAGCTATGTCGGATACGGGAAGAATATTGAGCATGCCGCTTTCGGTCTGACCGTGCTGGGCGTGACGGTGTTTGTACTCTGGGTGGGGAAGCGTTCGCTGGGTCTTGCGGCGCTGGGCTTTGGCGCGGCGGCGCTGGGGCTGATTGTGGCCTACTATTCCGGCGGTATCGTTTTGCTCGTGTTGCTGGCACTGATCGCGTGTTCCTTGATCTACGCCATCTGGAACGACCGACTGCGTGACGAACGGATTGTGGATGGCCCAGAAACATTCTCGCGGCGTGCGCTCTGGGCGACCTGTATTCTTCTGCCTCTGGTTGCCGGCTGGCTCTTTCTGGTGGCGATTCAGCCAACGAAAGAACTCGACATTCACCACGACGGCGAAGTACTGACCTCGGCGATCGACTTGCTTGATGGCGGTATCCCGTTTCGAACCTTCTTCTGGCCGCACGGGGTCTCTGACAGCGGAGTTGGGGCACTGATCATCGGGCTGACGGGTAATCAGGGAATGGGAACCATTGCCGTGCTGCGGGCCACCACTGTGGTGGTGGGCTTCCTGACCCTGTTCATGTTTGCGCTGGGGATGTTGCGGGAGCCAATCGCGTCACTGCTATTCGCAACGGTTGTCAGCCTGGTCGCAATTCTGATCAGCACGAGCATCCGCGATCCACTGCTCACCACAGTACGCAGCCTGTTTCCGATCCTCGCATTTTACCTGCTGAGCCTTGGCACCCATCGCCGGGCTCTTTTCTGCGGGGGCATTCTGATTGGGCTGGGATACATCTGGCGAATCGACAGCGGTGTCTTCTGCCTGGCGACCGTCTTCATCTATCTGTGCTGCGATCGCTACTATCGCCGCGGCTACGCGTGTGGTGAAGGGTCGATGGCTGATCTTTTGCTCAATCCCCGCACATTTCTGGGGCTTTGCGGCGACGTATCGTTCCTCTTGCTCGGGGTGGTATGCGCCTTGGCGGTGGTCCGGCTTTCCAACCCGCGAGTGGTTCACAACCACCCTGGTGGACATGCCGCGCTATCATCGTGATTCCACCGGCGTGCCCCTGCCGCTCTTTTGGAAAGGCAGACCGCGGGGAGGCATGTGGGGCATGTACTCGGGCGTGATCCTACCTGCAACACTTTTACTCTTTCTCACGTTTTATACATCCACACTGAAGAAGGCCGCCACGCGACGACTGAATCTCAATTCGCCCCGTGAGCGTTTCTTTCTCTTGTTTGTGATCTATGCGTTTTTCGGCATGAAGAGCATCCTGGATCGATCGTATGCTCCCCAAATCTTGGCCGCGGCCGTACCACTGCTCTTGATCCTGATCATTGACGTTCTGCGTCTTGCCCATTGGCAACGTTATCGGCCCCGGGTCTGCATTGGCATGCTGCTTGTTGGCCTTGCTGCGCTGGCGGTTGTGGGACGGTTTTACCCGGACCGGCTGCCCATGTACGGCCGCCCCTTGAGCAGCCGCCTGCCACTTCTGCAAAACTGCCTACGCCCAACATCCACCGCCCAGGAGATGCTCAACCCAACCACAGACGTAGACGCGGGCCCGGTCTTGGACGGCGTGATGCACGTCAAGGCGCTGCTGGATGCACACGGGATTGGAGATCGGCAGCTTCTGGTCTACCACAGTGCGTCTCAGTACTATCCGCTGCTCAATCGGCACTTGCCTACCAAATACTACCAGCTAGGCTGGGCCGCCGACGCCGCCATGGAAGACGAACTGGTCGGCGAACTGAAGCGGAACCAGGTCCGGGCGTTCCTCCAGGTCAACGAGTTTGCCGGCTGCCTGCGCAGCTACGATGTGCCAGACAGCTACCGCATTCCCAGGGTCGATCACTATATCCAGGAGGTGGGAGCAGGCGGGGCCTAGTTCGAAACGGAAATTGGCACCTTGACGATCAGCCGGACCCCCTCCTGATCCCTGATGGTTGGCGCAGACGGCAACAAACACTCTATCCCCAGACAATGCGGCGAAGGCCCGAGCCGTCATGAAGACTCAAACGAAGATCCTGATCGATCGCCTGGTGGGGTTGCCGCTGGCGTGGTTGATCAACCTGATGTCCCGGTTCCTGGGTCAGGTTTTGCGCCGGGACCACAGCATTGCGCCGGAGAACGTGCGGACGATTGTATTTTCGAAATACCTGGGCATGAGGAGCATGATCCAGGCCACCCCCATGATCCGATCGGTCCGCGCCGCCTTTCCGCACGCGCGGCTGATTTTTGTAACCGGCCAGTCGTGCCGGCGCATGGTGGAGCGGCTCGAACATATTGACCAGATCATCACGGTGGATGACCGCAGCGTTTTCAGGCTGGTCTGGACGTCGGCCAGGGTTCTGTTTCAGCTCATGAGGGCGCGGGTCGACCTTTACTTTGACCTTGAGCTGTACTCGGCTTACTCCAGCCTGATCGCCCAGTGTAGTTTGGCGCGCAACCGGCTGGGCTTCTACCGCGAGTCGGCACAGCACAAGCGGGGCAACTACACGCACCTGATGTTCTTCAATACGCGAATTCCGATCCGCTACATCTACCTGCCGTTGGCCAGGCTTGCCGGCTGCGAGCCGGTTCGGCCCGACACCCTGGGCCTGATCCGGGTTGAGCCGGCTGATCGCCAGGAGGTTGCCTCTCGGCTGGCCACGCTTGGCGTTGGTGAGGTTCGCCGCTACCTGGTGATCAACCCGAACGCTTCGGACCTGTTGGTTGAGCGACGATGGCCGACGGAACGGTTCGCCCAGTTGATCGAGCAACTGATCAAACGGTACGACCTGCCGATCATTCTGATTGGCGCACTGGCCGACCAAGACCATGTAAGCAGCGTATTGCAACAGGTCCAAGGCCATGGCGCACGGGTCCTGAACCTTGCCGGCACGCTCTCGCTCGGCGGGCTGCTTGCGTTGCTGGAGGGCGCGGCTTGCGTGGTTACCAATGACACGGGACCAATGCATATGGCCTGGGCGCTGGGCGCACGGACCGTTTGCCTGTTCGGGCCGGTAGACCCGCTCCATTATGGCAGGGAAGGAACGGGTGTGGAACTACTGCACCGGCCCGTTTACCGCAGTCCGTGCGTGCACGAAGTGGACCTGCCACCTTGCAATGGGAACAACATCTGCATGCATTTGATTGACGTCCATACGGTGCTGGGTGCCGTAGAGCGGTCGCTCACGAAGTCGGGCGACCGGCCCGGCCCAAAGCCCCTTGCGGTCTTATTATCCGACAGCTTTTCTCAGCCGCTGGGGCGAATCGTTCGCGGGGGAGTCTGAGCGCCGGCCCCGGCAAGGAACCATTCGGCGGAACGAAGAAACAGGGTGAATTCTGGTTCATGGTCGATTTTGAGCATGAGTATCTTCTTAGCCGAATGCAGTAACCGACATCAAGCGGCATGGAAGTCTCGACCCTGAAAGGGTCGTTCTTATAAAGCCCAGGTTAAAGGCCTCGTTGTCTATCCCTAGTCCTGAGGCCTGCGGAGACAGCCGCTGGTGCAATCAAGCAACGGGAGAGGGCCTGCTCCGGTGGCATGGATGACACGTCTGCGGGTCATCCGTGAAGTGATGCCACCAGAGCAAACAATTGTCGAATGCAAAGATGAGGGGCTCAAGACGACCCGTGTCCAGGGTAGTTACTGCAGCATGAACCGGTCACGAATGACCAGACCTTGCGCTGAACATCTGGCGCGTCTCGCGGGTCATCGACGGCCGCTCGAACACGCGATAGAACACCCAGGAAGAGGCCACGCTCAAAATCAACCCTCCGCCCATCATGAACAGCGTTTGACCGTGTCCCGGACCGAAGTAGCGCGTGCCAACCATCATCACCAGGAACACGCTCAGAATATGGCAAAGGTAAAGGCTGTAACTGATCCGGCCAAGCCACTGCACGGGGCCAGCTTCCAGCAGGCACAGCACCAGGGCCGCCACCCGGTCCGGGGGCGTGTTCGGTTCCGCAGCACGATGTAGTCGCGGAAGCGTAAGCCAGACAATCACAGCGGCGATCCAGATACCAGCCAGCAGATCGGAAATCCAGATCACTCTCTGAGACAGATGGTAATAGGCGGCTTTCGCCCCTTGGCCAAGCGACTCTGGACTCATAGTCGCATCCAGGAATGTGACCACCGCGACTAACACTCCCAACAGGCCAAGCGTGATCCCCCCCCAGTGCCAGCCGCGCATGCGGTGTGCGAGCAGACCGCTTCCCAGAATAATCTCAGCCGCCACCATCCCACAGGTGAACACCGGAATCATCTCCGGCGTAATATAGTGCCACCAGTTACGCGCCCGAGCCTCAATCAGCACCGCCGCCACAACCAGTGCCAGCAGCACGGCCGCCCACAGGCCGAACCGCCGCCACAACGGTACCAGCACCAGCGCGAACAGAAAATACACTTGCCACTCGCAAGCAATTGTCCAGAACACGCCCCCCAACGCGCCCGCCCAGACCGGGACCAGATTATGAATCAACAGCAGATGACTCAGCAGATTGCCCGCCGTGTACGCATGCAACATCTGGTCGTCCACCATCGGGTCTGGCACACCACCCCGGCGCTTCAGCAGCCAGGCCATAGCCACAAAGAACACGAGATGCAAAACATACGAAGCGTAATACGGCGGTAGAATGCGAACCGAACGCCGCCAGAAGAATCCGCGCAACCCACCCGAAAACTGACCAGACCGCAACACCAGAGGAACCGACAACAGGAACCCAGACAGAACCAGGAACGCTGGCACCGCCAGATACCCATGCAACAGCGGTATCGCCAGGAACCGGCTCAACCCTCGGGCGTTCAACTGCGGCGTGACCAATGTAAGGTGGAACAGCACGACAACCAGCGCGAGCAGTCCGCGCAGGCCATGCATGAAGTCAAGTCGGGGACGGATGAATGGCGGTGATGGATCGGTCATTTGAATTCAAGAAAACTCTCTTGGTTCTCACAACAGAATAAATCGTTCCAACGTGCCCAACGCTCAGATAAGAGGTTAGGCTGGACCACATCCTGGCGCAAATCCTGAATCATGTCTTGCCAGGATGTTGGCTGAAATTCGCCTGCACGCCGGCGCAGCAACTGCAGAAAGTTGGGGTCGGTTTCGGCGTTGACCAGTAAGCCCAGCAATTGCGCAGAGTTCCAGGGTTCAAAGTATTCAGCGCACGAACCGCCCACTTCCGGAATGGACGTTGCGCTCGACGCCAGCACGGGAACGCCGCGCTGCAGGGCCTCGGCCACGGGTAGGCCGTACCCCTCATACCACGATGAGAAGACGAAGAGTTTAGCGCCTCGGTAAAGGGCCATGACCGTGGCGTCATCAGGACCGACGACCAGGGCAACCTTCTGCCGGAGAAGGGGTTGCCGGTAATCTTGCGCTCATAAAGCTCGTAACCAAAACCCTGGCCGCCAGCGATCACGAACGGGTCGGCCGCCGGATGCTGCTCATAGAACCGTTCGAGCGCCAGCAGAACCACGTCCAGGTTCTTGCGCAGATCCAGCGAGCCCAGCCACAGATACCATCGAGTGGCCGACCCCGCCTGCGTTGGCAGACTCTGGCCCCCGGCATGCCCCCGTGCCAGCTCGGCCAGCGTTGTAAGTGTATTCAGCGGAGGCTGATCCACATCGGCCAATTCATTACCGAGCCGCACAACGCGCAGTTTGCGTATGGCATCGGCGATCTCCGGATCACCGGCCAGCCAGGTCTTGGTCTGGCGGCGCGTGAATTCCGAGATGCAAAAGAGCTGATGCGCGGTTTGCGCCAGACCCCGGAACCAGTGGAGGCACTGTTCGGCAACCGGCTGCGGGACAATATCGGGCCGTTCCAGGGGAATCAGATCATAGACCAGTCCGGCGATGCGCGCCTGGCTATCAAATGCTCGGACGGCATCAAGATGCCTGGGCATGACCCAGCCACTATCGGCCAGCAACAGCACGTCACCTGGCTGACATTCGAGCCTGGGCGAATCTGCGAGCCTGCGTTGACGAGAACGCTGATGGGTAGGATCCAGAAGGTGGTAAGGATTATGCCGGCGATAACGCGCCATCAAGAGCAGCAAACGCCACCAGATCAGCTCGATCAGTTTATGTTGGTGGATCGGACGTGTTTTGGGCATTTTCTGCTGAAACACTCTCAGAAAAGCGGGGGTGTCAAGCGCCCTCCAGATCTTGGTTTTCGGGTCATACGCGGCCAGACGCAGGTTCAGGCCGGCGTTCCGGTCACCCAGCCTTGCCAGCGAAAGCAAGGTGCGCTGCACACCACTGGGCGGCCCCGCAAAGGTTTGATAGGTCAGCGTCACATCAACCCAGATCGTCCCAGACCGTGGCAAGGGTGAATCGGGTTGAGTCTGGTACATGGTCGATTCTCAAGAAGTAAGAAACAGGCGGATCGCAATCGTCTTCTGGGCTGTACCAAGCCCTGCATGACGCAGCGGGCGTCGATAAAACCTGTAGCACCGGAGCAACAGAGGGACCGTCATGCTTGGCAATATCACATCATGAATGCCTCGGACCTGTGTTTCAAGGATTATTTTGGAAGGCCGCGTCTACGCATTCCGTAATACTACCACAAACCTTCGAGGCGCAGCACAGAACGCGGGCCAGCCATCGAATTGCAGCAGGTCAAACAGGCCTTGGTCGTTATGAAAGGTCACCCAGGCCCAGACTGCTTGCCAACCGTTCCCGCCAGCGTCGCGCACGCATTCCTAGCGACACTCGCTGATACTCACGCCAGCGCCGGGTACGCTCCGCGCGGTCTGGAGAATTTGCTAATCGATGCACCGCGGCCTGCAGGTGGGATAAAACTTCTCCCTCAACGAACCGCCATCGATCAGCCTCCATGGAAGCGCGGGCCTGCGCACCCTTGTTTGTTCGCAGCGCGGTATTATCGGCCAGTTGCTGCATCCAGGCCACCGCTTCGGTAACGTTCGGCTCGGCCCATAACTGGCCCGGGCCAATGGCCGCCGGTTGATACGCCGGATGGTTGGCAACCACGGGCACCAGGTCGTGGCCCACCAGGCAAGAGTTTTCGGCATTCATGAAATCCATGTTGCCAGACCAACCGGTGGCCAGTACCGGCTTGCCCAGCGCCATGGCTTCCAGAAGGTTCAAGCCCAGCCCCTCGGACCGGTGCAGCGAGACATATACGTCGCACGAGGCGCTGAGTGCAAGGACCTCGGGATAGCTCAGACTTCTGTCAATCACATACGTGTTGGGCAAGCTCTGAAGTTCGGCCATGAGCGGCCTGGAATCGGCCCAGGCGTGTTCGGTGTGCGCATGGTTGAGCTTGACCACCAGCCCCACCGGATCACTGGAATCAAACGCGGCTCGAAACGCCCGCAGGGCGGCCCCCGGGTTCTTCCGCGCCAGGTCACTGGTCACATCCACACTCAGATAAAATAGCACGCGATCTTGCGGTAAACCAAACGCACTCCGGTTGGGCTGAACGTCGGCCGGCAGTTGCACGGCTTGCCGGTAGTGCACCACGTTTGCCCCAGGCGCGGATGCCTTGACCGCATCGGCAATAAACCGGCTGGGGGCCAGCACCAGATCCATCTGTTCCGCAACAGCCACCCAGCCATTCACCACCGGCAGCCTGGGCAACTCCCAAAACGGCACGATGGCGTTCACTCGGCCTACCAGGTCGAGCCAGGTCGGTCGCCGGATCACCTGTGCCATCACTTCCGGTGGATTCAGATGGAACAGGTTCACCGCATGAGGCGCGATCACGGGGTGGTGCAGTACACCGCTGTAACTCTGATCGGTACCCTGACGGCCGCCACCCGGATCAATATCCACGCCGGCCACCGAGACGCCACGGCTCTGGAGCATGGCCAGCGTGTTGCGCGCGGCCACGGCCAGGCCCAGGCTGGCCGTGATGTGGCCGATCACGTTCACGCCAGGTAGCGCCGATTGAGGCTTCATGTTACGGGGTCCTTGGCACGAAACATCCCGCGGGTCTCACGTGCCATCGACGGACGTTCAAACACGAGGTAGAAGATGGAGGCAAACAACACGCTTGCCATGGTACCGCCGCCGATTATGAATAACGACTGAATCCAGTTCACGGGCAGCTTGTTGCAGGCAATGTATCCCATGCTGAAGACGATCATGGCGTGGTTCAAGTAGAGGCTATAACCAATCTGGCCGAGAAACCGTGCTGGGCGTGATTCCAGGCCGTTCAGCACCCAGTCGGCGATTTGGTTGGACTTGGAGGAAGGGCCGGTATGTCGTTTGAGATGGCCAAGCGTTAGCCAGACGATAGTAACGCTCCGCCAGACCCCAAACAAAAGGTCCAACAACGATTGCAGGTAACGGTGAAGATGGTAATAAGCGGCTTTAAATCCCTGATCAAGCGCAGTCTGGCTCACGGTTGAGTCCAGGTAGCCAATCACCACCAACATGGCCACGAGGGTACACCCAGAAATCCAACCCCAGCGCCAGCCGCGCAGGCGGCGAACCCTTGACCCCTTGCCAAAGACAATCGCCGCCGCCACCATTCCAAAGGCAAACACCGGAACCATCGACGCAATCATGTAAAACCACAAGCCACGCACAACCCCCTCGGTCAGCACTACACCCAGCACCAGGGCAAGCGTGACGGCCGCCCAAAGCCCCACCCGCCGCCAAAGTGGCACAAGCACCATGGCAAACAGAAAGTAGATCTGCCACTCGCAAGCGATCGTCCAGAACACGCCACCCAGTGCCACAACCCAGTCGCCACGAAAATTATGAATCAGCAAAAGATGACTGGAGATATTGTCGAGTGTGTACGACTGTTTCAATTCCAGATCCACGCTGTGATAAGGACCGTACCCCAGGCGCTGGATCACCCAGGCCCAGGCCACGAAAAACACCAGATGCAGCACATAGGCCGCATAATAGGGCGGCACGATCCGCACCGACCTGCGCCAGAGGAAACCTTGCAAACCGCCAGGCAACTGGCACCCATTCAAAACCACGGGGACCGAGAGCAAGAACCCCGATAACACCAGAAACCCAGGCACCGCCAGATAGCCGTGCAACAGCGGAATCGCCAGAATACTGGAAAGCCCGCCGCCTTTGACCCCTGGGGCAGCCATCGTAAGGTGTAACAGCACCACGCTGAGCGCTAGCAAGACGCGAACGCCATGGAGAAAATCCAGCCTGGGTCGTGAAGCGGCAATCATGGAGTCACTCATCGGAATACAAAGTCGCTCGACTCTCCGAGTCGAGTCTTGATCTTGAGGGAAATACAAAGAACAGTAATCATTCAGCCGAATGCAGTCAAAAGCTTTGAAGAGAATGTTACGGAGCCCTGGAAGGGCGATCCCGAATGTAGCCCAGGGTGAAACCCTGGGTTTGCGTGAATGCCCTATTTTATAGCCCTGGAGCTATGGCGTTGCGCGCCCACATGAATGTGGGCGCACAACGCCATGGCTCATGGGAGAGGGGTGGGCCTGGGAATTCCCAGGGTTTCACCCTCGTTGTTCTACACAAGTCGATTGGGTTCAGGAACAGCCTGTGAATACCGGTTGAAATCGTGGGAAGCCATTGTTTTCGTTGGGGTAAGATCCGAGCCAGGTTGGCGGTGAAGATGTGTCAAACCACGGAATGCATGCTTGCGGTGGGGCGAGCTTTTACTCCAGAGCGAGCCCGACGATGGTGGAACCCGTGCGTTGATCATGGGGCTTGGATCTTCGGTCTTTGTGCCACTGCTGTGTCAGCCAGTGGTCTTCTCGACTTCGGTCTTCTCTTGTGTTACTGCTCTTCGAGATTCAAAAAAAGAACCACTGCTGACACAGCAGTGGCACAAGATAAAACCAAAATACCAAGAGAAGAGAAGACCGTAAGACAACTGCTGACATCTTCTCTGGTAACACTGCTGTGTCAGCAGTGGTTCCTGGTATTTCGTGAATCATGAAGACCACTGCTGACACAGCCAGTGGCACAAGATAAAACCAAAATACCAAGAGAAGTCCGTAACACCACTGCTGACACAGCAGTGGCACAGGATAAAACCAAACGACCAAGAGAAGTCCGTAACACCACTGCTGACACAGCAGTGGCACAAGATAAAACCAAAATACCAAGAGAA
>CAIYJE010000040.1 GCA_903926465.1 uncultured Planctomycetales bacterium
AGGGCGAACCTCCCGGTGAGCCGGACAAGTACACCGCAAACGCGATGAACCGCTTCTCCCGCTTGGCGGGAGAAGGTGGCCGGTACGGCCGGATGAGGGCGACCGGGCCGGTTCTTGCAAGCACAGGATCGTATGCGCTTGGCAGGTTTGTTGCCCGTCAAAATGGGGGACAGGCACCTCGCAGCCGTCGGAGCCAGTCCCCATTTTGATCTGGCCTCACTAGCTGATAACGCGTGTAAACATGGGCATAATGGCTACCCTGGAGGGCGAACCTCCCGGTGAGCCTGACCAACGTGCGGCAAGGGCGCATAACCGCTTCTCCCGCTTGGCGGGAGAAGGTGGCCGGTACGGCCGGATGAGGGCGACCGGTCCGGTTCTTGCAAGCACAGGATCGTATGCGCTTGGCATGTTTGTTGCCCGTCAAAATGGGGGACAGGCACCTCGCAGACGTCGGAGCCAGTCCCCATTGTGAGCTGGCCTCACTAGCTGATAACGCGTGTAAACATGGGCATAACTGGCACCCCGGGAGGGCGAACCTCCGGGTGAGCCGGACCAACGTGGGGCAAGGGCGTATAACCGCTTCTCCCGCTTGGCGGGAGAAGGCGGCCGGAACGGCCGGATGAGGGCGACCGGGCTGATTCAGTGCATGGCATCGCCAAAGCGTAACTTCAAAACTTGCGCTTCAGGCTGAGAGGTTCAAGAGAAGCGATCCGCTGGCTAGCGCCTCAGGCTGAGAGGTTCAAGAGAAAACCTCCACGGGCTTGGGCTGGTATTTCAGGGACCCTGCCAGGCGGGGCCCATCAGGGTATTGGAGGGAAGCTGGGGGTTCTCGAATTTGTGGGTCTGGCTTGCGCCGGTGACGGGTAGCAAGGCTGGGTCTAGCAGGCCAATCTGGACGAGCACCGAGGCTTGGTCCCAGTAAATTCGTTCGCCGGCAATCTTGTCGCCTTCAAACTGGACCACGACCACCATGGGAATTTCGACCTTGCGGTGGGTGGGGGCAACCCCTGGCAACATCCAGTCCATTTCCAGGTCATGCGTGAAAGCGAAGACGAACTCGTCGATCAGCCGGTTCGAGCCCACGGTTCTGGCGAGTAACCGCAACGCGGTATCGGCGGGCATTTTGGGAATGAAATGCTGGCCGTAGAAGGCAATCATCTCGGCCTGGCCTCGGCCGCCGGTCATCACCGGCACGTGGTTTACCGCATTGTCGGGCGTCATGGTGGCCACGGTGGCCTGGGCATCTTTGGTTGTGAATTCGAGCTGGGTGTGCAGTTCCCACAGGCGAATCATTTCCGCTTCGGTCAGGGGGGTAGTCATAGAGGGGGCCTTTTCAACCGTGATTGGTGGTCTGGTCCTCACAGATTTTCTCGTACCCGGGGGGCCTTGTGCCAGGCAAGCCTGGCTGGAAAGGATCAGGATTTCGCAATATGCCTGGTGATTTGCTAAAATGGGGTTTCTTTCCGCCTGGATGGTCCTTCGGGCGGGTCACTTTTCGCTTCGCGGCGCCGGGTTCAGGCCGCGATCGTTCTTCGCAAGTCCCTCCGCACGGGTGTTGAGCTACCATGAGAGCTGGAATCGTCGGCCTGCCCAATGTTGGTAAGAGCACGCTGTTCAACGCCCTGACCTGCTCCAAGAGTGCCCAGAGCGCCAATTATCCGTTCTGCACCATTGAGCCCAATGAGGGGGTGGTCAGTATCCCCGATGAGCGGCTGGGCCGGATTAGCAAGTACATTCCGCCCCAGAAGCTTATTCCCACGGCGTTACGGCTGGTTGATATTGCGGGCATCGTCAAGGGGGCCAGTGAGGGGGAAGGGCTGGGGAACAAGTTCCTGAGCCATATTCGTGAGGTCGACGCCATCCTGCAGGTGGTGCGCTGCTTTGAAGATCCCGACGTGGTTCACGTTTCGGGCGTGGTCGATCCGCTCTCGGACATTGAAACTATTGAAATTGAGCTGATGCTGGCCGACCTTCAGGGGCTGGAAACCGCCCTGCCCAAGTCGGAGCGCGCGGCCAAGAGCGGAGACAAAGAGGCCAAGCTGCGGGCGGATGCCATCCGGCACTGCCTGGACCATCTCAAGGCCGATCAGCCGTTGCGCACCCTCAAGCTCGATGAGGCGGAAGAGAAGGCGATTTCGAGCTTCGGCCTGCTGACCGCCAAGCCCATTCTTTACATTGCCAACGTGGATGAGAACGACCTGGCGGGCGAGGGGCCGCTGGTGCAGAAGGTGCGCCAGTTTGCCGCCAAGGTGGGGGCCCAGGTGGTGCCGGTGTGTGCCAAGCTTGAGGCGGAAATTGCCGAACTGGATGAGGCCGACCGGGCCGAGATGCTGTCGTCCACCGGCCTGGAAGCGCCGGCGCTCACCATGGTGGCCCGCCAGGCGTACAAGGTGCTGGGTTTGCAAAGCTACTTCACGGCCGGTGAAAAAGAAGTGCGGGCCTGGACCATTCCCGTGGGGGCCACGGCGCCCCAGGCGGCCGGCGTGATTCATACCGACTTTGAGAAGGGCTTCATCCGGGTCGAGGTGTACACCCTGGCCGACCTGGAGACCTACAAGAGCGAGAAAGAAATTCGAGCGGCCGGCAAGCTCAGGGTCGAGGGTAAGAGCTACATCATGCAAGACGGTGACATCTGCCACTTCCTGTTCAACTGATGTTCACGCCCGGCCAGGGGGCCTTGGTGGCTCAGCCAAGTGGGTGCGGCGGTCCGGTTCTCAAGCCAAGGGCAAGAGAACCGTTGGCCCCAGCGGCCGGTTGTGCCCTAACCTGATACTGAGTGCGTGTTCCGAATGACCCAGCCGTTAATTTTTTCCAGGGGAGCCCATTTCCATGACCGATTCCAGTTTGCTGTTGCTGCTTGAAGAGGTGCGGGGCAAAACGCTCAAGCGGTTGGAGGGGCTGACAGATACCCAGGCGCGGTGGGTGCCTGCCGGGCTGCACAACTCCATTCTGTGGCATGCCGGCCATGCCTACGTGGTGGTTGAGGCGCTGGCGGCCCGTGGCCTGGGCTTGGAGCCTGGCTTCCCCGAGGGCTGGTTCCAGATGTTTAGCTGGGAAAGCCGACCGGCCGAGGTTTCGCCCGCAAGCTGGCCGTCGCTGGCCGAGGTGGTGGCCCGGCTTCATGAACAGAAAGACCGGCTGCACGCGGCCATTGCCGCACAATCGACGTCGGATCTCAATCAGCCGTGCGCGGCTCGACCCGACCAATCGAACCGGTATGAGATTTTGCACGGCCTGCATGATGAGGCCTGCCACTCTGGCGAAATCTGGCTGTTGCGCAAGCTGCAGCAGATCTGAACCCCGCAGGATCTTTCTCCGGTCCGTTTTCTGAAAACTCAACGACCCGGGCCAGGCGTGCTGCCTGGCCCGGGTCGTTTGGTTTTGATGAGAGGCGATTTTCAAACCTGAGCCAGGCAGCTCGCGGTGGAGCCCGTCCCGGTTTGGAACCGGCTTGAGCACAGGTCGCAAGCGTGGCTCGCAAGCCGGCCAGCGGTGGTCAGATGGTCTGATCGCCACCAAACGAGGGTTTGCCCTTGTGGTGGCTGAGCTTGTCGAGGTGCTTGTCGATCATCTTCTCGATCTTGTCGAGCGCGCCGTGGAGCGACTCGTCGATGGTCTCGGCCGTGTGGTGCACGGACATGGGATCCACGCCGGCGAGGCGGGCTTCCAGGGTGCAGCGCTTGTCATTGGCACCATGCTTGGCACCGTTGTCGTCGTGCAGGTGCACTTCCACCCGGGTGATCTGGGGGCTGAAGCGATCAAGGGAGGCCTTGACCAGCTCTTCGACGTGTTCGGCCAGGCTCTTCTTGCCGTGGATGTGATTGTCAGTAACCAGGTGAACCAGCATGCGAACTTCTCCTTCTTTGTACAGGTCGGTCGTCTCGGAGAGCGAGCGACGATATAAGAATCATAGGATCTAGGGAGGCCTGGAGAAACCCCAAGCTTCTTGGGAACTGCTTCGGATTATCCCAGGCTGAGCGGTTATTCGGGCCAGGCCAGGATCTCAGAGACTCCGCTGCGGCTATCTCCCCGGTGGGTAAAGAGGATCCGGACCTTGGCGGTCTGGACCGGGTTGAACTGCACCTCGTTGAGCTGGCCGCCGGCCGGCTTGTCTGGGTTGCGTTTGGGGTTGGCCACGTCTTGCCAGCCAGACCCGTCCCAGGTCTGGACGGTGTAAGAGGTTGGGGCTTGCACGCCGCCCCGGTCATCGAAAATGGCCAGTTCCAACCGGCCCAGGGTGCGAGGTTGGCCAAAGTCAATTTCCAGCCAGTCGGTGGGGTTCTTGGAGCCGAAGCTGGTCCAGCGGTTATTGGGCTGGGGGGTGAAGATGATCTGGCCGTCGTTGGCCCGCTTGATGTCGTCGAACATGGAGGTGAACGAGGCGGAAGCTTTGGGAAATTCGCCGCCGGTGTTCAGGGCCAAGTTTCCGGCCGGCGGTGGGGCCGGTTCCAGAGACTGGTCGCCGGGCCCCCAGGCTTCAAACTCGGTGAGTCCCACCTTCTGGCCGGGCCTGGGGGTGAGCAGGGCCCTGAGCCGGGTGACGGTGGGGGAGGAGAGCTGAACCACGTACGGCCGGTGCCCCTGGGGCGGGCCTGCCGGCGTGACCGTTCCCAGGGCCGGCTTCCAGGCGCCGTCTTGCCAGGTCTGGAGTTCGATTGCGGTGGGTGCCTGGATCTCGGCGTCTGGGCCGTCGTCCAGTACGTACAGCTTTACCGTGTGGATCTGGCGCGGGGTGCCCAGGTCGAGCGCAATCGCGGTGGCCTGGCCGGCGGGGTCGGAACCCACCCAGCGGTTGGGGGGCGACGGCATGTACCAGTAGTTGCCGTCGTTGGCTTTGGTCACCGAGCTTGGCTCCACGGTGCTCGACGCGGTGAGCCGGGGGTAGTAGCCGCCGTCATTGTTCACGGCCAGGTTCACCGGTTCGGCGCTCGGTGCCGGCTGCGCCTGGGCGGGCGGCAGGTCGGCCACCAGCTTGCCCAGGGTTGGAGAGCTGGCCACCTTGGTGCCATCCACCACCAGGTGCAGCCCTTGGCCTAGGCCGTAGCGGGTGCCGGTTTGGTCCCAGTAAATGCTGACCTTGCGCCCCTGGTAGGCCACGTCATCGAGCGCGAAGTAGTCCCAGCTTGCCGGCGCCAGCGGCTGCACTTCCAGCTTGTCGTCATGGCGGGGGCGCAGGCCCACCAGGCCGCTGATCACCAGGTCATTGAAGCCTGAGTGGAAGTAATGCTCGCTGTGGTTGTAGCCGTCGTGGAATTCCCAAGAGCCGGTGTCGGGGTTGGCGGCCTCGGCAATGTACGGCTTGCCCTGCTTGCGGTGGGTGCGCGCGTAAATCCCCAGCAACTGGGTGTAATCGGCGGCCGTCACGTGTGGCTGAGAGTACTCCTGGAGCAGGTTCGCCAGCGCCTTCAGGGTTTGGGTGGTGGCGTAGGGCCAGCTCTGGCCGCTCCAAACGCAGCAGTATTTTTCCAGCACGAACATCGGGTCGTGCTGCTCCACGGTGGTGGGGCCGAACGGGGCCATGAAAAACTTGGGGTCCATCAGGGTTTTCCAGGCCGCCTCAAACCCTTGGTCTTTGTCTGGCAGGCTGAACTGCCAGGGCACAAAGCCAATTTCCTCACGCCCGTGGGTGTCGCCTGCAAACTTGCCGGTTTGGTGGGTGAGGGTGCCGGCCTTCATGGTGAAGCCGTCGGCCGTTTCATCGTCGCGCAGCATCGGGAAGAAGAAGGAGCGTGTGGGGTCCCAGAGGGATTTCTGGATGGTGGCTTTCAGCGTGTTGGCCCGGCCGCTGAATTCCTGCTCGACCTCGGCCTGACCGCCCAGCTGGGCAATCTGGCTGATGGCGCGGGCGTCGGCCCACATGTAGCTGTTGAACGAGGGGCGGAAGCTGGGCGCACCCCGCAGCTTGTCTTTGGTCTGGCGGCTGAGGATGTTGAACTCCATGCCGTCATCATGGCCAGTTTGCCAGAACAGGCCCCGCTCAGGCACCCAGTGGCGGGCCTCCCACCCTTTGAAGTTCTGGATCAGGTCTGGCAGCAGGCCGGTGGTAAAGCCGCGGTCCGGATGCACCAGTTCCAGCGCCCAAGCGGCGTCTGCAATCCAGGTGCTGTAGTTGCGGGGCTGGGCCCCCTGCGTTTGGAACCAGTACCGGGTGTAGTCGCGGGCAATCCGCGGGTCTCGCAGCCAGCGCACTTCATAAAGCTGATGGCCGGCCGGGCAACTGATGGCCCCGTACCGGCCCGACCAGAACGGCCGGTCAATGAATTCCGTGAAAACGTAGCCAGAGGCCGGAGATCCGTACGTGAGGTGTTTCGTGATCAGCTCCCACCGGTAATAATAGGTGGTATTAATCTCCTCGTCCGGGCACTCAAAAAACGGAATCTGCGTTTTGTACCAGTCCCAGTCCTGGTTATCCCAGAAAGTTTGGCGCTCCAGCAGGGCCTGCTTGTTCAGCCCTGGGATGGCGGTTTTGGGGGCCTGAGCCAGGGCGGGGGCCGGGAGCAGAGCCAGCAGGCCCAGTAAAAGCGCGGGCAGGGGAGACGTGGGTGTGAACCTGAGCATAGTGTGTCCGATCTGAATCGTATCGAGACGGCCGATCCGTGTGAGCTTATGAGCGTAAACGAACTTTGGAGCCTGGTTGATGAACTCATTGAACCGTAGTACTCGGTTGGCTGCCAGTGGCCAGGATTCGTTCTCGGGTGGGTCGGCCGCCGTGCCTGGACTGCCAGACCGTATTCAGGGGGGGCTGATCGGGCTTCTGGTGGGCGATGCGGTGGGGGTGCCCTATGAGTTTCAACACGCCAAAGAGCTGCCGCCGCTGGCGGAAATTGAGATGGTGCCGCCGGTTGGGTTCCATCGCAGCCATGCCAGCGTGCCGCCTGGAACGTGGTCCGATGATGGTGCGCAGGCGCTATGCTTGCTGGAGAGTTTGCTGACCTGTGGCCATTTGGATCTGGCCGACTTTGCGGGTCGGCTGGTGGCCTGGCGAGATCAGGGGCATCTGGCGGTGGATGGCCGGGTGTTTGACGTGGGAATTCAGACCCAGACGGCGCTGGGGCGGCTGCGGCAGAAGATCGACCCGCGCCAGGCCGGCCCCAGTGGCGAGCAAGACAATGGCAACGGCTCGTTGATGCGGGTGCTGCCGCTGGCGCTCTGGCACCAGGGGCCCGATGCCGAGTTGGCCGAGCTGGCGTGCCTGCAATCGCAGGTCACGCATGGGCACGCGCGGTCTCAGGCCTGTTGTGCGGTTTACTGCCTGTGGGCGCGGAACCTGCTTCAGGGCGCGGTCGATCCCTGGGCCGCGGCTGTGGCCACCGCTCGAACGATCTGGCCTGCTGGCCATCCCTTGCGGGTAGAGCTGGACGAGGAGATTCGCCCAGAGCAGCCGCCCGTTGGCACCGGCTCTGGCTACGTGCTAGATAGCCTACATTCGGCGCGCTGGGCGGTGGCAACCGGGACCAGCTTTGAGGACGTGGTCCGGCGTTCGGTGGCGTTGGGGCGAGATACCGACACCACGGCCTGCGTTGCCGGTGGTATTGCCGGTCTTCAGTACGGGGTGCAGGGCATTCCAAATCGCTGGCGGACCGGCCTGCGCGGCCAGGCGTTACTGGATCCGCTGCTGAGCGGCGTGTTGCAGAACCGGAAGACGCCCGCGCTCTGAGAGCGAGATGGCGGAAATGGGTGTCCGCATTGAGCCGCTATCGAGCTTGATGATGATTTCTGAGGTGTCGGATCGGACAACACTCAAAAATCAAGCTGTGGGGCTCGACCCTCAAAATGGGGACTGGCTCCGACGGCTGCGAGGTGCCTGTCCCCATTTTGTCGGGTTGCAAACGTGTTGGAGGCATACGATCCTTTACTTGGAAGATCGGCCCGCTCGCCCTCATCCGGCCTTCGGCTACCTTCTCCCGCCCGGCGGGAGAAGCGGTTCAGACAAAGTCGCTCGACTCTCTGAGTCGAGTTCTTGCTCCTCCACTGAATGGTGCAGGTAAGAACCGGCCTGGTCGCCCTCATCCGGCCTTCGGCCACCTTCTCCCGCCCGGCGGGAGAAGCGGTGAAGGCAACGGGAGCTATCGGTTTCGCCCTTCAGGTTTTACCAGGTGTCGTGACCGGTATGGTTTGTCAATGGTATCAGCAATTGCAAGAGCTACCGATGGGTCCTGAATCTCCCAATAGCCTCACCGGGTTGCGTCTGGTGTGACATCGATAAGGTGTTCGTCGCGGAGCCAGCTTGCGGCCTTGCCGCGATGTTCCGAGGTGATGTGGGTCGAGATGGTGGCCAGGGCCGCGCTCAGAACGCCAATGTCGTCGCTCAGGCCCACCAGGGGCAAGAAGTCGGGAACGGCATCGAGCGGAAGCACGAAGTACGCCAGGGCAGCGGCGGCCACCCCTTTCACCCAGTACGGGGTCCTGGAATCGAGCAAGCAGAAGTACATGGCCACCACATCTTCGGCCATGGGCACCCGGATCAGGTGCTTCTTGGCAGCCTGAACAAACCCGGCCCGAACTTTCCGTTCATTGCTGGCCTCATCGGTGCCCACCCAGTCTTCAGGGCGGAGCGGCTTCCTGGCCGCGTCAGGATGGCCGCCGGGCTGACCAGGGCTGAAGGGTTTACCCCGGGCCGAGGTTTGGCCTGGGTTGGCTTCAGGCCGGGGTTCCGCCGCGGTTTTGGGTTGCCAGGGAAAGCGCATGGGGGAGTTTCCTGGGACAAAGGGACCGGATCAGCCACGGCTCGGAGCCCGGACAGCGGGTGTTGTTTGACCATTTTACCGGACAGCCAGTGGCACGTTGATCGCGTGGACCGGGCGGAACAGGGATGCGTTTCTTTTTCGGGCCGATTATTGTGATACGTATAAGGGGTCAATCTGTTCGCAGCGGTCTCATTGCGGGTCCCGCATGGCCCCTGGCTGCCTCCCGCATTTCCAGTCCAGCTCCCAAGGAGAGTTCCCCGACCATGGTGCGCAACGTATTCGTGCTCAGCCTGACCGCGGGGGCGGTTTTCACTGCTTCGGCCTTCGCGCAGCAAAATACGCCTCAGGCATCGACCCGCGACGAGGTCAATGCCGGCTACTACAAGAAAATGCGGGAACTGGATGCCCAGTACCTGACCGACCTGGCCAAGGTGGCCGCCTCTGAAAAGGGGGATGCCGCAGACGCCACCTATCGGCAAATTTTCAACCTGGCCATTGCCCGCAACCAGTACGCGCCCGTGGAAAAAGCGGCCGAGCTGGTGATTGCCGACGCCAACCACGGCGCCGATGTTGAGATGCTGGCACACTTCATCAACGTGGTGGCCGAGGCCGACCGGGGTTCTATTGATGAGTCGCTTGAGCACCTCAAGGCGTACATCAAGCCTCGTGAAGGGGCCGCGGATCCTCGCCTGAAGGTGGAAACCGAGACCATTCTGGCCGTGGGCGAGGCGTACTTTCAGCGTCTGGTTCAGTCTGGCCATTATGACGCCGCTCGCCAGTTCTGCGAGTTCGTGATTAACGAGTCGCCCCGCGCAACCACCAAGGCTCATTTCACCAAGCGGCTGGCCCGGGTTGGTATGCTGGGTAAGCCTGCGCCTGCCTTGGCTGGCACCGACCTGGATGGCAAGGCGCTCTCTCTGGCCGATTACAAGGGAAAAGTGGTTCTGGTGGACTTCTGGGCCACCTGGTGCCCACCATGCTCGGCCCAGATGATCCGCCTGAACGCCATTCGTGAGCGATTCAAAGCCCAGGGGTTCGAGGTGCTGGGGGTGAACGTCGATGCGCTCCGGACCGGGTCTGGCGGCGTAGAGGAAGTTTTGCCCGCCGTTCGCCGTTACGTGATTGAGCACCAGGCTGCGTTCCCCACGATCATCGGTGGTGCGGAACCCAACCTGCCCAGCCTGTTCGGCGTCGAAGAGATTCCCGCCAACTTCCTGATCGGCCGCGATGGCAACATCGTTCAGTTCGAACTGGGCGAGTTCAACACCGGCAAGGCCGTGGAAGCGGCCCTCAAGAAGAATTGAGCCCCAGGCGGCCCTTGAGGGCTGAAGCTCGACTGTACGCGAATGTTTGGGGCCGGATTCAGAACCTGATCAGTTCTGACCCCGGCCTTTTTTATAGGAACTGCCGCACCAAACGCCCAGGGTTTCAGACTTGTGCGGCTGGCCCTTCAGGGTCGAGACCTGGTGTCTGATTTCACGCCTGGGTGGGTAAGCCCGATCGGCCCGGTCGCCCTCATCCGGCCGTAACGGCCACCTTCTCCCGCCAAGCGGGAGAAGCGGTTCATCGCGATTGCCGCACGTTGGTCCGGCTCACCGGGAGGTTCGCCCTCCAGGGTCGCAATTATGCTTATGTTTGCACGCGTCGTCGACGTGGGCAAGGAAATTGGCCCGGTCGCCCTCATCCGGCCGTACCGGCCACCTTCTCCCACAGACGGGAGAAGCTAGGAATGCCTAAACCGCGTGGCATCAGGGATGACCTCCCCAATGCCACTGGAGGTTTGCCGCCCCGTGCTTAGCGGGTGGTGTCAGACGCGCTCTTGGGTTTTGCCGGGTTCTGGGTGGTTGCCGGCTTTGAGTCGGCATCCTTCTCTTTGGGCGCTGGGGGGGCCCCCATGGCGTCCAGGGCGGCACCCAGGGCGTTCAGAAACTCAAGCAACTGGGCATGCCCCTTGGTGTCTCGGCGAACCCGCAGAAGATCCAGGGCCGGCTGGCCGTAGGCGTACAGGGCCTGCTTGGCATCACCGGTTTGGGTGGTGCTGGAGCGTCCGTTCTGGACGTACTCGGTGTATTGGCCCTTGATGGTGGCCTCGGCGGCCAGGCGGCGTTCCCCGTGAATCCCGCCGCTTGGTGCCACGTCTGGCCAGCGCACCTGGCCGGCCGAGTCAATCAGTGAACTCAGGGGCACAGTGGGGGCTTCGTCGCGGGCTGCCTTGAGTGCCGCGTTCTTGGCCTGGGAGTACAGGTTGTACTGATCTCTGGTCATTTCCTGAGCCATTCTCTGGTTCTGAAGTTCCAGATTCATGGCCTGCTGCTGCATGAGGTAAGAGTAGTTGTAGCTCTGCTCGGTCTGGGCGTTCATGAGGTTGTAACGGGCCAGGCCTTCCTGGGCCACCATGTACTTGTAGCCCTCCTGGTCGGCCAGGGTCATCCCCATGCCCATCATGCCGCCACCGTAGCCACCGTAACCGCCATAGCCGCCAAATCCGCCACCGTAGCCGTACTGGGCCGCGGCGGGGCGGCCGGCAAACAGACTCAGGCTGGCCGCCAGCACGGCAAGCAGCGTTATCCGCCGGAATTGGTCGTGTCGGATCATGGGTCGCTCCCTACAGCCAGAATCGTGATCGAAACAAGGGTGAGTGAATGGGCGAATCCGGGTCCGGCCGGTGGTTGCTCGTTGAACCGGCGGTTCAGGGATTTGCCCCCTCAAGCCTGGCCTTTACCGCCGGCAAGGGTGTGCTTGAGAGCGGTCAGAGCTTCAGGCTCATCAACATAGATTCCCACATAGCGCTGGACACCCAGGATGCTGGAACCACGGGCCACATCTTCCTGGAGCCCGCAAAGGGCCATCGGCAGGCCTTTTTCGGTCACCAACTTCGCCACCGAGAGCAGCACGCTAAATCCGGTACTACTGAAGTATTCGACCTTGGCCAGGTCTAGCAGCAGTGCCTTGGGATGATGGTTGTCCAGCTCGGTCCTGATCTCCTGGCCCAGTTCTTCAGCCACTTTGGGCTGTCGAATCATGGCGGTTTGGACCCGTAAGACCAGAATTCCATCTTCCAGGTGCGAATTCAGCAGCAAATGATGTTCGGTCGACATAGGTCCATTCCGTGCTCGGGGGAGAGAATCATCCGGAGCACGTCTGTACGGGGAGAGCCCGCTTGCGACAATGCGTGCAAAATTCTCTCATGATCAACCTAACCGATCCGAGTCCCCGGTCGCAACTCGATCCACGTTTGGAGGGCTGGCTTGCAACCCAGCAGGCCGCCGCTTTTCCAGGCCGGGCCGGCGGGATCTACCAGGACTATGCTATTGGTCGGGCCAGAGCCTAAAGTAAACGGTGTGGTTTGAAGAGTCTTGGTTGGGGTGTGGGGGCCAGCTTGGCACCCACGGCCGGGGCGCTGGGCTGGGACGAGGTTGTATCCAATGGGTCCGGGCAAGAATGGGTCGCACGTCTCTGGCAATGGTCGGCCGGCACCGGGAGTGGAGCCCGTTCCGGTTCCTCTTCCCAGGCGATCGGAGATCCAGGCGTTAGCACCGGGTCGGTCGGGCCGTGGCTTTGTGATTGTGCTCACGTTCCTGCTGGTGGGGGTTTCGCTGGCCATGACGGTGCTGTTCAGGCAGTGGCGCGGCCAGTATCAGGAGCTTTCGGCGTACGGAGCGCAGCGGGTGGCCACGGCCATTGATCCCCTGATCAAGAAGGTCCCGGGTGCGGTCACTCCCGAAGAGTGGGCGCAGATTGTGGGCCAGGTCCATGAGCTGCTGGTCGAACTGACGGCCGCTGGCGCGCTCGACGTCAAGCAAATGCGAGCCTTGCGGAACGAGATTCAGGAACGGATCAACGGCGTGCGGCCCGAAACGTCGGCCGAGGCCCTGGCCGGGTTGTGGTCCAGCCTGGAAGATCAGGCTGGGCCGATTCTGGCTGGCCGCTCCCGGACCGGTCTCTCTTCGGCGGTCCACCCGCTTGGCAATCTTCAGCCGACCGAGGTCCCGGCCGAATCCTGGGCCCTGGCGCTGGTACAAACCCGGGCCATGCTGGCCGCGCTCGGGCAGCCGACCCCGCTCCCCAAGGTCGAACGCGAGCTGTTGAGATCCAGGATTGAGGCTCGGTTGAAAGATACCACCCCGGAACGGGCCCGAACCGACCTGCACGCTATCTGGCAACTGGTGCGGGAAGACCGCTCCCTTCCCGACGGCTTCCCAGAAAGTTTGCTCGATGCCCAAGCGGCACGGGTTGCGGCGCCGGCCGTGCCCTGAGTGTTTTTGGGGGGCTGAATCGACAAGTGTTGGAGCCGGCTGCGGGCCCGGGTATGATCATTCCCGAGGAATCCAGCCGGCAGGTCGGTTATTACTTGAACAGGCGGCGTTGTTTTTCCTCTTCAGGGGGAGCTTGTTTTCATGGCGATCCAGGTGATTTGCGAGACCTGTCAGGCGGAATACAACCTCAAGGACGACCTGGCCGGCAAGAAGCTGCGATGTAAGAAGTGTGAAAGCGTGCTGGTGGTACCGGAAGTTGAATATCAACTGACCGACGCCGAGGTTGAGCGGGTGGACCGCGGGTATCACGACGCCTTTGACCGCGACAAGTTCTTCGTGAATCAGAAGCGGATCTCGATCAACCAGAAATACTTCGTGTTCGATGAGAATAAGAACCCCATCCTGTTTGTTGAGCGGCCGGCTCGGCTGGGGCAGAGCTTGCTGGCTCTGGCCGGGATGGCTGCGACCTTGATTCTGGGGATTTTCGCGACCACTCTTCTTGCGTCTGCATTCGGACGGAACCAATCTCTGGCCGGATTGGTCGGTATTGTTGGGGGGCTCGCCGCGTTTTTGGGGTCGATCGCCGTGGCGATCTGGCTCTGGCCGCTTCGTCATATCACCATTTATACCGATCCCAGCAAGCAAGAACCGCTGGTCGAGATCTTGCAGCGTGACAAAATCAACTTCATCAACGCCACCTATCTGGTGCAAACTCCTGACGGCACGCCGCTGGGCTCGTGCATCAAGAATTATTTGTATAACTTTTTCCGCAAGCGCTGGTATGTAAATGCTCCCGATGGCAGTCCGTTGCTGCTGGCTAAAGAAGACTCGATGATCCTCTCGTTACTCAGGCGGTTCCTGGGTCCGTTCTTTGGCTTGCTGATGACGAACTTCATTATTCAGCCGGCCGGGTCGGAACAGGTGGTGGGTCAGTTCAACCGCAAGTTCTCGCTGTTTGATCGGTATGTTCTCGATCTTTCCGAAGATCCTGACCACCAGGTGGATCGGCGGCTGGGCGTGGCGCTGGCGGTGCTGCTCGATACGGGCGAGCGTCGTTGACGGTCTCTGGGTTCTGGTTTCTCTTGATCCCCGTCTCGGAGCGAGTTGTTCATGAACCAGCCGCATCACTTTCCGTCAGCGCCCGGGTTTGACGACGATGTTCCGATGATCGACGAAACCATGGTCGATCATGGGCGGGCGGTGGACTTTGAACGGGGGATGAACGCGATTCCGCCCTTGGCGATCGGCTTGATTGCCACGTGTGTGGTGGTGTTTGTGTTCCAGGTGCTGGGCGGAGGTTTGCAAAATCTTCCGAAGCTGATCGAGCAGGGGGCGCTGGAACGGGCCCGGGTGGAGCAGGGGGAATGGTGGCGGTTGATCTCGGCCGCGTTCATGCATGGCGGGCCAGACCACCTGATTGGCAACATGATGATGCTGTTCGTGCTGGGGATGGCCTGTGAACATGCCTTCGGCATCAGTCAGTTCCTGGTGCTTTACCTGGCCTGTGCGCTGGGGGGATCGCTACTGAGCCTGATGGGCGACAAGCCGTCGGTGGGTGCTTCCGGGGCCATCTTCGGTCTTGCCGGCGCCCTGATCGTGTTGTTCTGGCGGACGCGTGGCCGGCTTGAGCTGCGTCACCGGCAAATCGGCGTGGTGCTGGCGATCTGGGCCGGCTATCAGTTGTTGCTGGGCTTTGGCTTGATGGGCGAAACGGTCGACAACCGGGCCCACCTGGGGGGACTGATCACCGGGATGCTCTGCGCCTTGATCTTACGGCCAGCCGTGCTGGAAACCGACCGGAAGGTGGTTGAGAAGCATCCCCTGGTGCGGGCGGCGCTGGCCGCCGCGGTGGTGGCTGTGCTGGCCACGGCGGTACCGTTTGCGCAGCATCTGGTGGGTTGACGGGGGGCTTGATCGGTCAGAGATACCTGGCGCAGGTGAGCCGTTATTGGTCTGAATCCGCCTCGATAACACGTGGAAGAATGCCGTCATCCAGGCCCAAAAGCAGGTACTCATAGCCGGCTTGGTGGGCGTTGCCGGCCTTACGGACATGGGCCAGAGTTGGCAGCTGCCTGATCAGGGGGTCAAACGACAGGCGCTGGGCGGGCGTGGTTTTGGCATCGAAATAAAGGGCCAGCACTGTGGCCCCATGAGCCCGATACTGGGCCAGTTGCTCTGGCCAGTCTTCACGAAGCTGGCTTGCCGGCACGGTCCAGCCCTGGTGGTTGCTTTCATATAACACTGAGATCAGGCCGATGCTGGGGCTCATGGTCATGACCCGGTTCCCGGCCGGAACGGCTTGGCGGATGGCCTGAGCCAGCTCGACCTTGCCCGCCTCGGTCTTGAAATGCTCGCCCAGGACCCAGGGGGATTGCACGGCCACCATCAAGCTCAGCAGCCCTGCGCTCACCGCACGCATGGCCGCCTGGTTTTGCTGCCGCGCCATGAGCCCTTGAAGGCGTTCCCAGCCGAGCCCGGCCCAGAGCGCAGCGGCCGGTAACATCATCAATTCATAATAATCGTGATCAATGAGCTTGGGGCCCAGGATCAGGTAGAAGACCAAAGCCAGCGTACTCCAGCCGGCCAGCAAGCCTGCGAACCCGGCCGGCAGCTCTCGCTTGCGAACGGCCGAAACCAGTCCCACCATCAGCAAGCCCGCCGAGATTGGTCCCAGATCTTTGGCCACAAACCGCCAGAGTCCCGCGTAGAAGGCTGGCCTGAAGAGCACCTCGGGATTCTGAAAGATCAGGTACGGGCGACGGTCGGTGCCGGGCACCCAGCCGGTGACCAGCGGGTTCGGGATTTGCAGAAACACCAGGCTCATCCAGAGTGCCACCGGGGTGGTCACGGCCACGGCCAGCAGCCCGAACGGTTTCCGGGACAGGCCTGAGCGATCGCGGCTCCAGGTCATCTGGGCCAGCACCAGCAGCACCATCAGGCCGTAATACTTGAAGAGTGCGGCCAGGGCCGCGCAGGCCGCCGTGCCCAGCCAGGCCCGGCGCGAGCCGGTTTCCAGGTGGCGTTGGTAGAGCATGGCGGACGTCAGCATCAGACCCAGCATCCAGCTATCGGGCATCACCGCCCGGCCGTAGAACACGAACAGGGGCGCGGCCGTGAGCACCAGTGCGGCCACCGCGGCCAGGCGCGGGCCGGATTGAGCCCGGACCAGGCGGTAAAACGCGGCCACGGCCACCAGCGAACCGGCCAGGCTCCAGAGCCTGGCCGACGCCGGCTGCTCACCCACGGTGCGGTGGGCCAGGGCCACCAGTGTGCAGTAAACCGGCACTTCCTCTGCCAGTGTCAGCGGTTGGCCCTGGTCATCCAGCAGGTCCAGCGTATTCCTGAGCGGATTGAACGGTGGCCTGGCAATCGCCCGGGCCCTGAGCGCGGTATACGCTTGCTTGGCTTGCAGATGGTCGGCAATGGGGGCGGCAATTTGCGGAAGCCGCAGCACCACCGTAAGCAGCAGTAAGCCGGGCAGGACCCAGCGATCACGCATCGGTTCGGGAGTTCTGGTCACGTCTGGCAGCGTCGTCATGGTGGGGCATTCTCAGCGGGGCTCGCCAGCCACGCGAGAACCTGGCAGGCTAGGTGGTTCCAGATCGACGCAATAATCAAAATATCCAATCATCATTTCATCAGACGACTGTTCACCCCAGCGCACCGTTTGGCTGGGGTTGGGATTCACCGGGTTGGCCGCCGAGTTGTCAAAATGGGCCACGCACTCAATGCGGGTGCCCTGAGGTAGAAACCGGGGCTCTGCCAGGCGGTAAACGTCTTGCCAGTCAAAATCATAATGAGGCACGCGCAAGAGGATCTCACGATGACCGTTGGGAAACACAGCCTCGAACTGAAAGTCTTTGCCTCGGTAATGCATGTGCGGGGTCAGGCTGAGCAACTGGCCGGCTTCCAGCAAGGTGTAACTGGCTTTCAGCTCGACGTTGGAAACGCCAGGGGCCAGAAGCAGGTCTCGGTAGGAGGCGCTCCGGGTGAGGGCTATCTTTTGCACAGGTTCTCTGGCCAGCCGAATCCCCACACTCGAACGGTCGAACCGCGGAACCCCCACCGGCTGGTAATGGACCTGAATTTCCAGGACCGACCCGGCCGGCAGCTTCTTGGCCACCCCTGCCGGATAAACGCACGGCATGTCCCCAGGCGCGTAGCAGACCAGTTCAGGCCGTTCCCGGCGTTTGGCCTCCCAGTCTTTCTTGCCTTTGAGCTCCGGTGTGGCCGGATCATTGATGAACACGCAGATGTGGTGCACCACGGCTCGGTCGCCCGGCATGGCCTGGGCGGCTTGCACCCACACATCTTCGTTCAAATGGGTCGGTACCAGATATTTCTGAATGGCAACCTGTCCGCTCGTGGGTACATCGAACGGCTCGGCCATTTCGAAGACGAGATCAGGATCGCCAATGGTCCAGCCCTGGCGCGGCTCCAGAGGTGGGGGGGCCAGAGCCAGGTCCCCGGCCGGCATCCCCTGGTCGATCCAGGCGATCAGCAGGGCCCGTTCCTGTTCCGTCAGGCTACGATCATTGGCAAACCTGCCGTGCTGGGGATCGGCCCCCCAGGGGGGCATTAACCCCTGGTCCACCACATCGCGAATGGCCGCGCCATGGCGGCGGGCATCTTCGTACGAGACCAGTGAGAACGGGGCCGCCTCACCCGGGCGATGGCAGGCCTGGCAGCGTTTGCGCATCAGGGGGGCAATCTCGCCGGCAAACGTGACAGCCCCCGGGGCCGAGGGGGTGGGAGATGGCTTCCTGCGGAGCGCTGCGACCGCTTCTGGATTAGGCCCGCTGGCCTGCCTGGTCGGTTTTTGCGGTTGAACCCGTTCGATGGGGCAGGAGACCACGGCCGTGAGTGGGGTTGGCACTGGCTGCCCGGCCAGCACCGCGTTGAGCGCTTCTTCCAGGTAGACGCGGGTGGGCTGTGGCTTGTACGCGCCCCGGACGTACTGATCATCAACGGCGCCCCGGTAGCGCAGGCGACGGTCGGCATCTAGCACCAGCACTTCCCCCACGCGATCCACACGCAAGGTATCTGCCAGGCGATTGTCGGTATCTTTCAGGGTGGAGAACGGGAGCTGGTGCTGGCCGGCGTGGGTGGCAACTCGCTCCCGCGTTTCATGGGCGTTGGCATTGATGGCCAGAAACGTCACCGACTTGGGCTGGTACCGGTTTGAGAGGTCGACCAGCCTGGGCAGGTAAAGATTGCCGATCGGGCAATCAATGCCCGTGAACATGAGCACCACGGCCCGCGCCTCTGGAAAATCGCTCAGCGAGACCGGTTGGCCTTGGAGGTCTGGCAGTGAGAAGCCGGCCACCGGGCTGCCCAGGTCACTTCCGCGGGTGCGTGTGGGGGCAGAGGTCCGCCTGGCCAGGGTCGCCAGGCCGATGATCAGGCCGGCGGCCAGCACGGCCAGGCCGATCGGCATCCAAAATCGCCGGAACAGGGGCGAGTTTCTCTTGAGCAAAGGCAACCGGGCATCCCTGCACGCAAGCCGAAAATTAATCCACGGGCGCAGGGAACGGACCCTGAGCCCGGGCGGTTGGGGCGACTATGCGGCTTGCCTGCCTTATCGTCAAGCCGGAGTTGCGGGCGGCTTCGAACCGGGTCCGGCCGCCTCGTCGGGCTCGGTCTCGATCGTAAGACCCAACTCAGCCTCGGTTTTCGCCATCAGTTCCGGGCCCAGCCGGACCTTGAGGGCGTCGGTCAGGGAGATCCACTCCTCAACATTCATGGTCTCTGCGCGAATCTCGCCGGTGAGCCCCAGCCCTTCCAGCAGGGCATCGACCTCGGGCTTGGTCCAGGCTTCTCGCCAGGTGCTGTACAGAACCCCTCTGAGGTTCTTGCGGCGGTGCAAAAAAATGCGTCTGACGGCCGCGTGGAACCAGGCGAGGTCCTGGATCAGGGCCCGTTTCTCGGGCCTGGGCACAATGAGAACCACCGCCGAATCCACCTTGGGTCTTGGCCAGAAGACCTTGGGCGGCAGCACGCGGATCATCTCTACATCGGCCAGGGCCTGAACCAACACCGAGAGGGCCGAGTAATTGGAGGTCTGCGGCTCGGCCAGCAACCGGTCTGCCAGTTCCTTCTGGATGGTGACCACCATCCGGGTCAGGCGCAAGTCTGGGTGAACGAGCAAGTTGGAGATCAGCGGAGTGGCCGCGTTGAACGGCAGGTTGGCCACCAGTTTGAGCCGGCGTTCGGGCGAGACCGCCAATCCGGCCCGCAGGCTATCCACCACCTGGGGGTTCAGAGTGTGCTTGCTGGCCAGGGCATCGGCGTTGAACACGCGGACGTTGGGGAAATCTTCGACCGCCTCGCGGGTGAGTTCGGCCATGCCCGGGTCGATGTCCACGGCCACCACAGCGCCGGCGTCTTTGGCCATCAGGGCCGTGAGCGAGCCCGCGCCCGGCCCCACTTCCAGGATCACGTCATTGGACGAAAGCTCGGCAGTCCGGGCAATCAGCGAGTGCAGGTTCAGATCGATCAGGAAGTTCTGGCCAAAGCGATGCTGGGGCGAGATCCCCCGCTCATCGAACAGGTCCCGGAGATAGGTGAGCGTTTGACGAAAATCTGCCATGCCAACCTTGGGTTGCAATCTGGAGGATGGGCCGAGCCTGGGCCAGGAAAGTCCGTTGCCCGCCGTGATACTTCTATTGTGCGGCCGGCGTGGCCAATTGAACAGACGATGATGCCGGGCGAAGCCTCCAAGACGCAGTTTTTATCAGGCAAACCGGTTGGTAGGCCGTATAATTCGGGTGCCTTCCATCGGCCGCCTTGATGGACAATCACGGTTGAATTCTTAGCGGAGCTTGGGTGATGAACTGGCAAGAACGGATCAGTGTGAAGCCGGACGTTTGCCATGGCAAGGTTTGTATCGCCGGCACCCGGATCATGGTGACGGTGATCCTGGATAACCTGGCGGAGGGTCGGAGTGAAGCGGAAATCCTGCACAGCTATCCAACTTTGAAACCGGAAGATATTCGAGCAGCGATCTATTATGCTTCTGATCTTGCGTCGGGCCGTGTGGTCACGCTTCCCGAGGCAGGCTGATGCGCTTCAAGACTGATGAAAATATGCCTCGTGAGGTCGCAGACTATCTGAGAGATTGCGGTCATGATGCAATGCGCGTCGACGAGCAGGGCTTGAATGGAGTCGTGGATCCCGGGGTGGCTGCTGTTTGCCTGGTCGAACAGCGCGTCATCGTAACCCTTGATACGGACTTCATGGATATTCGCCGATATCCACCAGGTTTGTATCACGGAATCGTCGTGCTTCGCCCCAACCGTCAGTCAGTTTCTAATATCCTGACGTTAACCCGTAGGTTTCTGATGCTGTTACCTTTCGAGCCTTTGTCTGGCAAGCTCTGGATTGTCGATGAAGGGCGAGTACGCATTCGGCCCGATGAGGCAGATTAATGTAAAAGACGCCCAAATTCAAACCCGTTTACCGATCGTCCGCCATGTCGGCCGCGAATGCAATGGGCGCCTGGATATCTTCAGGTACCAGGTGGAATTTCGCCATGATCGTTTCGGGCGAATCGCCTTCCGCCAGGCTTGCCAGGATCACGCTGACCATCACCCGTCGCCCTTTGATGCACGCCTTACCGTGGCACACGTCGGGCCTGATACTGATCCGCTCTTGCCAGTTCATGAAAGCTCTCCGATCGTTTCACGCTGATTATGGGTTGGTTTCTCTTGTATTCTATCAGGCCAGGGCTGGAACTGTGGAAGCCAAGCGGGCAGACGTAGACCGCTGGAAGCAAACAGGCTGAGCCTCTTCGCCCATGTCGCTCAGGCCGCGGCCTGAGCATGTTTCAAGGCTCAGGCATGCTAGCGTTGCATACCTTGGTGAGCATGGTCCGAATATAGGTTTCCCGGTCCTCTTCCTGGAACACGATGTGCCGCGTCAGCATCTCGGCTTTGCCAAGTCCCCACAGCAAACTCATGGTGTGCGAGGCAGTGTTCGAGACAAGAAAAGAATGCAGATGGACCTTGGGGTCGCCCAGCCGGTCCTCAATCTCCTTGATCGTCTGGTAGAACTGGATCTTGGGGTCCGTCGCTCCCAGGTTGCGCAGGCCCTTGGGATCCACAAACACCACATGCTGCTGGTCGCCAATCTGTAGCCAAAGGATGAAGTCGGGGTGGAAGTTGCCGGCCTCGAAAAAGCCAATCCCACGCCCCTTGCTCAGGTTCCTTAACAGGTAAAGCTCTTTGCCGGCAAAGAAGCCCCCGTCATTTTCATAAAACTCCCTGAGGTCCTCGACAAACTGCCGTTCCCCCTTGTTCAAGGGAACAGGGCTGATTTCCACCGCGTTGTTGTCGGCATAAAGCAAGGGCTGATACAGGTGCCGGCCAAACCACAGTGCCTTGATCGAGCGGAATTCCCAAGGGCGGAATTCCCCGTTCTCAATGAGCCGTTTCAGCTCTTCCAGCTTGGAAACGATCTCGACCTCGGACCGATCAATCAAAATGCGATAATACGGATCGCCCGGGGTTACCCCCGCGCCCATCAGGTTGGCATCCGTTTCCGTAAGGTCTTGATACTCCAGATGCGGCAACTCCCATTCACGCTTTCTGAACGAGTAGTACCGTTCGGTGTACTTCTTGAGCAGGGCCAGGGCAATCTCTTGCCACAGAGCAACCTTGTGAAAACTATCCAAGGCCAGCTCCTCGGCAGGAATCAGTAGCCGGTACCAAGATTGGTCATGCAACAGTTCCGCCAGGCTGGCCCTGGGCAGGTTCAGGTTGTACCAGCCGCGTTCGGCCTTGAACCGTTCCAGCTCAAAATAAAGCCGGTCCAGGTTCAGGAACGCCACGTGGCTGGACGAAAGGTGCGCCTGGTTCAGAGTCGTGCTTCCGTCGTTCCCCTTGACCCCGCCCGACCGCATTGCCTCGATCTTGGGGTACCAGTTCAGCACCACCTGGTTCTTTTGTAGATACTCTGGTGGTCGCCCAACCGTGGGCACCGGCCCCAGCTTGCGGTACGCATCACCAAATTCCGCATGCACACCGTTGATCGTGCGCTTGAGCCTGATCATCCGTAGCTTTTGCGTGCCCAAAGACCTGATCACCGGCAGCAAGAACTCAAGCCGGTCTTCGTTCTCGGGCATCCCCTCTTCCTTGAGGAAGGCCCGGAACTGCGCCATGTAATCGGCCTGGATCCCAAAAATGTCCAGCGTCTCCAGGTTGCCGATGTGCTTCGGCCGTTCAACCTTGTCAGGAAGCTGGATCTTTGCGCTACGTTTCAGGCTGATTCCGTACCCCTTCAGCCGCACCCCACGCCCGAATAACTGGATGATCTGCGCCCCTTCGCCTTTGCCCACATTCATCAGGCCCATCGTGCTCACACGCCAGCTACTCCAGCCCTCCGTGAATTTCTTGGAGCCGATCAGCAGGTTGACCGGCGAGTGCGGCAAGTTGATCTGGTGGAACAACGAGCCAGAGAATTCCCGATCGCCCGTGGCCAGGCCCGCCTCTCCACAAAGCTTCACCAGCTTGGCGTCGTCGCCCACGTTGATCACGCCAAACGCCTCATTCTCTGCGCCCAGCCTGAGCGCCACCTCGCCCGTGGCCCCTTTCAGGTTCTCCACATAAAGCTGCCCCCCACCAGGCGCATTGAACAGCGTGGCCAGGGTCTCGTTGAAAACCTGTTCGCCGGTCAGCCCCAGCGTATTGAGGTACTGGAACCGACCCGCAAACAAGTTCTTACGCGCGGCCGTTTCCAGCCCCTGGTTAAGCACCCGCTGAATCCGTTCAATACTGCCCGACCGGTCAGACACATAACGGCTCAGAAACTTGAGAATCTCAACGATGTCTGACGCATCTTGAGTTGCCAGTGATTTGGTGACGCTGCCCCCCACAAAGATCCAGAGCGGCTTTTCGATATGGAACGGCCGAAATTTCGTTTCTTTTTCCGCGAACAGCCGTTGCTGCTGAAAAAACGTCAGCAGGCAGGCTACCAGGTACAGTTCCAGATGTTCCGTCTGCGTCCCCGCGTCCAGGTTCAGGATCTGGTAATCCTTGCCGAAACCGTCTTCATGGAAGTAGCGGTACGAATAGTTGAACAGGATGTTCTTGCTGTAAAGGTCCACCAGCCGCGCATGGCCGGCAACGGCCTGCTGAAAGGTGGCCGAATACTCGAACGAGAACCCCCCTTCACAGAGGGCGTTGCGGGCCTTCATCCAGGCCCCCTCTTCGCCGCCACTCGCGCCCCGGTGCCCTTCATCCACCAAGACCAGGTTGTTCCCCTCAAACGCTTCAATGGCCACCGTCTTCTCGCCCGCCTCGTCGCGCAGCCGGGTCACTTCCAGAATCTCCACCGGCTGCCTGCGGTACATATCGGGCCGGGCGTCTTTATCAAAGATCTCGGCTTCGATATCGGCGGCTTCAAACTCTCTGAGGTGCTGCTGGCTCAGCCCCTCATTGGGCGTGAGCAAGATCACCCGGTTCAGCTCGGCGCTTCGGCCGTGCTTCGCCAGGTAGAACCGGTACTGCAAGATGTTGGCGTGCATCAAAAACGTTTTGCCGCTGCCGGTCGCCATCCAGAACGCCAGCTTGTTGAGCTGGGTCCACGCGGCCACCGTCTCGTCCAGCGGCGTGATCTTATCGGCGGCAGGCTTATCTTCATTGTACGTGCGCACCTGCGCATTCAGGGCCAGCCGCAGGGCTTCTGGCTTGCTGAAGTACCAGTCGAGGTAAATCTCGGTGAATAACAGCGCCAGGTACTGAAAGTATTTCCAGACCACCGGCTCTTCGCCGTGGGTCAGCCGGTGTTCATTCAACCGCTGTGTGTGCTGGACAATATTCTGGTCGTACTCAAGCAGCAGTTCGGTGGGTAAATTGGTCAGGTTGAAAAGCTGGGCCGTAAGCGCATGGTGGAACCGATGGATCTTGTTTTCATCCAACCCTTCCAGTCCCAGCGGGCGCAGGTGCTCGGCCAGTTGTTCCAGACGCTGCACGCCGAACAGGCCCAGCAACCACTGGTTGAGAACCAGCTTGAGAGGGAACGGCACTTGCGGTCCAGAGCCGCGCCGGGGTGCCCGTGGTGCGGCGGTTGTGCTGGCTTCCGTGGCTGTTGTGGCCGGCGCGGCGGCCGCCTTTGGTGGTCGTCCGCGTGCCATTACAGGGCCTCCGTTGCAAACATCAGGCGCTGGAAGTCATCTTCAATCAGCCGCACTTTCCAGGTGTCTTCGGGCGTTTTCAGGTTCTCTAAATTATTGCCGCCGTTGACGTAGATCAGGTCAAATTCACTGTCCTTGCTGGAATACCCTTGCCGGGTGAACCAGGCATCGAGCACCAGGTTGTCTTCTTCGGGAACCCCGGTCAGCTTGCGCCAGATGATGAGCGCTTTGCGACCATTGGGCAGCGTGCCGGTGATGGTGCGGAACCAGAACGGCGCCTCTGCCAAACCGGGGGCCGCCGCCTGACCCTCTCCGTGCTCCGTGCTCCGTGCTCCG
>CAIYJE010000041.1 GCA_903926465.1 uncultured Planctomycetales bacterium
GATGAGCGTCTTCCGGACTCTGAAACAGAGGGGCCATAACCCAGTATCCGCCGTGACGAATGCTGTTCGCGAGTACCTCAAGACCGGCCAACTCCCGCCGCTTCCAGGATCAAGCACTGCATTCGGCTGAATGGTTACGTTTTTTTTAAATTTTGAAAAATCGAGGGTGCCAATCGCGGGAGTGATCCCCTACAGTAAATTGTTAGATCTGGCGCCTTGGGTTGAACCTCTCCCTTCCCGCGGCCCCGGTCGGTCGCTTCATGGGTGTTCTGTCATGAGTCACAGGCCGGCTCGCGTTCCGTCACCGGGTTCCACGCCAATTACGTTGATGGAGCGGCTGGCGCGGCGGCCGGGAGATCCGCTGCTCTGGAGCCGGTTTGTCCAGATTTATGGTCCCCATGTCCTGCAATGGTGCCGGGATCTTCATCTGCAAGAGGCCGACGCCCGCGATGTGGCGCAGGAAGTGCTGCTGAGCTTCTGGAAGGCCGTTGATCGGTTCCAGTATGATCCCGAGAAGCGGTTCCGGAGTTACCTCAAGCAATTGGTGGTGTGGGTCTGGCAAGACTGGAAACATAGGCGTGATGGCAAGGCGAACGTCACGGGGTGTGGCGACGTTCAGACGTTGCTTGAGAATCTGCCCGACCGCGAAAGTTTGCTCACCCGGCTGGATCGTGTGTTTGATATCGAGTTGTTGCGGCTGGCCATGCGTCAGGTCCAGAAACGGGTTCAGCCTCAGACCTGGGAAGCGTTCAAGCTGCAGGCCATTGAGGGGCGTTCTGGCAAGGAAACCGCTGAGCGGCTGGGGATGAAGCTGGGAACCGTGATGTGGGCCCGCTCTTCGGTCCAGGGCATGATCCGCACAACGCTTCGGGAACTGGATCGTACCGATGATGATTCTGAAGCCGGACGTGAGTGACCCGAATTGCCCGGAGGGGCCGCTCTGGCGGCAGTTCCTGGATGGCGAGCTTGAGGAGGAGCGGCTTTCGGCCTTGGCCCTCCACCTGGACGCGTGCGCCGGCTGCGCCCGGGTGATGGGGGCGGTCTCGGAACGGACACCGCTGCTGGAGTGTTTGGGTGTGGTTGCCGCCCCGGGCCTGGACCTGGAGTCGCTGGCCATGTTGGCCCGGGTGGCGCAATCCGGGGAGGAAGGGGCTGGGAAAACGCGTGGATCCAGACTGGGAAGGGACGATGTGCCCCGGATTCCCGGGTTGGTTGCACTGGTTGAGGTTGGCCAGGGCGGCATGGGCACGGTGTATCGGGCGCGTGAGGCGGATCTGGACCGGGAGGTGGCGGTGAAGCTACTGGATACCGGGGGGCGGCTCTCGGCCCAGTTGCGAGAGCGATCGGCACGCGAGGCCCAGGCTCTGGCCCGGCTCCATCACCCCAACGTGGTGCGGATCTACCGCTCGGGCGAAGCCGAGGGCGTTCCCTATCTTGTCATGGAGTGGGTGCCTGGTGGTACGTTGCAGGAATCGCTTGAGCGGGAGTTGCCGCGACCTCGTGAGGCGGCGGAGCTGGTGCGTGATCTGGCCAATGCGGTGGCGGCTGCGCATGCGGTGGGGATCATCCACCGGGACTTGAAACCTGCGAATGTGCTGCTGGCGCCTGGCGGCGAACTGGCGGCACCGCGGGTGCCCAAGCTGGCCGATTTTGGCCTGGCGCGGCCAGAGCATGGCGCGGACCAGGGGTTGACAGAGAGTGGCGTGGTGCTGGGTACTCCCTGTTACATGGCACCAGAGCAAACCGGCCTGGGCCAGGCGCTGGGCGAGGTTGGCCCGGCCACCGATATTCACGGCCTGGGGGCAATTCTGTACGCCCTGCTTACCGGCCGTGCACCTTATGGTGGGCGATCCAACTGGGAATCGCTGATGCTGGCGGCCGGCGGCCGCCCATTGCCGTTGTCAATCCTGCGTGGGCAGCTACCGCGAGACCTGCGAACGATTGTGGAGAAGTGTCTGCAACCGGTTCCCCAGCGGCGGTATCGGGCGGCCGCCGAACTGGCAGACGATTTGGGTCGGTTCCTGGACGGGCGGCCGATCCTGGCTCGGCCGGTTTCCACGGTCGAGCGGTTGTGGAAGTGGTCACGCCGACGGCCGGCTCTGGCCTTGCTGACGCTGTTGATGGCGCTGGCGATTGTCACCGGGATTGCCGGCACCGCCTACCATCAGGCGCGGCTGGCCCGTGCTGTCGATGAGTTAACCGATTCCAACTCCCGGCTCACCCGGGCGCGGAACGAACTTGTGGTGTCTCAGGCATCAACCACCGCGGCCTTGGGCCAGGCCAGCACCACCCGTGACCAGCTTCGTGAGGCGCTGGGATCGCTCACCAACGATGTTGTTCAGCGGATGGTTCAGCGTGGCAGTGCATTGAATGAATCCGACCGCAGCTTTCTGAGGAATGTGCGGGACCGGTATCTGAAGTGGCCGCTGGACCCGGACCCCATTTCATCCCGGCTATTTCGGGCCCGCGGCCTGAGGCGAATCGCTGAGATTTTCACAAGTGTCGATCAGAACGAGGATGCCCGAATCTGTCTGGAAGCGGCCATGGGCGACTATGATGCCTGCCTTGAGCTTGAGACGGACAGGCTGCGGGCCAGGCAATTGCGTCAGGAATGTCTGGGCCCGCTTGATCAACTGTGGGTGGTTTTCTTGCGAACCGAGCGACATGACGCCGGCGAAGCCGTGGTGCGGCGGATGATCGCCGAGTACGAAACGCTGGACCGTGAGAATCCGTCACAGAAGAATCCGCTTTCCTATCCTTATATCAGCCTGGGTGTCATGCTGAACGGGCAGAAACGTACGGCCGAGGCCGCCCCATGGTTTGCCCGCGGTCTGGAACTGCTGGATCAAGAGCGGCGGAACGAGCCCGACAACGCGGGGAACTGGTTGAGCCTGATGGGGGCGATGTTCAACGTGGCCACAAGCATGGGCCATGCCGGCTTATCCCAGGAGGCGCAATCTCGATTTCAGGCCGTGCTCGATCTGGCCCGGGAAGGAGTGGAACGATTCCCGGCCAGCCATGATTTCGTCAATTTGCAGCGGTTGGCGCTGACAGGCCTGGTGGCGGCCCATTTTGCCAGAGACAGGCCGGCTGAGGCTGGGCCGTATGTGGAGCAAGAGCGGCAGGTTTGCCTGTCGGCGCTGGAGCGGTGGCCCGATGATCCTCGGTTTCGAGACGGCCTGATTGATGCGGCGATCGAGAGTTTTGAGGTCTATCTGGCCCGGGGTTGCCCAGAGAACGCGGAGCCGGCTCTTCGGCAGGGAATCCTGTTGGCTGAAGAGACTGTGAAGGCCGAACCGGCAAGCTTTGACCGTAGCCGGAACCTGTTGCGTGTGCTCAGGCCCCATGCCCGAATGCTGGCGGCGGCCGGTCGGCCTCACGAGGCGATTGTGGCGTACGAACGACTGGCGACCACCGCCCTGCCCTGGATCCAGATTCCAGGCCGGACGACGGAGGTGCAGTCGTTTCTGAAGCCGGGGATTGTACGTCAGGCGGAGCTGCTTTCCAGCCTGGGCGACCATGCCGAGGCCGCCCGGATACTGGAAAAGTGGCTGGAACACGTGACGCCCGAGGAACGGACTTGGCTCAGCGAGCGACTGGTCCGGGAACAGCGTGCCGCCCGGGAATGAGTCTCTTGGGCATGCCTCCGTGCCCTGGAGGAATGACCGCGGACAAAGCGTTTTCGGTCTGTGGCTCCCCTTCAAGGCCTGAGAGAGGTACTTCGAAGCCGTCGGAGCCCGTCGGCGGTTTTGGCGAAGACGCTGGTGGTAGGCATTGGCAGTCCAAAGCGGTAACATCAATTATAATCCAGAGCGTTGGGTTCTGGTTCAATTCGAGCCAGGCGTACTTCAGGACATTGTGCGGTCTTGCTCCCATGACAGACGTGGTCTCATTCCAGGCGGCGAAGCAGCCCCCACTTGTGCAACCGCCGAAATCCGTACCACCCGCGCTGGGGTTCGTGCTGATTGCGGCCGGTTTTTTGCCGCTGCTGGTGTTGGACGTGGCCGGGCAGCGAGCCGCCACTTCGCTGGTTTTCCCGTTTCTGCTTTGGGTGGCAGCCGGCCTGGTGGTCTGGCGAACCTGCCGCAGGCTGGGCCCGCTTTCGCCTGGAAAGGCGAGCTGGAGCGTGGGATTACTCATCGGGTGCTGGTTGGCGCTGGCCCTGGCGGTGCTGCTGGTATCTCCGGGCTTGGGTGCAGCGGTTGCGTTGCTGACGTTACTGGTGGTGGTCTATGCCTGGGGTGGCGGCCTTTTGGTCTGGAGGCTGCTGCCGGCCTGGTTGTTGTTGTGGTTGGCGGTGCCACTGCCGTTTGGTTATGACGTGTTGCTGAGCAACAGCCTGCGCGCTCTGGCCATTCGTGCAGGGAGTGAGGTTGTGGATCTGCTGGGCATCCACCACATGGTTCAGGGAACAACCCTGAGGTTTGCCGATCAGTCGTTTTCAATTGAGCCGGTTCTGCGGGGTTGGTTATCCATTTCCGTGGTGCTGGCGATCACGCTTTTCGGGTTGCTCTGGTCTGGTTGTAGCCGGCTCAGGGTTCTGTTCGTACTGGCGGCGGCCTGGTTCTGGACTTTGGTGGGGAATGCGGCCTGGGTTGTGGTGGCGGCCTATGCCGAGCGGTTCCAGAAAATCGAGATTGACGCGGGCTGGAACGCCCGCTGGCTTTCAGGGGCGATTCTGTTCCTGACCTTGTTTTTGATTCTCAGTACCGATGCGCTTCACCGGGTGCTGTCCGGCCCACTGGCAATCGTCCGCTTCAGGCTTGCCAGTGCGGTCTGGCAATTCCGGGTCCAACGCTTGCAAATGGCAAACATGCGTGCCGGCCAGGATCCGCTCGATGAAGAAGATCTGCCGTTACCCCCTGTGCACCCCTGGTTCCTTGAGCCTGAGGTTGTGGTTTCTGAGCCCACCCGGTTTCCGGCCCTGAGCCAGGCGCGGTTCCTGAGCTGGCCGGTGGTGATTGGGTTTGGACTGCTGGCCCTGGCGCAATGGATCTGGATTGGGCCCTGCCTGCGTGCGGCGGTGGGTGGCGTTGATATACAATCAGAGCTGGGACAGCGGCTTGCGGCTGAGACGATGCCTGAAAAGGTCGGAATCTGGGACCGGCAATCTTCTGACACTCACGCCTTGTCTAAGGGGCTGGAATCCAAAGACTGGGTGTATCAGTCTGGCCTGGCGAAAGCCGTGGTATCGGTTGATTTTCCGATCCGTGGTCGGCAAGATCTGACCGAGCGTTACCGAGGCGAGGGCTGGAACCTGGCACAGCATCAACTGCAAGATGGTGACGACGGACCGGTGCTGCAGTCTGACCTACGCAGGGGGCCTGGCCACATCGGGTATTTACTTCAGCGCCAGTTTGGGAGCGATGAAAAGCCGATCGCTCAACCGAGAACGGTCGCCGGGCTGGGTTTCTGGAACTGGTTGCGTCAGTTGCCGGGCCGACTAGAGGTCTGGAATTCTGAGACGCGTGATGAGCAGCGGTTACCCTTTGAGACCGGGTACCGGGTGGCGGTGTTTATCGAGAGTACACGTCCGCTCACGGTTGAGGAACGGAAAGAAGTGCAGAAACTGCTGGATACGGCCAGTGTTCAGATCCGGGGTGGCACTGCCAAGAGTCAGGGCAACACATCATCATGAGCCAGATACCGCAGACGGAAGAATTTGAACCGGATTACCTCCAGACTCTCCCCTTGTCTGTGACGGTGGTTCGCTGGTTGCTCACGTGCTGGCCAGTTCTGTTGTTAAGCCTGCCCTGTGTGCTCGTGGGCCTGGCGGTGTGGGTGCTGGTGTATTCTGGCTATGAGAATCAGCTTACACAGGTTTCTCAATATCTGGCGGATGCACAGAAACGTGTGGATGCCAAGGATTATGATGAGGCCAGCCTTTGCTACCAGCGAGCCATTCAGATGGGCGCGGGTACCGATGAAGTGGTGTACAAGCTTGCCAAGGTTTATCAACAGCAAGATGAGAATGATCTGGCCCTGGGAATCATCTCTTCGCTGGCCCCCTTGAACCAGACCGGTTACGCGCCTGCGCACCTGGATCTTGCCACATCGCTGTTGAGCCAGCCCAATTTGCAATCGGCCGGGGTGGGGCTGGCCGAGTCGCATTTGCGGCGGATTCTGGACCAAGACCCCAATTCCCTGGATGCCAACAGTCTGCTCGGCCAGATTTACGCACGGACGGGTCGGCTGGCGGAGGCCCGGAACCATCTCTTTATGGTGATGAAGGACCGGCCGGGTTTCATGCTGCAAGTGGCGGCCCTGGAACGGGCTCTGTGCAAGGATAAAGACGCCGACACCACGGCCAGACAAGCGGTGAATGCCTTCAGTAAACTGAGCCGGGACGATCCCACCAATCCCGGAGCGCGGCTTTCATTGGCGGCGGCCACGGCGTTTTTGAAAGACTTCACAGGGGCCGAGTCCATCCTGAACACGGGATTGGAGAAGGCAGATCGCCAGGAGTATCACGCGGCCTTGTCTAACTTGTACCTGGCGTGGGCCGATGACTCGATGAAGAATCGCAAGAAGGGGCCCGATGACTGGATGCCGTTGCTGGAGAAGGCGATGCAGCAGGCACCGGAGAGCCCGGTTATTGATCAGTTTCGGCTGCTGATGGTTCGGAACCAGCGAAACGACGCCGAAACCAACCAGGCGTTGCGGGATCTGCTGGCCCGCAGTGAGGAGAAATCGACGGGCGTGCTGTTTCTGCTGGGGTTGGATGCCTGGGAGCAGAAGCGGGCGGAAGAGGCTCGGCAGTACCTGGATGAAGCCTACAAGGCCGACCCCAGCCAGGTGGGAGTTGCGAACAACCTGGCCTGGATGCTGGCCACCGGAGACAAGCCCGACCTGCCCCGCGCGCTCGAGGTAATTAACCATGCGCTGGAAGCGGCACCGGGTACGTTTGAGATGTACGGTACCCGGGGCCGGGTTCTGGTCCGGATGCAGAGATATCGAGAGGCGCTGGTGGATCTGGAGAAATCACTCAGAGCCAAGAGCGGCCCCAATTTGCATAGCGATCTGGCCGATGCCTACGAGGCGCTTGGCATGGCGGAACTAGCCACCATCCACCGGCGGAAATCGGCTGAAGCGCGTACCGCCCTGGAAGCCGCCAAGCCATCCGGTAGTTGACGGAAAGTAGGGATGGCTTTGGCGTTGACCACGGTGTTAATCTATGAACAGGTCTGAATGTAAAAATTCACGGGCAGATTGATGCCGGTCTTGGGTCACGCTCTCGTAATAGGGGCTGTTGATGGCCGGCAAGGTCAGCGTGCCGGTCCCTTGATCAAACGCCCTTTGCTTGTGGACCGGCGTGACGATGGCCGAGAGCACCTGCGTTCTTGCAGGGGGGCCAGGTGAGCTAGCTGGCGAACGAGCGGAACGAACGATTGCGGTCTCCCTTGGCCCGGTTGGTGCCCCTCGATAACTTATACGCTACCTGGTTGTACCGGAGACTTCGGCTATAGCGGTTCACCTTTGCGTTGCACACAGAGTGAGCGTTTTTCCTGGTGTGCCTTTTCCGATTGTAGGACAGCCGGCCTCGGCTGTCTCTGAATTTCTGGGCCATCACTGAAGATGACAGCCGAGGCCGGCTGTCCTACAACGAACGAAGATCAAGACACTGAGGCGTGAGTCTTATCATATCCTTGTCGTGTGCAACCCGATCGTGAACTGCTATAAGGCCCTGCTTCATAGCGCGGCGAATGTGGAGATGCGCTGCCCTGGATCCTGCTCGCGTCGTGAACGGTTCATTTGGCCTTCTGCGCTGGAATCCTGGGACGGATCGGAGTGCGTGCGGTGATCGTGAGAGATGTGAATCTCTGGAAAACTCGTGGAGAGGATCGGGTTAGACCTTACCCAAGCGTGATACATGAATTACGATCTCCAACGGAGGGGAACGCGGCGTGTTTATAGACGTCGGCAAGTTGCCCTCAACAAACCAGATGTTCGCTTTCAGGTGAAAGCACTCCGAAGTGCCTCAGCCACGGCGATGCCTTGTTTTCATTGGTTTTCCGTATGATACTGCCGTTCACGAATGAATCACGCTTGTTTGGGGGTTAGAGCAGAGAAAAGTTCGGATGGTATGTCTGGCTGTCAATATTCAAGGAGCATGTCCCTTGAATCAGATCCCGGGTGGCTTGGTTTTGAGCCTGGTTGATCCTATGGGTGAGACTGGTGATCATAGTTTCTCGGCTAACTTGACCTTTGCATATAATCTCGTTAGTTATTAACGAAATCTTGCGGTCCTGTGGGCTCTCGATCAGGAACCGTTAGTTTTAAAGGTAGTTTTTGAAACCGAGAAATGCGGAGCCAGATACCCTGCGTATCTGGTGCCCGTCCCGGTTTTGGAACGGCATTGCAGACATTTTTTGGGGCGATTTCGGCAATGAATCGATCGGAAGATTTTAAGAATTCACGAGCTTGGCCAGTTTCTGGTCTTGCCGTTATTGCCATGGCCCCCCCGGGTTCAATTCGAGAGGTTGGCAATGCCCTGATCATGCGCGGAGATATTCCTGAATTTCACACGCATCACCTGCCGGCATATTCCGTTGCGTTCCACCTCAAAGGGGCTGCCAAAGTCGAGTGGAAGCGCGGGGCGAAATATCGAGAATTTACGTCCAAACCGGGCACGTTCTCGGTTGTGAGTGGAGACGGTCTCAACGCATTTCGCTGCGTTGGGATGGTGGAGACCTTGAACCTTGCCATCACTCCCGACCAGCTTGCCAGGATTGCCGAGCGTGAAGGCTTGCCCGCACCAGATTCGCTCGTATTAACGGAGACCCATGAAGATTTCAGTCGCGAAATCAATCTTCTGGGTCAGTCGTTTGCATCTTTACTGCTTTCGCCGCACACCACCAGCGTCCTTTATGCAGAGACCCTCTGGACCCAGATCACACTCCAGTTGCTCTGGAAGTACTCGTCACTCCCGAATCAGGGCGAGGCCCCTTACGAACGCCTTTCCGATGCCCGGATCAGGCGTGTGATAGACTACCTGCAAGACGCTCTGGGCCAGGAAATCCGCCTGACCGAACTGGCGGGGATGGTCGATTTGAGCCCCAGTCACTTTCTGACCGCGTTCAAAAAAGGGACCGGAAAAACCCCGTATCGGTACCTCACGGAACTTCGGATGTCTCGGGCCTGTGAATTACTGCGCAATCCGCATAACTCAATTCTGGGTGTAGCCTTGGCGGTCGGGTTCTCATCTCAGAGCCATTTTACAAGCACATTCACGCGGTTTATGAAAGTCACGCCATCAAGCTACCGCACCGAGGTTCTGGGACTGCGGAGCGATGATCCGGGATGAAATCAGCCACACGCGTGGTGATTCAGATTCTTGCGCCCCGGACCATTCCTGGATCAGCTGTGATCCGGGAATCCTGGTAACCTTTCCGCCGAATTCCGTTTGTAAACCAGCTTGTCGGACGATCCGCTCTGGAACTGTTGAAAACGCGGGACTCAGGCTTGCGGGCGGGCGAACCACCGGGTGAGCCAGACCCGTACGCGGCGCGGTGGTTCAAAGTTGGATTCCCAGCGGATTCCCGGCGGATCGTGGCCAACCTCCTTGCCTTGGCTTGACGTTTGTCCGGCTCTCCGGAAGCCTTATTCTCTTTGAAGCGGTTGACTACCTGGCGTGAGGCCGATTGAAAGTCCGCTCCCGGAAGCGGAAAATCCCGGCTCACGGAATTCCGCGGAGTGGTTACGAATCCTGAAAGATCGCCTGGAGCGGTCTCAGGCTCAGGCCGAGGGCCTGTCCTCAATCAGCCAGGCTGGCGGTTGTGTCATGCGGGTGGCCAGATCCTGCAAAAACTTGGCGGCCGGTGCGCCATCGAGCACCCGGTGATCGAACGTCAGGCTTAATGTGATCTGATGCTCTGGGGCGAACGCGCCATCATCGCGAATGATCAGCTCGCGGCGGATCGCACCCAGGCCCAGAATGGCGGTCTGACCGTCGTGCAACACCGGCGTGAACGCATCAATCCCAAATGCGCCCAGGTTCGTGAGCGTGAACACTGCGCGCGTGGAATCAGCCGCGCTTAACCGACCGGCCTGGGCACGCCCGATAGCTGCCCTGGTTCGCCCCGCCAGATCCGTGAGCGAAAGCTGTTCCACAGCCGGGATCACCGGCACCAGCAGGCCGTCTGGGGTATCCACCGCAAACCCAATCGCTAGTGGTTCCACGCCCGGCGAGATCAGGCGGTCCTCACCACCGGGCGTGCGCTCCCACCGGCTGGCCACCAGTGGGTGCCGCCTGAGCGCGGCTGCACTCAAATTCATGATCATGTCTTGATAGCTGGGGGTCACGCTCGCTTTGCCCCGAGCTTTGATCTCTTCCCGCAGCCGCACCAGGGCGGTCACGGTGGCCCTGGTGGTAAGCGTGACCGGCACCGTTTGTTGCTGGCTGGCTGCCAGACGCTCGGCGATCAACCGTCGACGCGGCGGGATCGGTTGCGAACCGACCTGGTGGCCCACGCCAACGCTGGCCGCCGCGGCACGCACGTCTTGCTCGCGCACGCGGCCGGAGGTCCCCTGCCCGGTCAGCGTTTTCCAGTTCACGCCCAGTTCCTGGGCCACCCGGCGGGCCCGGGGGCTGGCCACCACGGCCATGGGTGGCTCAGAGGCTAGTTCCAGGTTCGGGATCCCGTGGTCCACCGGCGTGGCGGCCATTGGCACCACAGGTACAACCTGGTCCACGGCCGGCTCGCGTGCACCCGCACCCGTGGAAGGTGGCACGTCTCCTGGGGCCAGCAGGTAGCCGATCACGGCCCCTACGTTCACCACGCTTCCGCGCGCCGGGGCATGGGCTGGAATGTGCAGAATGCCGGCATCGACCGATTCGATTTCCTGGACCGACTTCTCGCCTTCGAGTTCAAACAGCGGGTCGCCGATCCGGACCTGGTCACCGTCTTGCTTGAGCCAGCCGATGAACGTGCCCTGCTCCATCGACCAGCCCAGCCTTGGAATCACAATTTCAAGAGCCATGGAATCATTCTCGAACAAGGGAGCGGATGGCCTGGGTGATCATCGGTCGATTGGGAACCACGGCCGCCTCTAACGACGGGCTGTAGGGGGTGGGTGAGAACACCCCGGTCACCCGGCGGATGGGGGCATCGAGGTTGTCGAACCCGTGTTCGGCCACCTGGGCGGCCACTTCGGCGGCCAGGCCGCACGAGGCTGGCGGTTCGTCAACAATGAGCAACCGCCCGGTTTTCTGGACCGATTGCAGGATGGTGGCAACGTCCAGCGGAACCACGGTGCGTGGGTCGATCAGTTCCACCGAGATCCCGTCGGCTTCCAGCTCCGCACAGGACTCCAGCACCAGCGAGACCATTCGGGCGAGGGCAACCACCGTCACGTCGGTCCCTTCACGCACCACGGCGGCCTGGCCGAACGGGATCTCGTAGGCCGCTTCCGGCACGGGCCCCTTGTGCTGGAGGATTTCTCGGTGTTCCAGGAACAGAACCGGGTCGTTGCACCTTAACGCGTGCGTTAGTAGCCCCTTGGCGTCTCTGGCGTTGGACGGAACCACAACCTTGAGCCCTGACACCTGGCCGAACAGGCCGTAATAACTGCCTGAGTGGTGCGTGGCGGCCGAGTGGCCAATGCCAATACAGCCGCGCATCAGGACGGGCATCGGGAGCCGGCCGCTGGACATGTAGCCCATCTTGGCAATTTGGTTGATGATCTCGCCCACGGCGTCGAGCAAGAAATCGGCGAACATGAAATCGACCACCGGCCGGGTGCCGGTCATGGCGGCACCGCCGGCCAGCCCCACAAAGCCACGTTCGGCAATGGGAGTATCGCACAGCCGCACGGGTCCGTACGTTTCGTACAGCCCCAGGGTGGTCTGGAAGTTGCCGCCCCGTTTGCCGATCCCCTCACCCATCACGAAGATGGCCGGGTTAGCCGCCATTTCACCAGCCAGGGCTTCCAGCGTGGCCTGGGCAAACGATCGCAAGCGTTCCGTTTCCAGGGGGGGCTCGGCAGGCGGAACGGCCGGCCCCGCGGCGTAAACGTGGGTGGTGGCGGTGCTGGGGTCAGGCACCGGGCTGGCTTCGGCAAACTCACGTGCTTCAGCCACAAGCGTTTTCACGTCTTCATCCATCGAATCGAGTACGGCTTCGCTCACGCCGTACTCCTGAATGAGCTCTTCACGCCAGCTTGCAATCGGACAGCGCTCTTTCCAGCGATTGACCTCATCGCGGGTGCGATAGGTGAAATCGCCCATCCCCTCGGCATGGGCGCGGGTGCGGTAGGTTTTGCATTCGATCAGGGTGGGGCCTTCGCCGGCCCGGGCGCGCGCCACCGCTTGGGCCGCGGCCGCATACACGGCCGCCACGTCATTGCCGTCAACCGCCACGCCCGGCATGCCGTAGGCCGCGGCCCGGCTGGCAACCTCGGGGTTGCCAGCCGCGTATGAGAAGGGGACCTCGGTGGCGTACTGGTTGTTCTCGCAAATGAACAGCACCGGCAGCTTCCAGATGCTGGCCAGGTTGAGCCCTTCATGGAACGCGCCATTGTTGGTGGCACCGTCACCGAAGAACGCGGCCGAGACCCGGCCGGTGCCCATGAGCTTGCTGCTGTAGCCGCCGCCGCAGGCTTGCAGGATGCAGGGCCCCACAATGCCGCTGGTCCCCATCATACCGATCTCGGGAGAGAACAGGTGCATGGACCCGCCGCGCCCGCGTGAACAGCCGGTCGATCGACCGAACAGTTCGGCCATCAGCTCGCGGGGCGGCATCCCCTTGGCCAGGGCGTGGCCGTGGCCGCGATGGGTGCTGAACACGGTGTCCTTGGGGCCCAGGTGGGCGCACACGCCGCTGGCCACCGCCTCTTGGCCCACGTAGGTGTGGCAGGCGCCATGAATCAGGCCGCGCTGGTGGCACCGCGCCAGTTCTTCCTCGGTCTGGCGGATCACCACCATGGTCCGGTAAAGCGCCAGGCGGTCATCGTTGCTGGAAAGATTGTCGGACATCGGCACATCCTGGACACGTGTGGAGACGATGATTCAAGAGATCCAAATCGGCCCTGGGTTTTCACTTGTGCCACGGCTCTGAGAGCAGTGGCACAAGCTGAAATGGTAATCATCGGCGTTGCGAATCTGGTTCATGTTCCGATGGTTCCGCCGGCGTTCATGGCCAGGTTGCCGCCATCCATGGGGATGAGTGCGCCCGTGATCCAGTCCGACGCGTCGGACGCCAGCAGCACCATGAGCCCCTGAATGTCGGTGGGTCGGCCCAGCCGACCGCGCGGGATTCCGCTGAGCCAGCGCCCCTCAATGGTGGGGTCGGCGGCCATCCGCGCCTCCAGGCTGGCGTTAACTACCTGGGCCGGCAAGATGGCGTTCACGCGTACCCCGCGTCTCGACCACTCGGTGGAGAGTTCGCGGGTCATCTGGACCACGGCTCCCATGGCCATGCTGTAGGCCAGGTGTCCACGTCCCAGCGCGGTCTGGCTGGCCAGTGAGCCAATGTTGACAATGCTGCCTCGGCCAACGGCCAGCATGCGACGCCCCGCCTGCTGGCACATGGCCAGCCGGCCAAACACCAGGTTCTGGAACACCTGCTGGACCTGTTCCGGGGTCAGCTCTTCGGGGCGGCCCAGAATCCCCTCGCCCGCAATGTTCGCCAGAAAGTCGATCCGGCCAAACGCACGGTCGATCTGGTGGAACAGGTCGTTCACCAGGTTCGGTTGAGAGACGTCGCACGTGTGTGAGACGGCCTTGGGGCCCAGTGTGCGCACCTCGGCCGCTGTCTGTTCCAGGCCCTTGGCGTTGATGTCGAGCAGTACCAGATCGGCCCCATGCTCGGCCAGGGCCAGGGCGGTGGCCCGACCCAGGCCGCCTGCGGCGCCAGAAACCACCGCCACGCGACCGTTCAAATCAAACCGATTGGCTGCCATGGAACAACTCCTGTCCGAACTTGAGCGTGGGAACAGAGGGACACGCTGGATTGACTCAGGCACCGCCCTGCCACATTTTGACCAGTTCGGGCCACTGCTTGGTATAGAACACCAGCCCTGCCAGGCCCAGATAAAACGAGGCGCATAGCAACAAACCTAGCGTATGGTACCAGCGTGGTCGGATCGGACGCGGCAGCAGCGTATGGTTGATCCACAAAAGCTGGAGCGCGGTCACGCCAATGGCCAGGTTATTGATGTTGGCAATAACAATGGTCATCAGCTTGGGGGTTGAGAAGAAGTAGGCGCAGGTGAACGACCACAGCACATAGGCTGCTAGAATGGAGTAGTAGATGTACTTGACCTGGTCGGCACGCAGGCTGCCACGCACTCGCGCACTGGCGGTCCAGATGGCGTCGGTCCAGCGGCGGCTGAAGTCATCCACAATGGACATCTGGCTGGGTAGCATCACGGCAATGCCGGTTAGCAGGGCCGCAAGCCAGAGAAAATGGCTGAAGCTGGGGCTCAGGCCGGGTGCGTGCCGCATACCGTCAGCCGTGATCAGGGCCTGGGCCCACTCCATCCGGCCAGTGGCCTGGTACAGCTCGGAATGAGGGGCAAACTGCATCGAGAGCAGGGCCGGCAGCGCCATGCCCATGAAGCAGCCGGGCGCCCACACTAGCACTTGGTCGGTCATGATATACCGCCACCAGCCGCTCCAGCGTTTGAGGTTCTCAGTCGTCATCGGGAAGACCTTGCCCACGTGGCTCAGCTTCACATCTTTGCCGCCCACGGCGCTGGGGATGGCTCCCACCAGGCTGCCCATGCCCCAGCCCTTGTCACGCACGAAGTTGCTGTAGGTTGAGTTTGAAAGGCCGCCGCCGCCCGCGTAGCCGGCAAACGCACCCAGTACGGCAATATTGGCCAGCGCAATCATCGGCCACTCGCCATGCTCAAGGTAATAGGTGCCCACGTTCACCACGGTATCGGCCCCTTGCGGGTTGGTGCTGGGCACGTTGCCGAACTGGAGGAACCCGCTGAACACGCTCCACCAGTTCCAGGGGCTCACCATGGTCAGGCCGATCGCGAGGCAGAACCCCAGCACCAGGAACACCTTGGCGGTCATCACGGTTTGCAGCATGTTGTACACCTTGCCGCCCAGCAGCACCGGTACGGTCACGCCGAACAGGCAGGCGAACGCCAGCATGCGCACCAGGTTCCGGTCTTGCTCGCCAGGCGGCCGGTCCAGAATTTGGGCCGCAATAATGGCCGCGCCATGCGTGGACAGGCCGGGGATCAGAGCACTGGCGTTTAACACCAACATCAGGCTCGCCCAGAAGGCCGTGCCCGGCCACTTGCGCATGAAGCCGGTGAAAACCGGCTCACCGCAGTACAGGGCATAGCGCCCGCATTCCAGGTTGTAAAACACCTGGAGCACAATGGCCACGGTGGCAATCCACATCAGCCCGCCGCCATACCGCGCGGTGACTTCGGGACCAAACAGCCATTCACCGCCGCCAATCTGGATCCCCATCATCACAATGCCGGGGCCAACGTACGAGGGCCAGTGCCGCCAGGAGAGCGGCTGGGGTTCGGGCAGGTCGCCGTGGTCCCAGGCGGGGATTGATGGTGTCATGGCAGGTGCCAGCCGTGGAGAGGGTGGAGAGGAAGGACCGCGTTAGATCTTTATGCCATTTTGAAGCTGGGGCGTGGGTTTCTGTTTGTGCGGCAGACGGTTTACCTGGTTCCCGTTTTGGGATGCAGGCCAGAGGCGGCCTGCACCACAAAAGCGGAGACGTCAATCCACCGGAAATCACTCAGTGGGCTTCGGCCACCACGGGGTTGGTCAGGGTGCCGATCTTCTCAATCTCAATGGAAACGGTATCGCCGGGCTGCAAGAATACCGGGGGCTTGCGCGCGCCACCCACGCCGTGGGGGGTGCCGGTCAAGATGACCGTGCCGGCGGCCAGCTTGGTGCTGCCGCTGAGGAACTCGATCAGGGTGGGCACGTCGAAAATCATGTCGTTGGTGTTCCAGTCTTGCATCACCTGGCCGTTGAGCACCGTTTTGATGGCCAGCGCGTTGGGGTTCGGGATCTCGTCGGCCGTGGTGATCACCGGGCCCAGCGGGCAGAACGTGGCAAAGGTTTTGCCCCGGCACCACTGGGTGCCGCCGTACTTCATTTGCCAGTCACGGGCACTGACGTCATTGGCGCAGGTGTAGCCCAGCACGTAGGACAGTGCCTCGTCTCGCTTGACGTTGTAACAGGGCTTGCCAATGATCACCGCCAGTTCGCACTCATAATCCACGCTGTCGCTGGTGAGCGTGCGGGGCAAGATGATCGGCTTGCCAGGGTCTTGAAGCGTGCCGCTATTCTTCATGAATACCACGGGGAACTCGGGGATGGGCTGACCCCCTTCGGCGGCATGCTTGCGGTAATTCAGGCCAATGCAGATGATGTCACGCGGCTCGATGGGGGCCAGCAGTTCGTGGACGTCGGCCGGTTTGCCAGTGTCATGGTGCTTGCCCAGCAGTTCCCCTTCGACCAGGGTGACCTTGCCGTCCGCGTGTTGTGCACCCAGATGAACATGACCCGATTTGTCTTGATAACGTAAGAGCTTCATGGCTCGCTCGATCTCTACAGAGAGGGTTGATGAAGAAGGGACAGATGCGGCTCAATGCCAGTTTGGTTCCTGGCCCAGGTTTCCGGCCACCTCGGCCAGCTTGGCCACCACGTCGGCCGGTAAGGTGATGCCGGCCGACTGGGTTCGATGGAACAGGTTCCATTCCCGCTCGCCAGGCAACAAAACCCGATCAACTCCGGCCATGGTGGGTGTGTGGTGGATCTCTTCGATCAGGGTGTGGATCTTGCTGGCGTAGCTTTCTGGCGTGGCGATGGCGTTGACATCCAGCACAATGAAGCCGGCGTTGTGCCAGGAGGGGCGGCTGGGCGCATCAAACATCCAGCTTCCCACCTGCCAGGTCAGGTGCCCGCCTGGCAGCAGCCCGGAAAGGACCTCGCACCAGAGCCCCAGGCCGTACCCCTTGTGGCCGGCCATGGGGGCCAGCGAGGCTTGTTCAGGGTACAGGCTGCCGTTCGTGGTGGGTAGACCGTCAGGCCCAATCAGCCAGGTGGGCTGGATTGGCTCGCCACGCTGGTGGGCGGCGTACACCTTACCGCCGGCCACGGCCGCCGTGGCGATATCTAGCAAGATTGGATCCGCGCCTGGCACTGGGACGGCAAACGCCAGCGGGTTGCTGCCTAGCACCGCCTTGCGTGACCCAGGAGCGGCCACGCTGGGGATGTCGTTGCCGGTGACCATGGCCAGAAACCCCTGACGAGCGGCCTGCGCCGCATACACGCCGGCCGCGCCAATGTGCCCGGTGTTCCTGATCCCCACGTAGGCCACGCCCACGTTTCTGGCCTTGGTCAGTGCCGTTTGCATGGCGAAGGTGCAACCCACCTGGCCCAGGCAAGAGTTGCCATCGATCACGGCCCAGCCCGGCCCCTCGCGCTCGATTTGCGGCTGGGCCGCAGGCTGGTAGCCGCCGCCTTGCAGCTTGCGCAAGTAGCCGCCAAGCAACTTGGTGCCGTGGGTAAACACTCCCATGGCGTCGGTGGTTGCCAGGGCGTGGGCCGCGGTGTGGGCCTGGGCTGCCGGCATGCCGGTAAACTCAAAGGCCGCCACGCAGAAGGCCGTGAGATCATGCAGCGAGATGGTGCGGCTGGTCTGGGTCATGGTGGGGCTGAAACAAGCGGGGAAGGGAAACCACAGATGAAACGGACGGAACAGAAAAGGTAACCAGGATTGAGGGGAATGGAAGAGAAGAACGGACGGGAGGGACGAGATTGAACCTGCGCAGATGGGATTCTGCCGGTTCATCATTCCTGTTCATTCCGTCCATCTGGTCGATTCTCATTCGGGGATTCTTGGTTCGTTTCCTTTCACGACTCAAGTCTTAGTTGGACGCCGGTGTGCGGCGATAAAACTCGATGGTTTTGCGTACCCCTTCGCTGAGCGGCGTGGGCCGCCAGTCTGGGAAGAGGCGAGAGATGGGATTGGGGTGGGTGGGCACGTTGGAAGGGACCAGCGGCCCATCGGCCGTGATGTGCGCCGCCGAGCCTGGAACCACCTGGTCAATGGCCGCGATGAACTGCTGTGGGGTGGCCACCTCGCTGGGCAGGTCATAAACGAACGCCCCAGGGGGTGCTTCCAGCGCGGCCCGCACAAACGCCTCGGCCACGTCTTCCACGTAGTCGTAGCCGACCTTGCCGGTGTAGTTGATGGTAAACGGCTCTCCCCGCGCGGCGGCGCGGGCGGCCAGCGAGGGGCCGGCGGTTAGCCCGACGCAGCGCTCTGGACCGTAAATCACGTGCGGGCGAATGCCCACCGAGCGCACGCCGAAATGACGCCAGTACTGGTGGGCAATCAGATCCACGGCCAGCTTGAACGCGCCATAGAACATGGGCGGCCCGGATTCCTGGGAGCTGGCTGCGCTGACTGCGGCCACCGGTCCGCTCTCGGCCTCTGGGCCGTACACGGCGTAAGAGCTGGCGTGGGAGATGGCCTGGATGCGACCACCGCTCAGCCTCGCCAGGTCAAACAACGCTACGCTGCCCAGTACGTTCACCTCGCAGCCCAGAAATGGGTCATGCTGGCAATCGGGCGTCAGCAGAGCCGCCAGGTGAATGATCTGGGTGAACTTGTGCTCGGTGCTCAGGGCGTGCAGCAGGTCGCGGTCCAGCAGGCTGCCCACGGCCACGGGCACGCTATCGGCCTGGGGCCCCACCACGGCGCGCCAGCGGCTATCAGGCGCATGATGGTCGAATGCCACCACGTCGATGCCACGTTGGAGCAAGGCCCGAACCACCCATCGGCCCACAAACCCGGTGCCGCCGGTGACTAGTACGCGTGGAGCCGTCATCAATCCATCCTCCGAGGTTCGGTCACACCATTCACCACATTGGGCGGCAGTTCGCCCCGCAACGCCTGGGCGGCCAGGCTGGCCGCCGTTTGCCGCAGTTTACGCACGGCCGGCGGGCTGGCCGAGGCGATGTGCGGGGCCAGCACCACATTGGGCATGGCCAGAATGGGGTGGCCGGCCGGAATTGGCTCGGGCGTGAACACGTCGAGCGCGGCCGCAGATACTTGCCCGTTTTGCAGGGCCGCCGTGAGGGCCTCGGGGTCAATCAGGTCACCACGCGCCAGGTTGATCACAATCACGCCCGGCTTACAGGCGGCCAGGCTCTGGGCGTTGATCAGGCCGCGGGTCTGGGCGGTAGACGGGCAATGCAGGGTGACAATGTCCGATACTGCGCAGATCTCGGCCAGGGTGGCCGGCTTCGCCCCCGCCTGATGCACGGCTTCTGGGCTGACGAACGGATCAAACACCAGGATCTGGCACTTGAACGGGCGGAGCCTGGCCACCACTTCGCGACCGATCCGACCGAACCCAACCACGCCCACCGTCTGATCACGCAGGGCACGCAAGGAATCAAGCGTTCCAACCAGCCCCCAGCGCCCCTCTCTGAGGCTGACCGCGTGCGGCACTACCTGGCGGGTGACTGCCAGAATGAAGGCCAGGGTATGGTCGGCCACCTCGTCCAGGCAGTAATCCGGCACGTTGCAAACCGGAATTCCTCGTCTCTGGGCGGCTTCAAGATCGACGTTGTCGACCCCGATGCCGTACCGAACAATGACCCGGGCCCGGTCCATGGCGGCAATGACCTCGGCATTCACCGGCGCGAACTGGGTGATCACGGCGTCGGCCTGCTGAACCAGGCTCTTGAGTTCCGTAGGCGCAGGCCGCTCCTTGGAGGCGGCCAGCTCATGGCCACCGGCGTGCAGAACCTCACGCTCGATCTCAAGGTCCGGGAACGTGTAGTCGGTGACCACGGTTTTCATGGGGGCGGACCTCTTCAAGAATTCCGACACCGCGGTTGGCGGCGATCGCACGAGATGGAACTTCGAATCCGCCAGGCATTGCACCGGGCGTTCCGACGAGCCCCAGGCGGGGGTTGCGTGTCGTCTGGCGAACGGTGTCCGTTCAAACCAGAACACTGGTCTATCCTGCCCCAGAGACCCATGCAACCCTCTGGCAGAAAAACCCGGCTGAGGGATGTTGACCTCGCTCTGGATTCCCTGGTTCAGGGCTGGGCGATCACCTGCAGACCTGGCCAGGAAAAGATCTTGTAAGCATTATTAAGCAATGTGGTGCCTGGCTCAACTGGGTCAAGCAGCTTGGAGCCTGGCCGGAACGCTGTGCGTTGAACCTTCGGGCCCCAACCCTCAAGTGCCCCCGCCTCCGGTCTCTTACCAACACGATTGTGGCCGGGAATACGGCTTTATCCGTACCCGATTGTTATTGCGGGCGACCATGTGGAAGAGTTGTTGGGCAAAGGTTCTGCAAAGATCTCCCGCAGGGCTGTCTGGATTTATCGACCCGGCTTGTCGTTTGCAGCGGATTGCAGGTCGATGTGGCGATATTTGCCGCCGGTCACTCTGGCCAGGTGTTCCAGGGCCCGTTCACCGGCCTGGCCGCTGAAGGATCGGCCGCCCAGTTCAATGGTGTGAATCCGGGCCCCGGCCGTCAGGCTTTGGATTCGCTCCACATCGGCAAAGTTCAAATCTTGACCATCGGTGAGCAGGAACACGACCTCGGGTGAAAGCGCCAGTGCAGCTTCCAGCGCCGGCCTGGGGCGGGTGCTGCCGTCGGCCTTGATGGTGGGCAACTGCAATTCAATGCGTGCCACTGCCTCTGGTGTGGCCGGTTCCAGTCCCTGAGACAGCATGCGAGACTCGGCATTATAAAAAATTACCGCCAGCCGCGCCTCTTGCGGCAGCCGGGCCAGGCTCAAAACCAGTTCCTGCTTGGCCCATTCCAACGAGCCCGGTTGTCCCATGCTGCCTGAGCAATCAATAACGTAGGCGTAGGATCGGGCCTGGGTTTCGGCAACCTCGAAGGCGATTCCGCTGCCGGTTCCGGTGCCGCCGCCCGATCCGCCCCCGGTTCCACCTCCGCCCCCCTGCCCGGCCAGGCTCACCCGTCCAGACGGGGCCATTCCCGAAGTGACAGAATCGCCCACGTTCTCGGTCTGGTTGGCTGGGTTCTGTCCCAAGGCACCGGGCGCACCGCCGCCCTCGCCGGCATGGTCCAAGCTTGGGATCTCAGGCGGTTCGATCTCGGCAAAAACGGGCCCGGTTCGCCCGCTGACAGGAACCTGTGAATGAACCACGGTCCAGGAAAGCCAGGAGACCAGGGCGATCAAGACCGCATGTACCAGAAGCGAGCCCAGCAGGGCGCGGGGGTCTCGCCAAGGCGACCGGGGATGCTGACCCCAGTTCCATCGTCTGAGCCGTCGTCGCGGGTGCGCTGTCATCTTGTCCCTTTGCCCGGTAGGCCTAACCGGTGACCGGCCCTGCCCGGTTTGAATTATCCCAGCTCGGGCCTGTGCGCGCCAAATGTGAGAATGGGCAATGCTGGCTTGCGTAGGGCGTCTGCCTGTGCCGTTCAGGACTAGGATTGACGGGGTTTTTGGAGTAAAAAAGATATCGTTAGGGTACACTTTACAGGTGTGATACCTATGTCCAGGCAAGCCTTTGCAAAACCTGGAACCGACGCCTTGCGGCCGTTGAGCCAGGCCCGGTTTGGAAACAACTTTTTATCCTGATCAATTTTGATGCGTCACGGTTTCTTTCGGCTATTACTGGGACTTGGATTGATCTTCGCGGCGTCGGCCATTCTTCTGATGGCAGACGCCAGCCGGTTGCGAGGGACGGCCAACCGCGCTCCGGCTGAGGGTGGGCGGCCAGGCAAAATTCATAAGGTCGCTTTGTTTCAGCATGTTTCGCAGCCCACCCTTGAGGAAGGAATCCGTGGGGTTATTGCCGGTCTCGCGGCGTCTGGCTTCAGAGCCGGTGAAACGATTCAGTTGAAACGCTATAACGCCGAAGCCGATTCCGCCACGTCGCTGGCGATCGCCAAGGAAATTGCCGGCTCAGATTTTGACCTTGTGATCACCATTACCACGCCCAGCTTGCAGGCAATGGCCGCGGCCAATCGTGATGTCAAGATGCCGCATGTGTTTGGTCTGGTCAGTGATCCGGTTGCGGCGGGGGTGGGCATTTCAGCCGATGATCCGCTCAAGCATCCGCCGGCCATGGTCGGGCTGGGAACCATGCAGCCGGTGGCAGACGCATTTCGGATGGCACGAGGTCTAGCGCCAGGTTTAGCTCGCGTGGGGGTGGCCTGGAACCCCTCGGAGGCCAATTCCGAGGCCTGCACCAAGGTGGCGCGCAAGGCGTGCCGAGAGCTTGGGATTGAGCTAATTGAAGCCAATGTCGATAACGCGGCCGGGGTTCGTGAGGCAATTGCCTCCCTGATTTCCAGAGGCGTTGAGGCAATCTGGATTGGTGGCGATGTGACGGTGCTGACCTCGCTAGATTCCGTGGTCGGGCCAACCCGAACCGCCCAAATCCCGGTCTTTTCCAACATTCCAGGTAGCACCGAGCGTGGAGTGCTGTTTGATCTGGGGGCCGACTATTACCAGGTGGGTGGCACGGTGGGTCAACTGGCAAGCCGGGTGCTGCTGGGCGAGTCACCGGCGAAGTTGCCCATGCAATACGTGGTTCCGCCCCAGTTTTGTGTCAACGAAGTGGTACTCAAAACCTTCCAGGCCGGGTGGTCGCTGCCAGAGGAAGTTGCATCCAAGGTGGATGTCTTGATCACGGCCGGCGGCCCAGTTCGACGTCATCCCCCCAAAGAGCCCGCCTCGGTGGTTCCAACGCCGTCACTGGCTGATCGCCAGTGGCGCATTGGCCTCGTCAGTTATCTGGAAAACGTGGTGATGGAACAGGCGACCGCTGGGTTCGAAGAAGCGTTGTTGGAATTGGGCCTGGTTGAGGGCCGTAACCTGACACTTAGAAAGCGAAGCGCGCAGGGAGACGTTGCCACCCTGAATGCGATCTGTGACGAATTCAATGGGGATGACACTGAGCTGGTGGTGAGCCTGAGTACCCCCGCGTTGCAAGCTGCAACCCGGAAACTCACTAGCAAGCCGCTGCTCTTCGGGGTGGTGCTGGATCCGATTACGGCCGGTGCCGGCACCTCCAATACGGACCATCGTTCCAACGTCACGGGAGTCTATCTGGACTTCCCATATGCGGTGGTCGTTCGGACCATCCGAGAGCTGGCTCCCAATGCCCAGCGGGTGGGCACGCTGTTCACGCCCGGTGAGTTGAATTCCACCATTGCCCGCCAAAGACTGGAAGCGGCGCTCAAGGCAGAAGGGATGAAACTGGTCAGTACTCCAGTCAATAGTGCCAGTGAGGTGAGTGAGGCGGCCCAAAACCTGATTCAATCCAACATTGATCTGTTCTGCCAGATCTCGGATTCCCTGTCCAACACAAGCTTCCCGGCCATATCCCGGGTTTGTGAAGCGGCCAAGCTGCCACTCTTTGCATTCACTCCCGAACAGGTGAAGCAGGGAGCCGTTGTGGCCGTAGGCTCGGATTATCGAGACCACGGGCGAGAACTCGGCAAAATGGTTGCCGAGGTTCTGGGTGGCAAAGATCCGGCCCAGTTACCGTTTCGCAGTTATGGCAAGCCCCGGCGTGCGGTGAACCTGGAGACCGCCCGCCGGCTTGGGTTCGCAATACCCGGCTCCTGGGTTCAGCAGGCCGACCTTGTCATTCCAGAAGCGTCGACCACTTCACGTTGAAGGGCTGGGGATGGACTGTCAGATTACTTCGCATGATCATACGGCCGATGTCACTGTCACCGGCCGACTGGACTCGTCGTGGACGCCATTTCTTTCTGACCGCCTCGACGAGGTGGTTCGGAGCGGCGTGTATGAGGTCCGGCTCGACCTGACCGGCCTGACGTATCTGAGTTCCACCGGTATTGCCCTGCTGGTGCGGTATCACCGCCAGATGCGTCAGATTGGCGGTTCATTTCGGATTGTCGGCGATTCCGAGACGGTTCGCGATGTGCTTCGGCTGACCGGTGTGGCTCGGCTTTTTTATGAGGAACCAGCCCCCGTTCAGGCACCAGGTGCCTCCGGCGGCTCAGGGCGTTCGGTCGACCGCCCTGAGATGACCCTGAGTGTTTTTGCGCCGGCGGGTCGGCCCACGGCCTCGGCTCTGGAACTGATTGGCGATCCAACTCGGTTGGCTCAGGGTGGCTATCGTGAAAGTGATGAGCGGTTGTGGCGTGCGGAACCTGGCGTCATGGCTATCGGCCTGGGCGCGCTGGGGCCAAGCTTTGATGCGTGCCGTCAGCGGTTTGGGGAATTTCTGGCAGCCTCTGGAGTTGCCACGTATCGGCCCGGCGCCGGGCAAGGTCACCCGGATTTTGAGGCGGCTTCGGGTGCGTTCGTGCCGCAAATGCGGTTGCTATACGGGCTCTCGTTCCGCATGGGAGCATCGGCCGTGATGGCGCGGTTTGAGCCACGGGTTGAGCCTGAGCTTGGGGAGGTGACTCTGAGCAGCCTGGCCGAGGCTTGTCTGGATCTGGTGGATGCGGCCACGGTGGGCGTGGTGCTTGTGGGCGAGAGCGCGGGCCTGGTGGGTTCGGCACTCAGGCAATCGCCCTTGTCCATGGATTCAGGGCTGGACCCGTTTGACCAGCGAGCCGCGCGAGATTGGTTCTCGTTAACGGCCGAGCCTGAGTTTGCACGCAGCACAACGCTGGTGGTGGGGGTGGCATCACGGCGGCCCGGGCCAGAGTTGTCGCCGTTTGTCCGGCCGCTAGCATTGGCCACGGCCCCCACGCTTCAGGGGCACTTTCATGCCACGGTGGTGCCGTACCGACCATTGCCTCGGGGTTCGCTCGACCTGAACGCGGTCTTGAAGCTAATTTTTGAATCGGGCCGAATCGATTCGCTGTTGCACTTACTGAATGATTCCAGGCCGATTGTTGGCGTGGGAGAAAGCACATTCACAAGGGGCGTGTTCTGGGTGGTTCCCCTGTCCGTGGATGGGGAGGCGAAGTCGTCATGACGCTGCTATTGGGCTCCTGGACCATCGGTCTGATCCTGGCGCTGCTGGCGCTTGGTGTATTTATCAGTTTTCGGATCTTCTCGTTTGCCGATCTGACGGCGGACGGCTCATTGACCTTGGGGGCGGCCGTGGCCGCGGCCTTGATTGCGCGTGGTTATAACCCCTGGCTGGCCACCTCACTTGCCGTTGTGGCGGGCAGTTTGGCGGGCGGGCTCTCCGGGTTGCTCCAGACCAGGTTCCAGATCAATGGGCTTTTGTCTGGAATTCTGGTGGCGACTGCGCTGTACTCGGTGAATTTGCATGTGATGGGGCGGAGCAATGTTCCCTTGCTGGATGCTCGAACAGTGAATTCGGACCTTCAGGGGGTGGTGCAGAAGGTGAGCGGCAAGGTTGAAAGTGTGCAGCTTTTGGGGAGTTCAGTCCGGGTTTCTGACCTGGTGAATCTGGGGGCCATTCTGCTGCTTGTCTGTCTGACTGCCTGGCTTTTGCACCTGTTTTTCAAGACCAGTCTCGGAACCGCCATGCGTGCGACTGGAGATAACCCCCGGATGATCAGGGCGCTGGGGGTGGATGTGGGGCGCATGATCACACTTGGGCTGATGATGTCTAACGGCCTGGTGGCGCTCAGTGGCGCCATGCTGGCTCAGTACCAAGGATTTGCCGATGTTCAGATGGGAATTGGCATGGTGGTGCTGGGGCTTGCCAGTGTCATTCTTGGCCAGGCACTGGTGGGTCGGGGTGGAATTGGGCTGTCGATCTGTGGCGCAATCATGGGTTCTCTGTTATTTCGGTTGATGATAGCGCTGGCGTTGCGGGCGGGCCTGGACCCCAATGATCTGAAGTTGATCACGGCGGTGTTTGTGCTGCTGGCTCTGGTTTTGCCCAGAGCGTTTCAGCTTCGCGTGAAGCCGGCACCGGCGGGGAGATTGTGAGCATGGCCACTCTCGAAGTCCGAGGACTTTACAAGACATTTTTTCCGGGCACGCCCGATGAGGTCCGCGCCTTGCGCGGCCTGGACTTTTCCATTGAACCGGGTAGTTTCGTGGTGGTGATCGGTACCAACGGGTCGGGCAAAAGTACCACGCTGAATGCGGTGGCGGGCACGTTTCTGGCCGATGCCGGCAGCATTACCCTGGCTGGGCACAACATCACGCGCTGGCCTGAGCACCGGCGTGCGCGGTTTATTGGTCGCGTATTCCAAGATCCGCTGGCGGGTACCTCGCCCACGCTTTCGATTGCCGAGAATTTTGCACTCGCCTCCCAACGCGGCCAGCCTCGGAGGCTGGGTCTGGCGGTGACCCGGCGGAGAATTGCGGAATTTCGGGAGCATGTCCGGCCGCTGGGGATGCGGCTTGAGGACCGGCTCGATAATCCGATTGGCAGTCTGTCGGGTGGGCAGCGTCAGGCGCTGACGTTACTCATGGCCACGTTCCGGAAACCGGAGTTGCTGTTGCTGGATGAGCATACGGCCGCGCTCGATCCCCGGAGCGCTGAACAGGTCATCCGGCTGACCGATGAGATTGTGCGTTCGCAGCAACTGACTACCATGATGGTCACCCACTCGATGGCGCATGCCGCTTCGCTGGGCGATCGGCTGGTGATGGTGCACCAAGGTCGGTTGATCCTGGATGTCACGGGGGCCGAGAAGCGCCGCCTGCGTCCGCATGACTTGCTGGAAAAATTCGAGGAACTGCGGCGCTCGGATCAGCTTGACGAGACGGCCGCCCAGTTGATTCGCGCCAGTTACGTGTGAGTCTGTTGAAAGCCGAACTGGAAGTTTGTTCTTGTTGTCTGCCAACACGTACTTTTTTCATCTTGTGAACTGACAGCATCCGATGAGGTTGTTATGAATACCGGATCCCTTGAGAAATACCTCTCACCCAGCGAAATCATTCCTCTGCCCAGCATTTCCGACGAGGATTGGAACGCGATCAAGAGACGAGGATCAGCGCGGCTTTTCTGGCATTTCTGCACACTCAGGAACCTGACAGCGTTGCGGGGCGCTTATTACCTCGATTTTGTCGGTTTTGCCTGGGCCGGCATGTATCGCACCTTGCTGGTGCCGTCGATCACAACGACGTCGTACCGGAATGAGGGGCCGATGCGAGCTCTGGACCGGATCCGCGGTACCAGCGAGTTCTTTGCATCGCTCTTCATGTTGCCCAGGAATTCGCCGATCCTGGGGCGGGTCGTTCGTGTTGTCAATCTTCGTCACCACGTCTCTGGCGTGGTCCGGAGTGAGCATGGCCAGGTGGCCGTGAATGATGCCTACGAGGCCGATTTCGCCTATGTGGCCTCTGCGTTTGTAGAGAGCCTGCGCCGCGGCTACGCGGCGCAGGGGGTCTTGCCAGAGAGCCCCAAGGGACAGCAAATCGCCGAGAGTGCTTCGACAATTCTCTATCAGCTTGCTGGTTCCGTCGGGCTCCGCAGGGTACCGCGGGATCTTGCCGCGCATGATGCGTTTGTTGGAGCTTACGACGAGCACTTACTCAAGAATCGCCCATCCGAGCGAATCCGGTTGATGGCCCAGGATATCGCGCGCCGGACGATCCCGATCACGGCCGTTGCGTGTCGGGTGAGCGTGAAAACACATATCGATAGGCATCTCGACCCGATCACAGCCGACTACCTCTTCCCTGGCAGAACGGAGTTGCACGAACTTGAGCGCCAGGCACAGATCCACAAACGCCAGTGGCCCACGAAGTTCGAAACCTACAGTAAAGAGCTGGACCAGCGCCGGCGGGAACTGGAGGCTCGGCCAGAGATTCAGCAGTTGCGAGACGCCTATAATCGGTCGAGTGGCGATTCGCCGGCCGGTCGCTTGATCGGTGCCATGATCTTGAATTCGCTCCAGAAACCGAACGATCCATCGAGCCGGTATGATGTCCTGAAGATGGATCTTTCGGCCGGGCAGTACCTGGTTCGTCAGGGTGCTCCCGTACCGGCGCTGATTATTGTCTTGCGCAGCAGCCAGCCACTGGTGGTAACGCGAACGCAGCCTGGCCAGGCTGCGGCTCAAACGATTGGTGAACTCGAAGCACCGACGATTGTCGGTGCCCTTGGCATGTGGCGTGACGAAGAGACGCCCACCAGTGTCTCGGCGCGTGTAGACACCACGATCACCTACATCCCGATCGACTACTACCAGTTCCAGACACTCAAGAACGATTATGGATTCCGCGCAGCCACGCTGACCGAAGTGCAAAAAAGCCTGGCGCAATCCGGCAAGAAGCTGGGCGACCAGCTCTGGACGCTGGGGCAGAAGAATAATGATCCGCGCTTGACGTCGCTCGCCCAGCTTGTCCGGTACCTGGAAGGAGACTCCCACACCAATCTGGAACAGATTGAAGGGCTGCCCGAGAATGCCACCCTGGCCCAGTGGATCGATACACTCCACGATCAGGCCGCGCAGGTCCTGGAATCGACGGACCTAACTGGCCAGATGCGTGAGCAACTGAAACAACTGGCGTCCATGTTGTAAAACGTGCCGCCGGTTCAAGCCTGATCGCATTTGCTTTTCAGCGTACTGTTCCGCCGCGCCGGCCATTTAACAACAGGCCGACCCAGGTGTTGCGGATCAGGCATTGATAGATGAATAGGAGATAGGTCGTACTGAGCGAACAGACGAGGAGAATTTTGACGAGGGAGGGGATTGGCCAGGGCCTGACCCAAGAGAGCCCAATGAGTACGAGCGGAAAGTGCGCCAGGTACAGAAAGTAAGAGGCGTCGGCCAGATAGGTGATCCAGAATTGCTTCCTCTGGATGGTCTGGCGGAACAGGCCGAGCAGTCCCCAAGACATGAACCAGGCGTAAAGGACCTGAATGATTCCACCATAAAGTGGCAATCCGCGCATCAAGATTCCGAGCGGTAACAGGATCAAGAGTGCCACGGGCAGATAAAGCCACCAGCGATAGGTAAGCGGACGGGGATGGCGGCTGCCAAAAGACCGGGCCCCAAAGGCAAAAAACACACCGTAATAGACCAGGAGATGCGGAGCGGGAAGCAGTCCAATCAGGATATCGGGACCGAAGATCGGCCAGAGCACGCCCATGAACATTTGAGGAATCAGGGCGAGCAGAATCCAGGCCATCTGACCGGTCCATCCAAACTGAAGCACATCGCCCAGGCGAACCGATGGAAACAGCTTTGCCAGCAACAGCACCAGCGCGAGAACCAGAGTCAACCACCAGAGGTACCACAGGAACCAGAGGTGATTGAAAAACGGGGTCGTAATCAAGTGCACCTGTTCCTGGGCGTTACCGAACGGGCTCAGGAACGATCCGGGCACGAAGAGCCGGGGTGAATTGAGCAAATCGCGGTACTGCTCCCGCAGCCGGTCCAGGCTCACGCCCTGGTTAGCATTGGAAATGGGATCTTCGTCGGCTGGCATGGGCTCTCCCATTTCCTGGGCCAAGATCCGACGGCACCGGACGCGGCCCTGCATGAGATCGTGCTGGCGCGGGAGTGGAATATCGAGGACGGCGGCGATGGCCTGGGTCGTGCCCCAGTCGGTGCGTGATACATCGGCGGGCAAGTTACCGTCGCTGGATGCTAGACGTGGGTTGGCCCCGCTGGAAAGGAGTGTGGCGACAATGGCATCGTGCCCCAGAAAAGCCGCGGCATGGAGCGGGCAATTTCCCCGACTATCGCCGTTGTTAACATCTGCCCCATGGTCCACCAAGAGCTGCACGGCCTCCATGTTTCCATGCAGGCTGGCCCATCCTAGAGGACGCACGCCGCTTGAGGGCTTGGGGGTTTCCGTCTCGCTTCCAGATTCGAGTAAATGCTTGATTTTGCCCACATCGTTTTTACGCGCTGCGTCTGTTAGTTCCAAACCCGGTTGCCTGTCACCTTGAAGTCGAATGTCCTGGTCGACGGTGCGCTTGCTGGCCCAGTCCCGCACCCAGTTCGTGGCCGGCAAAATGGTAACGATCGCCAGGGTCAGGGGCATAATCAGGCGTTGGAACCGGTTGGATACCAGACCGGCCACGCCGCGCCTGGAGGCAATCATCTGGCAGAAGTAACCGCTGATCAGGAAGAAAAGCGGCATCCGGAACCCGTGTATGGCATCACAGAGCCAGGCGTATACCGCATGGGGATGTGGATCTTCCACGATCCACCAGGCTCCCGTGAAGGCCAGTAACGTGTGGTACAAAATTCCCAGCAGCATCGCGCTGCCTCGGAGTGCATCCAGGTCATACTGGCGAATTGTCGAAGGGGCCACGGGCTCGATCGAGTGGGCCATGAGAGATCAGACCATTTCTTGACGGAAGGACGCTCACACGCCATCTTTGGATTACCGTTTGTTTGGGATCGCAACTGATTGTAATTACTTGCATTTCCATAGAAAATGGTTAACAGCAAAAAGTGTCCCCATTCAGGTCACCGATCGCTGCCTTCTTGCTTCTGATCTTGATCTTGGTTGAATTGTAAGTTGAAGTCGAGCCTGTTGTAAGCGAAGGGTTGCCCGTGTCATGTTGAACAGAGTGCTTCGGTCGATTTATGGTGACCTGCCGGAACTGGTCAAAGACCCACTGGGTAGTTTCCTGGAGCGTTCCCGAACTCCTTCGGGAATCTCGCCGTTACGGATTGGCCGGCGGCAAGCCTACCTGATCAGCGATGCAGCCTTGATCAGGCGTGTACTGCTGGAGAACTTTGAGAACTACGATAAGGCGACGCCGGCGTTCGAGGCAATACAACTGGTGCTAGGACGTGGCATTCTCACGGGCCACGGACCGATCTGGAAGAAGAATCGCCGGCTGGCGCAACCGGCCTTTCATGGTCATCGTGTTCAGCGCTTCGGCCCGATCCTTGAACGCATCTCGCGTCGATTTGCAGATCGCTGGGAGGGACTTTGCCGGCGAGGTGAGCCGGTGGATGCCTCGGAAGACATGCTAAGGATCACGCTCGAAGGGGTTTCCGAAGTTCTGTTTGGCGCGGATATTTCGGAGAGTTCCAGCGAGATCAACCGAGTCTTTCCCGTCGTTTTGGAAAACCTGGCTTTCAGAGTGACTCAACTGATCCGCTGGCCCGATTGGGTGCCAACCCAGCGCAACCGAGAGTTCAAAGAAGCGCTAGGTAGCATGAACCGAGTGGTGGACGGCCTGATTCAGAAACGCAGACAGCGTCTCGCGGAAATCGAGGCCCTGGCACCCGATGCGCGTGACCTGCTTTCCACGCTGATGGTGGCACAGGACGAGGAAACCGGCGAGCGAATGTCGGACGCTCAATTGCGTGACGAGGTCATGACCCTGATGATCGCCGGTCATGAAACGACCGCCAATGCGCTTACCTGGGTCTGGTTCCTGCTAGATCAGCACCCGGATGAAGTGAGTCGATTGCACGAGGAACTGGACACCGAGATTGGTAACCGCGTTCCCACGGTTGGCGACCTACCCCGGCTCAAGCGGCTGAGAATGGTGATCTCAGAAGCCTTGCGGATGTTCCCACCTATTTGGATGTTCGACCGGCGGGCCATTGCGGCCGATACGCTAGGAACCACAGCGATCGCGCCGGGTGATCTTGTGATCATTAGCCCTTATGGAATTCAACGCAACCCGGCCTTCTGGTCCGATCCCGACACGTTCCGGCCCGAGCGTTTTGAACCGGGTCAGGAAGAGAACCAGAACAAGTACCTGTATCTTCCGTTTGGCGCGGGGCCGAGAATTTGCCTCGGTCAGAGCTTCGCGATAATGGAGTCACTTCTGATCATGGCGACGCTGTTGAACAGGTTCAACGCCCGTAGGTGGGACTCCACGCCGATAAAGCCTAAGCCCATGGTCACACTGCGCACCTCGGCACCGTTGCTCTTGCGGCTCGAACTCAGGAACGGATGAGCTGCGCTTGTTAGACTGACTGGATGGTTAAAGAGAGTGCCAAAGTCGCATCATACCGATAAGTCGTCATTCGGTCCGGTTGTCTTGATTACAGGCGCATCGTCTGGCATTGGCCTGGCGGCTGCTCATAAGTTTTCTGCGGAAGGTTGGCGGGTTGTGGCAACGTGCCGAAACCCCGGAAGCTGCCCAGAACTGGCTGAATTGCCGGGTGTGCTGGCACTTCCACTGGATGTCACCCTGCCAGAGAGTATCGAGACGGCCGTGACGCGGATTGTCTCCGAGTTCGGACAGATTGACGTGCTGGTGAATAACGCCGGATACGGCGTGGACGGGATCTTCGAGGCAATGACCGACCCGGCGATTGCCCGTCAGTTCGAGACCAACGTGTTCGGATTGATGCGTGTGACCCGCGCTGTGTTGCCACAAATGAGGAGTCAGAGGCGAGGCACCATCATCCAGATCTCTTCGATGGGCGGGCGTACCACGTTTCCACTTTACAGTATTTACCATGGTAGCAAGTGGGCCGTGGAAGGGTTCAGTGAATCCCTGGCATTCGAGTTGCGGCCTTTGGGTATCCGTGTCAAGCTGATCGAACCGGGCGCGGTCCAAACCGACTTCTACCATCGCAATCGGGAGACCGTGCCCCCTGAACAACTTCATGAATACGAGACCATCTTCCAGCGCTGCGAGCAGATCTCCATGAAAGAAGCCCAGCGAGGCTGTTCCGCCGAGGTCGTGGCGAAGGTCATTTATCGGGCGGCCGTTGACAGGTCTGGCAGGCTTCGCTACCCGGCCGGCCGTCAAGCGTTATTTCTCCTTCGGCTTCGAAGGCTGCTTCCCGAATCGGTCTTCATGCGATTGATTCGCCATGTTTATGGGATTCACTAACGGTTCCTCTTTGCAAAGCGTGGGTCGAGCGTCGTTTCCCGAAAGTGGAATCATACTGAATTCATGTACTCTGGATTTTGAAGGGAGTTAATTCTTGATGCATATTGGCTTGATCTGTCCAGAGTTGAGTGGTCATCTCAATCCGATGTCTACGCTGGGTCAAACGCTTCAGGGGCGTGGCCACAAGGTGAGCGTGCTGGCACGGTTGGATGCCGAGGCCAGGGTGCGCGCCCGTGGCCTCGATTTTATCTCGCTGGGTAGCGCCGAGTTCCCCCGGGCTCGATTGCCGAGCAAACCCAGCGCCTGGGCAAGATGCAAAAGACCGAGACGCTCCGGTACACGGTGAAGATGCTCCAGATGGGGACGGAGGTGGTTCTGCGACGGCCTGGAAGCCGCGCGTGGTCATCGGTTCATCTCTTTTGGCGAACTGTGCCGCGGGTGTGGTGGCCATCGCTTGTCGCCTGGCAAGGCACACGATTCGCTTCAGTCAGATGGACTTCGCTTTCCATTGCGAGAAACAGAGTTACTGGCCGCGTTTCTTGATGGGATCGCTCGTCTCGGTTCTGACCGATCCGGATCGCCAGGTAGGCGTGCGACGGTCCCGCGCCTGGCCGCTCACGGATTCCAAGTTCTTACGCCTCGATCGGTTCGGCAATCTGGCCAGCACGGCCATCGGTTTCAGGGACATCGGTCAGGGTGGCCTCGGTCAGCAGTAGCAGGCTGGCCACCGAGACGGCGTTCTCAAGCGCGGTACGCACCACTTTGGTGGGATCAATGATGCCGGCCTCGACCAGGTCCACATACTGGCCGCGTGCCGCGTCGAAGCCATAGTTGCCGGTGCCGGCCCGCATCTGGGCCACCACCACGCCGCCATCGGCGCCCGAGTTTTCGGCAATCTGGCGGGTGGGTGCCTCCAGCGCCTTTCTCAGGATCCGGATCCCGGTCCGTTCATCCCCTTCGGTGCTGGCTTCCACCAGGTCCAGGGAATCGATGGCGCGGAGCAAGGTCAAGCCGCCACCCGGCACAATTCCCTCGGCCATGGCCGCCTTGGTGGAATTGATGGCATCTTCCAGCGCTTCCTTGCGGCTCTTCATTTCGGCCTCGGACGGGGCCCCCACCTTGATCACGGCCACGCCGCCCGCCAGTTTGGCCAGCCGTTCCTGGAGCTTTTCGCGGTCGTACTCGGAGCTCGATTTGGCAATCTGGGTTCGCAGGTCATGGCAGCGGGCTTCGATGGCGGCTTTCTGGCCATGGCCGCCGATGATCGTGGTGCTCTCGCGATCGCTTACCACCCGCTGGGCTCGGCCCAGGTCTTCCAGCTTGATGTTCTCAAGCCGCAGGCCCAGTTCCTCGGCAATGAACTTGCCACCGGTCAAGATCGCCAGATCTTCCATCATCCCCTTGCGTCGATCGCCGTAGCCGGGCGCCTTCACCGCCACGCACGCCAGAATCCCGCGCACTTTGTTCACCACCAGGGTGGCCAGGGCCTCTCCTTCCACATCTTCGGCCACCAGGAACAGTGAGCGCTGGGTCTGGGCCAGCTGTTCCAGCAACGGGAGCAGATCCTTGAGATTGCTGATCCGTTTCTCGTACAGCACAATCACCGGATTCTCGAGCACGGCCTCCATTTTTTCGGGATCGGTGATGAAGTAGGGAGAAAGGAATCCGTGGTCGAACTGCATCCCTTCCACTACCTCCAGGGTGGTTTCAGTGCCCTTGGCCTCTTCGACCGAGACCACCCCCTCGCCGCCCACCTTTTCCATGGCATTGGCCACCAGGTCGCCCAGCGCCTGGTCGTTATGCGCGGAGATGGTGGCAACCTGGGCCCGTTCCTTGCGGCTCTCGACCGGTCGCGACAGGCCCTTGATGGCCTGGATGGTAATCTTCAGGGCCTGGTCCAGGCCTCGTTTGAGGTCAATGGCACTGGCGCCGGCGGCCACGTTGCGCACCCCTTCCAGAAAGATGGCCTGCGCCAGCACGGTGGCCGTGCTGGTGCCGTCGCCCACGGCGTCGCCGGTTTTCTCGGCAGCCTGGCGCAGCATCTGCGCGCCCAGGTTCTCTTCGGGGTCCTTGAGTTCGATCTCTTTGGCAATGGTGACGCCATCATTGCAGACGATCGGCCGGCCCCATTTCTTACCAATCAACACACAGCGTGAGCGTGGTCCCAGCGTCACCCGCACGGCATCGGCCAGGACCCCGGCTCCCATTAGCACTTTCTCGCGCGCAGCGGCATGGAACAGCAGTTGCTTGTTCGACATGAAGACCCCTTGGGTTCGATGGTGAGCAGGAAAGCGTTCTTATGGCGGTTCACGATCGGGTTGCACACGACAAGGATATGATGAGACTCACGCCTCAGTGTCTTGATCTTCGTTCGTTGTAGGACAGCCGGCCTCGGCTGTCATCTTCAGTGATGGCCCAGAAATTCAGAGACAGCCGAGGGCGGCTGTCCTACAGTCGGAAAAGGCACACCAGGAAAAACGCTCACTCTGTGTGCAACGCAAAGGTGAACCGCTATAAGGCGTTTGCGCTCGAACGGCACCGGGCGGTGTTGAGCTCAGGCGATCCCTTGCCAGTTTTCTTCGTCCTGGTAGAAACCCACCAGGTACTCCAGTTCCCGCACCAGAGTGTTCTGGCGGAACTTTCGGCTCAGGGGTTGGTGGATGAACGCTTCGCAGACCTCGGTCAGGCGATCATGCAGCTGGCGGCGATGTCCGTGCCGTTCCAGGTGGGATTGGTGAGCATGCGGTTGAGCAGGCTGGGCGGGGTGTGGCTGGTCCAAGGGTGGGTGCTCCAGGTGCAAGAGGGTGGGTGAAACGAACCTCCTGGCCAGTTCCCAGGTGATCGCCAAGACTGGCCAGGCTGTCCTGCCAAGGCGGTGGGTGGGATTGATTGGCTCAGGGGGTGACCGAAATCAGGTTGTCCACGGCCGTGACTCCCGGCGCGGCGGCCGCGGCATGCTGGGCTTCTTCCCGTTCGGCCCAGGAACGCACACAGCCGTGCAAGATCACCTTGCCGTCATGGGTTTCCACCGTCACCCGGCGGGCGTCAATTTCCGCGCTCCGCCGGAAGGCGGCTTCGATCTTGTCTTTGATGTCGGCCGGCTTGGTGCGGGCCTTGACCTTGATGTCGTTGGTCACGCCCCGGACCCCCGTGAGGTTGCGCACGGCGTGTTCCGCAGCGTCTTTCTGGTACCACCACTCCACGTCGCCATCCAGGGTCAGGTGGCCATTGCGCACTGTGAGTTTGATCCGATCGTCGGGTACGGTGGCGTCCCACTTGAGTGCGGTCACGGCGGCCGCGGCGATATCGGTGTCGCTGCGCTCGGTGCCGCCGGGCAGCTTGACCGAGATATCATTGGCCACGGCGCGCACGCTGTACACCCGCTTGGCCACGCGCTCGGCGGTCATCTTGTCGGCGAACCGGGTTACCGCGCCGGTGAGTGTGACCACCCCCTCTTTGGCGGCCACCCCAATTTGCGAGGCATCCACACTGGGATCCCACTCCAGCTCCGCCAGCACGTTGTGCTGGAGCCGGGTATCGCTATCAATCTTCATGGATAGATCCTTGGTCAAGACAGGGAACGGAAACTGGGAAAGCGCAGGCCCCGTTACGGTGGCCCAGTGGCGTGACGGGTACCGGCCTGGGCCACCGTGGTGGACCTTGGGTTTAGCTGGCCTTGACGCTGATCCGCTTGGCCTTGGCGGCGGCCGTCTTGGGAATGGTCACGGTCAGGACCCCGCTGTGATAGCGGGCATCAATCTTGTCCTTGTCAATTCCCTCGGGCAGCCACATCGATTCATAGCACTCGCGTTCCTCGCGATACTCGGAACCCTTGCCCTTGGCTTCCTTCTTGTGGCAGGCACGCAGCGTGAGTCGGTTTTCACTCACCTGGATGTCAAAATCACCGGCCTCAAAGCCAGGTGCCTCGGCCCGGACCACCATGCTGTCATCCCGGTCCTCCACATCCAGGCCCCAGCGCCAGCCGTTGCCACCCAGGCCCCGGCCCATGGGCAGGTCCTGGGCAAACCGCTCGAACAGTTCGTCGAATTCATTCTGCATCCGCCGCATCAGGCTGGGCAGGTTGCGGGCCGGGGTCAGAGTGCCGCCGTTGCCGCTGGCCTCCGTATGCTTGCGGCTCCAGGGAAGTAGTGAGGTCATGAGAAGGACTCCTTGGTGGAAGGTCATGAAAGGGAGGAAGGACGTTCAAGCCTGGGCACGACCGAGAGCACATTTCCCAACCGGAGACCGGCTGCAGATGCACTCGGCGTGGGTCCCGGATCGGAATTCGCGGGCTTAGCTTGCCGCCACCGTGATCCGTTTGGGTTTGGCCTGCTCTTGCTTGGGCAGGTGCACGCAGAGGACGCCATCCTGGCATTCCGCGGAAATTCGATCGGAATCGATCGCGGAGGCAATCGAGAAAGTCCGGTAGAAGTCGCCCACGGCGTACTCCTCGCAGAGGGTGGCGGCCGGCCGGGGCGCCACCTTGCCGTACAGGCTCAGTTCGCCCCGTTCAAAGGTCACATCAATATCGGTGGCGCTGGCGCCGGGCATGTCGCAAAGCAACACCACCTCGTCGCTGGTCTCATAAATGTCCACCCGGGGGGTGAAGAAGATGCCGCCGCGGGTCGCTTCCGGCAGGGTCGACTCACCGGTTTCTTTCTTGGCGAGCGTGCTGGTGGCTGGCATGGAAAAGCTCCTGAGGGATTGGTTTCCGAGGTAAAAGGGTCCACGACGCCAGGGATTGCAAAGCTCAACCCGCCTTGACGGGAATCTTCCTGGGCTTGGCCTGGGGACTCTTGGCCAGCTTGATGCACAGAATCCCGTTCTCCAGGCTGGCCTCCACCTTGCTGGTGTCCATACTGACCGGTAAATCCAGGGTGCGCTCGAACCGGCCCAGGCCACGCTCACGGCGGTGCCATTCCCCCTGGACCTCGGTCGGTTCCTTGCGTTCGCCCTGGATCGTCAGCCGGTTATCACCCGTCACGGTGATCTCCAGGTCGGCCAGTTTCTGGCCGGGTAACTCGGCCTCGGCATAGATAAAATCCTCGTCTTCCCGCAGATTCAGCGTGGGATAAGACACCGCCAAGCCGGGCCAAGATTCCTGGCCCAGCGTCCAGCGGCCAAACAGTTGATCCATCTCTCGTCGAAACCGGGTCATCTGCTGCTGGAGCTCGTCCGCGGGTTGTCGGCGCATCAAAAGCGACATGAAACTCTCCTGGAAAATGAGACCAAACCCCGCCCCAGCCGCCGGCGCCGGACCCTCCGGCGCCCTGGACACTCCAGAAGCGGGCCCGACCTGGTGCGAGCCGTGGTTCCCTGGCGATGATCCGAGCCCATCCCCCGCCACGGTGGAAACCGCGGATTGGGCCGCCGCCGGGGCTTGTGGTTCGGGCTGTACAGAGTGCCAACCTCAACCGATGGTTCCATTCTGAAGCCGATTCACCACGCCGGCCTGCTCTTGCCGGGCTCGAACCTCAATCGTGAGCATCGGTGGATGTGATGTATGCAAACAGCGTGCCCTGATCTGAGCTGGGTTCCTCCCCAGGCTCCAGGCCGCCCCCGGGAATGGCGGCCTGAGCCGGCAGGCACCAGCGCCGGGGCCGGCGGCCCCTCCCCTGCGTGATGCCAGGACGCAACGAGCCGCCGATCGGGCTGAGAAAAGCCCCCAGGTTTCAGGACCAACCAGGAACCCGCGTGATCGGTTGGGAAGCCGCATGCCCATTGGCAGCGGGCGGTTGCCCACCCCCGGCCGTGGTTGGAGTCACGGGCTCACACTCCGAGATTCAGGCCAAATCCGGCTGGCTCGGGGCGTGAGAGCCCAATCTGGCATCGCAAGTGCATGAGTGTGTCAATGCAATCAAAAATGCTATCTGGGGGGTTGACGAGATCCGGGTGGCGCTGTTGGAATTCGAGGACAATTCATGGATGAAGTGGGTTCAGATTGTACCTTTTCATAAATTCCAGACGTTGGCCAGCAAGCCGTGGCGTGATGGCGTGTTCCGTTTGTTGGGCGGGGGGACATGGGCATTGCGTGGCACACCCTGACATTGCACCCTGAGGCTCACGACAATGCGTTTGAGCATGCAAGACAGCGGCTGGATTTACCGCCCTGGGGGGTGTGGGGCCATGAATCGAAGCATGAGCCGGGCGTGGAGGTGTGGGCCTGGGCGTTGGTGTAACGCTCGGGTGCCAGGTCGTGCGTCAGTTCCGGATTTCGGGTCAGGCCTGGCACGGAACCCTGCTGGCGTCAGATCTCAACACAATTTCGGGTGATCCTAAATCTATCCTGCTGCGCCTTTATGAATCAGGGTTAGCCAGGTAAACCAAGAGCCGTTTGACTGAAAGAACCGGGGGTTTAGCGGATGAGTCGCTTCCAAGAGAGTCAGCCAGATCGGAACCTGCGGCGTCGGTGGCGGAGCCAAGCTCAGCGCCGGTCACACGCGTTACTTGGGCTGGATCTGCTGGAAAACCGGCAGTTGCTTGCCGTTCCAGGTTCGGCCCCGCCGGCGTGGCACCCAACCAGCCAAGACCCGCTGAATGTTCAGAATGGGCCGCTGGCCAATGCGGGCACCCAGATCATTCAGGCGTATCAGGATTACCTGAAGTTTAAAGTGGCCTCCGGCGGCAGCGTGCCACTTAGCCAGTTCCAGCCCAGCAACACCATGCTGATGACGCGGAGCGGCCTGCTAGGCGTGAATGTGAGCATTTACGGTGATACGACGGCCCTGGTCAAGGTACTCAGCGATCCTGCGGGGATCGCCATGACTGTGACCCAGAGCGATGCCACGTTGGGACTCATTGAAGGTTACGTGAGCCCGGCTAACTTGGTGAGTCTGGCGCAATTGGCCACCACCATTAACGGTCAGCCGGCGGGGGTGGTTAGCTATGGGCCAATGGACAAGCCCATGACCTCGGGTTCGAGCACGCAGGCGGTCAAGGCGTTCCAGTTGCCGGCGGCTCTCCAGCAATTTCCGGGCACCGACGGATCGGGCGTGACGCTGGGGATTCTCTCGGACTCCATCAGCCTCTATGCAGGGGGGCTGAATGATTCGGTCGCGGCCAACGCCGCGCCGCCGATGAACCGGATCAAGGTGCTTGAAGAAGGCCCCTATGGTTCTGACGAAGGTCGGGCCATGCTGGAGGTGGCGTATGACATTGCCCCGGGGGCCAATTACGCCTTCCACACTGCCTTTGCTGGCGAACTTGACTTTGCCCAAGGCATCAAGGACCTATCAACCAACGCCAATGCTCAGGTGATTGTGGATGACGTTTCCTACTTCAGCGAACCGGCGTTTCAGCCCGGTCCGATCGAGCAGGCCGTGACCACCGTGGTCAAGACCCAGAATCGGGTCTACTACTCTTCGGCCCGCAACGCCGCCGACCAGGGTTATCTTTCCAGTTTCCGGCCAGTAACCGATACCGTGGCTGGCGTAACTGGCATGTTCCAAAACTTTAACCCTATGGGAGGCAAGCTCACCCAATTGCCAGTGACTGTTACCCATGGTGGGTACGTTAATTTTCAGTATGACCAGCCATTCTACCAGTCCAACGGCGTGACCTCTCAGGTTGATGTCTACTTCCTGGATAGCACTGGCAAGGTCGTGGCGTCTGGAACCGCCAATAATATTGCCACACAAACCCCTCAGCAGGCCATCGATCTCACTGGTTTTGATGGTCAAACCCTTTACATGGCCGTCAATGTAAGCTCTGGTCCTGCCCCGGCGCATATCTTCGCGGCTGGCTGGGCTGCCCAGGTTTCTTTCTCCAAGCAGTTCGGTAGCGCTGGCGGTACCAGTTACCCCACCACCACCGGCCATAATGCACCGTTGGATGGCATTGGTGTGGGAGCCGTTGATGTGCGGAGCATCCCACCATTCAGCAACACCACGCCGATTCCGAGTGAATCCTTCAGTTCGGCCGGGCCGCGTATCCTCTCGTTCGATGCCAAGGGCAATCCCGTTGCCGGTGGTGCTCAGGTTTTGCAGCGGCCACAGATTTCAGCCCCCGATGGGATCCAGACCACGTTTTTCATTCAGGGCTATTACGTTGGCAATGAGAAGCAGCCCAGCTTTTTCGGCACCTCGTGCGCTGCTCCTGATGCGGCCGCTCTCGCGGTGCTGATGCGTCAGTTGGCTCCGGAGGCCACCCAGCAAGAGATCCTGAACGCCATGATCGACTCCTCGATCTCGATCAATGGCAAGCCGGCGGGTGCGGGCAACTGGGATCCGCTGGGTGGTTCGGGCCTGATCCAGGCTCCCGCGGCCCTCAACGCCATCGCTCCGCCCGTGGCAACCAACCTCACGGCGGTCGTGAATTCCGGTCCTACGGTCACGCTGAGCTGGACGGTTTTGAGCCCCACCGTCACCAGTTGCACGATCGAGCGGCTGATCAATGGCGAGTACGTGCCCATTGGCACTGTGGATGCCCCCACCACCCAGTTCACCGATACGACGGTTCAACCGGGTGGGATTTACACCTACCTTGTGATTGCGAACACCAGTCAAGGGCCCGGCAAGGCCTCTTCCTCGGTGACCGTGAACATTCCCGTTCTGCCGGCCACGCCCCTGGATCTTCAGGTGCTGGGCGTGAATACCAACTGGGTGCTGCTCGGTTGGTCGGCCGTGGCCCCGCCCGTGGATGGCTACGTCATCTCTCGCCGCACCGGCCAGAATCCATTCGCGGTCGTTGTCACCCTGCCGGCCACCGCCACCCAGTACGTGGATACCAACCTGACGCCGGGCACCAGCTATGACTATCAGGTGCTGTCTTACAACCTTGCCGGCAAGTCTGCCCCCGCCAGCGTGACCGCCACCACCAACCTGACAACCGCCATTCTGCCGCCTCCCTGGATTGACAGTGATATCGGTTCCCCGACCATTGCTGGCGCGGCGGCTTACGCCAATGGGGTGTTCACCATCAACACCCGCAGCCTGGACCCCTCGGGAAGTTCTGATCAGTTGAACTTCATTCATCAGACGATCACCGGAGATTCGGTGATCGTGGCACGGGTGGCCGAACTGGGAGACACCAACTTCTGGGCCAAGGCCGGCCTGATGATTCGCTCCTCGCTCGACCCGGCGAGCACGTTTGCGTTTGCCAGCCTTTCTCCGGGCGGTGGCAGCCGGTTCCAGTGGCGGTCAACCACGGGCCAGGTGGTCAGCGATCAGGGCGGCCCTGAACTCAAGGCCCCGGCCTGGCTAAAACTGGTGCGTGAGGGGAACACGTTCTTTGCCTATGGTTCCAAGGACGGATCCAACTGGGGCGAGATTGGCGCGGCCAGGTTGAACATGCCGGCCACGGTGGAAATTGGCATGGCGGTCACCTCGTACACCACCTCGCTGTTCAATACCTCCAAGTTTGACAACGTGTCGGTGGCCAAGCTGGATTTCAGCCACGGGGTGGCGATCAATACCGGCGGCACGGACGCAGGTTACTTCCAGGCCGATGCCTACAGTGACGGTGGGTTCCTGGCTTCGACCACCGGCACGATCAGCACCACCGGGGTCACTCGGCCCGCGCCTGAGCCTGTGTACCAGACGGCCATTCAGGGTACCGGGTTCAGCTACACCATTCCCAATCTCACGCCCGGCGGCACCTACCAGGTCCGGTTGCACTTTGCGGAATTCCAGTACTTGGCCGCTGGCCAGCGGCAGTTCAACGTAGCGATCAACGGCCAGCCAGTCCTGACGAATTTCGATATCTTCAAAACCGCCGGGGGTAACGACAAAGCCAATGTCCAGGAGTTCCTCGCCACGGCCGATGCCAGCGGCCAGGTAACGATTGCGTTCACCCAGGGCGCTGTGGGAGATCCCCAGGTCAACGGCATTGAACTGGTTGCCAAGGGGGTGCTGATTCAGGCGGCGGCCCCCGCGCCCACGGTTGATAACCCCTTCACCGGGGTGGTCGCCACGTTCAACTCGCTCGACCTTCATGCGGTGGCCTCAGACTTTGTGGCAGCCGTTGACTGGGGCGACGGCACCGTGAGCAACGGCACCGTGGTGGTGAATCCCAGTGGTGGCTTCCAGGTCTTGGGAACTCATACCTATACCCAGGTTGGCCCGGTGAACTTCAGCGTGACGGTGACCGGTGCTGCGGGCGAGCAAGCCAAGGCCACCGGGGTGGCGACCGTGCTGGCGTTGCCTCTGGATGTGACGCCGCAGGTTGTCACAACGTCCGAGGGGGTGCCACTCACGAATACCGTGCTGGCCACGTTCCTGACCCAGGATCCGCTGCCGAGTTCCAGTTACCTGGTTTCCATTCTCTGGGCCGATGGTAGCTCGGTCGATCTCAGCAGTGGTTCCGTGACCCAGTCTGGCAACACCTTCTCGGTCCTGGGTACCCACACCTACGCCGAGCAAGGGACCTATGTGGCGGATATCACGATCACGGTCGCCGCGCACAACGGGGTCGATGCCGTGGTGGTACCCGTGGAGGTGCCGATCACGGTGACCGAAACCCCGCTGGTGATCACGCCTGGCCCGGCTCTGGCGGCAACCATCGGGGTACCATTCACCAATGCCGTCCTGGCCACGTTCACCGACCCTGCCGGTGCCGACGATCCCAGCTATTACTTGGCCACGGCTGACTGGGGCGATGGTACCACCAGTCCGGTGGCGGTAACTGTGAGCGGTGAGCAGTTCACGATTTTGGGCAGCCATACCTACCAGGCGCTGGGGAACCAGGCGGTGGTGGTGACAATTCGCGATCAGGCGGGCGATCTCCTGGGTACCGTCAGCCTGACGGCCACAGTGAACCAGATTCCGCTGGTGGGTGGTCTGAATGCAAGCAGCGATAGTGGTGCCTCGAACCATGATGGCATTACCAGCGTCAAGGCACCGACGTACCAGGGAACCGCACCGGCCGGTTCCGTGGTTACCCTCAAGCTTCAGCCAAGTACGGGCAGCACGGGTGCGGTCTCGGCTACCGGCCAGGCCGACACCAGCGGCCACTGGACGATTGTGGTGCCCCGGGCGCTGGCCGATGGCAAGTACACGGCCACGGCCAGTACGGCAGCCACCAGTTCGAACCTGGGTTCTCTCTGTATTGACACTGCGGGGGCCAAGATTCTCTCGGTCCAGCTTTTTCGTGGGGCGGGACAGATCAAGCTGGTGATTCAAGACGCCTTGGGCGGGCTTGATCCCAAGACTTTGCTGAACCCGGCACTTTACAGTTTTGTGTCCACTGCTTCCGGGGTGGGTTCGCCACTAACGGCCGCCGATATCCAGGTGAAGTCAGGCGCTGGAAGCACGGCCCCTCAAACCGTGATCCTGACCCCGCTCCATGGAGCAGCGTTGACCGCCGCCAATTACTCGCTCACAGTCTATGCTGCCAACCAGGTCGATCTGGCCGGCAACCAGCTGGATGGCAAGTTCAGTGGTAAGCTGCCTACGGGCACGGGTAGTGCGGGCACGGACTTTGCGGCCATCATCAGTGGCTCAGGCAGCCAGACCACGGTCTCGGCGATTGGCTCAAGCTATGTCCGGGGCGTGTCCCCCGTGCCCCGGGTGCCCAAGGTGGCGGTGCATCCGTTGACCGGATTTGGTCGCGTGGCGATGTCACACGCGGCTCGTCCCCAGTTGGTTCGCGCCTTATCCAGCAAATCTGCCAAGAAGTGACCCGGTCGGCTGAGGTCTGAGGATCCAGTGTTCACCTTCACGTTGCGTTTCAGCGGCCTTCCTGGTTCAGGAAGGCCGCTGGCGTTTGATCCCCGTTTAATCCTGCTGGGGATTGTCAGGCTCACCAGATGGTGTGCCGCGTATTCATTCGCTAGCCTTGCTGAAACTCAGCGTTGCTGCGGGCCGCAAGTTCATGTCTGATCTCCCTGGTGTGAACCGCTTCCGTTCGGCTTGGTGTCTTGTTGAATTTCGGCAGCACAAACGGGGAGTTCTTAAGACGCGAAAAGTCATAGGTCCTAGTTGGGTGAAAATTCAGAATATCAACAAACGAATGCCCAGATTGTGTTGATTAGTGGAATCGTGCTGTGAGAATTCACCACTCTGGGTGAATCCTGTTGGTTCTCTTCAGCGGGGGGCTTGGCGGCTTCGGATGAGCTGGTGTAAACTCCACGAGTCGGAAAATATGATCTAAGTGAGAAATCAAATTAAAAAGTAAAGATTTGGTTAAAAGTGTAAAGATTGTATCGGCCTGTGACCTCGGAGGTATGGCTTGAATGGGAATCGTCGGGCAGGTTTTCAGCCACCGGTCACCGTGAGTGTTTCTGGCGGTTTGACTGGGTAAAGTCGCAGCATTGCTCTCCACCATTTCTGATCCATTTGAGGTTGTCGTAGATGCGCAGTCGTATGCTGGCTGATCGTGGTTCTCGGTCTCGCAAGATTCGCAGTCGGTTCTTCACCGAGGGGTTTGACCTGGAGTGTCGAACCTTGCTGTCGGTGGTGGATGTTCTGAGTTATCGCGATGCCCAGCCCAACACCAACTACCAGCCCAACACCGGCCTCAATACATCCGAGACTTCACTCCAGCCTTCGAACGTGAACCTGAACACGTTTGGCAAGCAGTTTGAAACTCAGGTCGATGGTCAGGTTTACGCGCAGCCGCTGGTCAAGACGTCGGTCAACATCACGGTCGGTTCGGAACCTGGGTTGCACAACGTCGTGTTTGTCGCGACCCAGCATGACAGTCTGTACGCAATGGATGCCACCAGTGGCCATATCCTTTGGAAAGACAGCTTTATTGACCCGGCGCATGGCATTACCACGGTAACCGCCACCGACGTTGGTTCCTCGGACATCACGCCCGAGATTGGGATCACGAGCACCCCGGTGATCGATCCCAAGACGAACATTCTTTACCTGGTGGCCAAGAGCAAGGTGGTGCGGGAGGTTGGAGCCGATTACCTGCTCACGATGCACGCCATCAATCTGGCCGATGGCACCGAGGCCCTGGGCGGACCGGTGGTAATGGCCGATACCTACTGGGATGGCCTTGATGCCAGTGTGTACGGCTATGTGAGCGGACCTTCGGTGCTTGGTACCGGTGACGGGTCGGTGGGCGGACTGGTGTCTTTTAATGCGTTACGCGCATTGCAACGGTGTGCGCTCACGCTTTATAACGACCAGGTGTATGTGATGACGGCCTCGCACGGTGACGCGCCGCCGTACCATGGCTGGATTCTGGGTTACAGCACGGCCAATCTTTCGCTCACAACGGTGTTCAATGCCACGCCCAACGGTATTGATGGGGGATTCTGGGAGTCGGGCGCTGGCATTGCCATTGACCCCCAGGGGTTCCTGTATGTGGCCACCGGAAACGGCACCTTTGACACGTCGTTCGATGCCAATGGGTTACCGATTCTGGGAAATTACGGCAATACCCTGCTAAAACTGGCCATCGATCCCACCTACACCCGTACGGTCAACGGCTGGGGCCTCAAGGTGGTGGATTTCTTCACCCCCTCCAATCAAGACCTGCTGGATGCCATTGATGCCGACTTCGGCTCCAGCGGACCCATGATCTTGCCCGATTCGGCCGGTTCGGCCGCTCATCCCCACCTGATGACGGTGATGGGCAAGGAAACCCGGATGTTCCTGGTCGATCGAGACAACATGGGGAAGTTCAACCCCGGCGGTGAACAGGTTGTTCAGATCCTCTCCAATAATCTCAACAGCTCATTCGCCTCGCCCGCGTTCGCCGGTTCGACGATGTATATCGCCACCCGGGGAGATGTGAACAAGGCGTTCACGATTGCCAATGGTGCCATCCAGGCTCCGGCCACTTCCCAGTCCAGGCAAACCTTCGGCTACCCAGGGGCCAATCCCAGTCTCTCGTTCAATGGGTCTTCTTACGGCATTGAATGGCTGCTGGACCCGACCTCCTCGCAACTGTTCGCGTTTAACGCGAATGATCTGCTGAATCCACTGTATGGTAGCAATCAAGCGGCCGGTAACCGTGATAGCTTGACCAGTGTGACCAAGTTTGATGTGCCGGTGGTGGCCAACGGTATGGTTTACGTGGGCACCAGCACCTCGATCGCCGGCTTCGGTCTCTTCCCCAATCCTCCGACCTCCGCCAGCTTTGTCAACAAGAACACCACCACCCAGGGAAGCTGGAATGATGCTTATGGCACCGAAGGGTTCTCTATCAGCCAGGACCCAAGTGTCAACAATCCGAGCTTGCCCTACAACGTGACGGTGAACGTCAGTCAGGCCACGCCGATCGTTTGGAACGGGTCGACCACGGACCCCCGTGCGCTGCTCAAAGCCGCCCCCAATGCCACCGATAACATTGCGGCCGCGTGGAGTGGCAGTTCGTTTGCCATCGACGTGCGCATCAATGATGGTCTCACCCATCAGATCGCCCTTTATGGCCTGGACTGGGATAATCAGGGCCGCAACGAGACGGTCCAGTTGATTAACGACGCTACCGGGGCCGTGTTGGACACGCAAACGATTTCCAGCTTCCAGAACGGAACCTATCTGGTCTGGAATGTCCAGGGGAATGTCACCTTCAAGGTCACCAGCAACAATGCTACGCCGGCCGTGATCAGCGGCCTGTTTTTCGGCGGCCGTGTCCCCGTGCCTGGGTCCGCCAGCTTCGTGAAGCAAGATACCAGTACCCTGGGAACCTGGAAGCCCGCGTATGGGGCCGATGGTTTTAATGTGGCCCAGGACCCCAGCGCTAATAATCCCAGCATTCCTGCGTATGCTCAGGTCAAGATCAGTAACAATCTGAATTACACCTGGACGGCCAGCACCAGCAATCTCTCGGCTCTACAATCGGCCGCCGCCGGCTCAACCAACCGAATTGCCGCCATCTGGTATGCCGACAACTCGTTCAATATCGACGTCAAGATCAGCGATGGCAAGACCCACCAGGTGGCTCTGTACGCGCTCGATTGGGACAGCACTACCCGTGCTGAGAGTATCCAGGTCATCTCCGACGTGACCGGTCAGGTGCTCGACACCCAATCGCTGGCCAACTACCATGCGGGTGTCTACGCTGTCTGGAACATCTCCGGCGATGTCACGTTCAAGATCATAGACACCGGCACTTCTAATTCGGTGATCAGTGGGATCTTCTTCAGCACCCCGCCCGCGGTCACCAGGCAGCCGGCCAACGTGACTGTGAGTGCTGGCAGTACAGCCACATTCAACGCCACGGCTGCCGGCAACCCTGCACCTGACGTGCAGTGGCAAAGTCGTACGAATTCAGGGAGTAGCTGGGCCAACATTGCCGGGGCAACCACGGCCACCTACACAACGGCTTCTACCTCCGCCGCCAACTCGGGCACCCAGTACCGGGCCGTGTTCACCAGCACGGCGGGAACCGCAACCACCACCGCGGCCATTTTGACGGTGAGCGGTGCCCCGACCATCACCACGCAACCGGCCAGCGTTGCCGTAAACGCAGGGAGCACGGCCACCTTCACGGCAGCGGCTTCTGGGACCCCTTCCCCCAGCTTGCAATGGCAGGTCAGTTCCAACGCCGGCAAGACCTGGACCAATCTCGCCGGTGCCATCTCAACCTCGTATACCACGGCCGTGACCACCGAGGCCCAGAACGGCATCCAGTACCGCGCTATCTTTACCAATGGCGCAGGCTCGGCGACCACAGCCACGGCTCTGCTTACCGTAAACTACGCACCAGCCGTAGTCACCCCGCCTGCAGATACGATGGTGAATGCCGGCAGCACGGCCACCTTCACAGCGTCGGCCTCGGGCAACCCCACGCCCGCCGTGCAATGGCAGAGCAGCACGAATTCCGGCAGCACTTGGACCAACATTGCCGGCGCCACCTTGCCTGGTTACACCACGCCCGTCACCCTGGCTGTGAACAATGGTACCCAGTACCGAGCCGTGTTCACGAACTCGGTAGGCACCGCCACCAGTGCGGTGGCCACGCTCACCGTGAACTCTGCGCCAGCTGTGACCACCCAGCCGGCCAGCGTCACCGTGACGGCCGGATCTACGGCCACGTTCACGGCGGCGGCGTCAGGCAATCCCACGCCGACCGTGCAGTGGCAGTTCAGCACGAATTCCGGCAGTAGCTGGACGAACATCAGCGGCGCAACCTCGGCCACTTACACCACACCGGCTACCGTGGCGGGCAACACAGGGACCCAGTATCGGGCCCTGTTCACGAACGCGGTAGGCACCGCCACCAGTGCGGTGGCGACACTCACGGTCCAGGGAAGTTCCAGTGATTCGGCCCTCTTCACCAAACTGGATACGACCACCCAGGGAACCTGGAAACCCAGCTACGGGGCCGAGGGGTACAACGTCAGTCAGGACTACGGCGGGAATAATCCAGTGGCACCGGCCTATGCCACGGTCACGTTTAGCAATGCCCTGAATGCCACCTGGAATTCCTCAACCACCGAGGTCAGAGCGCTCCAGAAGGCTGCTCTCAACTCCACGACACGCATTGCCGGCACTTGGTATGCCGATTCCAGCTTCACCATCAAGGTCCAGGCCAGCGATAGCAATCTGCATCAGGTGGCTCTGTATGCCTTGGACTATGACAAGGTGGGCCGGAGCGAGACCATCCAGGTGCTTAGCACTGCGACCGGTGCCGTTCTGGATAGCCGGAGTATCTCATCGTTCCAGAACGGGGTGTATTTAGTCTGGAATATCACAGGCAGTGTGACGTTCAAGGTGACCAACACCGGTCCTGCCAACGCGGTTCTGAGTGGCCTGTTCTTTGGATCGGCTCCCAACACGGGGACCACCGCTAGCTTTACCAGGCAAGACACCACCACTCAGGGCACCTGGAAGCCCAGCTATGGTGCCGATGGCTTTGATGTGAGCCAGGACACCAACGCCAATAATCCCGGTTTCCCGGCTTATGCCTCGGTTGGCTTCAGCGGTGCGAATAACGCAGTCTGGACGACATCCACCACCGATGTTCGCGCCCTCCAGAAAACCGCGGTCAGCTCCACCGACCGGATAGCCGGCACCTGGTACAACGATACGAGCTTCTCGATCAGTGTTGAGTTGAAAGATGGAGCTATACACCAGGTGGCGCTCTACGTGCTGGATTATGACAAGGTGGGCCGGAGCGAGACTATTCAGGTGATCAACAACAGCACGGGAACCGTGCTGGATACCCGCAGTCTGGCGTCGTTTGGGAATGGGGTTTACATGGTCTGGAATGTGAGCGGTAGCGTGACTTTCAAGGTCACCAATACCGGTCCCGCCAATGCGGTTCTGAGCGGCCTGTTCTTTGGTACCGCCCCATCCAGTTCCACCAACGCCAGCTTCCTCAAGCAAGATGCCACCACACAGGGGACCTGGAAAACCAAGTATGGAAGTGATGGGTACTCCATTAACCAGGACCCCAGCGCCAACAATCCCTCGCTGCCATCGTATGCGTCGTTCAGCGTTGCGAGCGCGGCCAACTTTGTTTGGAACCCCTCCACCACCAATGTGCGGGCCTTGCAAAAAGCGAGCCTGGGCGCCACCGATCGACTTGCGGCAACCTGGTTCAATGGCGATGCCTTCTCGATGAATGTGGGGATCAATGATGGCAAGTCTCACACGGTGGCACTTTACGCGCTGGACTGGGACAACAGCGGTCGGACCCAGATGATCCAGGTGATTGATTCCACCACCTACGCCGTGCTGGATACCCGCAGTCTGGCCGCGTTCCAGAACGGGGTTTATCTGGTCTGGAACATCACCGGCAATGTGACCTTCAAGGTCATCAACACCGGGTCCGGAAACGCGGTGATCAGCGGAATCTTCTTCGGCTGAGTTCTGGTCTCATTTCGCTGATCTTGGCAAATGCATGTGGCTCATCGTCTTGGGAATGTCTACGCTTTGCGTAGCCGTGATCCGGACGGTGGGCCACGGTTTTTTATCTTTCCTGGAATGGTTGATCCGTTCTACCATTGGCTTTTCCCGAACTACCCAGCCGGAACCTCTCACGTTATCCGTCGCCAAGAGCTTTCGCAGCACGATGACCCGATAGTGACGATTGCAGGCTGTCGGTTGGTATTCGAACTCGGCGACCATCGCGTTGAGCGTGTGGATCGTCACAAATCCACGTTCCCGTACCTTCCGTTCCTTGTGCCGCTCTGGCTGTTGGCGTGGCACCGTCTTGATGGGGGCTTCGGGCCGCTCCAGGAAGCCATACGCTGGGTCCGGTCAATCCTCGGCCCACGCGATCAGGTTCGATCTCGCGTCGAGACCGAACAGAAATCGGATGTCGCCAGCGCGATTCCAGCGGTCAAGGTGTTTGGTCTGGGTGAAATCGGTGTCACCCCGCAGGAGTAACGAGCGAACACCCGCCTTGCGACACGCCTCGATTGCACGATCGAGGTCAAGGGCGGCCGACACGTTAGGTCCACGTCTTTTTTGCAGGAGGCAGCGGTGATCATGGGTCGGGCCAGGACGGTTCTGGATACGATTCCAGGTGCTTCGCTTGCGGTGCCGCCGTTTGTTGCAGACAGTCGTCTTCACTCGAAACTCTTTGGTGGCTGGAGGCATGATGGCATGGAAATGCATCAATGGGTCAGGAATCCAGGGAGTTTCGAATCTTTTTTTACATTTGTCCACTGCGTGGCTAACGCATCACACTTGGTTCAGGTCTAGTCCTGTTCCTCCTGCCCCGCCCCCCAGCACCCACCTGGTGGATCGCACCACCTGCAGGAATCGCCGCGCAAATACGTTTAAAGTAATCAGGTGGTGAAATTCACCACCTGATTCAATGGATGTTCGGATTGGTCCTTACCGGAGGCAGAAGGGCATCGGCGGTCCGCCCGCCCGTGAAATCAAAACAAGAGGACCTAAGAAGTTTGTGCCCAAGCAAGCGTGAGTCGTACGCGGCCAGTATTGGAATGCGGGAAACCACTGAAAACAAGGCATCGCCGTGGCTGAGGCACCTCGGAAGGCTTTCACCTGAAATCGAACCTGGTTTATTGAGGCCAACTTGCCGGAGCCGAGAAGCAAGCCGCGTCGCCATCAGTCGACGATCGTAATTCAGGTATCACGCTTGGATAAGAACTAAAACGTTCGTTCTGGGACCTACGTTTGTTTCAGGCAGGGCTCCGCAAAGGTCAGACACCGTATGGCTTACTGGGTCGAAACGTGCCCGAGATGCACTTCTGGAAAGTCCTGAAACTGGAACCAGACGATGAGACTATGATTCTGTCCAATCCTGAAGTTATGTCGTGATGTGATGCCCCACAGGACGACCGCAAGTCACAGGAAGTAGGCTCTCTCCAGCCAAGTTAACCGCCCCAGTTTTTTTTGTGATCAAGATACGCAGAGTGTGCTATCACTTAAAATGAGATTCGTTTAAACGTTGTATCAGAAAAGACAAATGGAGAAGTCAGAGCGGTCAAGCGTGACGCGTTTTTGTTTTGTAAAAGATGAGCCCGTGTGGTTATTTATGACGAAAATTCAACCTGTATTGGGAAAGTGTTGAGCTATGCTCTGCATTCGACGTTCCTTGATGCCGTTGCATGGTTTGCTGCTCAGTCTGGCTGGTCTTCTGAGCTTTTTGCTAATTCCTTGTGCCGTACCTCTGTCCAGTAATCCGATGAAGACTCGAATTTTATTGCTTGGCGATAGTACCACCATCGGGAATGTTTGTCGTGAGGTTGATCCCCAAGCACCGCAGTACGAACAGATCCTGGCCCAGGTTCTGGTCTCGGAAAAGAGTAACCCCTTGGTCGAGGTGCTCAATAAAGGGCATGATGGTGATTTTATCCACCATTTGCTTGTCTCTGGTCGGTATGATCGTGAAATTGCCAGCCTTAAACATATTAATTATATCATTATACGGTACGGTGTCAATGATATGGCCAAACGTGAAGATGTTGCGAGCAACTTTCCACTCGATTACCAATTGCTCATCAAACGGCTTCGTCAAAACTTCCCGGATGCCCAGATCGTCCCTTCGCTCGTGATCCCGTTCCTCGGACCTGAGAAGGATGAAACGATCAACGCCTTGATTCGACAGGTGGCCAAGACTGAGAAGTTGCCAGTGTTTGACGCTTATTCTCCGTTTCAGAATGAGCTCGCCGATGGCAAGCTTTCACTGTATTATCGTAGTTACCCTTGGGATCTCATTCCCGAAAATAAACGAGTGATTGCAGCTCCCTTCGTGCATGGTAAGAAGGTTACCGTGATGGACGGCAGACTGGACGTACACTTTGGCGATCTCCCCGGTTGGTTCGACGAGCGGCACCCGAACCCGACTGGCTATCACGTACTCGGACTAGCTACCGGTAAATTCTTGAGCAATCTCATGCTTTCACAGCAGAAGTGAACCGGTGTAGATTGTCGATGTGGTTAGTGGACTCTTCAAAGGTCGTCACACCCATGAAATGCAAGCTGATCCTCTGGTAGGTTCGCAGCGTTGGCGTATTGCCGGTCCACAGGCTTATTGGCAGGCAGGCAAGGCTCGCGCAATACGCTTTGGATCTCGATGCCATCCTGTTTGGTGGATCACAAGATCCCGGCATGCCTGATGATGTTTGAAGAAATGGAAGAACAACTCCACGGTCCAACGGTGGTTGTCGATATCAGCAATGACCTCGGCCGGCACAACGAGTAGATTCTTGGCGATTCTGAACACGCGATCGATAGGGGAACCAGCGGTCTGTCCCTTGCGGCCGCCACGTTTGGTGTGCGGTTCGGTTGTGACGCAGATCACCTGCGCCAGGTGATGGGCGCGGCTACCAGCTTTACGGCTTTTGCCCACGTGTACGACCACGTCACGAAGCACTCCGGCTACTGATGTATGCTATTCCGGCCGTTCTTCGGCAACGCAATCAAGGTTGCTATTGTCACGGATTCGGCAGGCGTAGCTCGTGCCAAATCCAACGATCTCGTTCCAGTGTGTGAACTGTGCGTACCAACGGTCCATGGCGTAGCCGTGGTCTGGTGTTAGCCTATTGCATACGCGGTTGTTCTCGTCATCATGACCACGGTTACACCCAAAAGTGACCTCGATTGTCAGGGGGAGAGGGTTCTCCATGTCAAACAGAGTGTGCAGTCTCCGGGCACTCTGCGAATCGCTGTTGTGATCCGTTAGAAATGCGGCCTTGGCAATGGTTTGGAGTGTTTTCACAACGCTGCCATCGACGTCAATCAAGGTCTGATCCAACCTCCCTGCGCCGACGTGATGCACAGGCTGCGTTTTTGCCGTAAGAGCCTCGAGAACTTCCAGGAGTCGGCCTGGATCAAACACTGGGACCGCCTCTGATCGCGGACCCCTTCGAGGCACGGTGACAGGCAAGCTTCCGCTGGAAATGTTCAAGTTCAGTCGCTTTCTGAAGCGCACGAAGGGAGCAACGTGCGGGATTGAACCCATCCATCAAGGCAATCATGCCGTACTGGTCACCGTGCAGATTGCGGTTGCTGGCGTTGTCACGTTGGCAACCGTCAGCGTGAAGCTACTCGGGCATGGGCGATAGCAAGTCAAGGTACTTCCGTCATGGAATGCCAGGCATTTGATACGGAGTGGGAATCGGCTTGGCCACCAGTAGGATCCTGCCAGATCGACATTGAGATCAACCTGGTGGGGTGTCGGGCGCAAAGCTTGTGCCGATCGGTCTTGGATGTCCTGGGAAATGGCTGGCGGTGAGGACGCGACTTCCTTTCCCCGTCTTCCCTGGTTTTCGCGTGAGCATATTCCGCGCCGAACACTGATGGAATGTCCCGATGTCCCTGCTAGCTTACGAAAAAATGAAGAATGTCCCGATTTTCCTCCCAATTGGGTGAGAGCCAAACCTCCCCAACCACCTATTCTACGAAAAAATGAGGAATGTCCCGGTTTCCCTCCCTGGTGGATCTACCTAATTGAGTGAGAGGTAAACCTCCCAAGCCTCCTATCTTACAGAAAAATGAGGAATGTCCCGGTTTCCCTCCGCAGCGGCGGAATACAGGATCCGAATCGCAGAAAGTGTTGTTCCTATGAAGCCTGCGCAAATTGAAACGGGAGCTGCCACTCCAGACCTGCTTCCCGTGAACGCGAACAGCTGGAAAGGTTTGCTTAGGACTTTCTTGCTCTGGTTCATGATCGTTTTCTGCCTACGATTTCCGACGTATTTCATGCTGGACATCAATGTCGATGAGTCCGTTTATCTCGTGATGGGCCAGAAGATGCTCCACGGTGAACTGCCGTATGTGAACGTCTTCGACACGACATCGCCTGGCATCTTCTTGATCTTCGCGGCTGGTCTCGCGATCTTCCGTGACCCGACGATCGCCATTCGTACGCTGGCATGTATTGCGGTTGCGGCTGAGTGTGTTGCGTTGGTCCGACTGGTAGGGATGTCGCTGGGCGAGCGGCGTCGAATCGTGCCGGAAGCGGTCGCTGCCGGACTCTACGCGATTGGCACACTGGGTTGGGGCGGCACCGCGGGGAATCGGGAGATCTTTTTCATCCCGTTCGTATCCTGGGCCGTTGTGGCCACGTTTCGGCTGGGCCAGCAACAGGCGGCAACGCCTCTCGACACGTTTCTCCGCTACCTGGGGCCAGGGCTGCTGTTGGGCTGTGCTTTTTTCATCAAGCAGCTGGTTCTTTTCGAAATTCTCGGCCTGGCACTCCTTGCGTTTTTTCAGCAGGTGGAGAGAGCGCAAAGCCTGCGTTTGCAGTCGTTTGCCTGCGGCCTTGCCGCGGGCTCGGCGGTGCTCGCAGGCTCGCAGGCTGTGATGTTGCTCGCGATCGCCTTCTATGCGCACTGCGGACAGCTTCATGCTTTTCTGAGTGCCAATTTTCGAAGCCACCTTACGTATGTGAGCGCCGGCTTTCCGGTGGTGTTGCTGTTGAAATCATTCTGGCTCCAGTTGCGGAGCAACCCGGTTCCCTGCATCATCGCACTGGTGGCGTTCATCTGCCTGTTCGTTCCAGATCGACGCCGGCCAATCCGCGTCGGCTCGCCCATGATCCTGGCGTTCTTCTGGCTGGTGTGTGCACTCTGTGGGATCTGTTCCACCGGCAAGTTTTTCAATCACTATTTTCTTCAGGCCTTACCCGTTGTTTGCTGGATCGCTGCGCTGCTGCACCAGCGGCTGTTCGAGCGCGAGACCTCAGGCCGGTTGTCGCCGGTTGCCAACGCGGCGCTCTGGCTCGCCCTTTCATTCGTCAGTGTCGGGTTGCCGTTCTGGAACGCTGGCATGCAGCAGATCTTCCAAACCTTGCACGATCGCCCGATCGCCTTTGGGGCCATAGACAAGGTACTCGCGGACTACCTCAGGAGTCGCATGAGGCCAACCGATAGCTTGTTCATCGTCGAGGGACACTTGCCGGTGTATTACTTGACCAGCGCCAACATGGCCTCCCGCTATATCTTTCAACCGGTTCTGACCCATTCGTGGTTCGCTGAGGTCGTTGGCATCGACAATCGGAAGGAAATGGAAGCGGTATTTGACCGGAAACCAGACTACGTACTCTTCGATCGCGTGCTCCTGGAACTGCTGGAACCGAAGCCGTCGCACGCTTACTGGGAAGTCCGTGATCCTGTCGTATTTGAGTTGATCCGCCAGCGTCTTGACCGTGATTACCTACTGGAAACGACCATCGACGAGGTCGAAATCTATCGTCTCCGAAGTCCGCAGTAGGAGCGTGTCGTATTGACAGTGAGATCAACGTAGTGGGGCGTCGGCCGCAAATCGTGTACCGATCGTTATTGGATTTCCGGAGAAAGTGCTGGCGGTGAGGAGGCGGCTTCCTTTTCCAGTCTTCCCTGGTTTTCGCATCGACCAAACTCCGTGTGGTCGACTTGCCTGTTCCCGTCAGCGGATTACGCCGTAAATAGTCTGTGTCATGCCCTGCGTCGGTGGGTCAAGCCTGAGCATTGTCAGCCAGATAGGTAAATCCTTCGTAAGAGTTTGCAACACGAGTTCTTCCCAGCGACGCCACACCAATAGCGTCCTCGGCATCGGTGCGACCAGGGTCCGGTGACGCACCCGATTCGAGCCGTTCGGCCCCTGTAATTCCGTGTGAATGCCGATGTTTCAATGATGGTGGTTCTAAAAGATATCTCTAGATGCTAACTTGAGGTGAATCGGAACTGAATGGCTAGATTGCCAAAGAATGTTCCGCCGGAGCCTCACGTAGGGTCGATCTTTGAGTTGAACAGTGCAGTTAGGGATCAGTGTGTGAATGGTCGTGTATGAAAGATTAGTCGCTCTTTGGTATAGAAAATGTATGTTGGTATTGCAGCCGTTTACTCTCCAGATCCCTTTGATTCTGCAACGGCAGGAACCTCAACAGTTGCTTGCATAAGCATCGAAGGATCGTCCTGAGGGCTTGGTTCAATCACTCAACCCTGCGTGGATAATCAAGTCCAAGGAGTCTCAGAACGGCGGGCGGCCGCTACTTGGAAAGGAGGGACTCCTGTCCCGCTCGATGTGCTTGTCTCTGGTGACCTACCTGTATCGTTCGCTCTAGCTCAGGATGCTGGTCTCATCCTCGCGATTCGATTACAGGTGAAAGCGTTCCTTCGTGCGCTGAACGAGGGCGTGGGCACCCAGCCTCGCCCATGCTTGTGGGATTTGGCATGGGAACTCAAAGCTCGTGTGAATTCTTAAGGACCTGCCGTAGGTCCAGGCTGTGCTGCTGCACGTCACGGGATCCTCTACAGGTAGGACGAGTGCTTCGCTCCGCCCTTGCCAATCTCTACCGTGAAATGCTGCGAGCTTGAGCTTCAGTCGAACTGGCTCAAGTGCTAGCCCGCTTGCGTACCACAGGACCGAGTGTCCACGAGAGTTCACTCGCGCACACGGGAGTCGATGCGGCTACCACTGTTCAGACGTCGGAGCGTGCGCAAGCGTTTACCTCATCGACGATCTTAGGTCGGAGCGGGGAATCCTGTCATGAAAAAATAGGGAGCGTCAAGAGCCTGAGCAGGCCATGAAACTGAACGCGGAATAATATATCGCTCACTCATCCAACCCGATCTCGGCTCAATCAGTTGTGGTCCGTCCCAAGCATCTACCGATCTTGCCTCCACTTTCGACACAAAGGTTTCCGATCATGCTAAGTCGTCTGCTGTCTCATCGGCCCCGTCGGTCTTACAAAGCTCGCACTCGGCTCTCGATTGAGGGAGTTGATCTGGAGGATCGAACCTTGCTCTCGCTGGTGGATGTGTTGGGCTATCGTAATGCCCAGCCCAACACTGTCGGTCAACCCAACACCGGTCTGAACGCTCAGGAGACCATTCTCCAGCCTTCGAACGTGAATCTGACTACATTCGGCAAACAGTTCGAGACTCAGGTGGATGGTCAAGTTTATGCCCAGCCGCTGGTCAAGACCGGCGTGAACATCACCGTGGGTTCGGAACCTGGGCTGCATAACGTCATTTATGTGGCGACCCAGCATGACAGCCTGTATGCCATTGACGCCACGAGCGGCCATATTCTCTGGCATGATAGCTTCATCGATCCGGCGCATGGGGTCACCACCGTGGCCTGGAGTGATGTTGGGTCCGATGATATCGTCCCCGAGATTGGGATTACCAGTACTCCGGTCATCGACCCCAACACGAACATTTTGTATCTGGTGGCCAAGACCAAGGTGCTGCAAAGCGTGGGCGCTAATTATGTGCTGACGCTCCACGCCATTAACCTTACCAATGGTCAGGAAGCGCTAGGCGGTCCGGCCGTGATCGCCGATACCTACTGGAGCGGCATTGATGCTAGTTTCTACACCTATGTGAGCGGACCGGCGATCCCTGGCACCGGTGATGGTGCCGTGAATGGGATCGTGAACTTCAATGCGTTGCGCGCTCTTCAGCGGCCCGCACTCACGCTTTACAATAATCAGGTCTACGTGATGACGGCATCGCACGGCGATGTCCCGCCCTACCACGGCTGGATTCTTGGTTATAGCACCGCCGATCTCTCGCTCAAGACCGTCTTCAATAGCACTCCCAATGGGATGGATGGTGGGTTTTGGATGTCTGGGGCCGGCATTGCCATCGACCCGCAAGGCTCCATGTACGTACCCACGGGGAATGGCACGTTTGACACCACGTTTGATGCCAACGGCTTACCGATCCACGGGAATTACGGAAACACGCTCTTGAAATTGATGGTGGATTCTACCTACACCCATACGGTGAACGGGTGGGGCCTGAAAGTGGTCGATTACTTCACCCCTTCCAATCAAGCTGACTTGAATGGTGCAGACTTAGACTTCGGCTCGAGCGGCCCGATGATCCTGCCCGATTCGGCAGGCTCGACGGCTCATCCCCACCTCATGACCATGATGGGGAAAGATCCCCGGATGTTCTTGATCGACCGAGACAAGATGGGTCGGTTCAATCCGGTCGGAGAGCAGGTTGTTCAGATTGTCCCGAGCGGCCTGAATAGTTCGTACACGTCTCAAGCGTTTTCAGGTTCGACCATGTATATCGCAACCCGCGATGGCCTCAACATGGCGTACACCATTTCCCAGGGTGTGATCTCGTCCCCCGCGTTCACGCAATCCCTTCAGACATTTGCCTACCCAGGGGCCAATCCGAGCCTGTCGTTCAATGGTGGTGATTACGGTATTGAATGGGTTCTTGAGCGAACCTCCCGCCAGTTGCTCGCCTATAATCCGACGAATCTGGTTTCCCCGATTTATGGAAGTAACCAGGCCGCGAATCAGCGTGATGCTCTCTCCAGTATTGTCAAATTCACAGTCCCCGTTGTTGCCAATGGGATGACTTATGTGGGCACCGATAACTCGATCGCCGGGTTTGGGCTGTTCCTGAATCCGCCCACCTCGGCGAGTTTCGTGACCAAGAATACGACGACTCAAGGCAGTTGGAACGATGCTTATGGTGCTCAAGGCTACAATATCAGTCAGGATTCCAGTGCCAATAATCCTCGTTTGCCTTACAACGTGACGATGAATGTCAGTCAGGCATCGCCTCTGGTGTGGAATCCTTCCACGCTGGACCCCCGTGCCCTGCTCAAGGCCGCCCCCAATGCCAGCGACGGGATCGCCGCGGCTTGGTCTGGCGCCAGCAATTTCTCAATCGACGTGCGAATGAATGACGGTCTGAGCCATCAGGTGGCATTGTACGCGCTGGATTGGGATAACCAGGGTCGGAATGAGACGATCCAGGTGATCAATGATGCCAACGGAGCCGTACTTAACACGCAAACGATTTCCAGTTTCCAAAATGGAACGTATCTGGTGTGGAACGTCCAGGGGAATGTCACCTTCAAGGTGACCACGAACAATTCTGCGAGTGCGGTGATCAGTGGTTTGTTCTTCGGAGATCGGGTACCTGTGCCTGGTGCCGCAAGCTTTGTCCAGAAAGACACGAGTACCCGGGGGACCTGGAAGGCGACCTACGGTCTCGACGGATTCAATGTGGCCCAGGATCCGAGTACGAATAATCCAACGATTCCGGCGTACGCGCAGGTGGCGATCAGTAATCACCTGAATTTCACCTGGGCCGCGAGTACCTCGGCTCTCTCCGCGCTTCAGCAAACGGCTCCTAACTCGACCAATCGAATTGCAGCGGCCTGGTTTAACGATCCAACGTTCAGCATCGATGTGAAGCTCAATGACGGTAAGACGCATCAGGTTGCGCTTTATGCGCTCGACTGGGACAGTACCAGGAGTGAAACGATTCAGGTGATCTCGGACGTGACGGGGCAGGTACTCGACACGCAATCGCTTACAAATTTTCAAAATGGCGTCTACGCGGTATGGAACATTTCCGGAGATGTGACGTTCAAGATCATCAATACCGGCCCCTACAACGCGGTGCTCAGTGGGATCTTTTTCAGTACCCCCAGTACCCCACCCCTCATCACCACTCAACCGACCAGTGCCACGGTCAATGCGGGGAGCACGGCCACCTTCACCGCTGCGGCGTCTGGTACACCGACCCCCAGCGTGCAGTGGCAGGTGAGCACCAATTCCGGCAGCTCC
>CAIYJE010000042.1 GCA_903926465.1 uncultured Planctomycetales bacterium
AAGAAGAGTCATCCATGGCACCTCTGGAACGCTTCGCGATTCGATGAATGCAAAGGTTTTTCTCGTTCAACGCCCCTGCAAACACGCCGAATGCTGGCAAAGTGCGACTTGTGTAGTACGACGAGGGTTTCACCCTGGGCTGAAGTCGGGCTCGCACCTTCAGGGCTCCAGACGACCAGTTCCCACGGTATTCACTGCATTCGGCTGAACGCTTACGCAGATTCTTATTTATCAATCTCTCTTGATCTGGTCCTCTCTGTGTCTCTGTGTCTCTGTGTCTCTGTGGTGAAAAAAATTTCGTTATCCCAGGACCGATTCGGTTGATCGGCCCAGAACGACCCGGATAGCTGACTACCGAGTCCGAACATTTCATGATGTTTGCTAACGCTTGGCCAATCGTTTGGCGATGACCTGGCCGGTTGGTGTACGGCCTTGTGCGACAGACTCTGGCGTCCCCTCGGCCACAATCTGGCCGCCGGCTTCGCCTGGTCCTGGGCCCAGTTCAATAATCCAGTCGGCCGCCGCGATCAGGTCTGAATTGTGCTCGACAACGATCAGCGAATGGCCCCTGTCCACCAAGGTTTGCAGGCATTCCAGCAGCCTTGCCACGTCGTGCGGATGCAGGCCGGTGGTTGGCTCGTTCATGATGAAGAGGTGTTTGGAACTTTGGTTCGAGGCCGTTGCGGCCAACGGTGATTCAGCGAGCTGGGCGGCCAGCTTCAAGCGTTGCGCTTCGCCGCCTGAAAGGGTGTTAGCCGGCTGGCCGAGCCGAAGGTAATCAAGTCCCACATCAAGCAGCGGGCGGAGCCGGGCCTGAACCTTGGGTCGATGCCTGAAGAATCCGAACGCCTCGCGGCCGGTCATCTCCAGGACCTCTGCGATGTTCTTCCCTCGATAGGTGACTTCCAGGGTCTCGGCTCGGAACCGGGTTCCGCGGCAGTCTGGACATCGGATCATGACATCCGAAAGAAATTGCATGTCGATCAGTTGATAGCCGTTCCCCTCGCAGGCGTTGCACCGCCCTCCTTCAACGTTGAAGCTGAACTGGCCTGGCCCGTAATTTCTGAGCTTGGCTTCGTGGCTGGCCGCGAAGGTGCGCCTGATTTCGTCGAACGCTTTCAGATAGGTGATCGGATTGGACCGCGGCGAGCGGCCGATTGGAGTTTGATCGATCAGAACCAGGTTGCTGATGGCTTGTGTGCCTTCGAGCTGTTGATAAAGCGCGGAAGAAGGGCTCGCCTCACCTTTCAGTTGGCTGAGGACCGCAGGGACCAAGGTGTCTTCGATCAGGGTGCTTTTGCCCGCACCACTCACTCCCGTGACCACGCAAAACAGGCCGAGCGGGAAGCGGACATCAATTTTTTTGAGGTTGTGGCCGCAGGCTCCTTTGAGCGTGAGGTGCTGGGTGCCCGGCTTGCGACGAGTTGCCGGGATAGCGATCCGGCTTTCGCCCGTCAGGAATCCGGCGGTGATTGAACCGGTGCTGGAGTTTAGCTGGCCGGGTGGTCCGACGTAGAGAACGCGACCGCCAGATTCCCCCGCGCCCGGGCCGATATCCACCAGCAGGTCGGCCGACCTCATGACCGACTCATCATGGTCTACCACCACCAGCGTATTTCCGAGGTCGCGCAAACGGTGTAAAGCGGAGATCAGACGGGGCAAGTCGTGCGGATGCAAGCCGAGCGACGGTTCATCTAGAACATAGAGTGTGTTCACCAGCCCAGAGCCAAGAGCGGTAGTGAGCGAAACGCGTCTGGCCTCGCCCGATGAGAGGGTGCGAATCGTTCGGTGCAGGTTCAGGTAGCTCAGGCCGATCCGGTTCAGGTAGTCGAGCCGTTTCACAACGCCGGCCAATAGCCGAACAACGGGCGACCCGCCATGTGCAGACGCCAGCAGACCTTGGAGCAAAGAGGCCGCCGCCTCGATGGGCAACATGGAAATCTCTGCGATCGACTTGCCGGCAACCTGCACGCAGAGTGATTCCGGGCGGAATCGTGTTCCCTGGCAGGCCGGGCAAGGGACGTAGGTTCGCCAGCGGCTTAAAAACACCCGCACGTGCATCTTGTAAGACTTGCGTTCAAGCGCGCCCAGGAACCCCCTGATGCCAGGAAACGATCCCGATCCGCTCACGATTGCCTGTTGCTGGTCAGGGTTCAGGCTCTGAAACGGTTGGTTGCTGGGAATGCCTTCGGTTCTGGCCCAGGTGAGCAAATTCTCGTTCCATTGCAGATAGGCGGGCATGGTCCAGGGCAAGATGGCCCCTTCGGCCAGCGATTTGGACCGATCGGGGACAATGCGATCGATGTCAAGATCGACCACGCGACCGAACCCTTCGCACTGTTCGCATGCACCCAGGGGATTATTGGGCCGGAACCGCCTTGGGTCTGGGGCCGGCAGGCTGCGCTCGCAGGTGGCACACCGCCAACCTTTGTAGAATGTGAGTGACTGGTCAGCGGTGAGTACCCGGCAGCGGCCCATCCCTTTGAGGAACGCCGATTCGATCGAGTCTAGCCGGCGTTTCGACGTTTCGCTGCCACGCACCAGGCGATCGACCACCACGTCCCAGCGGCTGGCTGCATCACCATGCGCGGCTTCAATTTCGTCGAGAAGTTTGGCCTGGCCGTTGATCACCACCCGCAGGAAGCCGTCTTCACGAAGCCCCTGAGCCACCGCGGCTGGATCTGACTGTGCACCAAGATCCACAGGGAACGCAATCTGGTAGCGGGTCCCCTCTGGCAAGCCGATAACCGCCTGGTCCACCGATTGTGGGTCGGCCGGGCGCACCTCAATCCCACACGCTGGGCAGATGACCTGGCCAATCCGTGCGTAAAGCTGAGCCAGGGCTTCTTGAATCTCGGTGACCGAACCAACGGTAGCCCGCACCGAACGTCGGACCTGCTTCTGCGCAGAGCCGATGGCGGGCGGCAGCCCTTCAATCACGTCGGCGTCTGGCTTGTCCAGCTTCTCCAGAAACTGGCGAATATAAGGCGAGAAGGTCTCGATATAGCGGCGCTGGCCTTCAGCAAACAGGGTATCGAACGCAAGCGAACTCTTGCCAGACCCGCTCACGCCGCTCACGGCGATCATCTGGTGGTGGGGCAGGTCGAGATCAATCGACTTGAGGTTATGGACCCGGACGCCTCGCAGTTTGATCGTTCGGCCGGAGTGCTGATTCAATTTCGCCTGATCCGTTTATCGAAGTTGTGGCTCTGGGCAGACACAAACTATAGCCGCTTGCAGCCGTAAGACCCAAGGTTGATGGACGATTCCTTTTTCGTGGCACACCGGATTTGCCTGGCCGGCCTCCTGGAACTGGTGTAGCAGACGTGATCGTATACGGTTGAAAGTTTTGTGGCACTCAAAACGACATGAGGACGGAAGCTTCGTTATCACTGACCAGGTCAGGGGAACTCCTGAACCGTATGTCCAGAGCTGCATGACAAGGCAGAGAAGCATCTCAATTCTTTGTGCATGGGCTGGTCTTCTGATCCTGCCGGGATCTTGTCGGAATGGGTACACTGCATATTCAGAATCGCCCGAGACAGGGCAGGCCCCAGAGAATCCAGAAGATGTCAGACGCCTCACACTCCGAACGCCGTCCGAACCGGCTGGCCAGCGAGACCTCTCCCTACTTGCTCCAGCATGCCCACAACCCGGTGGACTGGTTTCCCTGGGGCCCTGAGGCGTTTGAGAAAGCCAGGACCGAGCAGAAGCCGATCTTCCTCTCGGTTGGGTACTCGGCCTGCCACTGGTGCCACGTGATGGAACGGGAGAGCTTTGAGAATTCGCAAACCGCTGCCTTGATGAACGCTCACTTCATCAACGTGAAGGTGGATCGCGAGGAACGGCCAGACGTCGACCAGGTTTACATGGCGGCGGTCCAAGCTCTGAATGGGCAGGGGGGCTGGCCGATGTCGGTCTTCCTCACTCCTGAACTGCGTCCCTTTTTTGGTGGTACGTATTTTCCGCCTGCGGATCGCATGGGGATGAGCGGATTTCCCAGGGTGCTTAACGCGGTGGCAGATGCTTGGAAAAACCGTCGTGATCAGATTGTGGCGGGCGCTGATCAACTGACCCAGCAACTGTCTCAACTGGGTGAAACACCGGCCGACGACGGGCCGATCTCGTTGGAGCTTCTGGACAACGCATTCCGGAAACTGACCCAGATCTTTGACCCGCACGATGGCGGTTTTGGAGATGCGCCCAAGTTTCTGCACCCCATGGACATCCAGGTTTTGCTCAGGCATCATGCCCGCACCAGGGACCCTCGCGCACTGGCCATGGTTCGGTTAACCCTGGACAAGATGGCTCGTGGCGGAATTTATGATCAGCTTGGCGGTGGATTTGCTCGGTATTCCACGGATGCCCGCTGGCTGGTGCCGCACTTTGAAAAAATGCTTTATGACAATGCCTTGCTGGCCAAGGTCTATCTGGAGGCGTATCAGGTTACGCATGACCCGCAGTATGGGCGGGTGGCCGCTGAGACCATGGATTATGTTCTGACCAGAATGACAGACCCCGAGGGTGGGTTTTATGCCACCGAGGATGCTGATAGCGAGGGGGAGGAAGGAAAGTATTACGTTTGGACCTCTGACGAGATTACGGCCGTGCTGGGCCCGGAACGGGCTGGCGTATTCTTCAGGGTTTATGACGTCACTCCCGGCGGCAATTGGGAACACAAGTCGATCTTGAATCTGCCCAGGCCGGTGGCCGATGTGGCGATTGACCTGGCGATGACCGAGCGAGAGCTGGAAACCCAACTCGCTTCCGATCGGGCCAAGTTGCTAGAGGTTCGGAGCCGGCGGATACCGCCCGGCAAAGACACGAAAATTCTGGTGGCCTGGAACGGCCTGATGATTGCTGCGCTGGCGTATGGTGGGCAAATTCTTGGGCGCCCAGATTATTTGGCCGCAGCCTCTAAGGCTGCCGGCTTCTTGCTGGCCAAGCTCAGAGATCCAAGTGGCCGGTTGCTGCATGTTTACAAGGATGGCCGGGCTGCCATCCCGGCGTTTCTGGATGATCATGCTTGCTTGATCGATGGCTTGGTTCGCTTATTCGAGGCCACGGGTGAGCCACGTTGGTTACAGGAAGCGAGCGGCTTGGCAGACGATCTGATCAGGCGTTTTCACGATGCCAGCGCCGGCGGCTTTTACTTCACGGCGGAAGACCAGGAGCGTTTGATCATCCGCAGCAAGGATGCCACGGATAATGCCACCCCGGCAGGCAATGCCATGGCGGCAACGGCTTTGCTGCGGCTGGCCACCTTGATCTCTCGGCGCGAGTTTGAAGAGATTGCGATGGGGGCGATCCGCTCGGCCCGGGCCATCATGACTCGGTATCCCTCGGCGGCCGGTCAGACCCTGGTTGCGCTCGATTACTCGCTCGGAACGGTGCAGGAAGTGGTGGTGTGCGAGGGGAAAGATCCTGCCGAATTTCAGAGCCATCTGGCCGAGGTGTTCAGGGGGTTTTACCCCAGACGGGTGGTTGCTCCCGTACCTGCAAGCTCTGGACCTTGGAAAGAGCCGCTTTTGCTGCTCCAGGGCAGGCTGGCCCGAAACGGTCAGACCACCACGTACATCTGCGAAAATCAGAATTGTCGGGCCCCAATCACAGACCTCAGCGAGGTGCGAGAGGCGCTAACGCACTGACGTCCGGCTTGCCGCTGGATCCCCGGCCCGACTACGATCATGGTTCCTGCGATTCTTGAACCCAGAGTCCTGGCCTGGCAACGAACGCCGCCTGGCTCTGGGTTATTGATGCTTCGGTATTCCGGGTTCGGCTTGTTTTTCAGGAGGTTCAGATGGGCCGCGCAAAATCCCTGGCACTTCTCGTGCTTGGCCTAGTTGTTGGCCTCATGTGGCAAAGTGGCCGTGCCCAGAAACCGAAAGATGAAGCTTTTGAGCTTTATGGCGCATTCGTAGATGCGGTTGAGCAGGTCGAAAACAATTACGTCCGGGAAATTCCCCGGAAAGAGCTGCTGGAAAGTGCCGTGCGTGGAATGCTGTCCGAACTGGACCAGTATTCGTCTTATTTCAATGACGGCCAGTGGAAGCAGTTCCAGAAGCAGATCGAGGGCAGTTTCACCGGGATTGGCATTCAGATTGACGTCGATCGGGCGAGCCGGCGATTGATGATTGTGGCTCCGCTGGTGGGCTCGCCCGCCTATGCCGCGGGCATTCTGGCGGGCGACATCATTGCCGAGGTGGATGGCCAGTCAACCGAAGGGTGGAACCAGCAGAAGGCCATTGATGCGCTGAGCGGCCTGCCAGGTTCCGAAGTGAAGCTGAGTGTGATTCACCCTGGCGCTGAAGAGAGCCAGACCGTCACCGTCAAGCGTGCCATCATCTCGATTGAAAGTGTGGTGGGGGATCACCGGCACCCGGACGATACCTGGGACTTTATCCTGGATTCCGAACGGAAGATTGGCTACATCCGCATTACCTCGTTCAATCCCGATACCGCCAAAGACATCAAGAAAGTGCTTGAAGAGCTTCAAACCAAGGAGATCAAGGGGCTGATTCTTGACCTCAGAGACGATCCAGGCGGCTTGCTTTCGGCAGCGGTTGAGGTGTCTGACCTGTTCCTTGAGCAGGGAACCATTGTGAGTATTCGTGGCCGGAACACCCGGGAGCGCACCTACACGGCCGAGCGTGAAGGAACTTTTCCCACCTATCCGATTGTGGTTCTGGTGAACCAGTTTTCGGCATCGGCGTCAGAGATTTTGTCGGCCGCGCTCCAGGACCACAAGCGGGCCACCGTGGTGGGGCAGCGGACCTGGGGTAAGGGTTCCGTTCAGAACATCATTCCACTGGAAAACGGCGACTCTCGCTTGCGTTTAACGGTAGCCACCTACTGGCGCCCCTCCGGCAAGAATATCCACCGCTTCAAAGACGCCAAGGCCGACGATGAGTGGGGCGTGACACCAGACGTTGAGGTCAAGCTGACCCCAGAGCAGTACGTCACCTGGGCGTCCACTCGGCAGAAGCGAGATCTGCTCTCCAAGGCCAACCGCCCGCAAGACGATCTGGACCTGACCGACCCGCTGCGAACCGACCCCCAGCTTGCCAAGGCCCTTGAACTGACCCGCGCCAAGCTTGATGAGACGAAGTAACGGGATGTATTCGACCGATGTCAGCGAAGGTGCAGGATGGGGGCCTGAAGTGCCCATTCTGGCCATTGAAACCACCTGCGATGAAACCGGGGCCGCCGTGTTGATGGGGCCCCGGGCTGGTGCCACTGGGGTTCCATGGGTTCTTTCCAACGTGGTGGCCTCGCAGTTTGAATTGCATTCCCGGTTTGGTGGCGTGGTGCCGGAAATCGCAGCCCGGGCGCACCTGACGCAAATTTTGCCAATCATTGATCAGGCTCTGGCGGATGCCGGCATTTCATTGGGCCAGCTCAAGGCCGTGGCGGTGGCCGTGCGGCCGGGGTTGGTGGGTTCGCTGGTTGTTGGTCTTTCCGCCGCCAAAGCCCTGGCCCTTGCGCTTCAAATTCCGCTGATTGCGTTTGACCATCTGGAAGGCCATCTTTACGCGTGTCAGCTTGCCTACCCAGAGCGAACCGTCTATCCCTGCGTGGGGCTGGTGGTTTCTGGTGGGCACACGCACCTTTACCACTGCAAAGGGCCGCTGGAGGCCGAGTTTCTGGGCGGAACGATCGATGATGCCGCCGGGGAAGCCTTTGACAAAGTCGCCAGCATGCTTGCCCTGGGGTTCCCGGGTGGTCCGGCCGTCGAACGAACCGCCAGTCTGGGAAATCCCAAAGCGTACGCCTTCCCCAGAGCCTTCATTCACGAGGATCGGCTGGCGTTCAGCTTCTCGGGCCTCAAAACCGCTGTTCTCTACACGTTGAAGGGCAAGCCAGGTCAGTTAGCTGCCGTCGCTGCGGGGCCTCAGCAAATCTCCGACATTGCCGCCAGCTTTCAGCAAGCCGTGGTGGATGTGCTGGTAAGGAAGTGCCATCAGGCACTCCGGCAGACTGGACTGAGACGGTTGAGTATTGGTGGCGGTGTGGCGGCCAATGGTGCATTTCGGTCGGCCTTGTTGACCATGGCCGAGCGTTCCAAGGTTGAAGTTTTCATACCGCCCATGCATTTCTGCACCGACAACGCTGCGCTTGGGGCCGTGGCGTTTGAAAAGCTCAGGAGGGGGATAGATTCGCCACTGGATATTGATGTTGAGGCTGGGTTACGGAGATCGCCGGCCTGAGCTGTGGTTGGCTCGAAGCTGAGCCCATACCGTTGGCTTTGTCGATCGGTGTTCGTTGGGTCTGGTGTTTTGGTCGGCCATGGAGCGGCCGGCTTACTGCGTGAGCTAGGGTTATTCCTGGGTCATGGTTCGTGCGTGTGAGTGTTTGAGGAATACGTCGATGTTGCAGCCAGACCTCCACGGAACGTGTTGGAGTGCCTATCATGACCATATCTGTTCTAGAGCTTGATTTGGGAACCATTCGCTTTCACCATGCAGGGCATGGAGGGCAATGGACCGGCTCTTGTGCCCTTGAGATCGTGTTGGGTTTTGAATTCTGTTCATCCGACTTTGGAAGGAAAACCTTAGCGTGTTGTCCATCTACGGGAAAACGATCAAGGGTGTGATTTTTGATGCGGTCGGAACGATCATGGATCCGAGCCCGAGCGTTTCTGAAGTCTATGCGGCAGCGGGGCTGAGGCAGGGTATTGCGTTGAATGTTGGCGTGGTCAAGCAGCGGTTTCGCCAGGCGTTTTCTCGTTTGGAGTCAAGTGAAGGGCAGGGGCCGCTGGTCACGAGCGAGCAGATTGAGAGACGGCGGTGGCGGAGGATTGTTGATGACTGCCTGCCGGAGGTCCCCGATCCCGAGCGTGCCTTTGAAGAGTTGTGGGATCATTTTGGCCGCCCAGAATCGTGGCAGGCGTTCCCGGAAGCCGGTTGGACGATGAAGCTACTGAGTTCCGCAGGATATTCTGTGGTGGTGGCCTCAAACTTCGACGGTCGGCTACGGCCGGTGCTTCAGGGAATTGATGAGCTGGCTGTCTGGGCTGACTCGGTTGTGATCTCATCCGAGGTTGGTCGTAAGAAACCCCACCCTCAGTTTTATGAAGCGACCTGTCGGCGTCTGGGTCTGGCCCCACAACAAGTTCTTTGTGTGGGCGACGACGAAGAGAACGACTGGAACGGCCCGCGCCGGGCCGGGTTATCTGCATTGCTGGTGGATCGCGGAAGGTCGCCATCCGGGCCATCAGGCCGGTTGGCCCAGCTGGATGAATTGCTTGAGCTTTTGCTGGGACAACGGTCAGCCGGTTCGGTCTGCCTTTGATCGGCACACCGTTTCGGAATGCAGACCGGCTGCTGAGCTGGTTGGTGCCACAACCAGCGTTTGGCAACGATTGCGATTACAGAAGCTGGTTCGCTTTTTTCTTGCCGTAAGATCCTCTTGTTATGGGATTTAAGGTGCTTCGGTGCGTGCTCTGGCGGTGGTTTGTTTTGAAAAAATTTCGTTCGTCATGTTGGAACGTGCCTTTGGAGTCCGATACGAGATTGTGCGATTAGACTCGGCTTGAGGGGATCGGGTTCTTCCTGTACGATTCCCAATGGCGAGGCTCCGTCGATCGGCCCGCGACGTGATACCACCGCTCACGTTGACCTTCAGGTGCCGGAACGGGCTAGATCCGCACGCACCTTTCAAGGAAGAAAGGACGATGCCCGTGCGAGCGACCGTGTCTGAACTTGCGACTCTTGTGAAGGGTCAGGTCGTTGGCGACGGCTCCGTGGAAATTGCGGGAGCGCGTCCTATTGCGGTTGCCGGACCGGGCGACATCACGTTCCTTGAGGACGAGAAGTACGTTCGTTTGCTTCGAGGCTCACCGGCTTCTGCAGCCATTGTTGGACCTCACTTCCGGAAGCATGCCCTCGAACGTGGTATTGCCGCGATTGAGGTTACCGATCCGCTTTCCGCCTTCCTGGCCGTTCGCAGCCACCTGGGTGGTGATAAAGTGGCGAACTGGAAGGGGATTCACCCACAGGCGTACGTTGCGCCTACCGCTCGCGTTGCCGAAGACGTAACGATCTATCCGTTCGTTTACGTTGGAGACGGCGCAGAGGTTGGTAGCGGTACTGTGTTGAACCCTGGCGTGGTGGTGAGCGCGAACTGCGTTCTTGGCCGCGACGTCATCTTGCACCCGAACGTTGTGCTGTACGACGGGGTGAAGCTGGGCGATCGGGTTGAAATACACGCTGGCTCGGTTCTGGGCGGTGACGGCTTTGGCTACCGAACCGTGGAAGGTCGGCACGTCAAAGTTCCGCAAACCGGCTGGGTCGAGGTTGCGAGTGACGTTGAGATTGGTGCGAACTGTACGATTGACCGTGGCACCTTTGAGGCTACGGTGATCGGCGAAGGGACCAAGATCGACAACCTTGTGATGATTGGTCACAACAACCGCATCGGTAAGCACAACATCCTCTGCGGCCAGGTAGGCATTGCCGGTAGTTGCACTACGGGCGACTACGTGGTAATGGCCGGCCAGGCAGGGATCAAGGATCATACCCAGATTGGCGATAAGTCGATTGTGGGTGCCCAGGCTGGTGTGCATCGAAATATCTTGCCCGGTCAACAGGTGCTGGGTTCGCCTGCGGTGCCCATCAAAGAGCAGCGTTTGATCTTTGCGATGATCGCTCGCCTGCCTGAGATGCATCGTCAGATTCGTGAACTTTCGGCCCAGATTGCGTTGCTGACCGCGGCGACCACCCCTTCGCCAGGAGTGGATGTGGACGTGGATGTTAGCGGCAACGGTTTCTGAAAATCCAGACGCTCGCGCATGGACTTCTGTCTCAAGCGATGGTTCTGGCCCACTTATCGAAGGAGCGATCAGTGAGCCTCATGTCTTTGTCAATCCGCCGCCACAAACGTTCATCCTCTACCGCGACACCCATTGGATTGCTGGCCGGCAGCGGCCGCTTTCCGATCTTGTTCGCGGAAACGGCCCAGCAACTCGGTTTGCCGGTTGCGTGCGTGGCGATTCGTGATGAGGCGTCCGAAGAGCTTCGGCCCCTCTGCGCGAGTTTTGACATTGTTCCCGTGACCAAGCTCGGGGGCATGATTCGCACCTTCAAGAAGCGAGGTGCGGAACAGATCATCATGGCGGGCAAGGTTCACAAAGCGGTAGCCTTCACGCCGGGGCGTGTCTTCCGCATGATGCCAGACTGGCGTATGGTCCAGTTTTGGTGCAACCGATTGCGTGATCACAAAGACGACTCCATTTTACTGGGGGTCATCGCAGAGTTTGAACGCGATGGCCTGAAGTTCGGTTCGGCCCTTGATTTTTGTCCGGAGCTCCTCGTGGCCAAGGGAATTCTCACACGTCGCTCACCCAGCGTCGCGGAACTGCGTGATATCCGGTTCGGATGGGAACTCGCCAAGGAAATGGGTCGGCTGGATGTTGGCCAGTCGGTGGCCGTGAAGGAATGTGCGGCCCTGGCCATTGAGGCGATCGAGGGAACCGATCGTTGTATCGAACGCGCAGGACAGTATTGCCGCTCTGGTGGCTGGACACTTGTGAAAGTGGCAAAGCCTCAGCAGGATATGCGTTTTGATGTGCCCACGATCGGTATCGACACCATCGAAAATCTTCACAAGGCCGGGGCTCGCGTGCTTGCCATTGAAGCCAAAATGACGATCGTCGTAGACCAGCCAGACGTGGTCCGACTGGCCGATCGGTACGGCATTACCATCGTAGCATTTGAACACGATGAAATGGCCGCCTGAAAGCCTTGGTTTTGCTCGGACGGCTGTGTGCTCTGATCAATTTGACCAGTCGGTATGGTTGCAAGTGCCAGCGGTTCAGGGTGTCGTTACAGCTAGCTTGGCCAAGTGATTGAGCGTAAATACAAGCTCAAAGGGCAAGCTTTGTCGTTGCGCTTTTGGAACCCGAGTTTGCAAAATCGTAGTGGACTGGGTACGTGTGTTAGCCCCACGCTTTCGCTTCGGGCTCGTATTCGGATACCGGCGTCCATCCAACGCAACTGTGATCCGCGATCCCGTAGTTTGACCAGGAGCAGGTCAGGCTGGGAGGAATAGAAACTCCAGTCGAGTGGCAAGCCTGGGTAAGATCTCTCGTGTGTAACGAGTTCGGGCTGCATCGCCCGAGCATCCCACCTTATCTCCAACCGTTCGCCAGTCGAGCAGTTCGAGATTGCGGAGATTGAAGATCTGCTGATCGCGGCTTGAAAAATCGCTGATGATCTGGCCCAGCAATTCTTCGAGTTCCTTCCGGTTGGCTTTGACCCAGACCGAAGTGGTCGAGTCAACGAAATCCATTGAGGTTTCCGTAGTCCGGCCAGGGAGGATCCTGTGCAAAGGAAGGAACCGAAAACGGCTCTCCCGATACTCCAGCATCAGTTCTCTGAGTGTGATCAGCCTTAGCCATTGATCCCACTCATCGCTCGTGCTGCCTCGAAACTGAGAGTGGCATTCGATCGCCTTCACGAATGCTTTTTGCACGATATCGCTCGGGCAAACCCGACTGCGAATCCAGGACTTATTGATCATCCGCTTGATGCGGGCTTCAAGGTCCGGTTTACGAGCCTGTAGTAACAATCCCAGGCTAGATTCGTTTCCTGCCTGCAATTCTGCCAGGTAACCAGAATCCGACTGAGGATTGGCAGGCATGAATAGCTTCGCTGGTTCCACCAAACAACTTTGTAAAACATCTCTTGCATCGAGAATAACCCGGCTTTGGCCTGTTTACAATGAGCCAGCTGACTGAGCCAATTTGCCAGATCCAGAAGGCTTGTTCCTGAATGGCTGTCGAGGTTCAGGATGATCTAACTCCCTGGCAGATCCCCAAGCTTGCGTTGATTTCAGGCAATCCCGAACCGAAACCCGGTTTTTTTACAACAAAAGAGATCCGATCAGCGAATAGTACCTAGAGGGATTGCCTGAACCGAGGTTCGCTGGAAGAAATCCAACCATGGACACGCTCTACGAGGATTCCAACCCGATTTCACATCTGAGCCAGATTCTTGGCGCTTTTGCGACCTTTTTGGGCGGGGCCTTGCTGCCGGTTGCACTTCTGGTGATGACGATTGGCTGGACTCAACCCGAGAACCTGACGGTTTTGTCTGGTACGGGCACAATCACTCTGTTGCCGCTGATCGGCCTGGCAATGACCGGCCTCGGTTTCTCACTCTGCTATAGTGCCGACCGTCAGGTCCCCCTGAGCTGCTGGCTGGGCCTGGTGGTAAACCTGATCGTTCTGATAGCACTCAGGGTTGCTTGAGGGCGGAATGGTTGCCGCGATTCCCATTCTGGCACGTGGAGATGTTATCTCGTCGTCTGGGGCCGTGCGTCTGGTAATTGTTACAACTGATACAACCCTCAAGTTTTCATTCTGGTTCTCTGTTTTTTTCTAAAGTCTTTCCGTAGCCGTCAGTTGTGCGCTGGTGGCCAGGGAAGCGAGATTCGTGGCACGCATTGTGCTTGGGAATAGATTCTTGTTGGTCTGTCTTGAATGTCAGGCCATGCGGAATCCCCAGATGAGCTGTCGAGGAGATGAAATGAGGGATCGTCAGAACACACTTCTCTGGATGAAGGATCTCATCGAACACATGGCTCGCTGCCACGAGCAACTTCAGTGGACCAAAGAGGGGCCTGGTGCCCGGTTCCTGACCGAGTCATTGCTGGTGGACCTTTCGGAATGCCAGATGCTCTGTGAACGGCTCAAAGCACCAGAGTCGGCAGTGGCCCTCTCGCGGGTATGATAGTTTCCGCAGGGATTCGCGCTGATTGGTGACAGCGCAAGGAATTTACCACGATCGACACCGATGAGCTGGAACGACAACCATGGCTAACTTCGCGGAAACTCCTTCCCACATTGCAGAGTTCACCGTCGATTCGCTTCAGGTCCGGGTTTACCCAGATCGCCAGGCGCTTGGAGAGGTGGCCGCCCAATTTGTATCTGGCGTGATTGCAGCCCGGCAACAGGCTGCCAGCCAGGCGCACGTTATTTTCGCGGCCGCCCAAAGCCAGAACGAGTTTCTGCGGGCCCTGGTCACGCGGAGATTGTTTGATCCACAGCGGTTGGTCGCCTTGCACATGGATGAGTACATGGGGCTGCCCGCCGACCATCCCTCATCATTCCGGAACTACCTCACCCATCATCTGTTTCGTCCGGCCGATATTCCGCATGACCATTTGCATCTGATTCCTGGAGAATCGGTCGACTTTCCGCTTAATGTCTGTTTGCAATATGAGAAGCAACTCCGGGCGAATCTTCCCCACCTTGTGTGTGCGGGAATTGGAGAAAATGGCCATCTAGCGTTCAATGACCCGCCCGTGGCCGACTTCCTGGATCCGGTCTGGGTTAAACCGGTCCGGCTCGATGCCGCGTGCAGAGCGCAACAGGTTCACGATGGATGCTTTGCTCGGCTTGAAGATGTGCCCACACATGCCTACACCCTGACGGTTCCCGCACTTCTGGCGGCTCCTGTGGTTTCGGTGGTGGTGCCTGGAATCAGAAAAGCCGAGGCGGTCAGAGCGGCGCTGCGTGCGCCGATATCCGAGGCCTGCCCGGCCACGGCATTACGCCGGCATGCTGGAGCCAGGCTCTGGCTTGATCGAGAATCCGCCTCCCTGGTGATTTAAGGTCACCAAGCGGGGCAGGTCTTGGCCGATGGAAGGATTAACTGCCACTGCCGTACTGGCCAGCTCATTTCGCCTTCTGGAGCCAGAGTCCAACGTCGACCCCTTGGCCGCCGCTGGTGTTCTGGCACTCCACGGCAATTGTGTTGGTTCCCGGTACAAACAAGGCCCGCTGCTGGGCGTTGAGAGCAATTTCTTCGGGGCTCGTTCCATAACCCTGCCTGGTGAGCAAGCGAGTTCCGTTGATAAAGATTGCGGCGTCTTCATCGTGGAAGAGCCGCAAGGTCAGCTCATCGCCGGGGTTCAGTGAGGGGGCTTCGAACTGGTTCCGCAGGTAAATTCGAGGCGAATTCCATTTGGTCCCCACCCGAATTCCTGGCGTTCCTGGTGAACCGAATGCGCCTGGGCCTGAAGCCCAGCTAGCGTCATTGAACCCCGCTTGCTCCCAGCCGCTGGCCGGTTTGCTCGTCGAGTACCTCCAGCGCGGTGGATTGTCCGCAGATTGATCGGCGGAAGGGAGTAAGGTCTGGAGGCGTGCTGAGTAACGATCGGTTGCCACCGGTTCGCTTGGTACCACTCCGAGGTCCGAGGGAAGCGAACTGTCTGTTGTCAGGATCACGGTCGGATCAAAGGGAAACGCGCCGGTTTCCGAGCCGTAGACGCAAAGACCACCCGCTTCTGGAACCTCCAGGCGGATCGTCAACGGTTGTCCTTGTTCCAGTTCCTTACGCGCGGCGGCCGACAGTTCCACTTCAAATTCCACGCGGTAGCCATAGCTGCCATGGTCTGTCCCTTGGATGTGGGAGAGTATGCCACGAGAGTCGGCGGGATCGTCTGGAAGAGAGGCGGCCCGTAGAATGTCGGGCCCGATGGCAATTCTTACGTTGCTGGGAGCAAGACGTGAATCGGTCTGGGGATAGTCTTGAGGGTTGGGCCGTTGGGGCCAATCGACCTTGTTTCGTCCGGCCCTGGCGGCAAGTTCCAGGCGGATTCTGGCCTTGGTCGGACTTGCCTGGCGCACAGCCGCCGGCACTGCCAGGGTGTAGGTAAACTGGCCGGTCCCGAGTCCGGAGACCTTTCCAGGAGACCTGAGAAGTCCACCCGACCAAGATTGATGGCTGAAATCTTCGGGTTTGAACCGAAGCGCCGTGTGATGATCGTCTAGCCGTTGAACGCGGTCTGCTGGAACTTCTGGCTTGGCGACCACGTTCACGAAATTCGCGGCTAGCCGCTTGCCGGCTGCATCCACCAGTTCAAACCCAACCGCACCCGCAAAGGTGCCCTCAATCGTGAACTCGAGTGGGTTCTTCTGCGGGGTCACATCGTAAGGAGCCCAGACCACCGGTCGGTCTGGCATCTTTCGCTCGTCACGCAGTCCTTGATCATTCACGCCCATCACCCACCAGCGCAGGGTTGGCGGCTCGGTTCGCTCCGAAAAGTGGCTGACAAAAATCGGCAGGCGGATCGTTTCGCCCGGTTTGGCCTGAATTACCGGCGGCGAATCATAACCTACAAAATCCGCGCCCTGGAGATCGGCCACGGTCATGTTTGGAACGAACGCCTCATACCCGAAAACCTTGGGAGTTCTGTCATAGTTCACAAAGCCATTGTGTTCCCACTCAACATCGGTCAGTTCCGTATAAACGTAACCCTGGATTTTGGGATAACGGCGAAGCTGGGTGGTGAGGTCCCGGAACCCCCAGGAAATATCACGATCTCCACTACCCGCGCTCACGGCCCCGTATTCGCTGTTGATCACGGGTGCGCTCGTCATTCGCTCGCCAGGGCAGTAATTGAATGGGCTTCCGGGCGTGCTTTTGGAAACCACCTCATCCAGGTGTGTTCGGGCAGCCTGGGCATCATCTATGTAGAAATGCCAGGAATTCAGATCGGTATCACTCACATGGTCATAGTTGCAAGGGCTATTGTCTTCAACCAGTCTGGTGGGATCGAGTGTTCGAATGGATTGGACTATGCTTTTGACCCAGGTCTGGGTCTCTTTGCTGGCCTTGTACTGGTCAGGCGATCCCAGGCCCCAGGTTTCATTAAAGGCCACCCAGGCAAAGATCGATGGGTGGTTTTGGTCGCGGGCAATGGTCTGACGCATGGATGATTCCCACGCGGTTCGCGCACTCGGATTTTGAGCCCAGGTGTTGGGCATATCTTCCATGATCAGCAGCCCGAGCTTGTCGGCCCAGTAAAGCCGTCTGGGTTCTTCGGGTTTGATATGGATTCTGAGTCCGTTCAGCCCCATGACTTTTGCCAGTTCCAGATCTTTCTTCAAGAAATCTTCGGTCGGGGCGGTGTAGATCCCCTTAGGATTGAAAGACTGGTCTAGCGCCAGACGAAGGTAAATCGGCTTGCCGTTCAGGAGTACGCGTTCAAATGGTTCGTTACCCACCTTGCCCCGAGAGATGGTGCGGAGCCCGAAGTAAGTCTGTACCGAATCGACGAGCCGGCCGGTTTCGTCTTTGAGTTCGACCGTGACCGGGTACAGATGTGGGGTTTCCGGGCTCCACGCTTGCGCGTTCTGAACCTGCACCTTCACCGTACCGCCTGCTGGTCCCGCGTCGCCATTGGGGGTGCTGCCGCTGATCACGGGGATAGGGCTTGAGGAGACTGTAGAGTCGTCTGATCGAACCGAGACGGTGAGCGGTTTGCCGTCATCGTCTTGGACGGCGACCGTGATAGCGGCCTGGGCTGGATTGAGCTGAGTTTCAATCTTGAATCGGGAGAGATAGGTTCGGGGTCGAGCCTCCAGCCAGACCGTTTGCCAGATCCCAGAGGTTGGTGTGTACCAGCCCACCTGTTTGCCGGTGGGCAGGGCAGGTTCGGTGGCATCGAGTGCCCTGACAACCAGCAGGTTTTCGCCATCTCGGCGGATCAGATCGGTGATATCGGCTTCGAACGGGGAATAGCCGCCTTCGTGCGAGGCGGCTTTCTGTCCATTCACCCAGACGTCTGCACGCCAGTCGACCGCGCCGAAGCGGAGCCAGACGTGGAGGCCTGGGGGGAAGTTCGCGGGCACTTGAAATGTGCGCCGGTACCAGCCGATTTTGGCAGATTTGGTGGTGTCTTGAATCCCAGAGAGTTCGCTTTCCCACCCGAACGGAACGGTGATGGTTTTCTCAAAGGCAGGCCCGCGCAGGGCGAACCACTGTGCGTTCAGTCCTTGGTCTGAGGGATCGAACCGAAATTGCCAGCGGCCGTTGAGGTTCGACCAGTGCGAGCGGACTGCGCTGGGGTCTGGATGCTCGGGGCGCGGGATTGGCTCATTAGCGCGGGCTGAGCCGGTGATGAGCGTCAGGAGTAGCAAACAGAGACGGGGGTTCATGGGGGAAGAAGTCCCGGTTTCTGGCGAAGGCCAATCACAGAACGATTGACGAGGAAATGCGCAGACGTGCACAGCCTGAGATTTTTCGGTTCAAGCGTACGATTTCCAGGATATCGCAGACCGGTTCATCACCAATAGCCACCTATCCCTGGATTCAAGAATCTCCGAAGTTCTGGAGCAAGGCCCGAACGATATCTTCCATGTCGTTCGCTACCACGAACGGTTTATTGCTGTACTCGGCCCGGTGGATTCCCCGGCTTCCGAGCACTTTCTCAAACTGCTGTGGGTCGCCGCTGTGGTAAGCCACGGTTGCGGTAGGGTCTTTGAGCTGATGGGCGGTCAGAATGCAGACCACGCGTTCGTCGGGCCCAATCACCCCCTCTTCACGCAATCGCTTGGCACCGGCCACGCTGGCAGCGCTGGCGGGTTCGCAGCCCATTCCGCCGGCCCCAACCTGGGCTTTGGCGTCCATGATCTCCTGATCGGAAACATGTCGAACCACGCCGTTGCAGGCGTCCAGGGCTCGCAAGCATTTCTTGAGGTTCACCGGTCGATTGATTTCGATGGCGGAAGCGATGGTATCGGCTTTCGCTCCCGAGGCATCCATCGAGCCGTAGTAGCCACTGGTAATCTGAGCGTCTGGAAGGCCATCGTTCCAGGTCAGGTGGTGACGGCCCACAAGTTCATCCAGCGTTCTGGCACCGGCGGCATTGATTACCGCCAGTCTGGGAATTCGGTCGATCAGACCCAGGTGCTTGAGTTCAAGGAACGCCTTGCCGAATGCGGACGAGTTCCCCAGGTTTCCGCCCGGAACCACAATCCAGTCTGGCACTTCCCAGCCAAGGGCTTCCAGCACCCGGTACATGATCGTTTTCTGGCCCTCGAGCCGGAACGGATTGACCGAGTTCATGAGGTAAATGTTCAGCCGGTCAGCGACCTGTTTCACCCGCGCCATGGCGTCATCGAAATCACCGATGATCTGGAGTGTCAGGGCTCCGTGGTCAAGCGCCTGTGCCAGCTTGCCATAAGCGATCTTGCCAGACCCAATAAAGATGATGGCCTGGAACCCGTACGACGTGGCCGAGCAATAGACGGAAAGGGCCGCCGAGGTATTGCCGGTGCTGGCACACGCAACTCGCTTGGCACCAACCATTCGTGCGTGGGTGAACGCAGCCGTCATACCATTGTCTTTAAAGCTGCCCGAGGGATTCATTCCCTCATACTGCAGGTAAAGCCGGCCCGGATTTTGTCCCACGAATTCGGCCAGCTTGTTGGCCGGCTGGAGCAGGGTCTGCCCCTCGCCAATGGTAACCACCATCTCTGACGGAGCAAACGGAAGCAGTTCGTGGAATCTCCAGACTCCAGAGAAGCAGAGCGGATCAAGCCTTTTGGACCACTTCGACTCAAAATGCTTCAACGACTTGGGAACGGGTAAACGATCCCAGTTGTACACAACGTCAATCAGGTCTCCGCACGATGGACAGGCAAAGGCCACCTGCCGTACGGGAAACGTTGTACGACAGTCAGGGTTGATGCACTGCTGGTAAGCGAGGTCAGTGGTCACAGACGTTGTGGTGGACATGGGCCCGGCTCTGGATCTAATTTTTGCTCGAATGAGTCATAAGTTTACCACGAATTTTCTGGTGAGGGTGAGATTGAGGTCCGTCCTCGTGTGGGAGGCCGGCGAACAACCCACCCGACCAGAATGGACGCTAGCGGCCGCGTTCCAGGTTTCTCAGCGCAATTCTGGCTTCAACCGTTGGTGTTGCCTCAGGTTCGCCTTCGGCCAGACGCTCAAGAATGGACTCGGCTTCCTCGCCACCCAGGCTTTCCAACAGGGCAATAACGCGGGTTGCCCTGAGCCAAGGGTCGCGTCGTTGGGGGTCGTTCCGCTGAAGCCTTCCCAGGTCGAGCGGTTTGCCATCAATGGTGATCTCCACCTGACCGTTGATGCTGCTGACCGCAACGTTATTCCCTCGGAGGCCCGTCCGTAGGGAATCATTCCGGGTTGAGCCTGGAAGGTTCTCGAAAATTTCAGTAATACGCACCCGAACTCGGTCAGAGGGGGTGCCATCGAGGGCATTTTGCAAGGCGGGCCTGGCAAACTCGCCCAGCCAGAGTAACTGCTCGGCGGCCTCCTGACGCCTGGCCCGCTGGTCGTCATCCAGTTGCGTGATCAGTTCTTCAATTCGGGCAGGGTCTGCTTTGACCGGCTGAAGCCGTTCCTTCAGAAAAGCCACGGTGGCCTCGGGAGTTTTCGTAAGCCCGATCAGGGCGCGTGCGGCTCGCCCTTCATCGGTGCTGCCCAGATCATCCCAGTACCCCAGCAGTTGCCTGTCGTTCGCCTCGTACGCCAGCACAACCGAGCCGGTCAGAACCACGGCCTGCATCAGGGCCATCAGTAATACTGTACGCATGAACCAAGGGCTCCCTGTCCAAAAGGACGGTCGTTTTCCGTGCGATTGGATTTATGATTTGCGAGCGACCGGCTTTCGGAAAGGGGGGCACTTTTCCAGTGAGCCGAACAACAGTGGAACGCGTTCCGCAGAATTGAGAGACGGGATCTTGCTGTGAGCTTGAAGGTGGGCTCCGACACAACAATCACAACTCTTGATTTTGTGCCACTGATCATCGAGATATAACACAAAGAAACAGACCAAAGGCTGTGATTTCCGCTGCCAAGCTGGACCATGGAGGTGGTTCGGCAATTGCTTGCAGAATTCCGCTGATGCTTTCCAAATTCAGAAAGCAGAGGTTGGAGTTTTTAGCTGGGAGTGATCGCGGACCGCCTGAGTCAGATCACCCATTCGCGGGCCGCCAGATCGGCGACAAGACTTTCAAGAGTAGTTTCGGCCAGGATCTTCCGCTCGGCCTCACTGGCTTGCCGTCGAACCTTCAGGAGGGCTCTGGCCAGCGGCTCGGTTGGATCGGGCATCGGTTCTGGTGGGCCGTCGATGGCGTTGAGCACGTCCAGCAGGCTAATTCGTTGCGCGGGGCGGGCCAGGTGGTAGCCTCCAGAGGCGCCTCGAACGCTCTGAACCAGGCCGGCACCTTTCAGCCTGAGCAGGATTTGAACGAGGTAACGTTCAGGAATATGGCTAGGGCCGGCGATCTCACGGATTCGAGCCGGTGGTTCTTCAGGGTTGCGCCTGGCCATCTCTAGCATGGCGAGGCAGGCATATTCCGCTTTGGCAGAGAGTTTCATGGCAAGGCCGTGCCCGAATTGACACGGCGGGCGCCGGGTTAAAGTTGGCTGCTATCCAGGGAATGAAGGCCACACTCGGTTTTCGCCTGGCCGGCCCATCGGCCGGCCCGTTCATCGGTTTCGCCGACCTGCACGGCGCGGGTGCAGGGCCAGCAGCCGATCGAGGGATATCCATGATCATGCAGGGGATTGTAGGGCACATGATTGGACATGATGTAGGCCCACACGTCCCGGTGCGTCCAGCGGAGCAGGGGGTTAACCTTGACCAGTCCGAATTTGGCGTCGAACGAAATAACCGAAGCGCGGGCTCGGTGCGAGGACTGATCGGCGCGAATCGAAGAGATCCACGCGTCATACCCCACAATCGCCTGACGCATTGGCTGTAACTTGCGTTCCCGGCAGCAACGATCAGGGTCGTGGGAGTAAACCGGGCCGCCATTGGCAGACTCGTACGCAGGCACGTCGAGCGCTGGCCTTACCATTTCCACCGTAATGCCCAGTTCGGAGGCAATCCGGTCTCGCAGCAAAAGCGTTTCCGCGAACTGGTAGCCGGTATCGAGGTTGAAAATCCTGACGGTCGGCTCAATTTGCGAAATCATGTGGATGATTGCGCAGCCTTCCGGACCGAATGCGGTTGCCATTGTCAACTTGGGGTGATACCGCTCAATGGCCCAGGCCAGAATTTCCCAGGGTTTGGCGTTCTCCAGGTGACGGCTCGCCGACTCGAGTTCCGCCAGTTGGTCCGCCTCGATCGTCACCATGAACTCCAGGCCTCTCTCAAACCCCCATGCTCAGAAGCGATTTGAATGTTAACCATGTTGACTAAATTGGTCAACTATCAGGGTGCGAGAAACCGAGGATCGCGGAACAGATGGCCTTAACCCATTTTAGGGATTAGGTTTGGGTTGAGAAGGCTCGGCCGCCTTCAGGATGATTCTGACGGGTGTTTCTCGGGGCGGAATCTGAGCAGTGTGAGCCACGAACGCTCGTTCGTTGTCACTACTAGAGCTGGTGACCGGAAGGTCAAGGATTGCCGAGGGGAAGTTGGCAACCGTGAAGAGGTCTCCTGCGTCCGCGGCGTAGATGACCTTCTTGGTATCTGGGTCCTGAAAGAGTTCGCTGCCCGCGAAGACCCACATCACTTCCAGGGGCTTGCCGGTTTTTTCATCCTTGACCCAGGTTCGAGCATCGGCGGTTTTCCGTTTGCCGTCTGCGTCCAGCCACTCCAGTTCAATGGCAATTTTGGGCCCGGCCGGTGGCTCCACTTCGGGCCGATAGCGAACCGGATGCCCAGGCTCGCCGGCAATCAGAATCAGGCCGGCGTGAATCAAGCGGGGGGTCGCTTCCGTGGCGAGGATCGATTCATGCTCTTTGCTGTGAGCGGCGCAGAGCAGATGTTCAAGAGAGCCCTCGGTCAGACAGACCTTGGCCTGAAGAATGACCCGACGGCCAGCCTGATCAAACCACAGATCTTTCCCAAGCGCCTTCCACTTGGGATCGGCTGCCAGTGCGTTCTGGACGGGTACGGAGTTCGCGGGAGCAACCGGTTCCTGAGTTGCGATCAGGAACCCAGCCGTCAAAGAGAGTGCGACGAAGAGCATCTGTTGGACCCTTTCTGGACCTGATCGAGCACAACGTATTATAAACGAAGAAGGGCCGCGCGGGGGG
>CAIYJE010000043.1 GCA_903926465.1 uncultured Planctomycetales bacterium
CGCACCGTGGGCTCCAGCGCCAGTAATGGCTCAGCCTCAAACAAGGCTCGGACCGGCTGTTCCTGCGGACTGCCAATCTCCACGATCAATGCCCCGCCCGGGTTCAACCGATTCACGGCTCCCGCCACAATCGGCCGCACAATCTCCAGACCGTCCACGCCCCCACTGAGCGCCAGGTGGGGTTCATAGTCTCGAACGCCTGGCTCCAGCCCAGCAATATCCTCTGCTGGGATATAAGGGGGGTTGGAAAGAATCGCGTCGAACGGCGGCTCCCCTTGCACAGGCTCGTATAGCGATCCGAGCCGGAACTCAATCCGATCGGCCAGATTCAGAGTTACGGCATTTTCCTTGGCAATCGCCAGAGCTTCGGGACTCACATCGGTGGCAATGATCTGTGCCGACTTGTGCCGGCTCACAATGGCCAGGGAGATCGCACCCGATCCGGTGCCAATCTCCAGAACGCGGGGAGCCTCTTTCCCCTTGAACCGCGTGAGGAACTCGGCCACCAGGGTCTCTGTATCGGGGCGTGGAATCAAAACGGCCGGAGAAACCTTGAGGGCGAGGGCATAGAACTCTTTGCGACCAACCAGATACGCCACGGGTGCGCCGGCGGCTCGCTGCTTGACCAGGTCTTTGAAGGCCGCCCGTTTGACTGGGTCTGGTTCCTGGTCATACCCCGTGTAAAGCTGAACCCGTGACCAGCCTAGCACGTGTGCCAGCAGAACCTCGGCATCCAGCCTGGGGCTTTCTGCATGCTTGGTTTTAAGGTAATCGGTGGTCCAGACAAGCAACCGCTTGACCGTCCAGCGTTCCTCGTCGCTTTCAGGGTTGTCACTCACCGGTGGTGGAGGCGCGGGGGCGGGCTGAGCCTGGCGAAAGGACCGCTTGGGAAAACTACGTCGTTGTTCGGGAAAGGAACGGCTCATCGCAGGGCGAGCTCGCCAAGCTGTTCGCGCCGGTCGTGCTCAATCAGGGGCTCGGTTAGCAACTCGAGTTCCCCCTGCACGATCCGGTCGAGGTTATACAGGGTCAGTCCAATCCGGTGATCGGTCATCCGATTCTGCGGGAAGTTGTAAGTTCGAATGCGCTGGGAGCGATCGCCCGAACCAATCAGGGTCCGTCTGGCCTCCGCGCGTTCTTCGTGCACCTTTTCGCGTTGCATTTCAAACAACCGGCTTCGCAGTAACCGCAAGGCTTTCGCCTTGTTCCGGTGCTGGCTGCGTTCGTCACGGCAAATCACCACCAGCCCGCTGGGTCGATGGGTGAGCCGCACGGCGCTTTCGGTTTTGTTCACGTGCTGGCCGCCGGGGCCACCGGCTCGCATCACATCGACGTCAAGGTCCTCGGTGCGGATCTCAACCTCAACTTCTTCGGGCTCGGCCATCACGGCCACCGTGGCCAGTGACGTGTGAATTCGCCCTTGCGCTTCGGTTTCCGGAACCCGCTGGACCCGGTGCCCGCCGCTTTCAAACTGAAGGTGACGGTACGCGGATTCGCCCGAGATGCTGAATGAGGCTTCCTTGAACCCACCCAGTTCGGTGGGTACGAACTCCAGCCCCTCGAATTTCCAGCCCATTCGCTCTGCAAAGCGTCTGTACATTTCGTACAGATCCCGCACAAACAGGGCCGCCTCATCGCCACCCGTACCAGCGCGTAGTTCCATGATCAGGCTGGCGTAGTCGGCGTCGGTCTGGCGTGCATAAAGCACGTCCCGGAGGGCGTCCATCGCCACCGATTCCCGTTGCTTCAAGATTTCGAGTTCACTGCGGGCATATTCGGCGAGTTCTGGGTCAGCCGATTCCTCAAGCAACCGCTCAGCTTCCTGAATCTGCTGGTTGACCTCAAGGTAACGACCGAACGGAAGGGCAATTTTGGCCAGCCCGCCCCGTTCGCGAGCCAGAGCAGTAACCTGCGCAGGGTCAGTGGCAACTGCCGGATCAGACAGTGCCGCCTCAATTTCCTGATACCGCTGGTAATCCGCTTGCAGCTTGTCGAACACGCCCATCCTCAACCGTTGAAACCGATCCTGATCGAGCGAGATGGCCAACGAACAACGGCCCACCCGCGGTCAAACTGACCGGCGAGGGGCCGTAGTATCAGATAGCCAGTGGAAACTAGGCCTGAACAGGCTCTTCGGCGCCCTTCTTCTTGGCTTTGCCGTAGGTGCCCGAGAACTTCTTATTGAACCGGTCGACGCGGCCGGCCGTATCCATGAACTTCACCGTGCCGGTGAAGAACGGATGGCACTTGGAGCAGACTTCGACCATGATCTTCGACCGTGTGCTACGGGTGAGAAAGGTCGTTCCACAACCGCAGTTCACGGTTGCATCATCGTATTTGGGGTGAATGCCGTCTTTCATGGCCGAGGAGTCCCGATTTTCGAACGAAGCAGGTAAACGTGCCCGCGCACGGTGAGCCGCGCTGCAAGAAGGCAAGACAGTCAATGTAACCAACCGGCCGCACGAAATCGAGACCAAAATAGAGACCGGCTGTGCACTCCTGAACATGCCAGGCTGACAACCGGTCCAAAGAATGGCGATGGCGGTACCTGAAAGCAATGCAATCAGGCCTAAACCGCTCACTCGAACCGTGTATTTTGAATATTGTCGCCCGGTGCATGGTCTACGAAGTGCCAGGAGAGTTCCTGGACCACAATACCCACGAACTTATTCTTGAAGGCGGTGGCGTTCACGCCGGCCTCGATCGGGATATGTCCGGTGACCGGATAGTTGGTGGACCGGTCTCCTTCATAGATGATCTTGGCTTCTTTGGATCGTTCGGAAATGGATCGCCCCTTGGCATCGGTTGGGTGGGCAAGCTCGACGACCCGGATGTGGGTGTCGGAATGCCCCTCGAACAGGCCTGGACTGTTGGGGTTCTGCATCTCGAAGTTACGAATTTCCAGGAAGATGGCCACGTCCGCTTCAAAAGCGCGGGCGGCCTCGGCTGGGTCGGTCCAGGTTGGCTTGGCCTGGCTCCAGGCCCTGACCTGGGAGGGGTCGACCAGGTCGATCTTCTTGATCTCTTTGGTGAGGGTGGTGCAAAGACCACGGGTAATTTCTTGTTCAATCCCGATGCCGTCGCCAGAAGCGGCGGAGGTGGTCAGAACCACCACCCGTTTCCCTTTGAGAGAGGGACAGGGCGCGGGAAGCTTCTGATCAAATGGCTGTAGGAAGAACATGGCCTGACGTGGGTCGCATCCGACGAGCGACCCAAACGTGCCGGCGGAAATTGCGAGTTTCAGGGCCGTACGGCGGTGCATCCGTTGCTGGCTCGGCATGAGGGACGTCCTTTCCCCTGCTTCGTCGGTGAATATATCTCTGGGTTCACGCGCGGCAAGGTAGCCGGGCGTTCCAAACTCGGCAAGATCACTTATCCCGAGGGTCTGGTAATGGTTCGCCCGGGCCAGGGGTGAAAACCCGGCTGGGTGCCAGGTCTGCGGCCGGGCGATGAGGCCCGGCCAGTGCGGGTTTCCAGGATCGCCCGCCCTGGCGGACCGATTCCAGCTCAGCTGCCCAGGTCTCGGCTTCCTGGCTGGCCTGATTCATCGATCGCTCGACCAGAAGGCGATATTCTTCCAGAGTTTCTCGGTTGGCGTCACGCGGTACGCGTACGGCCGCCGGAACCACGCAGGTGGCCTCTGAAAATGGCTTGGGAACCGCGAACCGGTCCCAGCTATTGGCCCGCCAGCAACGACTGAACGCCATGCCCGCCCCCACAATGGGCAAGCCCAGCCGACTGGCCGTGTAGATCATCCCCTGAGACACATGTCTGCGAGGGCCGCGTGGGCCATCGGGCGTGAAGCAGAGGTTCCCTTTCACGTTTTCCATTTCTCGAAGCGCGCGGGCACCGCCACGGGTGGTTGAGCCCCGGATCACGCCAAATCCCAACCGGCGCACCACCTGGGTGATCATTTCACCATCGGCATGATCGCTGATCAGAATGTGCATCTCTGGCCAGTTCCAGTAATAGGCTGGAAACAGCATCACCTCATGAAAAAAGGCATAAATATAGGGCTGACCCTGCCGGCGGGTTTCTTCAGGATTCACCGAGGGATCGGCATACCGGAAATGGAATTTCACGGTGCCCACCAGGCGCCTGATCGACCACGCGCCGGCCACGCCCACCCCTTTGATCAGCAGCGGATGACGAATTTTCATGCCAACAACCTCCCTGCCCCCCGCTCAGGCCGTTGACGACCTGCTTCATCCTTGGTGTGGGACTCTTACCGGAAACCGGCACAAAAACCCAGAGCAAAACCGGCAGTTCACCGGCATTCCACTCGGCGCTTGACCGACCGGCCGGCGAGAGTTCCCACTCTCATAGAGAGGACGATCTGGAGCGCCGCCCCCCCCCCCCAAACCAGATCCAGGGCCACTTCTGCCGCTGCACCGGCTTCGAATTGCTGCGGTTCACGATTGGGCGGTAAAGGTGAGACAGCCGCCCTCGGCTGTCTTTTCGGGTTGTTTGTGCGTGCAACCCAATCGTGAACCGCCACCAGGGAGAAATCTCGCCCCATCCATGAGATCATTCCCTGAAATCCAGGGGGCGATTCGCCAAAATGGGAACAGGTATTTCGCGGTATCTGAGCCCGTCCCTATTTTGAACCGGTTTCCGTGCGATGACAGAAGAGCCTGAATCCTGAGCATTTTTCACAAAGTGCAACTGCCGCATTAGCCCAAAGGCCAGGTACCGCTGAAGACCTCGACCGCGGGGCCGGTCATGAAGACCGAGGCATCGTCGGCCGCCCATTCCAGTTCCAGCGGGCCGCCCGGCAAATGCGCCAGCAATCGCCGAGCCGTTTTGCCTGTCAGAACCCCCGCCACACAAACCGAGCAGGCCCCGGTGCCACACGCCAAGGTAATGCCCGAACCCCGCTCCCAGGTTCGCATCCGCACCTCGCCCGAACCTAGAACCTGAACAAAATGCACGTTCACCCTGCGCGGGAAGGCGGGGTGATGCTCAATGGCCGCCCCGAGCTTTTCCACCGGAAACGCCTCGACATCATCCACGTAAATCACGGCATGGGGGTTCCCCATCGAGACGCAGGTCACGGCCCAGGTCTGGCCGTCTACCACCAGCGGGGCATTCACCGGCGGATCGCCCGGCAGGGTGGTTGGAATTTCGGCCGATTTCAAGATCGGCGGACCCATCTCAACCCGGATCCGCTTTGCCCGCTCATTTCGAGCCTCGATGTCCAGAGTCAGAACCCCACGCCCTGTCTCAATCTTCACCCGGGGCTTGTGGGCAATACCATGATCGTAAACATACTTGGCCACACACCGGACGCCATTCCCGCACATCTCAGATTCTGAGCCATCGGCGTTGAACATCCGCATCCGGGCGTCAGCCTTATCGGATGGGCCTATCAGGATCAGCCCATCAGACCCCACGCCAAAGTGCCGATCACTCACGGCCACCGCCAGAGCCACCGGATCGGCTACGGTCTCCTCGAAGAGATTCACGTAAACGTAGTCGTTACCCAGCCCCTGCATCTTCGTAAATCGCATCGTGGAGTTCTGCCCTAAGCCATGACGTGAGTCGTACTTTCAAAACCTGGTACAGGACTTGAAACAACGCCTCACCAAAATCTGGATCGTCCTCATGATCGTACCCCGAAGCAGGTCCTATTTTGGCAAAGCATCCCGCCCCAAGTCGAGAGACCGATCGGTCCGGTTGGCAAATGCCTGAGCCTAACGGGTATAATCATTTTGGAAAGCCCCGGGGGATCACGGATCTCCCCACTTCATTCCTCTGGTCGAAAGGCCTAGCCGTGTTCGGTGTTTCCGAATCGTCCCCCTTCGACCTGAACTTCCGGATGCTGAATGCACCGGTCAGGATTACCGGCTGGTTCTGGCTGATTTCCATCATGATTGGTGGAAATCATGACCCCCAGGGGGCCGTGATCTGGGTCTTCTCGGTGCTGGTCTCCATTTTGGTGCACGAGTTTGGCCACGGCCTGATGGCCCGTCGGTTTGGGCACAGCTTTGAGGTGACCCTTCACGGTATGGGTGGAGTTTGCACCTACGACGCAAGCCACGACAGCACCGGACAACGACTTGCCGTACTGGCGGCCGGGCCCTTTGCCCAGTTGCTGTTTCTGGTTTTCATCTGTGTGGTCTTTGGCGGCTGGATGGGGCTCACGGCAGGTTCAAACCTGGCACTGGCCCAGTTCTTGTTCGGCATGACCCCAGATCAGACCGCGGCCGGCAACCTCTTCATGGCCATGCGCGAACACCAGACCGCGTTTGAAGCCTACCAAGACCTGTTCCAGATCAACCTGCTCTGGCCGCTCCTGAATCTTCTGCCAATCTGGCCACTCGACGGCGGCCAGATGGCCTGTGAATCTCTGGCGCACGTGAACCGCAGAGATGGACGCCGCTGGGGACACATTCTTTCTCTTGTAACGTCTGGCCTTTTCATTATTTACATTCTTTATCAGGCACGCGGCGAACCCGGCAAGGATTACTTTTTCCGAGTCATCTGGTTCGGATTCTTCGGGTACTTGAATTACCAGGTCCTGCAGTCCTACCATGCCAGATACCGGGCCTACGGTCCTGACAATGATGGCGACTGGCGCTGATTTCACGGGTGGGTGTGCCAACTGCTCACTTCCCCAAGCGGGCTCCATGGTCCACAATGCCATTGGAGCCTGGCGATTCCGGTGGTCTCTTACCGATCTCCGGCATGTCTTAACCGCAAGGCTGACCACTGCACGTGTCTGTGCCGAAAGTGACCCATGAGCAAGCCCAAGGCCCGTCGAACCGGGCGTTCCGTCCCTTCACGACCGGCCTCCACCGAAGACTCCCGGCCCAGCTCAGGGCAAGGCAATCGCACAGGGGAGCCTGAATTCGATCGCCTGCCCTCCATCATTCCACTGCTGCCGCTCAGGGCCGACGTGGTCTTTCCCCAGACCATTTCTCCGCTCATTGTGAATCGACCGAGCGGAATCAGGCTCCTGGATGAGAGCCAGGTTGGAAATAAACTACTGGGCCTGGCCACCCAGCTCCGCTCCGACATCGATGACCCAACCCGCGACGACCTTTACCCGGTCCTGTGCGTGGGTTCCATCCTCAAAATGCTCAAGTTCCCGGACGGCAGCACCCGGGTGGTGATGCAGGGCGTGGCCCGCGCCCGACTGGTGGAAATTGTTCAACACGAACCGTATCTGCTCGGCAAAATTGAGCCCTTGGAAGAGGTTTCCGTGTCGGGCGTAGAGGTGGAAGCCCTGGTCCACCATGTAACGCACCTGTTTGATCGCATGGTCGAGCAAAGTGCCCAGGTGCCTGAAGAACTCCAGGTTGCGGTCATGAACACTCGCGACCCTGGCCGCCTGGCCGACCTGCTGGCCTCCAGCCTGCCGTTCCCCATCGAAGAAAAACAAAGGGCTCTGACCGAACCGAACGTCAAGGCACGCCTGGAGTTACTGGGCCCGCTGGTGGCCCGCCAATTGGCCGTGATGGAACTGGCCGGCAAGATCCAGGCCCAGGTTGGGTCCGAACTGTCTCGCGTGCAACGCGAACACTTCCTCCGTCAGCAGATCAAGGCCATCCAGGAAGAACTCGGCGAAGGCGAGCCTGAGAATCCTGAGATGTCTGATCTCGCCAAACGCATTGAGGCCGCCAGCCCGCCAGCCGACGTCAAGAAAGAGGCCAATCGCGAGATCGACCGCCTGAACGACATGCATCCCAGTTCGGCCGAATTCTCGATCGTCCGTACCTACCTCGACTGGATTGCCTCACTCCCCTGGGCCAAGGCCAGCAAAGACCGACTCGATCTTAAACGGGCCCGCAAGGTGCTCGATACCGATCATTACGACCTCGAAAAAATCAAAAATCGGATCCTGGAATATCTGGCAGTCCGCAAACTCAAAAACGACATGAAGGGGCCGATCCTCTGTCTGGTTGGCCCACCCGGGACCGGTAAGACCAGCCTGGGGCGCTCGGTGGCCAAGGCGCTCGGACGCGAGTTCGTACGAGTGAGCCTGGGCGGAGTGCATGACGAGGCCGAGATCCGGGGCCATCGCCGAACCTACGTGGCGGCCATGCCTGGCCGGATCATCCAGGGCATTCGCAAGTCCGGTACCAACAACCCGGTCTTCATGCTCGACGAGGTCGATAAGCTTGGCGCAGACTTCCGCGGCGATCCGTCGGCCGCTTTGCTGGAAGTGCTCGATCCCGAGCAAAACAGCACGTTCCGAGATCACTACCTGGACCTGGATTTTGACCTCTCAAACGTGATGTTCCTGGCCACCGCCAACTCGCTAGACACCATTCCAGCGCCCCTGCTGGACCGGATGGAAGTTCTTGAACTACCCGGCTACAGCGAGGAAGAAAAATCGCTCATCGCGCACAAGTTCATCATTCCGAAACAACTGGAGGCCCATGGACTCCAGCAAGACGACCTTGTGCTGGTGGAAGCCGCGGTCCGAAGAATTATTGCCGACTACACCCGCGAAGCCGGCCTGAGAAACCTTGAGCGCGAAATTGCCACGGTCTGCCGCAAGGTGGCCCGCCGGTTCGCGGAAGGGAAGCGGAAGAAGGCCACCATCGAAGCGGCCGAGATTCCCACGTACCTTGGCCCCGCCCGTTACTACCGGGAAGTGGCAGACCGTACCGGGACCCCAGGAGTGGCCACGGGCCTGGCCTGGACCCCGATCGGAGGCGAGATCCTGTTCGTGGAAGCCACAGCGGTACCCGGCAAGGGAAGCCTGACCCTGACCGGCCTGCTGGGAGACTCCATGAAGGAAAGCGCCCAAGCCGCCCTGACCTATCTGCGCACCAAGGCCAAGGCGCTCGGCATTGATGCCAGCCGCATCTCCCGGACCGATCTCCATATTCATGTGCCCGCAGGCGCGGTTCACAAAGACGGCCCGTCGGCCGGCGTGGCAATTTCTTCGGCTCTGATCAGCCTTTATTACGATAAAGCCATCCGCAAAGATCTGGCGATGACAGGCGAGGTCACCCTCACGGGCCGGGTTCTGCCCGTGGGTGGAGTTCGTGAGAAAGTTCTTGCCGCCAGGCGCGCGGGCATTACCCACGTCTTGATCCCTCGGCATAACGAGAAAGACCTGATCGATCTGCCCGTTGAGGTCAAGAATGACCTCACGTTCCACATCGTTGAGACCCTCGACGATGTGCTTGAGCACCTTTTCGTTGAGAAAGCCCCGCAAGGTCGCAAGACTACAAGTCGGGGGACTGCCCAAACTCAACCCAGACGAGCTCAACGGCCCTGAGAACCGATTCTGATCCGGGACCGGCTTCTCCCTCGTGAGACGCCGGCCCCGGTCTTGCTTCTCAAGCGTTTTTGGTCGTGGCGTGGCCCGTGAGGGGCCCACGGCTGCGTTATGCTCGGGTTGTCTGATATCAGCCTGAATCGCAAGTTTTGAAATTGAACTTTTGGAATCACAGCCCGCAACATTTCAACGGACGGGGTACTCCTGTTAGCCCGCCGCGTAAGCTTTGAATTTGTGCTTTTGAGCCCCGAGTCCCCAAAATAGCAGCGGACGGGGTACTCCTGTTAGCCCGACGCGTGATCGAGGGATTCTTCGTGTCAGTCTTTTTTCAGGGGTTTTATAGCGGTTCACGGTTGGGTTGCACACGAAAGGATTTGCTTGGTGTAACGCCTCAGTGTCTTGATCTTCGTTCGATGTAGGACAGCCGCCCTCGGCTGTCATCTTCGTGACGGCCCAGGAATTCAGAGACAGCCGAGGGCGGCTGTCCTACATACGGAAAAGGAACACCAGGAAAGGCGCTCAGTCTGTGTGCAACGCAAATGTTAACCGCTATATTCCCAACCAAGAAAAGCCCCAAGAGATCCACTCGCTCACGCTTCGGGCTCGTATCAGAAAAGGATCCCTCGCTCACGCGTCGGGCTCATATTTCCGGCGTCTTGTTCAGAAAACCCCAAGAAACGCAACTTCAAAGCTCATGCGACGGGCCATATCGCAGTTCTTCAGTTTGGCCAAGGGGCGTATCACGCCAAAAGAAACAGCCTGTTACGCAATGCGGGTGTCAATTGCCGTCTCAACCTTGCGTTTGCGGTTCCAGTAAGCCGCCTGCAGCAGCCCGAAAATCACAGCGGCAGACTCCAGCGTGCTCCCGTCCCGATAAAACGGCTGCGTGAGAAGGAATACCAACAGAGCCTGAGCGTTCATCCCATCGGCCTGGTTCCAGGCCGAGACCGGCAACCGGCCGATCGAGATTGCCAAAGACGCCAGTCCCACGGCCAGCGCCTGATAGAGCCAACCTCCGCACGCCTTGGTACCGAATCGAACCCCCAGCCCCACCAAGGCTCCTGCCGCGGGAGCGAGCGGCCAGAGCCAGGCATCGAAAAGCAACCACCCCAGCCAGGCAAGCAAGGTTGCGAGCATCGCTGCAAGCGAACCACACACCACTCCACGCCACACAAGGCCGATGTTTGTAAACCGATCCCGCCCCAATGTGGTCACATTCGCAAGTGTCATATCAGCTTGAGATTTCAAGGACAAGGGATTCTCGAACTGCCGGCATTATCTGGTTGAATTGATCCTACCAGATCGTTCGGCCTGAGGCTCCTTATCATCCGGCATGGTTGTTACGGCCCACCTTTCCGGGACAGCCAGAGTAAGCGTTTTGAACGGCGGCTCCGTTGCTCCAGGCACGCCCGGCCGCCCAGGGCCCGGAATTCACCAATCAGAGATGCGCAGGAAGGCCGATACGCAAATCGAAGACATGACGTTCACTGCCCATCCCCCCCGAGGATCTCAATGGGCTGGAGCTTGCTACTTTCCGCAATTTTGGCTGCCGACGATGGAGCGGCCACCGTTCGCGTTGGTGCGATTGAACCTGCGGTCAATCGTACGGGCCTGGATATCCCCCTGCTCTCTGGGCCGACCACGGGCGAGAAACCAGCCCCTCCAGCAACTCCACGACTATTGCGCCCGAACCTCCAGCCTAGAGCGGTCACCACACCGCCACCAGCTAGCCCGGCAACTCCGCCCGTTGAGTCTGGTCCAATCCTGGAACCCCCACTCGCCGGACCAAGTACGGCACCCAAAGGCGTTCGGCTCGACCCTCCCCAGCTCAATGATGTACCACTGCTCGACGATTTTTCGAATCTCGATCCCCTGGAAGGTGACATTCCACCACTTCAGGGATCAGAGAATCCTGCGGCCCCAAAGCCCCGTTCTGCGCCGGCGAAACCTGGCTCACTGAGCCTTGAAATTGTGCCCGATGAGCTTTCGGAACTTGAAAATGCGCAGGGGACCGATCTGGAGTCGCTGCCCGATCGTCCCAAGCGGAGCGATCTTGCCGAATTTGACGAGAATATCAAGGGTCGAGACAACCCACCCCTGGACTTTGGAACCAAGCGCAAGGGGCCACTGAGCCGGCTGAGGCCGGGCGGCAACGAGCCGCGCTCGATAGTGCCCCCGCCCCGTGAGCGAGCCAGCGAAAACAACGCCGACGTCGATATCTCCTTTCGACGCCAGCTCGACCGGGCGATTCGCGCGGCAGGTGCGCCCCATATCCGCTCTCAAGAGGTCTTGGTCCAAGATCGCAAGGTCTGGATCCGGCTCAAGGCCGATCGGTTCTGGAATAAACGGACCCTGCGCAAATCTGTGGAATCGCTGCCTATCCTTGCGGGATACGACGTTCGGCTGGATGTGGAGTAATCGCCTGAATCAGCGGGTAGAAAGCCACAGTTGTTTCATCCATTCCTCTCGCATTTTCACGTGGGCGCGTAGTTCCTGAAGTGGATACAAATGCCCTCGCCAAGAGACCCCGCCCCGACGAAGGGTTTGCCAGGTCGATTGAAAAAGTGCATACATATTCACAAGCGAACTCACCGGCATCAGCAACGCGTGGAACCAGCGAATTCCACTCTGCTTGCCCATCAGTTCCAGCATCAGTGCCATGGTAGCAACGCCAAGCCCACACACAAGCCGACACCAGATTGGCCCCACGAACAGACCTACAAACGGGGCAATGCCAACCACCAGGATGGCCGCCTGATAGGCCAACGCCCGCCTAAGCTGGAACCTCGCCCCCGCGAAGAAGTTCTTCTCCAGGCCGCGGATCATGCCGCCAAGGCCCACCTGCCAGCGTACCGACACAGCTCGAGGACCCAGGATCACCCTGGACTTCCTGCCAGACCATTTCATGGCCCGGCCCAGTTGCATGTCGTCGTCCACCGAGAGGCGGATTCGCTCAAACCCGCCAATCGCACGAAAGTCTGCCGCCCTGACCAGGTTGAACGCCCCGATGCCCAGATAGGCCCGGTATCGAGGATCTTGAACCCGCCAGCCAGGCGAGTGCATTGTCAGCCCGGTCTGAAACATGGCCAGAAAAACCCGCTCGCCCAGCGTTTCCGTGGGCAACTCTGGCGCCACCGTTACGTGAGCAATATCGCCAGCCACCGCTTCAGCCACGGCACGCCTCAAAGCCCCTTCGGCAAACACCACGTCGGCATCGGTAAACAGCACCCAATCTGTTCTGGTCAGCTCAAGCGCAGCCTGGAGCGCATGCGTTTTCCCCAGCCAGCCCGCAGGCAAATTGGCCACATGAACGACCTGAAGTCGGGGGTCCATCGCCGCCAGCCGATCAAGAATCGATCCGGTGGCATCACGAGACCGGTCATCCACGGCAATGACCTGGAGCGCGGGGTAGTCTAAAGCCAGCATCGATCGAGCGGCCTGCTCGACCATGGTTTCTTCATCGCGAGCGGCGAAAACGACCGCCAGCGAGGGCCAACCACCAGCCGGCTCAGCGTCTGAAAGTTCCGCAAGGTATCGAACCCAGCTCCGGTTCCGACCGGCGGTTACAAAAAAACAGACCCAGATGATTGAGCCAATCACCCCGATTGCCGAAAGCAAAGCCGTCCACATAGGTTTGGGGGTCCATCCAGAAAAAAAGAGGCATGATCTGCCGGCCTGGCACCGGTATTGTAACTGTCTGGCCAGAGAATCGCTCAGAGCCTGGCCTGGCTCAGCCAATTGTTTTCCAGCAGTCCTGCCCTGGGACCATCGAGAACCGATTCATGTTCGCCCAAGAGAGCCTCACCCTTTCCACATCCGGCCGAGGCACGTACGAGTTCACAGACGCCGTTGAACGGATGGTAAGATCCACGGGGGCCGAACGGGGCCTCTGTTCGATTTTCGTTCACCACACCAGCGCATCTTTGATTCTTTGCGAGAACGCCGATTCCAGCGTGCGACGTGACCTGGAACGGTTCTTCGCGCGCTGGGTACCAGACGGTGATCCCCTGTTCTCTCATACGCTGGAAGGGCCAGACGATATGCCGGCCCACATTCGCTCGATCGTCTCGGGAGCCTCGGTTCAGATACCGATCGCGCATGGACAGCTTGACCTTGGCACCTGGCAAGGGGTCTTCCTTTGGGAGCACCGAACCAGCCCGCACCGTCGCCGGGTAACCGTGACTGTGATGGGTGCCCCGTCTGGGGCCTGAGTTCGCCGTGGGACCTGGCAGTTGCCCGCGTGCCGATCTACCATGCTGTCATTCCCCAGAACAACTTCCAACCTCCTGAGCGCCCGCCATGAAGAAGCTGATCAATCGGCCCGAGGATCTTGTTGCCGAGATGCTCGAAGGCATTGCAGCCTGCTATCCAGGACTGGCCAGGCTGGAAGGCTGGCCGGTGATCGTTGCCAGTGATCGGCAACCCGATGCCCCACTGGTCGCTCTGATTTCTGGAGGCGGCTCTGGCCATGAGCCGGCCCACGCCGGTTATGTGGGAGCGGGCATGCTAACCGCGGCCGTGGCGGGGGCGGTGTTCACCTCACCCAGTAGCGATGCCGTGCTTGCCGCCATCCGGGCCGTGGGTGGGCCCGCAGGGGTCCTGCTGATCGTCAAGAACTACACGGGCGATCGCTTGAACTTTGGAATTGCGGCCGAACAGGCACGGCTTGACGGGATTCCGGTTGAGATGGTGATTGTGGCGGATGACGTGGCCCTGGCTCAGTCTGTTGAGAATGCGGGACGCCGGGGCATTTCCGGCACGGTTCTGGTACACAAGCTGGCCGGTGCCGCGGCGCAGGCCGGGTTACCGCTGAGTCTGGTTGCCGCCGAGGCACGCCAGGCCGCTGCCGCCGTGCGCAGCATGGGGGTGGCACTTTCAGCCTGCAACGTGCCAGGCGCAGAGGCTGCCAGTTTCGACCTGGGAGAGAATGAGGTCGAGCTGGGCCTGGGGATTCACGGTGAGCCAGGAGTTAAACGAGTACCCCTCTCCACCTGCGACCAGCTGGTCCGTCAACTCCTTGAGCCGATTGCTACCGATCTCGCCCTGAAACCAGGCGACCGGTGCGCCCTGCTGGTCAACAATCTGGGCGGCACCCCGCACATGGAACTGATGCTGGCAGCGCGTGAGGCACTCGCGGAACTGGAACGCCGGGCGATTGTCGTTGAGCGGGTTTACACCGGGGCCTTTCTGACAGCCATCGAAATGGCTGGGGTCTCGCTTTCCGTCATGCGGGTAGACGACCAGGCATTGGTTCGGTTAGACGCAGCCACCAAGGCCCCCGCCTGGCCGACAGCTCAAAGTGGGCCACGGAGCGATCCGGACAGTCGAATCCGTCAACTTCCTCGGCCAGCAAGCGCGATGGACGAGAAAGCCGGAGTACTCGCTCGTCCCACAACCCCCACTGGGGTTCGGCTGGCCCAGGCATTGACGTTAATCATCGACGTTCTGCGATCCAACGAAGCTCAACTCAACGCACTCGACCGCGCGGTGGGAGACGGAGATCTTGGCCAGAACCTGAGCCGAGGCTCAGACGCCATCCTTCAGGCCTGGAACCGCCTGCCTTTTGACCAGCCGGTTGCGTTGCTTAGGCAGGTGGCCCAGATCGTGCAAAAAGAGGTCGGTGGTACCAGTGGCCCGCTCCATGCGGTGTTCCTGCTCAGAATGGCCCTGTCGCTAAGCGTGGCAAAGGGCCTGGATCCAGAGGCATGGCTGGCCGCGGCCAGGGCGGGGGCGGCGGGAATCTCTGAACTAGGCGGGGCGAAACGAGGTGACCGGACCATGCTCGATAGCCTTGAACCGGCCCTGGACGCGTTGGAGCAGGGATTAAGTGAGGGGCTCACTGACTCAAGAATTTGGGAGACCGCTGCAAGAGCCGCAAACGAAGGAGCAGCAGCCACCGCTCAGTTATTGCCGCGCCGGGGTCGGTCAAGCTACCTGGGCGTAAGAGCGCTCGGCCATCCAGACCCAGGCGCGAGTGAAGCCAGCCTGATCTTTCAGGCGCTGGCGACAACACCCCTCAAAACCTGAGGCATACCGCTTGAAAGCCTTCGCCAGCGATCGGTATACACTACCGCTACCTCCCACGCATACGTTCCCCATGGCCAAGTACGCGATGTTGCGCCAGCGGGTGATTGAAGATCAATCGGTCGCTGCTCAAGATCTCCTTGAACCACCGGCCGCCACAGATTCTGAACTCAGGCTGGTGCACCACGCCGACTACCTGGAGCGGGTGGTGTGCGGAACTCTGACCGAGCGCGAGGTGCGGGAACTTGGCCTCCCCTGGTCCGAAGCCCTGGTCGAGCGGTCTCGACGTTCGGTTGGGGGCACAATTCAGGCGGCCCGCTGGGCGTTAAAAGACGGTTTGGCGGTGAATCTGGCAGGCGGAACGCATCACGCGGCCGCCGGTAAAGGGGCTGGATATTGCGTATTCAACGATGTGGCGGTGGCCATCCGCGTGCTCCAGGCCGAAGGGGTCATTGCCAGGGCCCTGGTGATTGATTGTGACGTGCACTTGGGCGACGGCACCGCCCAGATTTTTGCCAATGACCCGAGCGTGTTCACCTTCTCAATCCACGGTGCGAAAAATTATCCGCTGAGAAAGCCTGAAAGCGACCTCGACATCCCCCTGGACGATGGGACCAGCGACGACGAATACCTTGAGGCCTTGAAGTATGGCCTGGCCGCGGCTCTGAACCGATCGGGGGCGGATATTGCGTTCTACCTGGCCGGCGCAGACCCGTACGCGGATGATCGCCTTGGCCGACTGGCGTTGAGCATGGCGGGGCTGGCCGCCAGAGATCGCCTGGTCTTTCAGGCATGCCTCGATCAAAGGTTACCGGTCGCGGTGAGCATGGCGGGCGGTTATGCTCGGCAAATTGCGGATACGGTGGCCATTCAGGCTGAGACCGTAAAACTGGCCAGCCTCTATGCCGGTCGCTGGCCGCAAGGGAACGGTGCCGGCCCTTGGAATTCCCTAGACTCTGACTCTCTACCCAGCAAAGGTGGCTCCCTATGAGCAGACTCTCCTCGATTCGATTACACCCACGAAAGATGCTCGTTTTCGCGGGGTTACTTGGTGGCGCATTGATGCCCCTGACAACCCAGGGCCAAGAATCCCCCGCGCACGTGCTCAGGGCCGGGGCCTCCACCAGCAATATCACCCCCTGGCTTGACATTTCCATCAATGGAAATATGACCGATGTCAAGGCAGGCTACATCCATGATGAACTCAACGTACGGTGCCTGGTGCTGGATGACGGCCACAAGAAGGTCGCGATTGCTGTCTGCGATGCCTGTACCGTGCCACTGTCCATTGTGGACGCCGCCAAGGCCCGCATTGCCGAGACAACGGGCATTGCGGCCGACCATGTTCTGATCTCGGCCACGCACACCCATTCCTCGGGCTGCCTGGCGTCTGGGTTCCAGAGTGATCCTGACCCCGCCTATCAAAAATTCGTAACCACACGCATTGTCGATGGGGTCCGCCGGGCGGTTCAGCAACTGGAACCAGCCAGGGTTGGATGGGGAGTCGGCAAAGAGCCTGACCAGGTTTTCAACCGTCGCTGGTTCTTGAAACCTGGCACCGTTCCCGCCGATCCGTTCGGCAAGACGACCGACCGGGTCCAGATGAACCCTGGCGCAGGGAACCCCAATCTGGTTGAACCGGCCGGTCCGGTGGATCCAGACGTGACGGTCCTCTTCGCGGAAACGCCGTTCGACCGGCCCATTGGCATGCTGGCCAACTACGCGCTTCACTACGTGGGCGGCGTGGGTGGCGGCCATGTTTCGGCCGACTACTTTGGTGCCTTCGCCGGCGAGGTCAAAAAGCTCATGGACGCAGACCGGGCCAACCCACCGTTCGTGGCCATGATGAGTAACGGGGCCAGCGGTGATATCAACAACATCAACGTCCGCACGCCGCAACCGGCCCTGGAGCCTTACGCCAAGATCCGCCTGGTGGCCACGGAACTGGCCGTGGATGCCGCGGAAGTGGAAGCCGGTATTCTGCCACGCACCGATGTCAGCCTGGATGCCCGGAGCATGGTCTTGCAATTGAAAGTTCGTAAACCGAGCCCAACGGAACTTGAAGACGCCAAGAAAGTGGTTGACGCGGCGGGTGGCGTGAAAGCCGAGATGAAAACCATGCCGCAAATCTACGCGCGAGAAACCGTGCTCCTGGCTGACTACCCAGACACGGTGCCCGTCACCATTCAGGCGCTCCGGGTGGGTGAACTGGGAATTATTGCCATCCCCTGCGAAGTCTTTGTAGAGATCGGCATGGAGATCAAGCAAAAGAGCCCACTCCAGACGACCATGCTTATTGAACTGGCCAACGGCTACAACGGGTACCTTCCCACCCGCAAACACCACGAACTAGGCGGCTATGAAACCTGGCGAGCCCGGTCCAGCTACCTGGAAGTGGGCGCGGCCGAGGCCATCGTCTCGGCGTCGCTGGAGCTATTGACCGAAGTGGCCAGATCAAAACCAGCCGCCGTCCCTGCCACGGCGAAGTGACCCAACTTCCACCGCTCAAAAGGCGCAACGTCATGCACATGTTGGAACCAGCGGTTCTTGACCAGCTCCAGACGGCCGCTCGACGAGCGGCCGATCTGGCGTATGCGCCCTACTCTCGGTTCAGGGTAGGAGCGGCGGTCCTGGCCGGCGGCCAGATTTTTACGGGGGCAAACATTGAAAACGCCTCCTACGGCCTGACTGTGTGCGCCGAGCGGACCGCCGTGTTCCAGGCCGTGCTGGCAGGTCATACACGAATTGAAGCCGTGGCGGTGGCCTGTGTTGATGCGCCGGACGGGACAAACCCCGGTTCACTCATGCCCTGTGGCGCCTGCCGACAGGTGCTGGCAGAGTTCTCTGATCCTGAAATCCAGGTGCTGGTGGACCGGGTCAGATCATTCACCCTGGCGGAACTCCTTCCCCAACCGTTCAAACTGGATTCGTTCTGATCGACGGATACAAGCGAGCACGTCTCTGACCATCATAACTCAATAGCAATCTCACTCCATGGCTTTATGGTGCCGACTACCATTTTTTGCAAAACCTTATTATCAATAATAGATGAACGAAGACGGTCCCATTTTGGAAAACAGATCCCTCTCCTGATCCGCATGATTCTGCTTGAATCCGAGCATCTGGAATAGAACTCCTGGAAAAACAATGGCGGCCGATCTCTGGTCAATCACGTCTTACTTCAACCCAACGCAAAGCGTAAACCGACGCAATAATTACCACACTTTTCGCAGCCGATTAGACGTACCCCTTGTCACCGTCGAACTGGCCTTTGACCAACCTTTTGAGCTGAGAGCTGGGGATGCCCACATCCTGATCCAGGTTCGAGGGGAGTCGGTGATGTGGCAAAAAGAACGACTTTTGAATATCGCACTACAGCACATCCCAGGCCAGATCTCGAATATTGCCTGGCTGGATTGCGACGTGATCTTGGAGAACGTGAACTGGCCAGAAGAGGCCTGCTCCGCGCTTCAGCTCTCAAAAATCATCCAGCTCTTTGATGAGTCTCTTGATCTATCAAACGAACCCCTGCCAACCGATCTTGCAAGTGCGAAGGCCCAGTCGAGCGGTACGGGACTGGTCTCGACGATGAAAACCCGTTCGGATGCCGCGGAAATCCTGAAAATCCAGCATAAGCAAGTCATCCGACCTCGACCTGGACTAGCCTGGGCCGCGAGACGATCTTTGCTCAGCAATCATGGCTTCTATGATGCATTTATTATTGGCGGAGCCGACAGTGCCATGGCGCGTGCGGCCTTTGGCTGGCTAGATGACGTTATTAAAAGAGCAAGGCTCAACGCCCGACAGGAGAAACATTACCTGGAATGGGCTATCCCTTTCCATGATGCAATCCAAGGCAATGTCCAAAATATCCGTGGAAAACTCTATCATCTTTGGCACGGTGATTTTGACAATCGACAATACCTTCATCGTTTTGTCAATTTAGCGGCTTTCGATTTTGACCCAGAAAAAGATATCGCAATATCCAACAAGGGCCCTTGGACGTGGGCATCCCACAAACCAGCCCTGCACAGCTACCTCAAGAGCTACTTTGAATCCAGGAATGAAGATAGTTAGTGAGCTCGACGTTTTTGATTCCCCACAGAAATTCGGTCGAGTTGCAAACCCCGGCCATTTTGCCTTGCGAGACCCTCTGAAACTGTCAAAGAGAGGCTCTTATTCCACACACGATTTAACCATCAACGAGTCAACTGCTCGCGCTTTCGGAAGATTCCATAAATCATGACCCGGCATGAGAGAGTAACCTGGAGAGATTGAGTGATATGTCGCGTGGCCTATGTACTGAAGGACTATCCAAGACTTTCTCAAACTTTTGTTCTCAATGAGATCGTAGGTTTACTCTCAAGAGGAATAGACGTTCTCGTGCTCGCCCTGAATCACTCAGGCGAGGTGATCCATCATGAACTGGCAAAATCTAGCCAGGTTACCGGACGAATCATCTTCCATCTGGAATCATTCGAACGGGCACTCACTGCATTTTCACCTGATCTCATTCACGCCCACTTCGCTACGATCGCCACGGAAACCGCGCTCAGACTTGGGGCCAAGCTTGGCATTCCCGTGACCTTCACCGCACACGGCTATGATATTTTTCGCTCACCGCCCCCAAACTTTTCTGCGCGAGCGAATCTGGCAGCACGCGTCATCACAGTTTCCAAAGCGAACCAGCGGTATCTGGTTGAGCGACTGGGTGTGAACCCCAACCAGATCACAGTCATTCCAAATGGTGTCGATACCTCCTACTTTGCCCCCAATCTAATCCAGACCAACCACACGGTTCCACAAATCGTTTGCGTTGCACGCCTGGAACCAGTCAAGCAACACCAAATTCTGCTCGCGGCATGCGCTCTCATGAAAACTGGGGGAATCTCCTATCGTTGCACCATCGTGGGAGATGGATCCTGCCGGGAATCCCTCCATGCCCTCCGAGACTCTTTGCAACTGCGTGACCATGTTGAATTCACGGGTGCGGCAGACAGTGAGCAGGTGCAACAGTTTTGGCGTTCTGCAGATGTTGCCGTTCTCTCCAGCCAGAGTGAAGGTTTTCCCGTCTGCCTGCTGGAGGCCGCCGCAACCGGAATTCCCGCAGTGGCTCCCTCCGTAGGTGGCATACCTGAAATCATCGTCCACGAATCAACCGGCCTGCTGGTAACACCGGATGATCCTGATTCACTGGCTGACGCCTTGAAACGGTTCTGCTACAATCTGGCGCTTGCCGGCCAAATGGGCAAGAACGCCAGACGGCTGGCCTTGCAGAACTTCTCAATCGACCAGCAACTCAACTCACTGCTCGCAGTCTGGGACCAGGTCATCAGTTCCCGATAGCCGACTCTCTCGGCCATGCATTAAGAACCGTCTTGGGAAACCCACACCGGCTTTCCGACCTCGAAGCCAACCAATACCATTCATGGTGGACCGAGAAATCGAAGCTTAAAAAAGCTATCTTTAGCCCGAGGGGACCCTACCACGCTTTTGAAGCGGGTACCAGGAAAGCCCGTGTCGGAATGCGTTCCTGCTCACAGGCACCTCTGATTCTGTTCCGAAATCCGTCTTTCCAATCCCGGGTCGGCTGTTGAAACACACCCCGGTCAGACTGAACTCTTTCCCCAACCGTTCAGACTGCACAACTTCTGAATCACTCCGTTCCACCTCCCTCTTGCCGCCCCCCTCCGACGATCGTAGATTGAATCTACCCTCACAACTTTCCCGCCGACTGCCATCCACGCCCCAGGCAACCATGCCTCCCACCAAGCCTCGCCAGTTGGCCCACCCAGGGCCGGCTCGGACGCACCAGACTCGACGATCATTTTTGCTACGCACCACCGCAGCCCTTGCACTCTCGCCGCTTGCGGTTCCTCTGGTTCAGGCAAACCAGGAGCCTGCCCCCAACCCACTCAGGGTTCTTGTTTGGTGCGAAGGAACCGCGCCGCGAACCGTTTACCCAGACGATATTGATGGAGCAATTGCCCAGGCCCTTCAGCCCAACCCAGGGCTGACAATCTCCAGGGCTCGCCTGAGCGATACCGATGCCGGCCTGTCTGATGCCGCGCTAGACGCCTGCGATGTGATCATGTGGTGGGGCCGGCTCCGTCACGACGATGTTCCCCAGGCACGTGCCGACGCCGTGGTTGATCGGGTCAGGGCTGGAAAGCTCGGGCTGGTGGCCTTGCATACCGCATTTGGAAGCAAGCCGTTCCGGAGCCTGATGGGAATGCCCTGCGAACCTCGGTTCTGGCAAGAGGAAGGCCGACCTGAACAGGTGGAAATCGCGTCCCCAGACCACCCGCTGGCCAGAGATTTGAAGCCGTTCCTGCTGCCCAGAACCACCATGTTTGTCGAACCATTTCTGGTACCTGAACCGGAAACCGTGATCCTGAAGTCAAGCTGGGACCAGGGCCCCATGTTCAGGAGCGGGATGGCCTGGACCAGAGAACACGGGCGTATTGTCTACCTTCGTACTGCCGATGATGGGTTCCCCGTTCTCTTCCACCCGGCCGTCCGGCAACTTCTTGCCAACGCCGCTGGATGGGTGGGGCACCGCACTTAACCGCGCGTGGATGCTTGACGACAACCCACAAAGCGGACTAACCTTTCAGGTATACATGGAAAAACGGATCGAATGGGCCGGATCAGTTCGTTTCAACGCTCTGAATCCTATGCCTTGTGTTCGATCTGGAGGTTTGCTAATTGTTCCTGCGTAAGCTAGGAATGCTTGGCAAAGTGGGATGGACAGGAAACGGCTGGCTCGTTTGTCAGCCCTGGAACCCCGAGGAGTTGCGTCGATGCGTAAGATGCTGTCTGGCATGTTTGCACTGGCTCTGTGTGCCGCCCCCGTCATGGCTGGCGAATTCAACAAGACCGTCAGCGTGGGCCAGAAGGCCCCTGCTCTCGTTGGCATTCCTGCCTCCACCCCCGACGGGCAGGACGCAAGCCTGACCCTGGGTGACGTTAAAGAAGACGTCGTTGTGGTGGTCTTCCTTGCCAACCATTGCCCAGCCGTTATCACCTACGAAGACCGGATCAACGACTTCGTCTCTGAGTACAAGGGCAAGTCGGTCAAGGTGCTGGGCATCGCCTGCTCCGGTGCCGGTTCCAAGTCCACCGACGACTTGAAGGCCATCAAAGAACGGGCTGTCAAGGACAAGAAGTTCAGCTACACCTACGGCTGGGATGAGAGCCAGGACGCCGGCAAAGCCTACGGCGCCGTGAACACCCCTTCGTTCTTCGTGCTCGACAAGACCCGTACCATTCGTTACATGGGCGCGTTTGACGATAGCCAGAACGAAGCCAAGGCCTCCAAGCACTACATAAAGGACGCCGTTGACGCTCTTCTGGCCGGCAAAGAAGTGACCGTCAAGGAAACCCGTCCCGTTGGCTGCGGCATTCAGTACAACAAGTAATCCGCACGTCCCAACCCATGTTATCCTGCGTTGATACCCAGCTTGCCGGTCCTTTCTGACCTGTGAACTGGTAAAACTAAAGCCCGCCCCGGCGCACTTGTGCCGGGGCGGGCTTCTTTGTTCTTGCTTCCCACAGATTGTCCTCAAGGAGCCATCCTCGTGACCAACCTTGCCCGTACCGCTTACGCCAGCTTGCTGCCGATGTTTGTACTGCTAAGCACCGGCTGCACAGAACCGGCACCCACGGTGAATGTGGTGGCCTCCTCCGACGATACAATTCATCCCCAACCGCCAGCAAAATCCGCCACGCCTGCACCAGCAGACTCGGCCCCGGCCAAAAGCACGGTCCAGTCCGTGGATCTCAGGGCAGGCGCTCCTGCAAAGCCTGACGAGGCAGCCGTTGAATTTAAACGGATGAACTACGAAGAGTTTCAAAAATTCCTCGCCACCAATCCGGATGGCAAGGTGAAGTACACCCTGGTTGATGCCTGGGGGACGTTCTGCGGGCCCTGCAAGGAGAACTTCCCCCATGTGGTAGAGATGCACCACAAGTTCGGCCCCAAGGGGTTGCGAGTGGTTTCCCTCTCCTTTGATGACCCCGAGGATGAGCGGGCCTTGAAAGACGCGGAAGCCTTCCTGAAATCACAAAATGCCGTGAATACCAACCTGCTGCTGAATGAAGACAATGGCGTTGCCTACGAGAAGTTCAATGTAAACGCCATCCCCGCGGTATTCCTGTTCGGGCCCGACGGTAAAGAGGTCAAGCGGTTCACCCTCGATGACCCGAACGACCAGTTCACCTACGCGGATGTGGAAAAGACCATCGGCAATCTACTGGTAGACGGAAAATGAGTGGGTGCCCAATGAACAAGGCCCAGGTTGATCAGACCTGGGCTTGCTCACCTCACCCAAACCTAGATCCTGTCGGTTCCCTGAACCTTGTCCGCCAGAGTCAACAACTCTCGGGTTGCAGCTCCAGGTTCGCCCGGATGATGCCGTCTTCAGGCATATCCGAGAGCTGAAATCCCAGCTTTCTGCAGACCGCCTGCATCCCTGTGTTCTGGCTGAGAATCTCTGCGCCGATCCGTTCGAGCTTGGAATCTCGGGCCACCTGAATGAGTCGCCTGAGGAATTCCGCACCCAGCCCCTGTTTCTGAAAGGCATCGCTTACCAGCATCGAAAACTCGGCCTCGGGCCGAAGGTGCTGCTTGCTCAAGCGACCGACACCGATAATTTGCGGCTGCTGGGTCTGCGGGTCCGTGAGCTCGGCAACCAGCGCCATCTCGCGATCATAATCAATGAAACAGATGCGTTGAAGCCGATCATGGGCCACACGCTGGCTGAGCTTCATGGCATGGAAGTACCGCAGGTAAACGCTGGACTCTGACAGCGTTTCATGGAACTTGATCAGCAGCGGCTCATCCTCGGGACGGATTGGCCGCATGCTGACCTTACGCCCATCTTTGAGCTGCCAGGTCCCCACATACTGGCTGGGATACGGCAAGATTGCCAATTTCGGCAACTGGCTTTCCTGCATGTCCAGATCATGAAGGACCACCCGTGCGTCCAGAGCCACGATCTGCTCATGAGAGGCCAAGAGCGGGTTGATGTCGATCTCTTTGATCCAGGGCAACTCCACCACCAGCCGGCTGAACCGAACTGCCAGGCGTTCCATCTCACCCAGATCCACGGGCGAACGACCGCGCACCCCCTTGAGCGCCTGAAAGATCTTCGTCCGCTCCATCATCCGGCGCGCCAGGGTGGTATTCAGCGGTGGAAGCCCGAGCGAGCGGTCCTTATACACCTCTACCAGTTGTCCTCCCGAGCCAAACAACAGCACGGGCCCAAACTGGCTATCAATGCTACTGCCCAGAATGACCTCATAACCGTCCAGCTTCACCATGGGCTGAACGGTCACACCCAGGAAATGGCCGGGGCCGGCCTTCTCCAGGACCGAGCTTGAGATTTCCAGGAACGATTGCCGGACCGCGGCGGCATTTCGGATATGGAGCTTCACCCCACCCACGTCGGTCTTGTGGGTGATAGTTTCCGAGTGCAGCTTGAGAACCACCGGGTATCCCAGCGTTTCGGCCACAGCCACGGCCTGATCTTCTGTACCCGCAAACTCGGTGGGAACCGTGGGAATGCCGTACAGATTCAGAAGCTGTTTAGACTCAAGCTCGGTCAGCAGCGTCCGACCAGAGGCCCGCACCTTGTTCAGGAGCTGGGCGGCCTCTACGGGATGACAGACCGCATGGTCGCTTTCGGCCATCCCGGGGGTTTCATAGAGGGCGTTGAGATTTTCAGAGTACCGGGCCATCAGGGTGAAGATCTGTGCGGCCGTGTCTGGAAACGGATAAGTGGGAATCCCCGCCTTGCTCAAAATGGCCTCGCCCGCCGACACATCGGCGCCACCCATCCAGCTTGCCAGAATGGGCTTCTTGAGCTCACGCGCAACCCCCTTGAGCCGCTCGGCGGTCTGAGTGGGGTCAGTCATCGCCTGTGGTGTCAGAATCACCAACAAACCATCGCTATTGGGGTCGCTGGCGCTCACACTCACCCCGCGCGCATACCGTTCAGGGTCGGCGTCACCCAGCACATCCACCGGGTTGGCGTGGCTCCAGGCCGCCGGCAAGAAGGTATTCAGCTCGGCAATGGTAGTGGCTGAAATCTCAGCCAGTTGCCCCCCATTGGTGATCAGGGCATCGGTGGCCAGTACGCCAGGCCCCCCCGCGTTCGTCACAATGGTCAGCCGTCGCCCCCGAGGACGCGGTTGCTTGGAAAGCACCTCGGCCATGTAGAACAGCTCTGCGATCTTGTTCACTCGCAACACACCACACCGGCGAAAGGCAGCGTCAAGCACGTCGTCGCTGCCGGCCAGGCTTCCGGTGTGGGATGCAGCGGCCTTGGCCGCCTGCGCGGTCCGTCCGGCTTTGATGACAATGATCGGCTTGGTCTGGGCCACCTCACGCGCAGCCGAGAGAAACGAGCGGGCGTCTCCGATCGTCTCCATGTACAGAACAATACTCTTGGTGTGGGGATCGTCTCCAAGGTAGTCGATCATGTCTCCCCAGCCCACATCCAGCATCGACCCCAGCGAGACGAACCGACTGAAGCCCACATTCTCCTTGAAACTCCAGTCCAGCACCGCCGTGAGCAAGGCCCCAGACTGGCTGACCATCGCCACATTGCCTGGCCTGGCGATGGCCGATGCAAAGGTGGCATTCAGCCCACCCACCGGATTCATCACCCCCAGGCAGTTGGGACCCACAATGCGGAGTTGTCCCCGACGCGCCTGATACATCACCTGGCGTTCAAGTTCGGCCCCCTCAGGCCCAATTTCCTTGAATCCCGCAGAGATGATGATCGCCCCTTTGGCCCCAACCTCCACGCACTCCTCGATGATTCCAGGCACCGAGGGAGCCGGTGTCACAATCACCGCCAGATCCACCGGTTCTGGCAAATCCTTGAGACTGGGATAGCTCTTGATTCCCAAAACATTCGTTCGCTTGGGGTTGATCGGATAGATCGTGGCGCCAAACGGGTTGCTGAGCAAATTCCAGAGGATCGTACGGCCAACCGAACCAACCTTGTCGGTGGCTCCCACCACAGCCACGCTTCGCGGCTCGAAAATGACATCGAGCGGCTGCCTTCGGCCGTACAATAAGCCATTCGATCCCGTAGACGGCTCTAGCTGCGCCATGACAAACTCCCTTTGGATCAGGCAAAGCCTTCCCTGCACTCTTTAGATCTTCGCGAATAAAGCAATCATAGTCGGTTCCGGTCATCACTGGCTAGAAATGCCCAGCGTTGGTTTTCTGTAACAATTGCTCATACCAGACTCAAGCGCTCAGGTCATCCGCCTGACGGAAGCAGCCCATTCCAGAGCCCCAGAACTCGCAGAAGTTGCCTGAGCGGGCGGGTCCAGCTCCTGCCACGTGTCAGGCGACCGGTGCCCACAGCCTGAAATCCAGGGTAGAGCAGATGGGTGCCACAGGACGGCATACACCACGTGGAATCCCAACTCAAAAAAACGCCACGCCTGCAAACAATAATTGTCAAAACCGACTTAATCAGCACTCCTTACATAGCCAAGGCCAAATTCCATCCCAACAAAACTGGAGATTTTTGAGTCATAAAGTGTAATTTAAATCCAATCCGAGAACTTCAGAAACGAACGTCGGAATATCTCACGGTTGCCCTTCTCAGCAACAATGAATTCCGTTGTGAGGCCATCTCACTGAAAATCCTTTCACTTGCAACCCAGACCCTTTCAGAGGGCTCGCTTCACTTTTCAAGGAATAACCTTAAATGGCAACTGCGTTTTAAGTGTGTTCACGTTTTCCTCTGAACATTCGTTTGTTGTCATTTCTTTTACTAGCGCCTGTTATAATTTTATTTGCATGCAACTAATTTTCTTCCTTCGCCAGCACGCATTGACCTTGGTTGAGTGACGCATGGATCCAGCCGGACAGCCCTCCACGAATCAGGCTCAATTTCAGAGAGACCGACCGGTTCTGGCCGGGGCGCGGGCATTCTCTGGGATCTCCGGTAAAGCGAGCCAATTTTCGACAGCGGTCAGGCATTACTGGGGGCTGACCCGGTGGACCGTGGCAACGATGATGGGGATTGCCCCACGGCTCACCCTGGGCCTGATCGGTGTGAGTGTGGTCAGCGGCCTGACCCCCGTGGTGATGTTTGTGGCCCTTCGAGGCGTGATCGATACACGATCACGGCTTGAAGGCTCGGGTGCCTCCGGATTCAAGACCCTGGCACCCTGGCTGGTGATGCTATTCGCCGCGGCTGCCGCCGAAGCGATTGTGAGTCTGGCCCGCAAGCTGATCCGCAGCCTGCTGCTTGATCAGGCCAATCGCGAACTGACGGCCGCGGTCCTGACTCAGGCGGCACGCCAGCCTGTCGCCTTTTTCGAGCGACAGAAATCACAAGACACCCTGGAGCGGCTCGAAGGCCAGGTTGCCACGCGACTCGTGGAATTGATCAACCGGATCTCACAAGTTCTGACATCAGGGATTCAGGTTCTGACCTTGATGGCCATCTTGGTCCGGATTGAGCCACTCGTTACCGTGGTCGCCATTCCATTTTTTATTCCCTACCTGTGGTTCCAGATTGCACTCAGCCGTAACGTTTTTCTCGATCAGGAATCACGAACTGGAACTCGTCGGCGCGTCAATTACTACCTGGGAATGCTCACCCGCCCGGCGCATGCCGCCGAGGTGCGGCTGCTGGGACTGGCCCCCTATTTTGTCACCCGGTTTCGCGATGTGATGAGCGAATTCAATCACCGGGACGCAACTCGGCACTGGATCGATTTCAAAGGTGGAGTCTTCTTTGCATGTCTGAGTTTGGTTGGCTTCTTCGGGGTGTTCGCCAAGGTCGCGTATTCCGCCATGAGCGGGCTAGCCAGCGTGGGAGACCTGGCGGTCTTTGCATCGGCCGTGGTACGGCTTCGAAGGTCGCTCGAAGAGATGTCCCAGTCCATCAGCATTGGGCTGGAGCAGGCACGACATGTGGAAACGCTGCGAACCTTTCTGGAAATTCCGGCCCATGAAGAATCCACCATGGGCGACCCGCTACCAGAACCGTTTGAGGCCGACATTTGCTGCGAACACGTGAGCTTCCGCTATCCAGGCGCCTCCAATCTTGCGCTCGATGACCTGAGCCTGAAAATCACGGCCGGCGAGACAATTGCCATTGTTGGAGAGAATGGCTCTGGCAAGACGACCCTCGTGAAGTTGCTTGCTGGATTTTACGCCCCAGACGAAGGCCGAATTTTGATCTCTGGACGCGACATCCAGGAATTATCTCTTCCCGACCTGCGCCGTCGAATTAGTTTTGTTTTCCAAGAATTCGGCCGCTATGCCGCCAGCGTGACAGACAATATTGCCTACGGAGACTGGCCCAGGCTGAGGGAAGACCAAGCCGCCACCAGGAATTACGGCGACAGGGCCAGCCTGGATCGCTCTGTCAAGCGAATGCCAGACGGATACGATACCCTGCTGGGTAGGCAATTCGGTGCGTTTGAGCCCTCTGGAGGCGTCTGGCAGAAAATCGCCATCGCGCGTGCCCTGGCAAGAGAGGCACCGCTCCTGATCCTGGATGAGCCAACCGCCAGCGTAGACCCGCGCGCGGAATATGAACTGTTCAAGCAGCTCGCCGAGCTTGCCAAGGGCAGAACCACGCTGCTGATCTCGCATCGCTTCTCCACAGTTTCCATGGCCCAGCGCATTTTGGTGATGGACCGCGGACGGATTGTTGAACAAGGAACCCACTCCGAACTTGTGGCGCTCAATGGCCAATATGCCAGGCTCTATGGCTACTACCAGCGAAGAATGTTCAATGATTGATTCCCTGCTCATGCATGACGAGACTGTTCGATGACGAAGCTCCTGATCATTTATGACGTGGAGGGCTGGGCCTACCACTTCCGCGCGCAAGCATTGCATCGGCATGCGCCGCCAGATTTCCAGGTCCGAATCGCGGGAACCGATATCCTGGATGGAAAACGGGAGGAATATGCCGCCTCAAGCCTGGAAGTTGAACAATGGGAGCAGAATCACGGCACCAGGGTCCAACCTTCCCTCCATGCTCTGACCATGGACATGATCCTGGGAACGGATGCGCCTGACATCATCTTTGCGCTCTGTCACCATCAGGCCAAACATATTCGCCGCGCCATCGAAGAACGAGGGTGGACGACCCGGCTGATTGTTTCCTGGAATAATGGCTGGCCACGCAGAGAGAAAGACTTCCATGCGTTGCTCACCCAGGCAGATTCGGTGCTCATCAACAATCAAGAATACTGGGATAAGTCTGGCAAAATTGCCAAGACCAAGCAGATTTCCAATGGTGTTGACCTCCAGACCTTTCGTGTGATCCGGCCCCTCTCAACGCGTCAGCCTCGGATCCTTTGGTGTGGTTCAGAATACCATCGTACGATCAAGGGTTACGACGACCTGATCGTTCCTCTGTTTACCAGGATGCGAGCCGAGGGTGTGGATTGCGACAGCCTGATCGTCAATTCACGCGGACCAGAGCGACGCAATCCGCGAGAGATGGCAGACTGGTACAACCAAGGAACCGTACTGGTTTGTGCCAGTGAAACCGAGGGCACTCCCAATCCAGCGTTAGAGGCTGCCGCCTGTGGTTGCACCCTGGTCTCAACCCGCGTTGGCAACATGCCAGAACTCATTCGCAACGGCGAGAATGGATATCTTGTTGAACGGAATGTTGAATCGCTGCACGCAGGAGTCCGAAACGCCGTCAATAATTACCAGGCGCTCTCCACGCGGCTCCAGCACGACATTCAGGATTGGGGATGGGCCAGGCGAAGCCTCCAATTTTTTGAATTCTTTCGCGACGTTATGCCCAACAAGTCAATCACCGCATCCACAAAGGCTCCCGAGACCTTGGACACCAGGCCTGACCTCTCTGGCAACATCACCGTCTTTGTCTCCACCGTGGGTGCGGCAAGTTTCAACGAGTGCATGGCCCACCTGGACCAGCAAGACTGCCGTTTTCGCCTGAAAGTCATCAAGGGCGTTGCACCCATGTCCGCCGCATTCCAGTTGATGATGGACCGGTGCCAAACCCCTTACTACGTCCAGGTCGACGAGGATATGCTGCTTCGGCCAGACGCTATACAATCACTTTACCAGTGGATTCAAGGCACGGAACCCGATGTTGCCCTGGTGGTTGCGTGGCTATGGGACGACCACCTGAGGCGCGGAATCCAGGGAGTGAAAGCGTTCCGGCACTCCATCGTTAGTCATTACCCGTTTGCCGATGTGGAATCGTGTGAAAAAGACCAGCTCTTGCGCATGCAGCAAGACGGTTTTCGTTATATCAAACCGCTTGACCCGGAACCGACCGAGTATGGCCGCTGGACTCTCGGGAGGCATGGCACCCACTTCAATCCCAAAACGATCTTTGAACGGTATGCAACGCTTGAGCACCGCCGTTGTCAGTACCCAGAAAAAATGGCCTGGTTCGCCACTCATGCAAGTGACTTCCTGAGCCGATTCCGAGATGACCCGAGCGAACTGAACCTGATGGCCGTGATGGGCATGCTTGCCGGCCGATTGAGCGGCTCTAGACCCCATGGTGAGAAAGACTATACCACGTATAACGATCAGCCCGGCCTCCGAGAGGCCCAGGCCTTCTTCAGGGCCCTTACCCAGAAGGAAAGTTTGGAGCACAATCAGACAATCTCAAGTAAGAACCCCGAACCGGAATCACAAGAGGGGAGCATCAACGCCATACCACACCTAGATCCCATCTTTAAACAAAATCAGATATCATGATACCTATGGGTTCGGTACCTGGCCCAAGTTTACACATTTCCGGATCTTCGAATTCCTGACATCACCAGAGTTCAACACGCCATGTCTTTTACCCAACAGGTTGAAAGCGGTTCTAACGTACCAGCGCCAGCCGCCACGGCGATCTGGCCGCAGGTCAGCGTGATTGTTCCTGTGTTCAACGGAGCCACGGTTATTGGCAATTGCCTGAGTGCCCTGCTGAATCAGGATTATCCAGGGCCTCCGGCTGAGCTGATTGTGGTAAACAACCATTCAACCGACGATACGGCGGCGGTTCTGGAACGCTATCGAGCGCGAATTGTGATTTGCAGCGAATCCGAGCGTGGATCCTCACCCGCGAGAAATACCGGGATTCGCCGGGCCAGCCACGAATTCGTTGCCTTCACAGATGCCGATTGCGTGCCCCGGCCAAACTGGTTGAAAGAGCTGGTCACGGTGGCCTTGGCAGAGCCCGATGCGGCCTTTGTGGGTGGAGGAATCAAGGCATTACGGCCAACCAACGCCATTGGCGAATTCGCTGAATCCCTTTTCGACCATCGAAAAGCCATCCTGGAATCCAAGCCACCTTATATCATCACGGCCAACTTGCTGGCACGTCGGGCAGACCTGCTCCGCTTCGGGCTCTTCAACTCGGCTTATCCACGAGGGCAGGATACCGAAATGGCCTGGCGGGCGTACTTTTTCCACGGGGCACGCTTCGCGTTTGCAGACCGAGCCGTGGTGGAACATGTCAACAGCGCCAGTTTTGTGGAATTGATCCACAAGGGGTTCCAGCATGGCCGCGGCTCTGCCCGTCTCTGGCAAGATTTTCAGGACCAGCTTGGCTCCACGCCCCGCAAGCGCGCACGTCAAACCAAGGCCTTTAAGGACGCCTGGCGAGAGACTCTTGCCCTCATCCCCAAACCCTGGCAGCGCGAAAATCGTTTGAAATCGGACCCGCACCGGCTCGACCCCTTCTACTCCGCGTACTTCCGGCTGGCTCGGCACCTGGCTTTTATCTATTACACGTATCGACCTGGAGCCTGACGCATGAGCGAGACCTGTCGTGCAACCATTGTGATGCCGCTCAAGTCACAACGTGACGAGTGGTTCTCTCAGGCCCTGAGTTCAGCCCTGAGCCAGACGGTCTCCACGGAAGTGCTGGTTGTGACGTCACCCGCAACGCCGGAATCCAATCGAGCCCTCTTGCGCCAAGCCGTGGCAGAACACCCACGGTTACGGACGATTGAGAGACCGTCTGGTGCTGGTTTCGCCCAGGCGATCAACCTCGGCTTTCAGGAGGCCAAAACTCAACGCGTGGGTTTGCTCCTGACCGATGATTGGCTCTCTGGCAATGCCGTGGAGAAATGCCTGGAGCATCAGGCCGATATTGTAGCCACGTCCCGTGTGGCCTATGCCGCCGATGGTGTCCAGATCCTTTGGAAAAGAGTTGCAGAGCAGGCTCGCTTTGATGCCATGCCCACCCTTCAGGAGCAGGCCAGTTACGTGGGCCACTTCATCCTGTTTCAACGCGCGTCGGTTCTGGCCGTGGGCGGAGTGGACCCTGAAATTGGGCTGACCGGTGCCGACGACTATGACCTGATCTGGACCATGCTCGAACAAGGCGCAAGCGTGCGGCTGATTCCCGAAGCCCTGTACCACTATCGAGACCACGATGGCGAACGGTTGACCATGCGTACTCAGCAAGACCAACTTCTTGATCTCCGCAAGATTCTTGCCAAGCACAAAGTTAGCCCGGAAGAAACCGAACGGCTGGTTGCCGGCAAGGCCCGGTGGTATGGAGTGCCCTGCCACTTTGCCATTGATCATCCAGACTGGTACCACAAAATCGATCAGAGTCCTCGTGTTGGAGAGATTTAGCACATGGCCGGCGAAGTTTCGCTCGAAAGCCTGGGTGTCGATCTAATCAACCTGATCAAACGACTCGGCTCTTCCCTCAGCGGCGTTGAACGACTTACAACCCAGCCTTCCAAACATCAGCGCCGAGGAAGCTGGAAGCTGACGCTGGCCGATGGTCGGATTTTCAAAGGCCGGCGGCTGGAAAGCCACGATCGGATGGTGGCGGTTACACAACTGTCTAAACTCTTGCATGCGCTCCCGTTCAGCAGAGTGGTTGCGCAACAGGGCGAAGCCTTAATTGAAGAATGGATTCCCGGCGCTGGTCTGGACACGCTGCCTCTTACTCTGGAACTCGTGGAACAGGTGGGAGGCATTCTGGGGTCGGTTGCGCAGGCCGGTCAGGGAAACCCACTCTTGGGTAAATCTCATCGACGCCTGATTACACGCTGGCCCAAGCTGAACCAGGCCTTTCAGGAACTTGAGCAAGCGGGATTGATTGGTGCCGATATCGCGGCCAAACTCCAATCCAGGGCCAGGGCCAATGCCCCGGAACGGCTGCAAGCAGGTCTGCTGCATCTTGATTTCCAGCCGCGAAACATCGTGATGACCCCACAAGGGCCAAAAGTCGTTGACAACGAACTACTCGATTCTGGAATCCTCGATCTGGATCTTGCGCGCACGTGGTATCTTTGGCCAATGTCGGCCGCTCAACAGTCTCGATTCTTGCGCGGATATGAGCGTTTTCGAAGCCCACAATCCTTTCTACTCCACGAACGTTTCTGGGCCATTTATACCCTGGCGTGTGCAGCAGCCTATCACCAACGAATTGGTGGGGCCTTGGATACCGGCTTGATCGAAGCTCTGGAGAATCTGGCTAAAGGTGAGTTACCTCGCGTTTGGGGTGCTAGCCTGGCCGGCAGCGTCCAAGCACGCCCAGAACCGATTCGCCTTGCGTTTCTGTGTGACTACCTGGCAATTGGTGGCCAGGAACGAATCTGCCTGAACCTTCTTCGTGGCCTGGACCGATCTCGATTTGCACCGTACCTCTATGCCTTTCGGGGCGGTGCCTTGGTTCCCGAGTTCAAGGAACTGGGAATTCCGATTCTGATCGGATCGACCCGCGACCCCCTGAAGGCTCAGAACGACTGGACGCTACTGGATAAGGAAGAAAAAGAGGCCTATCGAGATACACTGGCAACCGCTTTGGCCCGCGATAGGATTGACGCGGCACTGGTGTTCGCCTGGCGAGACGGTATTCCAGCCGCGCAGCGGGCCGGTGTTCGCGTGGTGATCGAAAAACTGGACGGGCCAGGATTGCTAGGGAAGATCGTTGACAAAAGTTCGTTTGATCGTGTGGTCTGTGAATCCGCAACCTTGCGCGATGAACTGCTGGGCCGGCTAGGCGAACTCGGGCTGGAGGAGGAGCGGATCGAGCTGATCTACCCTGGAATTGACCTGACTCATTTTGATCCCGCGCGATTTAACCGTGACGAGGAGCGAGCCAAGCTCGGGCTCAAGGGCGATGATCTGGTGGTAGGCACCGTGAGTCGCTTGATTGCCGGTAAGAATATCGACCAGTTAATCAAAGCCTTTGCTCACGTGAATCCGGCGGAATGTCCTGGCACACCCAAGCTCCTGATCTTGGGTCCAGACGGCGGCGCGCAACGAAACCTGGAAGCGATGGCAGCAGATCAGGGCGTGAGCGAGAGGACCCGTTTTCTTCCACCCTCTTACGATGTCGCAACGATACTTGCCGTGCTTGATGTGTTTGCGATGACATCCGCGAGTGAAGGGTTACCCACTGCGATTCTGGAAGCCCTGGCCATGGGCCTTCCCATTCTGACCACCGGAGCAGGTTCAATACCGGAGGTCATGCTCGACAACGGCTTTCTACTGCCCGGTTTCGGACATCCTGGCTTGGGGCAGAGATTAACCACGCTACTCTGCGACCAGGAAATGCGCACCGAGATGGGCCTGAAGAGCCGCGCTTTTTCCGCACGGTTCGCGCTGCGACACTCGATCGGGCGATACGAGGATCTGATCACAGAATGCCTGAATGAGAAACCGGCTCGCGCGGAAAACCAGCAAGAACGACCTCTGGTTGTCCTCCAACAAATAGATAAGGCTTTTCTCATCGCGTAGCGAAGCGGAGCCGAAGAGAAAAGACACTTGGACGAAGCGCTGCGACACGGGTTGGCGGGATCAGCGGCCTCAATTGGCGTGATTCAGGCCAGTAAGAGCATTCGATCGAGGGTTAGAGCACGCTTTCAGGGAGAAATTGCTCCCCAGGCGCGCAGCGTGAGAGAAACCGCGTCCCTTTGGTGGGCAAGAACGCGGTCTGGGC
>CAIYJE010000044.1 GCA_903926465.1 uncultured Planctomycetales bacterium
ACCGGGACTGGCTCCGAGTCCGCGAGGTGCCTGTCCCAGGTTTTGAAATTGCCTCTTAGATGTTTTTAGCTCCATGGGTGATCCAATGGAATTGGATCGCCCATGGAGCCCAAGAGTTTTTTTAGGGAATCAGCTTACCCAGCCCGTTGGGCTGGGCTCTCATGAATCGGGCCTTCAGCCCTCAAGACTTACCGCATACCTAGCAACCCTATTTTCAAGCGTGGTTCAGACTTGTGTAGTACAACAAGGGCTGCGCCCTGGGCTCTCTTGAAACGCCCCTTCAGGGCTTCAGACAATCCGTCCCCAAGGTTTTTACGGAATTCGGCTGAACGTTTACTTATTTTCATACTTTACGATCAAGACGATGCAACCCTTGAAACCCAACGCCGTGCTGGCGTTGCCCCGGTGGCCTTGATTGCCACGGGATTGAACGCCAGCGGGCCGATCCAAAAGAAGCGAGTGGCACCAGCGGCCCCACGGTTCCGCAAGCTTTCTGGCAACTGATCCACGACCAATCTCCCCCGTCCCGACGCCGGCACCCGGTTACACCAGGGCCAGGGCTGGACGGGAATGGCTGACCGCCATTGCCACCCCCGCACGCCGGGCCCGGGAACCGGGCTCCGGCGTGGGGTCGAGCGGTCGCTCTGGATCGCCATCGGGGTCATCGTTGGACCCTGGCTGGTCGGCCCAATCGGGATCTAGCAGCGCCTTGAGCCGCTTCCGCGCCGTGTGCAATCGCCGTTTGATGGTGCCCACCGGAGCGCGGTGCCGCTTGGCCACTTCCACGATCGACAGACCGTGGATGTAGAACGCCACCAGGGTGTCTCGATCTAGCGGGGCCAGCCGCTCCAGCCCCGCCCGCAGCAGATGGACCTGTTCCTGGGCAATCATCTGATCCAGCGGTTCCTGCCGGATGGCAGCCGCGTCATCAAGATAAGCCTGGTCCAGGCTGGCGGGCGGGAGCCGCCGGGTGGCCCGGTTAATCGACATCCGCACGGCCATTTGCTTGAGCCAGCCGGCAAACCGGTCGGGCTCACGCAACTGACCAATGCGCCTCATGGCGTGGAGGAACACCTCCTGGGTTAGCTCGGCCGCCTCACCAACGTCGCCCAGCCGCTGGCGGCAAAGGGCAAACACCGTGGGCTGAAACTGTTCGACCAGGTCGCCGAATGCCTGACGGTCGCCGCTCTGGGCCCGTTCCACCAGCCAGGCCGTGCGGTCCCACTTCTGCTCACTCAAGCACGCGTTCAGAGAATCTAATGCCATAGTCACAAGAAAAGTCCCATCCTCGGGGATCGTTCAATATCTGGTTCATGTTTCAGGTTTGAATCTGGGGAGCGAGCCCGTGGCTGGGCCAGTGGCGCCCGTGTGCCTGGGGCTTGCAACCGTGCGTTGGCCGCCACCCGGATGCGGGCAAGCGGCCTGGCTGCACAGGTGCCAAGCGTCAGCAAACAGAAGCGCGAACTGGCCGGACCAAACCACACACTGGCCCGCAAATCGGGTGAAGCCGGCACCGGGCCCTGTTTTTGCCAGGAACCAGGCGCGAACAGCACCGATCAACGGCCCGGCTGGGGTCTGCCACGGTCGCTCACGTCGGCCAAGTTCAGTTGCGAGAGCCGGTTTTCAGGAGCTGAAAACCCAGGCTCTGGCAAATCTTGACGCCAGACGCTGCGTGCCGGCGGCCGGTATGAGCGCGAGCCTGGGACCGGCGGCCGCGTTTGCAAGACGCACCACCAACCGTTCCAGCCCGCGCCCGATAATTAACAGCGGCGATCGCCACGACCCAGGGGCACAGCCACGCACAAACTCACGCTCCCCACCACCAAACGTGCGGGCCTGAACAGACCCTGAGCGTTTGGAGGCCGAGGCAGCCGTTGGCCGGAGATCGCCCGCAATTCCGCAAGGAATGAAGGAGCGATACGGTGGGCAAACCGCAGCGACTGATGGGGAAACGCCGTGCGTGGCGTTCTGAATGAACCGAGGATGGGTATGGCGGACCGGAGCTGAGGAGCCATGGGCCATGTTGACCAGTGCCGCGCAGGCACCCGACAGCGTGCCGCCATTGCCGAGTTCGAGACTCTTGCGGCTGGCAAACACGGCGCTGGCGATTTTGCGGTTCAACATGGCTGTTACCCTCACTGATGGTCCGCCACCAAGGACGGAAAGACAAATCATCCTGCTGCATGAGGCTCGACGGAATGAAACCCGCCGATCAATGCCCTGCCCGCCTGGAAATCAAGCGGCCAGAGCCAAGGAGAAAGCGTGCACACCACCGGTTCTGGACATCAATCCAGGCCCAAGGCCACCTTCCCCACCTTGCCGGGCCAACCCACTTCAGTGGAGTTACCCAGCCTGACAGCGCCACAACCGGGAGTGGCCGCAACGCTGTTTGACTCACTACCTAGATACAAGGATAACGCCCAAGGTTCGCGCATATTCAAAAAAAAATCCGATTCTCACCACAGAGGCACAAGAGGACGGCCAGAGGAGAATCTCTTCATAAGCGGCAAACGGGCGGACCGGGGAGCCTTCTTGGGGTTCTGCTTGACGAGCACGCTGCAACGGAAAACGAGAGGACATGAACGGAAAACAAGAGGACATGCATTGCGTCTTTGATTGGGGATCAGAACTTGAATATCTTGCAGCGCCTGTCCTTACTTTCTATTCAGTATTCAGTATCCAGAACTGCCTGAGGTGTACTCAGGATGTTTCCCCTGGGTGGGGTAGATGGCCGATGAGGGGGGCCAGGTATTTTCTGACCTCTTCCAGATAGACTGCCAGGCCATTCTCCTGGCCCCGTCGTTTCAGGGTCTCCAGGGAAGTCTCAAGCCAGCAGACCGCTTCCCGTTGGGCATCGCCACCGGTCAAGGCCCGTAAGACACGCTTGGGACTCCGAGTTGCCTGGTCATCTTTGCTCGCCGTCAGTTGCTGGCTGTTCTCATGGGGCTGGAAACCGAGCTTCTGTCGTTCTGCATCAAGCCTGGCTTGCTCAGCGCGATCTTGCGGCTCGAAACCGGCCAGCACCCAGGCTTCACGCTCGATCACGGCCAACCCTATGACAACCGGCGGGTTACCGTGATGCTGGGCGCAGGCTTGCTCTAGCCCAAGCCGTCGCTCCGGTTGGTCATCCTGATCGCGGACCAGAACGATTCCGTTGAGATCCTCCATCGTCTTTTCCAGGTACAGCAGCGCGCGACGCGCGGCCTTCGCATCTGAAAATGCGGTTTGATCTTCGAGATGACCCGCCACGGAAATGCCAGCATCGCGTGCCAGTTGCTTGATCCGGCTCCAGGTGAGTGGCTGGCCATCAGCCGCATGACTGACCCAGGCACGAACATGTTCGACATGGCTTTCTTCCAGCCATTCGACCGATTCCTGCAGCACCCGATCCGCGAGGTCGGTCGCGATCTGGAAATCCGCATCGGCTTCATAAACTACGGCGAAAAGCTGGCTCATTTGCTGGCCACCTCTGGCTCGACGAGCCACCTGTCCCCGAATGCACTCCACATCTCGCCTGGATAGAATTCCTCTTTCCACTTTTCGTACTTGGGATGGTCTTTGAGCTCACCACAGTGCGAATGGCCTTGATCATCCAGGGCCATGAGGCGGATCTGCTTATGTTCCAGATAATTGAGCAAATGCGATGAATGTGTTGTCGCAATCACCTGAAGGTCTGGGAACTTCTCCAGGATCTGATTGATCACCCCCACCATCCGTTTCTGTGCTAGCGGGTGGAGCGCCCGCTCCAAGTCGTCGATCAAGATGACCTTCGGGGGTTGCTGGCCCAGCAGCGCCGTGAGCATTCCCAGCAGTAAGAGCGTACCTTCACTCACCGCATGGGCAGGTATCCCCTGGGCGTGCTCAAAATCAAATACCAGAGCATATCCCTGATAGGGCCGCTCAAAATGACGGGTAATCCCTTCCTCTCCGAACCGAACGACTTCACTTTCCTGCTTCAAGACCCGCTCACGCTGGAGCCGGATATCGCGGACCGTGGGTAACAGTTCACGAAGTTTCGCTTTGATATCCGCGAAGACTTCCGGGCGTGAGAGCGCCGCGTCTGCCAGAACCGATGCCAGGCCTTCGCCGGTTTCCGCCATTGTGGGAATGTTGTCGGCCGAATAAGAGGCCTTGGCTAGCAGGCGGGGATCAAGGCGAAGAAACGAGATGGGAGAGAGTTCTCGGGCGAAATGCACACGCATGTCGACGGGATCATGCCGCAACCGCCAGTGGATCTGGTCCTGGCCGTTCGGTTGCCGGGGAACGGCTTCGGAGGGACACGCGAAAAGGCTGAGCCAACGCCCTCCGACCTCCAGGGCGATCTCAAGCTCTCCGTCGCCTTCCCGGGTGTAGAGCGTCTCCGGGTCTCGCTCATTCCGGAACACGCCCGAAGGTTCCAAGGTCAGGGCTTCGGCAAAGCACTCGATGGCTGCCAGCAGACTGCTTTTGCCCGAACCATTGGCACCCACGAACACGGTGAACCGCTCGAACGCCACGTCCACGCTGGCCAGCGATTTGAAATTGCGAACCTTGATCACGTGAATCATCGCCTGGTGTCCTTTTGCTTTGTGAGGTGGCGTACCAGAGCCGTGCGGATTTGGTTCAGGTCGCAGATCGAGGGCTTACCACAGCAAGGGAATGGAGTACGAGGCAAACTTGCGGTCGGCACTCACCAGAGTCATCGTTTCAACTTCGGCTTGAGCAATCAGCAATCTGTCAAACGGATCAGCATGATGGTGCGGCAATCCACCAACGTGCAAGGCATGTTGCAAGTCAATCGGTAACACCTGAATCTGATACGCTGCCGTCCATTTGGCAACGTATTGATCCAGTTGTTCGTTGAGCTTGAGTTGTGGATTGGATCGGCTGGTTTTGATCGACAATTCCCAGACCGAAGCCACACTCAGAAAAACAGCATTTGCAGGATCACCCAGCGCCATTTGCGCCGGGGTGCTGAGATTGGGATTTCCGTCAACTAGCCACAGAAACACATGTGTGTCGAGGAGAAGTTTCATTCCATGTACTCCCTCATCTCCTCAAGGGGTTCGTCGAAGTCTGGAGCCATGTAAAGAATGCTACCTTTTCCAAGACCAGGGGGCGGACGACGAACATGCGGTTCAGATTCACTACGCAGTCGTGCAATCGTTCTGTGTTGCTCCGTGATGATGATTTCATCTCCGGGGGCTAGTTCGTGCACCAGCTCTTTGAGCCGGGCCTGAGCCTCTTCAATCGTCACGGTGATCGACATGGCATTCTCCTTGTGTGGAAACCACGGAATCCGCGAAGAACCAACCCTGGATGTCTTCCGCCTCCATGTGGTAGTCGCTCATGGCGTGTTCGCTTCTGGCCGCTGGGTCCGTGCATCCATTTTAACGGCATTGGCCAGGTGAATGTCATGGACCCGGTTGCCGGTGAAGTTTTTGCCGCTGTAGAACCAGGGGAAGGCTTGATGGCGGCGGTTTGGCTCCCGGCACGGTTCTTGGTGCACTTGCTGTTCGGGGGCTTGCGCAAGATGCCGGCAATTTTGAACGGCCAGAGTTCATCCGTACGCCATCGTTGAGGTCTGGGTGCCAGCCGATCGCCTGCTCATGCCGTTGCTTCTAGCGCGCAAAGATACCGTACGGCGGCTTGCAGGCCACAATTCGTTTCAGCTTCTCTTGCAGGGACGAAACAAGAAGATATGCATTACGGCTTGGATTGGGGATCACAACTTGGGGATCTTGCGTTGCCTCTCTTTACTTTCTCATTTCCGCCAGAACAGAGCAGAATAGCACGGATTACAAATAGCCCAAACTGCCCAGACCTATGGAGCAATTCGGGATGTTCCCATTTCCCTCTGTTGGTCCACCTTTTCAGGGCTCACGACTATCATTTCTAAGACTTGTAACTGCATTGGGCTGAACGGTTACGAGGTTCGTTAACCGCAAGCCAGATAAACCATTACACGATAATGACTTACGCTTTTACATGAACACAAACACAGGCACTATAACACCTGAGGCAGAACGTGCCATGGACCAACAGTTTCAAAATGGGTGTAAGGCGAACGCAAACGAAATTGGACGGCTTTACGCAGTGCGATTCCACAAATCCACCGTGGTTGGCCTGGGCTCCTCAAACTGAATCAAAAGCTCTACCCGCCTACCTCTGACCCTTTGCATGCACTCAGATGGTGAATTTCACCACCTGAGTGCAAGCATGAGCACAGCGAACGGTTGGAGATTCGCCCAGAGCCCATCACAAAGATTGCGCAAGGCGTACAATTGGTACGTATTCGCGATTTACTCGCTTTGGCTTCTTGGCATCCTTCGCCAGCCCTGGTAAGTTAGGTAATGTTTGTCTATGTTTTTAAGAGCGTACAAAGCGAAGTCGAGAATTAAGAAGTGGAAAAGGTGTCAGAGCGGCAATGGTCAACCGCACTGTATACGTCGAAGATTATCAAGGCTGGTGCCCTGATCGGGGACACCAAGACCCTTCTTTCCCATTGGGATGTACACTCGACGGTTGCTGAGAACATCGATCGGATTCGGCGTGACAATCTGTTTGGCAAGGCTTCGCGTTCCCGTGTTGAAGATATCCTGGCGATCTTTCGCCAGCGATACCTGGTGGAAGACGCTGTCCTCAAGGCGCTGGTTATACTGGTGCAAGGGCGGTTTTCGCCCGCAGCCACCACACAAATTCTCTACTTCCACGCGGCGCGGGCAGACAGGTTGCTGCACGATGCCGTGACTGAGCTTCTTGTTCCGCTGCATACACGGGGCCTGGTCGATCTTAATGTTCAAGAGTTTCAGCGATCGTTGACAACCTGGGTTGCCGAAGGTAAGACGACGGGCCACTGGTCTGCCAATACGATTACAAGAGTGGCAAGAGGATCGCTTGCGGCTTTACGAGATTTTGGGGTGCTCCAGGGGGTTATCAAAAAAAAAATCTCCCCTGCTTTTCTACCCATCGAGGCCTTTGCCTACATCGCCTTCTACTTAAAGCAGTACCAACCATCGGGTGCGAGGTTGCTTGAACTGCCAGACTGGAAACTGTTCTTTTTGTCGAGGGAAGGTGTGGAACGCTGCCTGTTTGAAGCGCACCAGCTCGGTTTGCTTGAATATCACGCCGCTGGAAGTGTGGCGCGGTTAACCTTCCCCGCCCATTCTCTTGAGGAGTATGCCAGTGTTCTCGCTCAAAGATAGCATCGCTCCTTTGGAAAGCGACTTGAAGGCTGTCCCATCCAGGATCAGTGTGTACCATGACCTGCCGTTTGCCATCATGCGGTATAACCCTGCCGATGAATGGGAACTACGTCGCGAACTCAAGCTGCTCGCAACACGTCTGGAATCGGCCGGAATCACCGTCCATCAGGTTCCGATGTCCGAGTTGCTCTGGTCAGCGCTCGAGAAGGTCACAGAGAAAGACGACGACGAAGGGTTCGAAGCCGTCGTTGCCCTGGAACGCGATCGTGGTTTTGTAGAAGCCCAGCATCAACTCACCACATATCTATCAAGCAATGTCTGGGTCCCGCTCTGGGACCTGCTGGCCGAGCGGCTCGCAGCGATCAAGCCAGATAACGCCGTCGTGTTTCTGACCCGTGTGGCCGCGATGTCGCCCGGAATCTTTCACATGTCGATGCTGCTCGACAAGATGCACGGCCGAACCAGAGTGCCAACGGTCCTGTTCTACCCAGGCTCAATCGAGGGTACCACCGGCTTGCGGTTCATGGAACTCAAAGACAGAGACGCGCTCGGCAATTACCGGGTCAAAATCTACGGCTAACTCCAGGGACACTTCGTATGAAAACGATTGGCGACCTTCTGGCCCGTGACCTCGGCCGCAAGATTGAAGAGATTATCCAGGTCGATCAGGCCGACGAGCAGTCTGTCCACGCTGAGATCTCGGAATATGTGGCCACCGATAGTATTCGTGAGCAATATCATCACTTGTTGAAAGCAGTAGCAGAAGCACCCGCCGATCCGCATGAAAGTGTTGGTGTCTGGGTCTCTGGTTTCTTCGGCTCTGGCAAAAGTTCGTTTGCCAAAAACCTTGGCTACGCTTTGCAAAACCGGAGCATACTCGGCAAGAAGTTCGCCGATCTCTTCAAAGCGCAAATTGGCGATAGCCGGATCAGCGATTTATTAGACCTCATTAACGCCCAGTCGCCTACCGAGGTCATTTTGTTTGAGGTGGCCAAGGAAGCCGATACCCGCAAGGTCACCCAGCGCATTGCCGAATTGATGTACACCGTCTTACTGCGTGAGCTGGATTACGCCGAAGACTTCGACGTCGCTGAACTGGAGATCGAACTGGAGGCCGAGGGCAAGCTCCCTGAGTTTATTGCGACCTGTAAGACCGAACTGAAGAAAGACTGGGAGACCGTGCGGGCCGGCGCACAGAAGCTTTCCCGTGCCAGCGCCATCCTTCACAAGCTTGATCCCAAAACCTATCCATCGGCCGACTCCTGGGCACATGCTCAACGGAACCGAGATGCGGCAATCTCGGTGAGCAAAGTGGTGGAACGAACCTTTGAGCTTTGGGGCCGGCGGCGGCCAGGCAAGGCGCTTGTCTTCATCATCGACGAAGTGGGCCAGCACGTTGCACGCAGCGGCGACAAGATTGAAGACCTGCGGGCAACCATCGAAGAGTTCGGCAAAGTGGGCAAGAACCTGCTCAAGGCCCGCAAGATCTCAGCGCCCTGCTGGATCGTGGTGACGTCTCAGGAAAAGCTTGACGAAGTTGTGGCAGCTATCGATTCCAAACGGGTCGAGCTCGCCAAGCTCCAAGACCGGTTCCGCCACCGGGTGGACCTGGCCCCTTCAGATATTCGGGAAGTGGCAACCAAACGCGTGCTGGCCAAGAAGCCCACGGCAGAGAATGTTCTCAAAGACTTATACAAAAAGAACGAAGGCCAGTTGAATGCGGCCCTGCGCTTGGAGCGAACCACACGCCGGACCGATATCAACGAAGCCGATTTCCTCCACTTCTATCCCTACCCGCCACACTATATCGACCTGTGCATTGGCATCATGTCTGGCATCCGGCTCCAGCCCGGCGCGCCTCGGCACTATGGCGGCAGTAACCGTACAATTATCAAGCAAGCCTACGAAATGCTTGTCTCGGATCGTACGGCGTTTGCCAGCAGGCCAATTGGCGCCCTGGTGACCCTGGATAAAGTGTTTGAACTGGTGGAAGGCAACCTCTCCAACGAGAAACGCAGCGATATTCACCAGATTTCCGAGCGGTTCAAAAGTGACGCCGAAGACAACGGCTGGGCAGTACGGGTTGCCAAGGCGGTTTGCCTGCTGGAATTTATTCGTGACCTGCCGCGCACCGAGGCCAACCTGGCTGCCGTGCTTGTGGATGAAGTGGGCAAGGCCACGCCTGCATCTGAGGTCGAGGCCGCCGTCAAACGGCTGGAGAAAGCCAAGTTCATCCGCAATACCGAGGAAGGCTGGAAGCTCCAGAGTGCCCAGGAGAAGAACTGGACCAACGAGCGCAGTGGACACCTTGACCCCAGACCCCGCGAGCGGAACGAGCTTACGCGTTCGGCACTGGAACAGATCTTCGATGAACCCGAGTTCAAGACCTACCGCTACCAGAACCGCTCGTTCCGGATCGCCATCAGTGTTGATGGCTCTAGCATGGGCGACGAAGGTGAGTTGCCGCTCTCGCTCTCCATCGCAGACGACGACTCGGAACTGGCAAGGCGGATCGAAGAGATCCGGACCGAGAGCCAGCAGAAGTCGCATGAGACGGACCTTTACTGGCTGTTCGCCCTCACGCCCGAGATTGATGAACTTGTCAAGCAGCTTCATGCCTCGCGCAAGATGGTGGACAAGTACAACCAGCTCAGTGCCCAGCAAAAGATCAGCCCGGATGAAGCGACCTGCCTCCAGGACGAACGGAACGCGAAAAACGGCTTCGAGAACCGGTTGCGAGACAAACTCACCGAAGCCATGGAACGTGGCACCGGCATGTTCCGTGGCGTTCAAAAAGATGCCTCGGCGCTTGGCAAGTCCCTGAGCGAGATCCTCAAGAAGCTCTTCGGCCAGGCCATGCCCGACCTGTACCCCAAGCTGCAAATGGGCTCTCGCCCCCTCAAGGGGGATGAGGCGGAACAGATCCTGAAAGCGGCCGACCTGAAAGCGTTGCCCACCGTCTTCTATGTGGGTGACCACGGACTGGGGTTGGTCATCAAGGATGGCCCCAAGAATACCATCTGCACTACCGCCGAAGTTGCCAAGGAAGTGCTGGACTACCTCAAAAGCGAGCACAGCTACGGCAATAAAGAAAGCCGCATGGGCAAGGCGCTTGAGAGACGGTTCGGAGGCACCCCGTACGGCTGGGAGCGAGACATGCTCCGCCTGATCCTGGCCACGCTCTTCAGGGCCGGCGAGATCGAGGTCACCCACCAAGGGAACCGTTTCCACAGCTATCAGGACCCGGCCTCACGCGCACCGTTCATCAATAACCCGGCCTTCAAGTCGACGCTGTTTTCGCCCAGACAATCGGTGGGCCTGAAAACACTCACGCAGGCCGTGCAGCAGCTCGAAGACCTGACCGGCGAGGAGGTCGATGTTGAGGAAGGAGCGATCGCCGCGTCATTCAAGAAAGTGGCCGCCGAAGAGCTTGAAAAGCTGTACTCATTGAAAGCCACCGCCGAGGCGCAAAAGCTGCCTGTCCTCGACATGCTCTCTGAGTATCAGCAAACGCTGGCCGGCATCCAATCGTCTGCATCCGACGACTGCGTACGCATTCTGACCGAAAATGGCGAAGAGTTCGGTGACACCCGCGACAAGGTCCGCAAGCTACGTGAAACCCTCGACTCCGACGCCATTGATCTATTGAGACAGGCCAGGCAAGCAACCGACCAGGTCTGGCAGCGTCTCTCGGCGCACGGTTCTTCGCCGGAACTCGAAGCGACGGTCCACAACCTCAAAGCACTACTGGCGTCTGAGCAATTCCTGGATTCCTGGAAGGAGATCACCGGCCAGACCAGGGAGGTGATGGAGGCTTACCGTTCCGCCTACACCGATCTCTTTAATCGACGCAAGCAGGCCTATGAGTCTGCGCTCGAGGAGATCAAGAACCGGAAGGAATGGGCACCGCTGGATTCAGGCAATCCCGGGATGGCCTCGTCGCTGCTGTCTTCGTTACAGGCACGGGTCGGCTGCGATGACGATCTGGAAGCTGTCACGCAAGGCAGCTCGCTCGGCAAGTCCAGCCTGACCGAGATGGAGTCTGACCTGGCTGCCGTGAACGGCCTGAAATCCTCGGTCTTGATCAAGTTGCAAGAGCTCTCCATCGGGACCGAAAAGAAGGCCCCCGTGCGGAAGGTCCGGGTCTCTGAGTATTTCAATCGGCCGATCCAGACTCAGGAAGAACTCGACAAGGCGCTCGATCTGATTCGAGATTCACTTCAAAAGTGCATCGACGAAGGTGCCATCATCATTCTGGAGTAAGTGCGATGAGCAACAAGACAAATGAGACGATTCAGGTGCCCTGTATCGAATGCGGAAACAATTACCGGCATCATCAAGTACTTTTTGAATTCAAGAAGACCATCTGTGATCCGGATGATTGCTGGGAGGGGCAAACCGTCCACCAAATTGTTCAGTGCAATGGCTGTGAGTCTGTAAAGTATAGAGAGTACGACGTCAGCATAGATAACACGGATGAGGAAGGTACCCTTTTACCTTTTAATATAAGTGTATACCCGAGTGCTATCGCAACCCCACCTACACGGGCACCATTAGACTTTGGTAATTCCTATGGAACGAGCTCAACCGTACCAGCGCCTGTGGTAAAAATGTATCGTGAAACTATATATGCATTGAATTCTAATGCAGTGACCCTGGCCGGTGGTGGTCTTCGAGCGACTGTTGAAGCAGTTTGTCTCGCGCAAGGACTTATAAACGGAAACCTCCAAAACAAAATAGATGCGTTGGTTTCTCAAAAACTACTAACTCCCGCGCAAGCAGATTTATTACACGAAGAACGTTATTTAGGAAATGCGGCGTTGCACGAACTGGCTACACCGGCCAGCCAAGACATCGAGGATGGGTTGCAAATCGTTGAGGGCTTGCTCAATACGATTTATGTTCTACCCGTAAAAGCAAAGCGCTTACGTGATAGACGTGAAGGGAATAACAAGAAAAAGAAAGTTGCAAAAACCTCCTCTGCGAAACGTAAGACAAAGAAGAGTTAAGCCATGAACCAAGATCTTCGCAACAAGCTCCGGAACGTGGTCACGCAGTGCCGCAGGCTACTGGAAGAGTCGATCTCTCAGGAGCTGGAGGGGAAGTACAACATCTTCGCGCGGAAGGACCAGGTGACGGCTGATCCTGGTGCCAAGATGAGCCACCTGAGCGAGGAAGAACAAGCATCACGTAAGGACATTCTGGATCACTTCGCGCACATCAAAGCGCGGGGGTTCAAGCCGAAGGAAGCCCTGGATCAACTGGTGCGGGAAATCGCGTTCACGCATCTGAACCGGCTGTGCGCGTACAAGATGATGGAAGCCCGCGAGGTCTATGTGGGCGGGCAGAAGTTTCGTGAGGCGGTCAGTCGGGGCATCAACTCCAACGGCGTGAAGTTCTACCTGGCCGAACACCCGGAAGATGAGCGGCTCTTCAACACGGGCCAACAGGATGTCGCGTATCGGCATTATTTGGACTGGCTGGGCGGCCAGCTTTCTGATGAGATCGGCGTCTTGTTCAGCCCCACCGATCCTGCGAACCGGCTGTATCCCAAGCAGAAGACGCTTGATGAGGTGCTAGACCTACTGAACGGCGGGGGAATCAAGGCCGAGGAGACAGAGCTGCGCGAGCAGTGGCCCCAGATCTGGGCCCAGGATGAGACCATTGGCTGGGTTTACCAGTACTTCACGCCCAAGGAGCTGCGAGACCAGGCGCGGAAAGAGAGCCAGGCCCCTCGGAACTCGTATGAGCTGGCGTTTCGCAATCAGTTCTTCACGCCCCGGTATGTGGTGGAGTTCCTGACCGACAACACGCTCGGGCGCATCTGGTATGAGATGCGCAAGGGAGAGACCCGGCTCAAGGATCAGTGCCGATATATGGTCCGCCGGCCCACCGAGGTGTTCCTGGATAGCGATCCTGAAGACAAGGAATACAAACCTCAGTTCTGGGAAGCGGTGACTCGGGGAGACTTCACGGCTTTGCCAGAGACGGCCACATGGGACGAGATCAACCATTTCGCCCTACTCATCGATGGCTACGAAGAATCCGAGCGGCATGGTTTGGGTGATTGCGGCGAATTCGCCAACGCCCGTCTCGCCGCGTTCCGGGAGACCGGCGAATGGCAAGGGAACGCACTCGAACTTTGGTGCTGCCTCTTCTTCGAGCAACGCCGGTGGCGGCATTTCGGGTATTCCCCAGAAGGAGACGATTTCAAGGCGATCCTGGCACTCTATCAGGCGCTTCGAGCGGCCCTGAACGAGACGACTGACAGCCTTGGCCAGGACGAACTTCTGAAGCGGCCTGTCTTCATCCCCGTCCGGCCTCAGAAAGATCCCCGGGAACTCAAGATCCTCGATCCCGCCTGCGGCAGTGGCCACTTCCTGCTCTACTGCTTTGATCTTCTACTCACCATCTATGAAGATGCTTGGGAGCAGGGATTGATCGACCGATCCGAGTTCGGCGTGAGAACGGACCCCTCTGTTGTTCCGAGTTCCGTTCGGCTCGATCCCAAAGCTCGCCCGCGATCAAGCTATTCACAAAAGCTGCTCGATCCCGAAAAGGCTTACGTCGTCGTAACAGATGAGGCCGATTTCGGGGATGGTGTGTCTGCACACCAGCCATACATTATCGATGAGGGAATACGGTTTCGGGTGCCGTTTCGGCACCGAATTCCGCTGAGACAATTCGATTACGCGCAAGCAATCCAAAGCGGCTGGTTCTCTACAGAGGTTGGGGAGCGATTTGTCCGCGAAAGCGGTTGTTTTCGCTTCGAGGGCATTCCGATACGCACCGAAGACGAAGCCCACCGTGCATTCTTACAGGAAGTCCCTCGTCTGATCCTCGCCCATAACCTGCACGGCATTGATATTGACCTGCGGGCCAGCCAGATTGCCGCACTGGCCCTCTGGCTTCGCTGCCAGCGTGCCTATCAGGAAATGGGGCTCAAGAAAGATCGACCCCGGATCACCCGCTCCAACTTCGTCTGTGCCGAGCCCATGCCGGGCGAAGAGCAGATGCTCAAGGAGTTTGTGAGCCAGCTTGAACCGAAGGTTCTCGGCCAGGTGGTTGAGGTCGTGTTCGACAAGATGAAGCTAGCCGGCGAGGCCGGTTCACTGCTCAAGATCGAGGAAGAGATCCGGGATACGCTGGACGATGCCAAGAAGCAATTCGTGAGGGACAGCACACGCGCCAAAGATAAACAGGGCCGCACGTTCCTGTTTACCCAGGCCGAGATGCGACGAGTGAAAGATGGGCCCGAGCAACTCTCACTGTTTGATCTCTCAGACATCACAGACGAGCAGTTCTTTGAGCAGGCCGAAGCGAAGGTGATCGAGGCCCTGCGCGCCTATGCTGAGAAAGCGCAGGGCGGGCAACGTCTACAAAAGCGATTGTTTGCGGAAGATGCTGTGCGTGGGTTTGCTTTTATTGACGTGTGTCAGAAGCGGTATGACGTGGTACTGATGAATCCACCGTTCGGAGAAGCAAGTAAGATCTCCAAATCACTTATAGATCGAGTGTATCCACGTACTAAGAATGATATTTACGCTGCATTTGTCGAGCTTGGTATCGCAAGACTACTGCTCGGTGGAATCCTCGGAGCCATAACGTCTCGTACGGGATTCTTTCTTTCTTCATTTCAAAAGTGGCGAGAAGAAGTGCTTTTATATGATGCAAAACCAACCGTGTTCGGCGATCTAGGACACGGTGTTTTAGATACGGCGATGGTCGAGACAGCTTTCTACTGCTTGCTCAAACGCTCGGCAACTGTAACAACGAAATTCCTACGGCTATTAGAAGCAGAAGATAAAAAGAAATACTTAGAGAAGGCTGTCAAAGCTATAAATCAGTTTAAGCAAATGTCGTATATATTTGAGGTTGATCCGATCTCATTTCGTAAAATCGCCGGGTCACCTTTTTCTTATTGGGTTAGCGATCGAGTTCGATCTGTTTTCGAACAGTTGGAATGTCTGGAGTCGAAAGGTCGAGCAGTTAGGCAGGGCTTAATTACAGGGGATGATTTTAGATTCATTCGATGCTGGTGGGAAGTGTCGCCGGAAAATACTCTCAGTGCTTTGGATGCGCCATCTTGGCATGGCAAACAGCGAGCATTTCAGGATTACTGTCGTAGAGCAACATTCGAGAGAAGGGGCTGGGTTCCGTTCGCGAAGGGTGGAGAATATAGTCCTTTCTACTCTGATTTGCATCTAGTAGTGAATTGGTCTAGGGATGGAGCCGAGATTCGAAACATCACGGATGATATTACAGGTAAAAAAGCTTCACGGCCGCAGAACACGGATTTTTATTTTCGTTCAGGTCTAACTTGGCCACGAAGAACTACTAGCGGAATAAGCATTCGTCCTTTACAGGCAGGCGCAATTTTTTCGGATAAAGGCCCAACTGCATTTACTGGAAATGATCTTGCGTTCCTCGGACTCATGCAGTCGCTACCATTTGCTGGATTAGCTTCTCTTAAACTTGCAGCTGCGGATGCAGCAGCTCGTTCGTATGAAGTTGGACTAATTCAGGGTATGCCCGTTCCCAAATCTATAGAAAAGCTTGAACATCTAGGTATCGAGGCAATACGAGCAAAGAGATTTGGGAGCATAAATGACGAAACGAATCATTACTTCGTGACTGCCTCGCTCTGCCGCCATAGATCAATGTCAGTGGCTGATGCGGTCAGCGAATATGAAGCCGGGCGACTGGAGGCAGAAGAAATAATCAACAAATGTCAGTTGAATTTGAATCAGATCGCATTCGCGCTATATGGAATCGAGGGTGATGATCGCTTATCATTGCAGCGAAGTGCCGCCGAAATAAAAACAGGCGACGATATTGTCGACTCGAATGAAAGTGAGGATAGATCTTCTATTGCCTTGCCCCAGTCCATTCGCCACGCTCAAGAACTCATCTCATACATGGTTGGATGCGTCATGGGGCGATGGGATATTCGTTTTACGACCGGTGAAAAAGATTGCACTTCCCTGCCTGGTCCGTTTGAGCCTTTACCGGTACGCTCACCAGGAATGCTTCATGTTGGAGTGGAGACGTCACTTGATAAATCATTCAAATCTTACCCTCTTGAGACCGCGATCTCAGGTCTGCTTCCCGATGACCCTGATCATCTTAAGGATTTAACACTCCGTATTCGAGATGCGCTCGAGTTTGTTTGGAATGACCGGACTGCAGTCGTAGAGAAAGAATTGTCTGAGATTCTTGGTGTCGACAATCTAAGAGAGTATTTTCGGAAGCCTGGTCCTGGCGGCTTTTGGGATTGTCATATCAAGAGGTACTCGAAGAGTAGACGCAAAGCCCCTATTTACTGGCTGCTTCAATCGTCCAAGAAGAACTACGCTCTCTGGCTGTACTATCATCGCCTGGACAAAGACATGCTGTTCAAGGCGCTGGTGAACTATGTGGAGCCGAAGATTCGCCTGGAAGAAGAGAAGCTCAAAGCGCTTCTGTCACAGGCACAGTCAGCTGGCAATAGTGGCAAGGAATCGAAACGCCTCGCCAAGGAGGCGGAGAAGCAGGAAGACTTCCTTTCAGAACTGCGAGATTTTGAAGACAAGCTTCGGCGAGCGGCGAACCTGCACCTTGATCCCGACCTGAACGACGGGGTGGTCCTGAACATCGCACCGCTCTGGGAGCTGGTCCCCTGGAAAGAAGCCAAGAAATACTGGGACGAACTGATGGAAGGCCAGTACGAATGGTCGTCGATCGGGAAGCAACTGCGTGAGAAGGGATTGGTGAAATGAGCCCCCCTCTTCCGACGCGTGAAAGCCTGACCGTGGAATTCAAGAGCGATCGCGATCGCCTGCCCGATAGGGACTTGATTAACGCGGTGGCCTGCCTGGCCAATACTGAGGGAGGCGAGCTGTATATCGGTGTCGAAAACGATGGCCGGGTGACTGGCTTGCACCCGGCGCACCGCCATTTCTCCGGCGTGGTGGCCCTGATCGCCAACCGGACCGTGCCCCCACTGAGTGTACGAGCCGAGGTACTGACGGTGGAGGGGCTGTTCGTCGGTCGATTGACAATCCCCAAGTCGCGGCAGGTTGTGGCCACTTCGGAAGGGATGTTGCTGCGGCGGCGGTTGAAGATTGACGGTACACCCGAGTGCGGTCCGCTATTCCCGCACGAAATTGCCCAGCGGCAGTCTGATCTGGGCTTGCTAGATTATTCGGCCTTACCCGTACCGGCGGCAACGCTCGACGAATTCGACCCACTGGAACGGGAGCGGCTGCGGCAATGTGTTGAACGTTACAACGGCGACCGCACGCTGATCGGCCTGGCAGACGAGGAACTGGTGGGCGCTCTGGGGCTGGTGCGGCGTGACGAAGGGCGGTTGGTGCCCACCGTGGCGGGGCTGCTCATTCTGGGCCGGGAAACGGCGGTACGCGAACTTTTGCCCGCGCATGAAGTGGCCTTTCAGGTGCTTGAGGGAACGGAAGTCCGGTTCAATGAATTCCGAAAGATGCCTCTACTGAAGATCTTTGAATGGGTCGACCAGCAATTTCGAGCGCGGCTGGTGGAGCAGGAACTCCGGGCCGGATTATTTCGGGTGCCGGTGCCCAACTATGAGCCGAGCGCCTTTCGTGAGGCATTTGTAAATGCGCTGGTGCACCGGGATTACACGCGGCTGGGGGCCGTTCAGGTTCGTTGGGAAACGGACGGGCTGGTGATCAGCAATCCAGGGGGGTTCGTTGAGGGGGTCACGCTGGAGAACCTGCTGGTGGTGGAGCCAAGGCCGCGAAACCCGCTACTGGCCGACGCCCTTAAACGGATCGGCCTGGCGGAGCGCACCGGGCGTGGGATCGACCTCATTTACGAAGGGCTGCTTCGTTACGGACGCCCTGCGCCCAATTACGGGCGGAGCACCGGAAGTTCGGTGGTCGTGATCCTGCCGGGTGGCGAAGCCGACCTGGGCACCTTGCAAACCATTATCGAGGAAGAGAATCGGACGCACCATTCGCTTCCGGTTGATTCGCTGATCGCGTTGAGCTTGCTGCGAAGTGAACGCCGGGTGGATACGAGCCGGCTGGCTCGGAGCATTCAGAAAGACGAAGCAGCCGCCCGCCAGGTCATTGAACGGCTGGTCGAGGCGGGTCTGGCTGAAGCCCACGGCGTGAAGAAGGGACGCACGTACACCCTGGGCCGGGCGGTGTACCAGCGGATGGGTCAACCAGCCGACTACGTGCGGCAGGCCGGCTTCGATTCAATTCAACAGGAACAGATGGTGCTTCAGTTCGTGCGCGTGCACGGCCGAATTGCGCGTAAAGACGCGTCTACACTGTGCCGAATTAGCAGCCTCCAGGCTAGCCATCTTTTACGTAAACTTTCTTCTAGCAGCAAGTTGCGAACCGAAGGGAGCGGCCGGGGAACGTATTACGTGCTGCCGTGATATCCAGAACATTGGGCGCGCGCGATTTAAAATCGCGCATGCGCAAAAAATTGCGGTCTGCTTGTATCCGGTTTGAAAGGGAGAGTTATTGATGCCCGTTATCACCGAACATCTCGTGTACCTCATCGCCAGACAGGTCGACGACTATGGCCTGGTCGTCTGGTACGACCCTGAGCACGCGTATGGCCCGGTCGCGGCTTCGCTCGCGATTCCCCGGACCACGGTTGCACTTTACGATGGTAGCTTCTTGAAGCTGCGCAAAGAGGTTGATCTTTTGCTCAATGACGGGCTGCCGCCCCGGCTGGTGGTGTACGTTCCCCTGGAACGCGAGAAGACCGACGCGGCGCTGATTGAGCTAGACTGCGCGGGGGTGGTGATGCAGCCACGCCAGCAACCGCCCGCCTGTAATACCAGGCTTTCGGTTGTGGCTCGCCATGCCCTTAGCCCGCTTCTGGGCGAAGAGCAGCTTGCCGAGATTGAACGGCAGGTGGAGGCCGGCAAGCTCACGCTGGCGGACCTGAATTCCCTGGCCGAGAAGGGGAAGGATCTTTCCACGGGCGTGCTCGCCCTCATCTTTGGCACGGCCAACCCGCAGGAAGTGGCGCTTGCTTTCCTGCACGGTGATCAGTTTGACGAAGAGGTCAACAAGAAGACAGCGGCCAAGGAACTGCGGCATCTGCTGCAAGTGAGCTTTGACATTGAGCTAGAGGCCCATAGCAGCCTGGCCGATTGGCGGGTGAAGCTGGGCCGGCATGTTCTGGTGACAGACTTGGTCAATTCGCTCGCTGACCAGGTGCCACCGTCGCTGGGTTCGGTTGGCGTGGCTCACAGTTCAGGAGGTGTCGATGCCTGCGTCCGGCTTGCACGGACGTGGCGTGATAGCCGCCAACATCGTGAGAGTTACGTGGCCCTGGCCAGCAAAACCGAGCAAGACTTTGCACTGGGCCAGCTTGATCTGCCTGTGAAGCCGTTGACCGGCAACGAGACGTTCCGGTGCGTCGAGAATCGGCTGCTGACCCATGTGGAAAAGGAGCTGCTGGAGAAGCCAACCACCGAGCTGTTGCAACTGGCCGGCCGGCGGCTTTCCTGCTTCTGGGCCGATGTTGAGCCCAAGATTCAGGCGCGCTGGGCGCTGATCTTGGCGGCTGCTGAGGTATTGCGTGCGGCCAACCGGGTGGGTCAGGAGCTCAAGAAAGCCCCAACCTCGGTTCCTGCGCTCGTGAGGGCGTACGCCGACGATGACTACCAGCCCTGGTGCCTGCTCGACACCCATCACCGGCACATGGAGAGCCGCAAGTACAACTTCGAGTTTGCCTCTGGCAACGACCATCAGGGGCTGGAGAAACTGATCAACCGGGCCGAGCAGCGATACACAGAGGTTGGGTCGGCACTGGCCAGGCACTTTATCACCCAGTTTTCCCAGGCCAAGCACCCGATCAAGGGGCTCTTGCGGCAGCGAGACTGCTTTGAGAAGCAGGTGAAGCCGCTGCTGGGGCAAGGTAAGGTGGCGTACGTCTGGGTAGATGCCCTGCGTTATGAGATGGCGAGAGAGCTGTGCCGCCTGCTTGCCGACGACTTCACACTGGAACTCAAGCCGGCCATTGGGACCATGCCCACAATCACCGAGATTGGCATGGCGGCGTTGCTGCCCAGGGCGCATGAGGATGCCAGGGTTGTGTCGGTGGGTGGGGGTAAACTGGCGCTGGAGATTGGCGGCAAGGTGATCAAGGATCGGAAGGACCGGGTGGCCTTTCTCAAGGAACATGCGGGGGTGCCGGTTTTTGATGCCAAGCTAGATGACTTGCTGCCGAAGCCGGGTAAGAAGGTGAAGGATGGCATCCAGGAGGCCCAGTTGATCTTGATTACCTCGCAGGAGATCGACGAGCTGGGCGAGGCGGACAACATGTCTCAGGCGCGGTTGCAGATTGATGGGGTGTTAAGCCATTTGCGCCGGGGGATGCGGGTGCTGGCCGATCATGGCGTGAAGACGATTGTGCTGGTGGCGGACCACGGGCACCTGTTTGCCGATGAGATGGGCGACGACATGAAGATTGAGGCGCCCGGCGGCAAGGTGGAAGACCTGCATCGCCGGGTGTGGGTGGGTGTGGGCGGGAACACAGAGCCTTCGTATCTCAGGATCGCGCTGGATGAGCTGGGGGTTGAGAGTGAGTTCGACCTGGCGACCCCCTGGACGTTTGCGGTTTTCAAGTCGAAGGGGGGCGGCCGTGCGTACTTCCACGGTGGGCTTTCGCCACAGGAACTGATTGTGCCTGTGGTGGTACTGAAGGCGGTTGATAAGCCGTCGACCTCATCGACGGGCATCCACTGGACGTTGACCCCGGGCACGCCGAAGCTGACCACGCGGTTCTTCTCGGTACAGGTCGCGGGGAGCCAGAGCGTATCCAGCCTGTTCGGGTTTGAACCGCCCAAGGTGCGTATTGAACTGAGGGCGAACAAGAAGTGCGTTTCTCTGCCGGTGAGCGCTTCTTACGGGTTCGAAGATGCCACGGGCGAGGTGACCTTGAAGATCTCGGAGAGCAATCCCACGCGGATCGAAACGAATACGGTCACCCTGATGGTGAAAGTGGAGGAGATCGGCCAGAAGACCGTGAGCATCTCGTTGCTCGACGCCAGTACCGGGACTGTTCTTGCGAGCCTCGACAAGATTGAGGTTACCGTTTCAATGTAACCAGGGGCTTCACGTCCAGACGCCTATCGAACACGAGCGAGTACGATATGGGTGCAGGCAAATTTCCAGAATTGATCGTCCAGGAATGGGTCAGCAAGGACCCCTCCTGGGAAGCGCTGAAGGAAAGTGGCCAGATCGAGCCACCCACACCGGCGCCTGTCTTCCGGTATTGCCCGCTGTGTTACGAGTGCTTTCTTGCCCATCCTGGTTCTGATTCGGAACTTACCAACCATATTGCCCGGGTGCATGGTAAGGAGCATATCTATCTCACCGTGGACGGGGTGGTGGTCAGGGATTCCTGCTGGTTGTCCAAACTGATTCGGAAATGCGAACTGGTGCTGCTGAACGTTCCTGAACTGGAAGTTCAGATCCAGGCTGGCGGGAAAGAGATCGCCAGATTCAGGACCAGCAAAACCTGCTCACTCACGCGTTTACTGTCTCCCACCAAATCGTTCGAGGGGAAGATCACGATCAGCGTGATGGGTGGGCCGCGGAAACGGGAATACACGATCTACCGGGGAAAGCAGCCTGAATTCCGCTCCGTGGAACTCGACAAGGCCATTCAGGAGATTCCGAACTCTCTGATGGCGAAGACTTCGCTTGATCTCGCCAACTTTTACGAGGTTCACCAGCAGCTTGGTACGAATGAACTGGAGCAGCGGTACCTGAAAGGCATGGTGGAATACTATCACAGCCTGCTGCTGGAGAAACAGGGTCACACTGTAGGCGTACGTGACAGAATTGAAGCGGCCATGGAGTTACTACTCCCTTTTCGCACCAAGTCCGCAAATGCCGCGCGCTGGGCTCTTGCTCTTCGTATGAACTGCTTTAGCTCTTTGAAGAGTTGTCCGGAGGGAACATACTTCGCACAGGCACGGAGCTTCTTTTATGACGCGGCCGAGAAGCTTACTGAGACGCCGGCCGTGGAATCCAGCATTCTGGTCAATCCGCTCACAGAGGAGCTTCTTTCGGCACTACGTGCCTATTACGGTGGAGACTCCATGGAAGTGCTAGCCTACACCTCCGGAATTTTCCGTCGAGCCAAACAGCTTGATGCCAATGACGAGATCAAATTGACGCTTCTGGAAGCCCGGACCCACAGGCGAGACGGCAACCGAGAGCGTGCGCGAGAGGTTTATTCCAGGCTGGTTCATCATCACCTTTTTGGCCCTGAGGCTGATAAGTTCGTCAGGCATAGCTGATATCAACCTATAAACATGCCAGACCCCGCAAGAACAAACGAGAGTGGAGAGCGGTTTCGATGGACGAAGAGACGTTACTTACGAACAACGAGTCAGAGCCCTTGGCGGCTTGGCAGGAGGATCTTCAACCTGGTGTCCAGGCTGAAAGTCCGAGCCAGACGGAGGTGCTTGACCCAGCGGCTGTCCCTGCGGCCGACCAGCCGACTGAGGGCCGGGTGATGAGGCCTGCTGAGGTTCTAACGCAGCCGCTGTTAGACCAGGGTTCTAAGCCAGATGTCCAGGCATCGGCCGGTAAAGAGAGCTCTTTCACGAGAAAAAGTAAGGCCAGGCCAGAAGGTAAGCCTACGGCCGAGGAGTTTTTGGAGAATGCCCAGAAGATCGTCAAAGAGGCTCCCAGGAAGTCGGCCCTCGCCTCTCTACTCAAGCTACTGAAAGCCGGGTATCAACCGCCCCACAACGCAGACCATCTGGAGCAGCTTGAAAACCTGGTTGCAGGCTGGGGGCAGGAATCGAAGCTGGCGTTGCAGCTCACTGTGCTGTCTGCGGCCGCGCAAAAGACCACGCCCGTTCTGAGGGGGCTTCGTGATCGGTTGCAGCGCAGAGCCTTCCAGGCGGTATCTTATCCCAGGCTCGTTGAGGCGGAGCCCAAGCCAGATGCCAACGCTCGGCTGAAAGAGCTTCTTCAGTGGGTTCGACAGGGTGGAAAAACTGAGGAAGTGAACCCGAGCAAGCTTGATCCGAACTGGGCCAGGCTGGCTGTCGTTTGCCTGATGGAGGAGCCTGCGCCCATTCGCGAACATGCCCTCTATACGCTTCTGGAGACCTGTGTCGAACTCTCAGGGAAGCGTGAGATCGAGCTTATACTGGAAGATGAGGCGGCTCAGTTTATGACCGAGGTTGGGACTGTTCTGGGGGCCGACACGCTCACTCCAGCCAAACTACGGTCAGGTCTGCGTTATGCCGCGCCTGCCAGGCTCCGGACGAGGAAGGTTCACCGCGACCTGCTGAATCAAAAGACGCTCACGACCGAGGCGGCGGAGAAGGCCCAGGGCCTGGCGGCGGAAGTGGACCGTTTACAGAGCGAACTCCTGGCCGCACGAGAAGAAGCCAAACTGCTCTCCAACGCCGCAGTGGCCAAGCAGAGGCAGCTTGAGGAAGCGGAAAGCCAGCGTGACAACCTTGAGCATCACTTCGAGCAACAGCTTCACCTGAAACTCGAAAGGCAGGCAAACCAGATCAAGGCCGATCTGGGGCATGAGATCCAGGAAGCGCAACTCGCACTTGATAGTCCCTCGCCTAGCACCCGAATGGCGCTGGAGCGATTGAGACGAATGGACCAAGCCCTTTCCAAACTTGTGAAGGACGAGTGATGAAAGCGAAGAATCCACCTGCGAAGCCGGACGGTATCGGGATTGATTTTGGCACCACGAATTCGGTGATTGCCAAGGCCATTCGCAGTGGCCAGGGCGTTACCACCGGTGCCCTCAGCGAACCACATCCATCGGTAGTCTGGTATCAGCCCAACGAAAGTCCCAAGGTTGGCAAGATCGCCAAGGACAACCTGCTGGGTTTTTCAGAGGCGGCCGGGAATTACTTCGTGAGCTCGGTCAAGCAAACCTTCGGCAAGGAAAACCGGTTCAGCATCTTCGGTAGGAAGGTCACCAGTACCGATGTTGCCTCCGAGATTTTCACGCATCTGAAGCACAACGCAAAGATCACCAATAATCTTGATGTCACGGAAGCCGTTGTCACGATCCCGATCGATTTCGATGGCCGCGCACGGCAGGAGCTGCGAAAAGCCGCTGATCTTGCCGGTATCTACATCAAGACCTTTATCCACGAGCCATTCGCCGCGATTGTTGGTTACTGCTACGGGCAGAAAGATCAGCGTACGCTGCTAGATCGTGAGGGTGAGAATATTCTGGTTTTTGACTGGGGTGGTGGCACCCTGGATGTGACCCTGGGTCGGATCGAGGGCAATAGCCTGGTTGAACTGGGAACGAAAGGGCTTGCGGGTCGGTCTGGCGATTACTTCGACGGTCGACTTTCAAACGAGGTCAAAAGCCAGTTCATCAAACGGCAGAAGATCTCGGCCGACGAGTTGAAATTGACTGCAAGCACCAAGGACCGGCTGCGGGCAGAATGCGAAAAGTGCAAGATTAGCCTTTCCGAACTGACCGAGCATGAGGTTATGGTTGCCCAGTTCTATCGGAATGGGCTCCATGCGATCAACCTAGAGGAACTTGTTGAGCGCAGTACCTTTGAGGGCTTGATCCGAAATGATGTGCAGGAAGCGATTGGCCTGATTGATAGCGTGCTGGATCAGGCGGGACTGAAAGATAGCGATGTGGACCTGGTGCTTCTGATTGGTGGTACATCCCGCATCCCATTAGTGCGTGGTGAGATGTATAACCGGTTCGGCACGAAGATGGTCCACGTTAAGAATGCTGATACGATCATCGCGGAAGGAGCGGCTGCGGTGGATGCGCTCGGGCTCTACCCAGCACTGGCCCGCACCGTGTGTGTTGAATTGTCTGACGAATCTCATTACGAAATCTTCAAGGCCGGCGATCTTGCAAAGCCAGACGTCTGCTACAAGGAGGTTCTGTTCTTTTGTACGGATAACCGTGATGGCCAGGCCAGGCTGGTGGTCAAGGAGAAGCTGGGCAGAAGCACGACTCGTTTCGAAACCAAAGACGTTTTGTCGATTCCAGTCAGTGCGGCTTTGCCCAAGCCTTTTAACCACGAGCGAGTGAGGGCTAGCTTTGCTCTGGATGACGACCTGATCTTGCGCGTGTCTGCCAGTGGTGCAATTTTCCCCGCGGGGGCTCAGACGGAAATTTACGACCTCTGTTTCTCGCTCAAAGCCTGAGGAGGTGCCCAGTGAGCTCAAATCTCAAAGTTCGGTCCAACCTGATGATTGACGACCAGGACCACAGGCCCGAACATCGTTATATTCCGGGTGATTACGTGCGTGAGATTAATCCCGGCTTGACCGACAGCCGTGTGATTGACAGGGAGTTATCCAGGCAGCAAATTGTTGAGCTTGAGCAGTACCTACGGTGCACCCGTTGCCGGAAGGCGTGTGCCGGAACCTGTGGACGCTGAGATCAAGAATTCACCCCCCAACCGATTGAGGCCGATAGTGGCCAGGTAGTCGAATTGCTCATGAGCGACGCATTGAATCAGAAAGCCTGTACGGTCTTCGCGGGGAAAGTCGTCCGTAAGGATCTGGTGCGTAAGGTCAAGGTTGGGGCCAATGTTCCGGTTTTCGTGCTGGAGTATCTGCTAGGTAAGTATTGCGCAACAGACGATCCATTGGCGATCGAGGCTGGCTTGAAAGTTGTTAACAATACACTGTCTTCCAATTTTGTTCGGTCGGACGAGGCGAACAAGGCCCAATCGTTGGCCAAAGACAAGGGAAAGCTCACGCTGATTGATAAGGTGCAGGTCCGGTACCTCTCAGACGATGACAAGCACTGGGCCGAACTCAAGAACTTTGGCCACAAGTTTGTTCACGTGCCTGAGCATTACCTGCGGAAGTATGACCGCCTGCTCATGGGCGGCATCTGGGCCCAGGTGGAACTGAAGCACCAGTACGATGAGGAAGCCAGTGGCAAGCGGAGCCCGTTCTGGATCGAGGAGCTGAAGCCGATCCAGCTCGCGAGTTTTGACCTCGATGAATACCGCCAATGCCGTACCCAGTTCACGTCTGAAGAATGGGTCGACCTGCTCCTGAGAACCGTGGGTCTGGAGCCGGCCCACTTTACCCGCAGGCAGAAGCTGCATTACCTCGTCCGCCTGCTCCCGCTTGCCGAGACCAATTACAACCTGATCGAACTGGGCCCACGCGAGACGGGGAAAAGCTATGGTTACCAGGAATTATCTCCCTACACCATTTTGCTGACCGGCCCGACCACGGTGGCCAATATGTTTGTGAACAATGCCACGGGGAAAATGGGATTGGTGGGAATTTGGGATGCCATTGGCTTTGATGAGGTGGCAGACCTCCAGAAGATGCCCAAGGAGGTGGTGACCACCCTGAAAACCTATTGTGAGTCTGGAACGTTTGCCCGTGGCAAAGACTCGCTTTCAGGAATGGCTTCAATCGCTATGTTCGGCAACACCAATCAGCCGGTTGAGGTCATGGTACGCTCATCGCACCTGTTCATGCCCTTGCCCAGTGTGATTCGCGAGGATATGGCGTTCTTGGACCGAATCCACTTTTACATCCCAGGCTGGGAGATGCCGAAGATGAAAGTGGATTTCTTCACCAACCATTACGGCTTTGTGGTGGATTACCTGGCCGAAGCGCTTCGTGAGTTGCGCAAGCACACATTTACCGAGGTCCTGGACCGCCATTTCTCCCTTGGTTCGCACCTCAAATCACGTGACGTCAAGGCGGTGAGGAAAACGATCTCGGGGTTGGTGAAGTTGATTTACCCGAATGGTGAGATCTCAAAAAGTGAGGTTGCCGAGCTGCTGGAGCTGGCGCTCGAAGGGCGGCGGAGGGTCAAGGAACAGTTGAAGAAGATGGGTTCCTTTGAATTCCACCAGACCTCGTTCTCGCTGATTGACAATGAAACCCTCGAAGAGCGGTTCATTGGTGTGCCTGAGCAGGGCGGAAGGGACATGATTGCGCTTGACCCGCTGGCGCCGGGCTCGGTGTACACGTCATCGGTCGATGATCAGGGTAAGGTTGGCTTGTACCGGCTTGAGGTGGGCTGCTCTCCTGGTACGGGAAAACTAAAAATTGCCGGCGGCGTGGATGGACCAATGCGCGAATCGATCAACCGGGCGTTTGCTTACCTGATGGGCCAGAAGGTCAAAATGGGGATCGCCCAGCAGGTAGATACCACGGACTTTCATGTCGAGGCGATTGACCTTCTGAGCAACCATGTCCCCTGTGAGGCGGGTATCGCCCTGGTGGTCGCCATCTATTCCGCCATCAAACGGCAGCCATCCCTGGCTGGCCTGGTGATCCTGGGCGATCTGAGCATCCAGGGGAACATCAAGGCCATGCGATCTCTGGCAGAGCCCTTGCAGGTGGCCATGGATAACGGGGCACGCAAAGCCCTGATCCCGCTGGAGAACAAGCGCAACTTCCTGGAGGTCTCTGGGGACATCGTGGAACGCGTGGACCCCGTGTTCTTCTCTGACCCGCTCACTGCGGCCATGAAGGGCCTGGGGATGACCTGAGCGGGGGTGGTTGGTTGCTTGCTGGGGGCGAGTCAGCTTGATTGAACTGAAAAAGAATACGACGAGAATCAGATATGAAAACTCCAAAACACTCTCTCCGCAAGATCGTGTCGTTTCTGAACAACCCCGACGAGGATGGCGGTTTTTGGTTGCCCAACATTCAGCGTCCATTTGTGTGGAATGAAGACCAGATCTGCCGGTTGTTCGATTCGATCATGCGCGAGTATCCAATCAGTACCTTACTGATCTGGAAGACCAAGAGCGCTATTCGTCGACGTAAGTTTATTGATAACTTCAGACATGAGATGCTGACTCACTTGAGCGAATTCTACGTGCCAGAGGATAACAAAAAGAAGTGTCTGGTTCTCGATGGACAGCAACGCCTTCAAAGTCTTTTCATCGGACTGAAGGGAAGTTATGAAGGGCGAGAATTATACCTTAACATCCTTAGTGGCGAGGTTGCCGCTCCGGATGACGTGAAGTATAAATTCGCCTTTCTAGATCCGCGAACTGCCACTTTCCCCTTTGTGAAGTTCAAAGAGATCGTTAACAGCACAAAAACGTTACGTGCTGTTGCGCAAGAGATTATTGATGATGCAGGACAAGAATTAAAAAAGCTCCAGCAGGACAAGATTTCTGATCACGTATCACTCGCATTCAAGACATTCAGGGATGACGATGGTATCTCCTATCAGGAGCTGGATAGTATCGAGAACGAAGAGCTCTACAGTGAAGATGACGTCGTCGAGATCTTTATTCGAGCCAACTCTGGCGGTACAAAACTCGGCAAATCGGATTTACTCTTCTCACTCTTGAGTTCCAGTTGGGAAGACGCAGATGAACGGATGGAGGCGCTACTCGCTCAGTTGAACCAACATGGCTTTTCTTTCCCACGTGACTTCGTACTCAAAACCTGTCTCACTCTGCTTGACCAGGGAGCTCGTTACGAAGTCGATAAGTTCAGGAAATCTGGTATACGCGAAGAAATTGAGTCCAAGTGGGAAGAAATCTCCTGCGCGATTCGAGATGTGATTGATTTCGTTCGGGGCAAAACGTTCATTCGATGCGTCAAGGCAATGCCTTCGAATCTAGTACTGATTCCGCTCATTTACGTCCGGTACCATTTCCCAGAATCATGGAAACAGGCGAAAGAGATCGACAGATTCCTACTGCGTTCGCTGCTTGCCGGTGCTTTCAGTGGCACACCAGACCAACTGATTGACGATCTCGTTGCCAGAATCAATGCGATCAAAGGTTTCGATGTTAACGAGCTTTTCGATGTGATTCGGTCGAAGGGGCGTAGCCTGGAACTGACAGAGGATCGTTTCTGGCAGATGGGCTATGGATCGGATACCGTCCATCTGCTTTTCAATCTGTGGTATCGAGGTTTTAACTACACGCCAGCATACGAGAACAACTTGCCGCAGGTCGATCATATATTCCCTCAGAGTGCCTTGCGAAAAATAAAGATACTGAATCCAAAGACGAACCGTAACGACCTGATGAAGTACAAAGAACCTGACAGAAATCAGCTGGCAAATTGCATGCTACTCACGCAGGAAGAAAACGGAGCCGGAGGAAAGAGTGATACGCTTCCCGACCAGTGGTTCGAGGGGAAGGACGAGGCTTATCTGGAGAACCATTTGATTCCGCAAGATCCAGCACTTTGGAAATTGGAACGGTTTGAGGACTTCATCGAGGCACGAAAGAAACTGATCCTTCGCCACTTCGCTTATCTCTTGACCACGACGAAGACGTCAGCGGATGGTTTGTGATCTACACATGGATTTTTGAGAAATGAACAGCAACCTCATTCAGAGCATTTTCTCTCTTCCCGGCGGCAGAGGTCAGTATCACCTCACGCTCATCGAGTTCTCGCGGTGGCTCCAGGAGCAACCGAAGGCCGACCGAAGTGCTGCCCAGGAATGGTTCCAGTCGCGATTTGGTGCTGGTAAATCGGCGCCTTACTATTTCCCGGTAGTCCGAGACCTGGACGTCATTGAGTACGACCGCGGTAATGACGGCCCAATTCGCCTCACGGAAGCTGGACGGACGTTGCTGAACTCAGAACCAGATCAACAACAAAAGCTGCTGGCCGATCGGTTCATGTCGACTTTCGTTGCCAACCGAGAGATCCTGGACGTTTACCGGCGATCGTCTTCAGCCGTCGGCTTGAACGAGCTGAGGAAAAAGCTCGAACCTGCATTTCCCACCTGGACGACCGCGGCTCAGTTTGATTTTCGCCTTCGCTGGTTCGAATCTCTGGGTTTGCTCAGCTCGGCGGGTGGCACGAATTACCAGATCACGCCGTTGGGCCAGGAATATGCCAAGCGGTATCCCGTAGACAGAACGTCACCAAAGCCAGATCTCGTTCCTGTATCCACGAAGACTCCATTGGATCTTCTGATCGACGAGTTGCGAGCAGCTTCGATCGACTCATCTCGTCCAGTACGGTTTGAGACTGCCCTCGCCCAGGCCTTTGAGGCGCTGGGTTTTACTGTGCGGCAACTCGGTGATTCGGGTGATACCGACGTTTTGGTCCAGGCACCGGCTGGTCATGATTCGTACGTGATTGTGGCTGATGCCAAAGCGAGGGCCTCTGGAAAAGTTGATCAACTTGAGGTTTTGCATCTCAAGGATCATCAATCTCTGAACAAAGCCGATTACGCGGTTGTGGTTGCTGGGAGCTTTGCGGGCGGGAAGGTAGCTTTTCATGCGGGTGAACAGGGGGTTACGCTCCTACCGCTCTCTGTTCTAGAAGCTTGGTTGAAGCTGCATGAGTCGTGGCCGCAGGATCTGATTGCCTATCGTTCGATTTTCGAGATCAAAGGCCTGGTTGAGAAACTGCCGCCGGAACTTCTCAGGCTCAATACCCATCGCAAACGCTGGGGAAAACTGCTGGCAGATATCATCGACCTGTTCAGCGAAACCTACGAGCACGGCCTGAGCGATCCGCTCTCGTCCCGAGATGTGTTCCGGATGCTGGTGACCCGGAGCCGAGGTGTACCTTACCCAGAGCCAGACGTGATTAGCATCCTTGAGCTCTTGAGCCACCCGGTTGTGGGCGCTTTGTCAAGAAAACAGGAAGGCTACAGCCTGGTCATGTCTCGCGAGACCTTGGGCCTGCGGCTCCGCCGCCTGGCCGAGGAAGTGGAAAGCCTTGACCATGCTGGACGGTGACCCTTGAACCACGCCCGGCCCTGAGAAAACTCACCCGCGAACCCAGAGACTGCTTGAAAACTACCGCTGGTACACCTGCACGGTCGGTCCGTCATGCAGCACCCTGAACCCCTGGTTCGCAAGCAGATCGGGCTGGATATCGCCCGGGTGAATAAACACCCACTGAATGGTGGCGGGCAAGTTGTGGGGGTACCCGGCCGGCTTGTTCTGGTCCAAAATGTAGCTGTACAGCCAGCGGCGTGAAGATAGCGGGGCCGTCAGGTCATAATGGGCCACCACGCCATCGTTGGGTTGCACCTGCGCAATGGCACGCCAGGTCGGTTCCACATCGGCGGCAGCCACCAGCCAGGGAATTTGCCGGAACTGGTTCTGTACCACCAAAAACATAGGCACCATCCACACATAACTACCCAGCACCAGTAACGCCCGCAAGCTGCGGGCACGCCCAAAACCGGCCGCCCACAACCAGCCCTTGCTGTAGCCAATCAGGCTGGCCGCCAGCCCGCTGGCCAGAAACGGAACCGCGTACCGCACGTGGTGCCACGCGGGGTCCGCCATCAGGTGCATGCCGTAACGGCCACTGGCCAGGCTCCACAGCCAGGGCAGCGTCAGCAGAACCAGGCGGGGCACGGCCAGCCCCAGCACAACCCAGGAACCCAGCCCCAGAATCAAGATCCAGAAGGCCGTGGTCAAAATCTCGCCCAGCGCCAGCTCGCTGCCCTGGAACTGCCTCAGATACTGCATCGGAATCGACCAGCCAGACACCGTTACCAGAAACCCAAAGAACGCCACAATTAGCCAAACCAGGCCCACAAACCAAAGCCAGGCGCACCAGCGGAACCGCCGGGTAATCTCCTCGGGCGCACGCGCTGGCACAAACGCCAGCATGGCCACCCACACCGCAAACTCCTGGCGGCACGCCAGCAACCCCAGCACGCCCAGAATGGTTAACCCCTTGCACCGGCCACGCACGCCATCCACGGCCCAGATGGCAAACGGTAAGCCTAGTTGCAATTCTCGAAAGTCATTTAACGCCAAGGGGATCACCAGCGGCGTCAACAAGATTAACGGTAACCCCAGCACCCCGGCCAGGGCCGAGCCACTCTCATGCCGTACCAAACCGTAGGCCGCCGGCAACACCCACCAAAACACCACGCCGTGAATCACCAACAGCGTGACCGGGCTCGGCCAGAGCCGGTAGATGGGCAGCAAGGCATACCGCGCGGGGGACAGGTAGTTGGTCTTCCAGACCGAGGGCCCTTCCACGGCATACGCGGCAATGGGCCGCACGCTCAAAATGCTGTCGCCATGGGTTATGGCCCAGCACCACTGGTTATAAAACGCCAGATCCCAAGACCAGCCGGTTTCAAACCGATGGTACCGTTGAAGGGTAATCCAAAGCGAACCGGCCGTCACCACCACGGTCAACACCAGGGCCACCACCCAGCCTGCCAGGTCGGTGCGGCGCATGCTCATGCTTGGATTCATGTTCACGATAGGGCCTCGCCGGCACGCGTTTCAGGCGGCCCCCATCGCCCGGCAAAGCCATGAATATGGGTGCCCACCCGGCCCGGCAGATAGCGTTCCGCCAGGCTGGCCATGGCATCTCGGTAGGCAAGCTGCACAGACGCCGGCTCCACGGCGGCCATGGCCGCCGGCAGCGCGGTCTTCTGGGTGCGCGTGCCCAGCGCAGAGCCATCGCCACCAATGAAGTGATCCAGCACCACGCCGTGGGCCGCCTGGGCCACGCGGGCAAAGAACTGGTTGGGGTTGGCAATGGGCAGCAAGGGAGAGACCGTGATCACCACCTCTAGCCCGGCCTGTTTCAGCGCCTCGGCCGCCGCAAATCGCGCGGCTACCGTGGCGGCCGGCGGCGGCAGGCCCGGCAGTCGGTCCCGGTCACTCTCAATCGACACGTGGCACCGCAGCGCACACCGCCTGGCCAGTTGCACCAGCACCGGCAAGGCCTTAACCACCCTGGGGGAATGGGTCTGAATAATCAGGCCATCGGGCGGAACTTCAAGCATGGCCTCCAGCAGGCCGCGGGTGATCCCCAGGCGCAACTCTTGGGGCGGGAACGGCTCGGTGGAGCTGGAGAGAAAAATTGTGAAGCTCCCATCATTGGCCCGCGCCCAGGTCCGTTCCCGGTCGACCGTTTGGCGGTAGACCTCGGCGGCGTTCTGCTTGACTTCCAGAAACGTGCCCCAGGGGCGCTGGCGGGTAATCCAGCCGTTATGGCGCACGTAGCAACCCACCCCGCACAGCGACTTCCCAAACGGGCAGCCGCGGTACGGTTGTAAAGAGTGTGAGCACACGGTTTTCAAAAACCCAGCGCTCCGGGTCAGAATGGAACGCACGGCAACAACCGAGGTCTGCATGAACCGTGACCTCCTTCAGAGACGTCTCCAGTCTGGCTCACACCGAAAGCCGGCGGCGGCCCTGGGGAATCAGGTGCAGGTTCACCGGGTTGCGGGGCGTTTGGCCCAGCAACAGTCGGCGGGCTTCCTGGGCCGCCTTCAATCGCATCTCCAGAAACCCTTCTACCGAGTAAAACGCCACGTGCGGCGTGAGCAAAACCCGGGGATGGTAGCGCAGGCGGTCGTCGTCTAGCGGTTCCCGTTCGGTAACGTCAATCCCGGCCCCGCCCACCTGGCCAGAGTTTAACGCGTCTACGAGCGCGTTCTGGTCGACCACTGGCCCGCGCGCGGTGTTGATCAGAATGGCGCCGGGCTTCATGGCCGCAAAGGCCTGGGCATTCATCAGGTGATGGGAACTCTCATCCAGGTAGCAATGCAGGCTCACAAAGTCACTCTCAGCCAGCAGCTCATGCAGGGTGTCGGCCTGAATAATTCCAATCGCCTTATCGGTGCCTGGCTTCACGTAGGGGTCATAATATAGCACCCGCATCCCCAGCGCCTTGGCACGCAGGGCCATGGCCGTGCCAATTCGGCCGCAGCCTACAATGCCCAGGGTCCGGCCTCGCATTCGGGGCGCACCCACAATCAACTGGTGGTCCCAGCCGCCCGCCCGAATGGCCAGGTGGGAATCCACCAGCCGCCGGGCCACCGCCAGCAACATCATCAGCGCGTGGTCGGCCACATCTTCGGAGCCGTAATCGGGCACGTTGCAGACCACAATCCCCCGCGCGGCGGCCGCCTCGATGTCGATGTTGTTATAACCCACGCCAGCCCTGATAATTCCCACGCAAGACTCGGCCTGAGAAAACGTGGCATCGCCCAGGCGGGCCACATCATGATAGACGAGCATGATGTGGGCATCACTGAGCTTGCCCCGGAGGTCGGCCTCATGCGTGGCCAGCAGGGTGTCTATCCGCGCCAGGTCAGAAAGGACCGGGGTCTCAATGCGGGTCTCGTCCAGGAAGTCGGTTACCACAATGCGATGATGCGGCTTGGGTTTGGACATGAGAGCGTGCCTTCTTCAACCATGAATTGGAGCGCGAACCAGCAGCCCTGGTCCGGCAGTTGCTCAAACTGGGCGCTCGGGGCCTGCATTCAAGTTTCGCAGATTTCCGCGCGTTCCGCGAACCATTCCGTGCCCAAATACGGCGGTTCACGATGGGGCGGCCCAGAGAAACAACCCCAACAGCCAGCCGTTCACGCAATCAACAGGGGCGTGGCCTGCCCGCTTGCCGCAAGGTCTGGCCGCTGAAACCAGGCCAGCACGTCGGCCGGATCGGCCATGGCGAAGGCGGCCTCGGTCCCGTTGCCGGCCCTCACAACCAGTCGGCCAGGCACTCCCAGCAGCAATGAGCCCAGCGGGGCCCGGCTCACTTTGTGTCGAATGCTGGCCAGCTCGGCACGCCGGAAAACCACGGGGTCGTTGTGCCAGTTCGAGCCATAAAACGCCAGGCGACGATCGGTCAGCACCAGGGTGCCCGGCACCCAGCCGCACCGCTCGCTGATCCTGGCGCCGCAGGACTGGAGAACCTGCTCGCCAGACTCCAGGTGAAAGCCCAGGCCGGCGAACCCAGCCCCCGGGCGTGGGTGATACCACATGCCCACCAGCCCGCGCACCAGCACCCGAACCACCAGGTCCAGCACCACGGTTCCCAGCGCGGCCACCAGCAGGGCCAGCACCAGGGCGTACGGCGTGAATTCCACAAAACCGGCCAGGTGCCTGGAAATTCCGTGTCCCCGGAACATCTGCCGCGATTTATTGAAGGCAATAAATTGCTGAATGGAAAAAGTGACCAGGTAAATTCTGCAAAACACCGGCCAGAAGGCCATCCGCAACGGCGGGAAAGTCATGGCAACACCCTGAAGAGCTGGCGGACAAGTCGGTACGTGGAATCAACGACAGGGCACAGGCGCTTGCGATGCTCCGCGAAACGACCAGAATGGCATCGTCGCACGCCGCCGGGCATGGATCCAGACTCAGACGCTTACCTCAACGTCCGACAATCGCTACAATCGGCCCATTCGGCGAAATCGGTTGCCCGTGCGGTAATTTCTGCTCAAGTTCATACGCAAGCCCTGTGCCACGCCCCACAAGAGTCCTTCAGGAGCCCTCTCCCAATGGCGCGCATCAAGACCCTTCTGGCCGAAGGGAAAACCGTCAGAATGTTCGGGCTCGGTCAACTCTTCAGCTCCAAGCTCATTGAAGTGGTGGGCGAGCACGGCGAGTTTGAGGCCCTCTGGCTCGATCGTGAACATGGCGGCCTGACCATGCGCGATGTGGAGCTGGCCGTGATCGCCGCGCGAGGGTACGGGCTCGACCCCATCGTTCGGCTGCCGGCCACCGATTACGCCACCGTGATGCAGATGCTTGAGGCCGGGGCCGGCGGCATTATCGTGAGCATGGTCGGCTCGGCCGCCGAGGCCGAACAAGCCGTGCGCTGGGCCAAGTTCGCACCCAGAGGCTCACGCGGCCTCAACGGCAGTAACCGCGACGGCCGGTTTGGGCTCGACCCGCTCACCGAGTTCGTGCCCCGCGCCAATGCCGAAACCTTCGTCGGAATCCAGATCGAAACCGCCGGCGCCCTCGAAGAGGTTGAGAAGATCGCCGCCATCCCCGATGTCGACCTGCTGTTTGTGGGGCCCGTGGACCTGAGCCAGGTGCTGGGCGTTACCGGCCAGTTTGAGCACCCCAAATGTCTGGCCGCCCTGGAACGAATTGCCCAAGCCTGCAAGGCGGCCGGCAAGCCCTGGGGTATTGTTCCCCAGGGGCCTGAGTACGCCGACCGCGTGTTTGCGATGGGCTGCCGGCTGTTCGTCATTGCCTTTGATATCCGCTGCGTTCATGCCGGCATTCAGGCCACCAAAACCCGCTACGGCTCCTTCTTCAAACCGGCCTGAGCGTGTAAAATCGCTGGTTTCAAACTCGCCACGGGCCCCAAAACCGCGTGGTGCCCAGCTCTGTGATTTGATCTTGAAATCACCTCTCTCTCAAGAAGTTCAGGGTTTTCCATGAGTGATCACCAGAACCAGGCCGGCGATGCTGCCGCCGCCAGTACGCCCGAAGCGCCTCCGCTGCGGAGCTCGCACACCTCAAACTTCCCAGGCCTGCTTGAGCAACTGGGGGCCTCGCTGCTCATCACCACCTACCAGGCGCAAAAGGTGCTGATGGTTCGCAATGACCAGGGCAAGCTGAACACCCACTTCCGCGACTTCGAGGCCCCCATGGGCCTGGCCCTGGCGGGCGACAAGCTGGCCATTGGCACCCTCTGGCAAATCTGGGAGTTCCACAATATCCCGGCGGTGGCGGCCAGGCTGGAACCCGCAGGCACGCACGACGCCTGCTTCCTGCCCCGCTCTTGCCACGTAACTGGCAACATTCAGATCCATGAGATGGCCTGGGGCAAAGACGACCTTTACTTTGTAAACACCCGGTTCTCTTGCCTCTGCACCCTGGACCGGATCCACAGCTTTGTGCCTCGCTGGCGACCGCCGTTCATCTCGGCCCTCACGCCCGAAGACCGCTGCCACCTGAACGGCCTGGCCATGGTGGATGGTCAGCCCCGGTTTGTGACCGCGCTCGGCAAAAGCGACCAGCCGGCCGGCTGGCGGGATAACAAGGCCAAGGGGGGCATTGTGATCGACGTGCCCAGCGGCGAAATTGTGGCCACGGGCCTCTCAATGCCCCACTCTCCGCGGGTGCATCAGGGGCGGCTCTGGGTCTGCGATTCCGGCAGCGGCACCCTGGGCATTGTGGATCTGGCCACCGGCAAGTACCAGCCGGTCACCAGCCTTCCTGGATTCACGCGCGGCCTGGACATTGTGGACAACCTGGCGTTCGTCGGCCTCTCGCAGGTGCGGGAAACGGCCGTGTTCAGCGGTATCCCAATCACCGAGAAACTGGGCGAACTCAAGAGCGGTGTGTGGGTGGTTGACCTCACCACCGGCCAGATTGTGGCGTTCCTTCAGTTCGAAGACGCGCTCCAAGAAATTTTTGCCGTGACCGTGATGCGCGGCCGGCGGTTCCCCGAACTGATCAACGACGACAAGGAACGGCTCAACAACTCGTTCGTGCTGCCCGATCAGGCGCTCAAGGCCGTGCCAGATTCGTTCCGCAGCGTGGTGGGTACCAGCCCAGCCTGAGATCGGGACCGGCTTTGAGTGGAAACAAGAAGGGTCATGGCCTCAGTCTCAAGGACCAAGGCCATGACCCGTTTCCAAACCAATCACGCTCGCTCACCACAGGCTCAGCGGGCGTTCTGCCTCAGAATCTCTTCAGCGCCCCGGCGAAGATCTTCACGAGGCACGGAACCATTGGGGCCACTATTCATGGCGGGCATGCCCCCTTCGGTCCCCTTGGCCCGGCGGTCCTGCACGTAGCGTGCGTAGCCATCAATCACCCGGCGGCGGAGCCGGTCACGGAGCGCGGGTTCAGCCACGGTCTGGTCAATCCACTGGTAGGCCGAGCGATCCAGGCCGGCTTCGCCCATCGAGGTGGCCAGCAGGTTCAGGGCATTCCCCCGAAGTTCAGGATTCTGAATCACGGTTGTCACCGCACGGGCGTCATCGAACCGGCGGCCGGCGAGCAGGCTATCGTACAAGATCAGGCCGAACGTCTCACGAATGGACGGCTGCTCGATCGAGAACAAGGAATCGAGCGCCTGCTGATAGCTGACCGTGGCCTCGTTGGGCTTACCCAGCTTGATCTGGGCCTCGGCCAGTTGCACGAACGATTCCAGACGGGAACGGGGCAGTTCAATCGACTGGGCGATCTCGCGGCCACGCTCGAACTGGCCGGAGTCGGCGGCCGATTCCACCAGATCCACCTTGGCCCGGTTCAACCACTGGGGGTAAGGAATGCGCTCGGTTGTCTGACGGGCCAGCACAATGAAGTTATCGGCCTCACGCATGAGCGACAGCCGCGCCCCCCCCTCGGGCAGATCGCTTGAATCGGCATCGGCCGGTAGATCGCGGGCGGCATTGGAAGCGGCTGCGCTCAACTTGGCCATGAAGGTGGCCACCTGGGCCAGCCGATTGCAGCGAAAATCGGGCATCTCAATCCGAGCCGCCAGGTCAGCGGCCAGCTCAAACGCTTCGCGAGCCGGCTGAAGGTAGCGGAGCTGCTGGTCAGGCGACGTCGAGCCACCCATCTGCATCGGGTCACGCATCCGGGGCGCCAGGGCCGCCAGTTGCAAAGACTGACCCACCGCCACTGCGGTCTCAGACAGGTTATCGGTACGCACGTCACGCACCGTGGGATCACCAATCAGAGCGGCGGAAACCCGTCCCTGGCGGAGCGCTTCCAGGGCATCGGGGCTGTTGCCAGAGAGCAAGGCCCGGGCCGCCCGATCAAACGCCAGGGTTCGTTCGGCCGGATCACTGATGACCGAGGCATCCACCAGAATTTGCAGTTCCGCGGCCCGGGTGGCCAGCGCTTCAGCCTCTTGGGGAAGCGACTCCCGCACCGTGTTCAGCTGGTCAGCCTCAATCCTGAGCTTCTCAGCCTCGGCCTTCAGGCGATCGGATTCGGTACGGTTATCCTGCACGGCCGGCTCATTGATCCGGGTGCGCAACTGCTGCTGCACCTGCTGAAAGGCCTCACCCATGTTGGCCAGCCCGCTCGTCTGCCGACGCAGCTCGCTCGCGTCGCGGCGAAGCGCTTGGGGATCTCGACCGGTCCGCCGCAATTCAACGGCCTCTTCCCGGAGCCGGTCCGCCTTTTCCCGGATCTGCTTGGACGTTTCGATCAGCGTGATCGGGTCCTGGGGGTAAGACAGGGGCGTGGCCAGCGTGGTGGCCTGCTGGGCCTGCGCCAGGGGGTGGGCACCAAGCACCAGGCACGAAAGCAGCAGTGGGGACCGAATTGATCGACTCTGAGGGCGGCGGCTCATTGAAGCATTCCCCGAACAGGGTGTACCTGACAACTTGGGCGTATGGATCATTGCTAGCCGTCACCACCAGATTGATCGCAAAACCATCTCGGCGGGCGGAGTCCGTCCAGAAGTAAACATGGACCCCACTTGCCAGTTGGTCAAGCGCACCGGGCCGGCGAACGGTCCAACCTTGCCTGAGAATCCGCCTGGTCCGATTAGCACGAACAGGCAAGGCGTGCAGGCCGATACCGCTTCGCCAGGGTCAAAAAGCACGCTAGACTGATCCCAACCCAATACGGCCAGCCAACCCATGGCGTTCCGTTCCAATCCTTTCAGGCCCAGGCAGGACACACCTCACTTGGCACTTGCAACCCGTTGGCCCCTTCACTGGATCTTGCTGGCTCTGGCCGCCGCCGGCCTGCTGGTGGGGCTGGGGACCCTGGAATTCGTCAGGACCGCGCCGATCAGAAGCGGAGTGCGCACCTTCACTCAGCTCATCCAGGCCGCCAACCAAGGAGACCTGGAACAAGCCGCCAGGCTCTGCTCACCCGGTTACCTGGCCCGGCACCCCCTGACCAAAAACGAGGAAGGTGGGCTGCGGGGCCTGCCGCGGTCCATCCACAAAAACTACTCAGCCTGGCGCCAGGGAGCCGACCTCTGGATCTGCCCCACCAACCGCATCGGCCCCGTGTTCCAACTGGTGCCCGATGGCGCTGGCTGGCTCTTTGATGGCCTGGCCGGCGAACTCTTGCCAGGCCGCGAATTCGTTCCGGCCGAGCCCGACGACGCTCAGGATCGGGAGTAGCCTCGCCCATCCACCCCCACACACACCCAACGCCCAGGATTTTCCGTTCCCTGGCCGCTCCACACACTCTGGGTTTTGAAGAACCGAGGAGCTCCGCTTCCTTGTGCTTCGGGCTGCGATCGGTCACCAAACCGCACCGCAAACCCTCACTTGGCGCACGGCCTGGTCAGATCGTGTAATATTTGTTGAACTGAAGTGGGTCCCGCGATCTGCACGAGTTCACAAGGCCAGAAACGAGGTACGCCCGCCATGGTTTCCAACAGCAAATGGGGCGGTTGGCTGGTAGCCCGGCTGGCACTCGTTCTGGCAGGCATCTGGCCGGCAGTTCCCACCACCGTCGCTGCCGCAACGGCCGATGATGGTGACAGCTTCTTTGAATCGCGGGTCCGGCCGGTGCTGATCAAGCACTGCCTCAAGTGCCACGGCGCCGAGAAGCAAGAGGGCGACCTCCGGCTCGACACCCGCGCCGGCTGGCAACGGGGCGGCTCGCAAGGGCCAGCGCTCGTGGCTGGCAAACCCCAGGAAAGCCTGCTGATCAAGGCCATCAGCCATGACGACAGCGACCTCAAGATGCCGCCCGACCGGCCACTCTCACCGGCCGACCGCGCCACCCTCACGGAATGGGTGAACCGGGGCGCACCCGACCCCCGCACCGAGGGCCCGGTGCGTTTGGGTGGCATGACGTTGGACGCCGCCCGCGCCTGGTGGTCGTTCCAGCCCATCCAGCCCCCCAAAACGCCCGCCCTGCCGGCCTTCTCGGCCATTGATGCCTTTTTGCTGGCGAAAATGGCCGAGCGAAACCTGGCCCCCGCGCCTGCCGCCGATCGCCGGACCTTGATCCGCCGGGTCACCTATGACCTGACCGGCCTGCCGCCCACGGCTGAGGAGGTGGAGGCGTTTGCCCAGAATGAGTCTCCGCTGGCGTACCGCCGGCTGGTCGATCGGCTGCTGGCCAGCCCGGCGTACGGCGAGCGCTGGGGCAGGCACTGGCTCGACCTGGTGCGGTATGCCGATACGGCCGGTGAGAATAGCGACCATCCCGTGCCCCAGGCCTGGCGGTACCGCAACTGGGTGATCAACGCCTTCAATGCGGATCAGCCTTACGATGCCTTCATCCGCGACCAGGTGGCGGGCGACCTGCGTGCGGCCCGCTCTGAAGCGGGAGATCCCGAGGCGGTGGTGGCCACCGGCTTCCTGGCCATCGCCCGGCGGTTTGGCCATGACATTGATAAGGATATGCACCTGACCCGCGAAGACGTGGTCGATACCCTGGGCAAGTCGGTGCTGGGGCTAAGCCTGGGTTGCGCCCGCTGCCACGCCCACAAGTTTGATCCGATCTCGTTCGAAGATTACTACGCCCTGGATGGCATCTTCTCCAGCACCAAATTCGCCTTCCCCGGCTGCGAGCCAAAGCAAGCGCAACGGGACCTGGTGCCCGCCTACACCGACGCCCAGTGGAAGCAGTTTGAGAGTGGCCCACGCCAACCGCTAAACGCCCTCGATGCCGAGCGAAAGCAGCGGCAGGAAACGCTCAACAGCCTGCTGGGCCCGCTCCAAGAAACCACCGCTGCCAACACACGCACGCTCTCTGAAGGTGCCATCGACGATGGCAAGTCGGCCGCGTTCACGGTCAGTGAACCGGTGCAGGTCGAACCTGGCCAGGCGCTGGTGCTGGCCATCGGTCCTCGCGGCAACCACGGGGCCGATACCACCCGCATTACCTGGCGGATTGAGGCCGAAGATGGCAGCAAACACTGGGACTCCAGCGAAGACCTGATCCGCAACTTCAACGCCGGCAACCCCCACGCAGACGCCCAGGGAAATGCCCGGGTCTGGTGGCTGCTTGACTATCGGGCTGGGTTCCGGCCCCTGGATGAGCCACTTCGTGACCACAACGGCCAGCCTGGGCTCAACGTCTGGCGCAACGGCGATACCCCCTCGGCCGTGGTCAACGCCACCGATCAGGAAATCGCCGTCTGGACCAAGCTCCCGCCCCAAAGCCTGTTCGTCCACCCGGCCCCCGATGGACCGGTGGCCCTGGCCTGGGTAAGCCCGGTCTCGGCCCGTGTGCGGATTCAGGCCACCGTAGCCGACGGCCACCCGGGCGGCTCCGATGGCGTGAGCTGGCAACTCAACCACCTGACCACCAACCTCCAAGCTCCGCTGGCCGCCGTGGCCGACCAGGCGGAATGGCTGACCGCAAACGCCCAAGAGCGGGCGGCCCTGGAAGCGGCCCTGCCCAAGCGAGACTTGCTTTACGGCGTTACCGAGGGAACGCCGGCCGATGCCCCGGTTTTGCTGCGGGGCGACCCCGAAAAGCCTGGCCCCATTACCCCCAGGCGCTGGCTGGAGGTGCTGGGCGGCACACCGCTGAAAGATAGCGCCGGCAGCGGACGCCAGGAGCTGGCCGACTGGCTCACCAGTCCGGCCAATCCGCTCACGCCCCGAGTGCTGGTGAACCGGCTCTGGCAGCACCACCTGGGGGCGGGAATTGTGCGCACGCCCAATGACTTCGGCTCACGAGGCCAGGCCCCCAGCCATCCCGAACTGCTGGACTGGCTGGCCACCGAACTCTTCAGGGCCAACTGGCAGCTCAAACCGCTGCACCGGGCCATCCTATTCTCCAACGCCTACCAGCAGTCCAGCCTGGTTGACCCCACGGTCGACCCCGAAAACCTCTGGCTGGCCCGGTTCTCACGCCGACGCCTGAGCATTGAAGAACTGCGAGACAGCCTGCTCCAGGTCTCCGGCACCCTGGAACGCAGCCAGGGGGGGCCGCATCCGTTCCCGGCCGAGTCGTCTTGGGGCTTCTCTCAGCACGGCCCGTTTGCCGCCAGCTACCCCACCAATCGCCGCAGCCTCTACATCATGCTCAAACGCAACCGGCGCGATCCCCTGTTCGCCCTGTTCGATGGCGCGGACCCCAACTCCACCACCCCGGAACGATCGCTGACCACCGTGCCCACCCAGGCCCTCTTCTTCCTGAACGACCCATTCTTCCACGAAGAGGCCGCCAAGCTCGTGGACCAGGTGCTGGCCCGCCATTCCGACGAGCAAGCTCGGCTCGAAGACCTCTTTCAGCGCACCCTGCAACGCCCACCACAGGCCGCCGACCTGGCCTGGACCCGGCCGTTCCTGGCCTCCTACCGCACGCCTGAAAACCAAGACGATACCGTTCGCCGCGGCTGGCAAGCTCTGGCTCGCGTGTTACTGGGCAGTAACGAATTCCTTTACCTGGACTGAGGTGCTTGCCATGGATCGCTCTCCCCTGCTCCAGTCGCGCCGAACGTTCTTGCGATCGAGCGTGGCCAGCTCGTTGTTGATGCCTGGGCTGGTGCATCAGCTCATGGCCGCCGACCAGGCGGCCGACCCCCTGGCACCACGGGCGTCTCACTTTCCGGTGAAGGCGAAAGCGGTCATTTTCCTGTTCATGAGCGGTGGGGTTTCCCATGTGGATACGTTTGACCCCAAACCCAAGCTGACCACCGACCATGGCAAGAAGGTCACCTTTGACCACCCCGAAACCCGCAACCGGCCGGGCTATGAGTCCATCTACCTCAAAAAGCCAGACTGGCAGTTCCAGCCCCGGGGGGCCAGCGGCATTGAGGTCAGCAGCCTGTTCCCAGAGGTGGGCGGCTGCGTGGATGACCTGTGCGTGATTCGCTCCCTGCACACCAGCCACTCCAACCATTACAACGCCACGCTGGGCATGCACACCGGCTCGTTCGCGTTCACCAGGCCCAGCATCGGCTCATGGGTCAGCTACGGCCTAGGCACAGAGAACCAGAACCTGCCCTCGTTTGTGGCCATTGCCCCGCAAATGCCCTACGCAGGCACACAGGTCTGGGGCTCAGACTTTCTGCCAGGCGCACACCAAGGGACCCGGGTGGTTCCCGGCCCCGAGCCCATTCTGGACCTGGCCCAGCGCCTGCCCACAAACCAGCAAGCCCGCGAGCTGGCCGCCCTACGCGCCCTGAACGCCACCCACCAGGCCGACCGACCCGGCGATCCCCAGCTTGCCGCCCGCATCCGCTCTTTCGAGACCGCCTTTGGCATGCAGTTCGAAATGCCAGACGCACTCAACCTGGACCAGGAGCCAGACGAAACCCTGGGGCTTTACGGCCTGAAACGCGGCCAGACCGATGGCTTTGGCTGGCAGTGCCTGGCCGCGCGCCGGCTGGTGGAACGCGGGGTGCGGTTCGTGGAACTGATCCACTCCGGCTCCAGCGGCAACTGGGACAGCCACGGCGATATGGCCGACCATGGCCGGCTTGCCCCCCAGGTCGACAAGCCAATTGCCGGCCTGCTCCAAGACCTCAAGCGCCGGGGCCTGATGGACGAGGTGCTGGTGGTCTGGACCACCGAGTTCGGCCGCACCCCCTTCAATAACACGGCCGATAACAAGGGGCGCGAGCACCACAACTGGGCCTTCACCTCCTGGCTGGCAGGTGCCGGCGTCCGCCCAGGCATGGTGCATGGCGCCACCGATGAGCATGGCATCCGCGCCGTCGAAAAACCGGTGCATGTTCATGACTTCCATGCCACCATTCTGCACCTGATGGGGCTGGACCATACCAAGCTCACCTACCGCCACGCCGGCCGAGATTATCGACTGACCGACGTGCATGGCGTGGTAACCCACGACGTGCTGGCGTGAACCGGGCCTGCCATCAAGACCAGTCAAACCCGCGCTGGGACAGTGCCTGAAGAATGGCTTCGCGGGCCCGCAGGCTATTCCAATCGCTCACCGAGGGGGCAGAGACGGCCGACTGCTGAACCACGGCTGTGGCCACCGGGGCCGGGGCCGGCTTGGGTGCCACCGGGGTGGGGGCGGGTGCGGCTTTTCCGGCGTTGGATCGACCCGAGACCCGCATGGCGAGAGATGCACGCGACATCACGAAACTCCTTGAGAAGAGAGCCGACCCACCGTACCACCATTCCCAGCGCCGCACGGCCTCATCCTGGGCCGCAGACGCGGTTCAAGCCTATGGGGCCAACGGGCCATCCCTGAATCCCCAACCATCCTCGCTGACCAGGTGGCCAGAACGAGAACGAGCCTGCTACGGTCGACTGTCTCTTGATCCAACCTTTTCGGCATTTCCCCTGAGCCACTTGAGGCAAATCAGGGGCTCGGCCGGAATCCGCTCTTTTTTTGATCGCAATTCACAATGGGGTCGCACAGGCAGAACAGCCGCCCCCGGCCGTCTCTTGGTGTTTATTTGTGCCTGCAACCCATTCCTGAGCCGCTATCGCTGAACCCTTGGGCCAGACCAGACGAACCCCAGGTCCTCGGCCTTGGGCTGGCGTGCAACCCCCACCCCCCGTTCAGCCCACCTGATCAGGCGATATTCTTCAAGGTACCAGGCACCTTGGCGGGCAGCCGTTCCTTGAGCGCAAACAGGGCGTTCACGACCGTGCTCCCCAACCGCAGATTGAAATACTGGGAATACAGGGTCACGCAGCAGAACCCAGCCTTATTAAGCACTTCCAGAACGTCCAGGAAATCGGTATGTGGCATCTCGGCATTCGGCTGCAAAATACATTCGATCACCAGAAAGCGAACCTTCTTCTCGGCGAATAAACGCACGGCCCCTTTGAGCACTTCGAGTTCAAACCCTTCAACGTCAATTTTCAACAAGTCAATCTGATCCAGGGATAGCGATGACACAATATGATCGAGCGAGTCCAGGGGAACCTCGATCACGCTTGTCGAGTCTTTCACCTTGACGATACTATTGAGTTGGGAATCGTCGCCCACGTTCATGAAGACTGTACCGGTAGACGACCCCACGGCCATCTGAAACGCCTTGACCCGCGGCAGATTTGCCACGGCCGATTGCAGTTTGGCAAACGAGGCGGGCACCGGCTCAAAGGTGTAAATCTGAGCCTGGGGAAAGTAAGACGTATACTCACAGGCGGTCTGACCCACATTCCCACCCACGTCCAAAACCACGCGCACGGGTTCTTGAGCGCTCAAGCGAATAATATCATTCTGGAGATCGATGCCAAGCCGCTGAGGGTTGATGACCTGGTAACCGAAAAGCCGAGCCGCTCGCTGAACAATACTGGCAAGTCCCATGTGCGGCTAGAGCCTTTCTTGGAGTCTTTCAAGTACACGGAATTCAACAGGAATTGTGGTCTTCAGTGTCCCATGGTCGTTCGGTTACACCTGATGAATTCTAGCAAATCCAGTCCGAGAAGTTCAACGAACCTGACCATTCCTGAATTCCGCAGTCTCCGCGTGCATCAGGATGACCCATGACACCTCCAGATTTCCTACAGCGGGCCAACTTTGCGCAGATTCTGAGAATCTTGGGTCTGGCCGCCATGGTGATCGGGGCTATTGACCCCTTGGAAGGCTCGGTCCTCATCTGGCTCGGCAACGCCTTGGCGGCGCTGGGGGCCTGGCTGGTCAAAAACCGGTATCAAACCTGGCTGATCTGTGCCTGGCTGCTGGTAACGCTTGGGGTCGGCCTCTTGTTCGGCTTTAGCGCCCTCGGAGGCTTCGGTGGAACCACCGGGCGGCCCCTGTGGTGGGCCCTGGTCTTGCTCCCGTACCCCATCGGCTGGATCATGGGTCTTCTGGGCGCCGCTCGCAGCCTCTGGGAACGGCCCGACTCTACCACTCAACACATGCCAGCTTGAACAAAGGAACCTGGGATCATGGCCAAGCGGGTGCTGAAAACGGTCCTGTTTCTTGGGCCTGGAAACGATGACCGAAGTCCGCTCGCAGAACGCCAGTTCAACGCGGTGGCCGGCAAGTTCGGGCTCCCCTGGCAGGCCTTGGCTCGTGGCTTGCCCGGCACCGGAACCGGCAACCCGCCCCTGATCGTGGCAACCGCCGACGAATTTCAAGCGGCCGATCGCCTGATCTGCTGGAAGTCGTCGGAACCCGAACTCCTGACCACCCTTCAAGATCCGCTCGCCGCCCGCGCCGATCCGGTGGAATTCTGGGACATCCCTGCCACCAAGAACGCCGCCACGCAGATCGAGCCGGCCGTGGCTAGCCTGATCGCACGCATCTTGGGCGGCGGCCAGGCCCGTGAGAATACAACCACAACTGCTCCCACGCCCGGGCAGCAAACCCAACCGATCGCCAAACCGGTAACCGTGAAGGTCGGCCGAGAAACAGCAGGCCGCGGCGGCAAGTGGGTCACCACCGTGTTCGAGGTCCCGCTGAACTCTGATCAGCTCAAAGACCTGGGTGCCACCCTCAAACAGCGGTGCGGCACCGGAGGCACCGTCAAAGACGGCCGAATTGAAATTCAGGGCGACCAGCGCGAACGGGTGATTGCCGAGCTCGAAAAACTAGGCTACAAGGTGAAACGCGTGGGCGGCTAACCCACAGCAACGGGAGCGGATGGGAATCGAACCCACCAGAAGCCGCTCTCGCGACCTCTCAGCGATTTTGAAGATCGTGCGTGGCACCAGCCAACGAAACACTCCCCTGATACTCCGCTCAGAATACGCCAGAAAGTGAGCGTTTGGCCAGCCCTTCTCTTGCCCAAAAGGTTCTGCAGAACCAAGCAGCACAAACGCACCCCTGCACCACCCGCTACACCCGGGCCCGCGGCTGGGTCATAATGCACCTGGATCTCCGGCTCACGCCCGCGATGCTCCACGTGCAACCCACCGACCGGAAGCCGGACCCACGCCTTCACTCTTCCCCTTGAGGAACACACCCATGCAGCTTCGTACCTCCCTTCTGGGCGGGCTACTCGTCCTTGCCGGAACCCTGGTGGCGCACTCTGGACCCGCCGAAGAGCCGGCCTGGACCGCGCTTTTTGACGGCAAGACCCTGGATGGCTGGAAGGTTGAAGGGGGCACAGCCACCTACCGCGTTGAAGACGGCACCATTGTGGGCACCACGGTGGAAGGCAGCCCCAACACCTTCTTGTGCAAAGGGAACTACGGCGATTTTGAGCTGGAGTTTGAGGTCAAATGCAACCCGGCCCTGAACTCGGGCGTCCAGGTTCGCAGTCATATCTACGCGCAAGATGGTCCTGATCCGCTTGATCCCAACAAGAAGCGAACCAAAGGGGTTGTGTATGGCCCCCAGTGCGAGATTGCCCGCCAAGACACCGCCTCGGCCGGCCGGTTTTACGATGAAAGCCGTCGCGACAAGTGGATTTGCGAACTCCAGCCCGACGCCGGCACCGCCTTCAAAGACCAAGACTGGAACCAGTACCGGGTTGTGATTCAAGGGAACCATTACCAGTCATTCGTCAACGGCGTAAAGTGCGCCGATTTCAAGGACGAGGTGGACCACTCGGGGCTGATCGGCCTGCAGGTGCACGGGATTGCTAAAGGCGAAGGCCCATACGAGGTCCGCTGGCGGAACGTCCGGCTTCGCCCCCTCAAGTGATCTCTCGGAAACCCGAGAGCAGACATCGGTAACGGCTCGCACGTCGTGATCGTCCGCTCCTTTGCGAGCGGACGATTCTCCAGCTTTGGAATCTTGCAGGGAGAATCTCGTGAATCACGTTGGTCACAAAAAGCGTGCGATTTCTCTGGTGCTGAGTGCATCCCTCATCCTTTGCCTGCGGCTCGGCAGTCTTCGGGCAGACGAGGTCACTCGCGTTTTCCTGTTCGCGGGTCAATCCAACATGGTGGGTGCCGATGCTCACGCCGAACAGATTGATAATTTCCCCGAGTTTCGAGGAGCCGGGGCCACTCAAGACCAGGTCCTCTATTCCTACATCATGGGTTCCGGTGACGAAGCGTCCCAGGGGTGGCGTTCGCTGCAGCCCCTGAGTTCGTTTGGACCCGAACTCACGTTTGCGCGCATGGTGACGCGCCAGACCCAAAGCCCGATCGCCATCATCAAATCGGCCGTGGGCGGAACCACGGTTGCGTTTGACTGGAACCCCGATGCCCCAGACAAAGGGCAGAAGCTCTATCCCCGCACCCTGCAGCTCATTCGCGAGTCTCTGCAAGCCCTCGATCAGCGCGGCATTCGGTATCGGCTTGAGGGGGTGATGTGGCACCAGGGCGAAAACGACATGCTCGACCGCACCCTTTACAAGCAGTATGCCGAGGGCCTGACCAAGCTGATCGCCCGCCTGCGGGAAGACCTGAACGCGCCCGACCTGAAGTGGTACCTGGCCGAGGTCAGCGAAAAGGGAATCTGGGGAATGGACCACCGGAGCAACCTGGGCATTCTGCGTGCGCAGCAAGAGCAGGTTCTGAAAGCCGATCCCCAACGGCTGCGCTGGGTGCCCACGTCGCACCTGGCGTTTGAGGTGATGGGCAACGGCCAGCCGCACTACCACTTTGGCACACAGGGCCAACTTCAACTGGGTGAAGCGTTTGCCGCCGCCTATCTGCGCGAGATCGGCCGGCCGCTTCCCTCCCTCGAACACCCCTTCCAGAAAGAACTGCCAGCTCTCCCCAAGGCACGCGTGCGGCTTTTCATCCTGGCCGGCCAGCGCAACATGGAGGGGGAAGATTCCCACGTCTCAGAACTTGCCAGTGTGCCCGAATTCGAGCCCCTGGCCAAAGACCAGACCGACGTGATGACCCGCTATTCTCTGGGTGGCGGGGTGAAGGTGTCATCCCAGTGGCAGCCGCTGGGCCCGCTGGAATTTCTGGGCAACTTCGGGCCCGAGCTCAGCTTTGGTGCCACGCTGCGGAAAGCGATCGACCCCCAGGACGGAGTGGCCATCGTCAAGTTCACCCACAGCGGAGCCCAAGGGCCCGACTGGTTCCCCCAGGGGTCGCCCGAAGCCCATCGCAACCTGTACCCCAAGTTTGTTGCGTTTGTGCAAGAAGCCCAGGCCGACCTCAAACGTCGGGGATTCGACTGCAGCCTGGAAGCCATCTTCTGGCACTCTGGAGAGAACGATACCGACTTTGCGCCTTACGCACAGAACACCGGCCCCTGGATGAAACAGTTGATCCAGCAGGTCCGCACCGATCTCGATCAACCGGATCTCCCCTGGTTCATCTCTGCACAGCCCAAGCAGGCCCCCTGGCCCAACGTGGAACGGGTGAACACAGCCCTGAACGAGCTGGCTCAATCGGTTCCCCATGTCTCCATCATCTCAACCTCAGACCTACCCCACACACGCAACTTCTTCGGCACCCAGGGCACGCTTTTGCTGGGCCAAAAAATGGCCAGAGCTTACCTGAACAAACCGTAGAACCGACGTGCCCTTGTAAGAATATCCTTACATTTTCACGAATACAGACCTCACACCTGCCTGCCGCTCACCTGCTCTACCCAGGCGCGGTCGCCCAAAGAAAGTGCCACCGATTCCGGCAACGGGGCCTCACGCCGCAGCGTTCGCTCATACCGACCCAGGTTGTAAACCCGCGTCACCAATGCACCCAGGTCAATCTTCACATCCGGATCCGGCTCACGCAACGGAATCGGCAGACTCGGCAACCGATCTCGCACACTCCACAGATACACCTCAGCCACCGGCAACCGGGCACCACGCGCCACAATGGCATAGTACGCACCCGGCGCAATCCGCTGCTTCATGGGCAATGGCGCTCCGCCCAGCAACAAATCTATCTCCACCAGGTTCACCCGCGCCGCATGAAGCTGGTCTCGCTTGTCCAGATACGACTGACGCCCCTGCCACGCCTTGTTCACAGGCGAAAGCACCTCCACGGCCGTCACCAGCTCCAGATCCGGCAAGGCCCGAATTTCTACCCAGGTCATCCGCAACTCTTCGGGATCGCGGTCCAGCACCTCCACCAGCTTCGGCTCCAGCGTGGCGGCCAGATGGCCCGCGGTTACCACCACCGGGGTGGCCGGCCCCTCATCAAAACGACCCACCAAAACGTCAGGCCGATACGAACGGGGCGGCCCCAGACCCGAGCTTGCCACCTCTACCCGCTCATCCACCCGCGCAACGTAAGACCCCGGTAACGCAGCGCCCAGTTCGTTACAGACCTCGGCGATCAAGCGATTATGGAAGTCGGGCCAGGCGGCCTCAAACTCCAGGTACGGGTCCATTCCCGGAAACGGTCCTGCCATATTGAGCCTTCCCGTTTGACGTGGTTCTGGATGGGCTAGATCAAGCTACAACGGCTGGCCTACGGTGCGCTTGGCTACCTCTATTTTAGCCTTGAGAACCAGGCACGCGAAAGATTTTCAGAATTCGCGCGGCTCACGAGCCTGATTGGGGGGATTTTCGCTTGAGCAAGCCCCGCTGGTCTAGCCACTCACCATAGCGCTCAATCCAGTGGTCGATGGGCAGGCCCCTGGGTGTCATGCCGAAACCATGGCCCCCTTTCTCATACAGGTGCAACTCGGCCGGCCGGTTCGCCGCCCGCCACTGCGCGTACAGGTTCACGCTGCTGGTTGCCGGCCCGGTATCATCGGAAGCACACAAGATGAACAGCGGCGGTGCATCGTCGGGCACCGGGGCACCGCCCGTGTTACCCCCGTAAATCGGCGCGGCAAAGTTGGGCTGAGAGTCTGCATCGTGGTCCATCACCACGCCCATCGTCACCACCCCGCCGGCCGAGAAGCCCAGAATGCCAATGCGATCGGCCTGGATGCCCCAATCGCCGGCGTGCTGCCGCACCACCTTGAGCGCCTGGCGACCATCGGCCATGGCCAACTCACGCAGTTGCTGCTCCTCCTCGGTGGGCTGGGGGCCGCGGTTGGCCAGGCCGCGCAGGAACGCGTCTCGTTCCAGGCGAAACTCATCTTCGCCGGCAGCCGTCTGATGGAGCCGGTACTTGAGCACGAACGCCGCCACCCCGCGCGCCCGCAGCCACTCGGCGACAGCCGTTCCCTCGCTCTGCCAAGAGAGCCAGCGGAACCCGCCGCCCGGGCAAATCACCACGGCGGTCCCCGTGGCCTTGGCAGGGTCTGGCAAGAACGCCGTCAACGTGGGCGTGACCACGTTCCGCACCATCGCCCGCTCGCCGTTGCGGTACTCGATCTCCTGATGCGTCCAGCCTTCCGACCCCGGCGCCACCCCTGGCCAGACCGGAATCACCTGCCCGTCCTGAATCGCCGGCTTGGCGCCAGCGCCTTGAGCCCACGCCGAACCCGAGAAACCCAGCATGAACGCCGCAACAATCAGGAGACGCATCTGAAACTCCTCACACCTGTCGCGAGGCCGGCCAGGAGGTGAAGATCATCACCACCTGGCCGGCCCAAAGAACTCTCTGTGACGATGTCCCAGTTTACCGCTCCTGTCCCATTGCCGGCAGCATGTCCTCGGGGCGCAGGTCGCGAACCTCGTCAAACTGGCGCAGGTCGTCGATCCCGCGCTGGATGGCCGCGGCGAACTCGGCGTCAGAAACCTCGGGACCGATCTTTGAAAGGGGCCGCTGCACGTTCGGCTGAAATGGAATCCCGGGTGCCACGCCCAGCAAGCCACCGGCGCAATTCACATTCATCAAGGCCACCTCACGCTTGGCACGCGCGGCTACCTCTTCCAGCGTGGTGGGCGGGCGATCGGCCGGTAGATCCACTTTCACCCAGGATGATTCCTGTTGCGGAACTCCCCGGGCATCACGGTGCTTCTCATCCTTGTACGTGGCCACAAGCGGTAAACGGACCTTGCCCGGCACGTCATCCAGTTGCCCTGGTTCACCCGGCATGAACGACGCATCATTGCGCGGCTCATCCACACGCTGGCCGTCCTTGACTCTGTACATTCGCCGTGGGAACACCAGCCACCAGCTATACTCCACGCCGTCACGCGCCAGAGTCGCCAGCACAACCCGGTCATACTTCGCGCCTTCAATCCGGTTCGCCGCTGGCTGAAAACAAACGTCGTAAGACCTCTTCAACTCAGGACGGCGGTCTTTCTGTTGCTTATCAAGGTCTTGAATGAGCTCCATGGTCGGCCGCACGGAGGTCACCACGTAGAACCCTTCCATCTCCTGCAACGGCTGCACATCATGCACGCCGAACAGCAGATCTCCACGTTTGACGAATTCCAGGCCACGCTCCACGCGATGGGTATTGGTGAACGCGTCAATACCCGTCTTATCCACCACCCGCGCCCCCTCGGGAAGGGTGGCTGCAACCTTTTCAGGTGGCACAGGCGTTTCCTGATCGATATCGGCCACACCAACGCGGTACCAATCGCCGTTTTTGCGGCGAAACTGCGTCGTCATCTGGTGTACACGACCGCCCGGCTCGGCCAGTATCTGCATGCGATATTCTGGTTCTACTCTTTGACCAGCCGGCCGTTCGCCCTTTTCTTCCCATTTTGTCAACGTGTACCCCTGGCAGTCCTTGCCATGAACGGTCCGGTCCCATTCTGGTACGCGAACAATGGTTACTTCATCGTCCAGGTCGGAGAGCCCTGGCAGAGACAGCAGCTTGGGGAATTGCGCCATCCATGGCGAACTCTCCCGACGATGCACTTCTGGATGATCCTCTGCGGCCTTGGACCACGTCCACTGCATTTTGCCGTCATCGATAGTGATCTCGTCTGAATTCTCCATGCGGATCCCCTCTCCACGGCGGTACCAGAGCTCTTGCTGGCCAGACGGAGTATCGTCCTTATCCCAGGCGGTGATCACCACATGCGCCGAGGATACGTTCGCCAGGTCTTTCTGCATGGCGGCCAGGAGTGAGGGCGGCCTGTGGAAGACCATCAGCCAGGCAACCGTGCATGCTGCCACCAGTAAGCCCGACGCCGCGACCCCCGCAAACACACGGCGGCGGCGGTGGACCGGCGCAACAGCTCGCGTCTCGATCCGGGCCATCACGTCGTTCACCATCGAACCGACCGGCCAGGCCGCGCCAAGCTGGGCCAGGCGAACTTCCAGATCGTCGATTTCGCTCATCGGATCACCCCCTTATAGACTTGCTTCAACCGCTGCACGGCTCTGGAAAGTTGCTTGGTCACCGTGCCCACCGGCCGACCCAGGGCCTGGGCTATCTCGGCCACCGCGTAACCATGCAGGTAGCGGAGTACAACCACCTGCCGCTCATGCTCAGGCAGCCCGGCCACGGCCTCCACCAATTCCTCGGACTCGGCCGGCAAGCTGGTCGCCTGCTGCTCGCCCGTGTGCTCCCGCACCTCGTCACGCTTCCGCTGCTTCGCCAACCGGACCGACTCCCGGCGCACAATCCGCAGCAGCCAGACGCCAAACTGTTCAGGATCACGCAGATCCCCCAGCCGCTGATAAGCCTGAAGGAACGCCTCTTGCCCCACGTCGGCCGCCGCGTGATCATCTTTCAATACCCGCCAGGCCGTGGCCCAGACCATCCGTTCATAGCGGGCCACCAGCACCGCAAACTCCGCGCGGTCGCCGCGAAGCACGGTCCTGATCAGCTCGGCATCTGACACCATCGGCAACCCTCCCATCCCTGCAGAGTTCAACTCCTACAACCAAAGAGAGGCGCCCGGGCCCCCAAATGCGACAAGGTTCCAAAATTTCTCCCAAAAAACGGATTCCCGTCGTGGTGGGAATTGCCGGGGGGTTCATCGTAGAATCAAAAGTGTAAACCAGAGCGTACCCGACGAGAGGAGCAACACTGCCATGTCCTTGACCAGACGCCACCTCCAGCAGCGCATCCTGGGATTTCTCGGGATCGCAGCCCTCAAGCTACCCGCCAGCGCAACCGCATCCCCTCCTGCCGAGGATGTCGCCATCCCCTATCACCGCATCGGCATGGATGCGTACCAGAACTTCCTGGTGAACTGGGAGAAACAGCCAGTCCTCTACGCCCTGATCCAAACCCCTGCCCAGTACAACGCCCTGTTCCACCCCGCAGGCGTGATGGACCCCAAGCGGCCCTACGCTCCGCCTGACTCACTGTTTGATAAGGAACAGATTCTGGTGGTCGCCCGGGTGGTGACCGCCGGCAGTAATCCCGATAAGGTGTTCGAAGCAGTCAAACTCAGGAATAACCAGCAAACCCTGGAACTGCACTACCGCTTCCAGGCCCCCAGAACAGACGCCGGCACCAGCCAGGAAAAAAACTTTCTGGCCCTGCGCATTCCCAAGCAAAACTTCAAAACTCTGCTGGTCTTTGAGAACAATCAAAAAGTAGGCGAACTCAAGCTTGACTCCGGACAATGGTCAGTGCCAGCCATGGTGGTGGAACCCGATTGAGAACACCACAGGATACTCATCAGGTGAGTAATACAGGCTTTTCAATCAATTCCCGGACCTGTAATCTTCCAGGGGAGATGGCTCACTCTTGCTCGAAGTGGCTCGACGGATCATCCGGGCCACATCGGGACTGGTGTTGATGGCGATCACGTCAACCTCTGGATGGCTGTGCTTGAAGACACGAAATATCTCATCCGCAAACGCCTGGCCAATTGAGCTTACCCCCTTGAAATCCAGTAAAACTTCCTGAAAACGATCGAGTCGGCTCAGAACCCGCTTGGCCTGGGAGCGGGAGATTAGTTCCTCGTCTTTATATCTGGCTAATGACAGGGGTACAGGGGTCTTGGAAAAAGCGAGATCGTCTGACTCCAGGTTCGTGTATTGATCAAATACTTCTTTCGATGTTGTCACGGAATTGGTAGCGATCTTCATCACGACGGCTGTTCCAAACCGAGCAGTACGATCGGTTTCCAAGAGCCAATCGTCTTTGTCTCGCCGATGAATGAAACCAAGTCCGTTCGCCATCAAGTGAAATTCATCGAACATGCGTGCCGTGAAAAAAAATCCCCTGACCAGAATGGCGATCAGGGGCGGTGGTCAACTTGCCTTTAGACAGTTCAAGGACCGCCATTCGAGTATCATGAAGCCCAAGACTAGTCCTGATTTTCTCGAAGATGCCAATCCCATTATCAATGATCACAATCGAGCAATTCCGGGCACTAATGGCAAGGTAAACCTCCGCTTTGGTTCCACCCGAGTGATCAATCGCATTATTAAACATTTCCGTAAAGCCGTAATGACAAATTCTCTGAATGTTCTCCCGAAAGTTCTCAAATAACGGCGCAAGAAGTTCGCGATAAACGACATCCTCCTCCTGATTTTGGTTTAGCGGAAGTTCGAAGTGATATTTCTTTTCAACGAGCGCGTAAGTACGCTCTGAAGTCTTACCTTTGGCCTCGATAACCTCGTCTTCAATCAATGTTTTGACATGCCGATTGACCGCTTGCCTTGTCAATCCAAAACATTCCATCGTCACCCGCACGATATCACGTGGATGTTGTTCGATGTGCTCTGTGATGAATTGCTGAATCTCTTGACTTTTGGCGGCCATTGGGACTCCCCCCATATTAAATCTTGACAACAAGCCCTAGATTAAAATCTAGTAACTGTCAACTATTTCTAAAGGCTTTAGCAACATTACCACGATAGCTTATCGACCTGATCCATGGTCGTTGATCGCTTGCTACGCATTCGATCATTCGTGACATACCGTTTCCTGAGCTTCCCAAGTACCCTGACACCTCACCACTCTTCAAGCTGGAAGATCTGCTCGATGGATTGACCGAACACCCGGGCAATCCGCAGCGCCAGCGTGAGCGACGGCGTATAATTGCCCCCTTCCAGCGCCACAATGGTTTGCCGTGTCACTCCCACACGGTCTGCCAGCTCTTGCTGGGTCATGCCGGCCGAAGCCGTACGCAACGCTTTCAGACAATTCTTGAGCCCTGGCTCCTTCTTACGCGGCATGCGGCCTCCGGTACAAAACCACCGCAGCCAGCCCCTTCACACCATAAAGCACCGCAAACGAGATCCAGATCAGCCAGGTCAAGATGCGAGTGGGAACCGCATCCGTGTGAGAATAGCCGGCCCAGACCACCAGAATTGTAAGCACCAGGAACAGCGTGAACCATGCGGCGCTGATGCCAAAACTGGTTGCCACCCGCTGAATCTCAGTATCTCGCTCATCGGTAATCACGCGGTTGCCGCGCCGCCTCAGAAACAGCACGGTAAAACCCAGGAACCCGAGCAGGCCAAAGCCACCCACCGCCCGGTCACCCAGCCAGGGGACCAGCAAACCCACGGCCGCCAGCGCCGTCACGCACACCAGCAGCTCGGCCCAGGCCACCTTCTCCATGGCGTTCATCACGCACCTCCCCCATCTCCAGGCCACGAACTTGCCCAACCCCACGCCCTATGTATGATAAACCAGACATTCTAGATGTCAAGCTTATCATACATGGCTACTAGAAGCCGACCACACTTGAGGCGCAGGCGAATAACCGCTTCTCCCGCACTGCGGGAGAAGGTGGCCGAAGGCCGGATGAGGGCGACCGGGCCGGGATTATGAGCGCCGACCACGCGTGTAACAACGCACGCGTTCTCCAACCCGAAGGGCGAACCAAACGTGAGGCAAGGGCGCATATTCAGAAGAAGAGATCCACGGCCCCGCCCAACCCACCAGCGAGGGGATGCTTCTCTGCCGGCCCGCCCGGCACAGAATTCAGCCTGGCCCAACCGCCGGCACACCCCCACAGAGCCAGCCCATTCCACCCATATCGCCTATTCCCCAGCCAGCACCGATCCAGCGAGCAGCCACCGGGCGGAAACTATTTTTCCAAGCCGCAACATCTAACCTGAAAACGCGTTACGTCCGTTTTTATACCCCGAAATCCCGGGTTTTCCAAGATTCGTGTTCGTTTTTAGGCCCCAGGCGCATCTTAAGGATAACCGAGCAACTGAGCCGGCGCCGCCAGCCACCCCTAAACACACGACCAGGCACCCAGACCACCAACACCCAGATCAACCCGTTTCCCACCCAGCCGAAACCGCCAGCCATGCCCCTTGAACCCTTGACCGGCTTCCCCAAACCACCCGCGCCTGCACGCATGCCGAACCGCCCGGGCGACGTACCCAGCGGCAACCATGAGCACATGAGTGCTGGCGCACGCCTGCGACCAACCCCGAAAAAAACCTGGGATACCTGCGAGGGTAGGACCGTAGTTGTCCTACCCCCCTCGGTAGTATCAGCACCCTGGGCCGTACCGGGGCACAAACTGGCGTTTATTCAAACTCGCGAAGGAAGGATTGCCGTGCTACTGCTTGAAACGCGATTCGAACAGGCCACGGCCCAAGCCAGCCCAGGAAGAAACAGTATGAGGCCGCGGCCTTTCGGCCGCGGAAATAAGAACGAGGTGATCCCAGAGGAACGAAATCATTCTTCAATGGGGCCGGGATGTGTGCCCGGACACCGTTTGGGCAATCTCAGATTACTGCACATTGACACCACCGTCAATCCTCTTGATGATATCTTTACTATGTGATCAGAAAATTTTGAACCAAAAATACACGGCAGCCACGTCATACCTTTAGAGCAAACGACCCGCGAGTCTTTATGGAGCACGCAAGTGACGCCTGCCAAAGTTTACCCGTCACCGCTCGGCCAATTTCAGGCACTGAGGAACGTCATTGTCGGGATTGGTGGCCAAAACGATGGAGAAGATCTGTACCAGGATCTTTTCATCAAAATGGTGCTCGTCCACAAAAAGGAGAATCAAAGCCCAGGTGCCATCGTCCTGGCTGCGCATCGCCTCCACATTGACAACCATCGCAAGCAAAAGAGGACTCAGAACTTTGAGGAATTTCCTGAGCCTCATACGACTGATGCGTGCCCACTCATATCGCTAGACAACCAAGAGAAAAAAGAACGCTTGAGAAAAGCATGTGAACAATTACTACCACCCTACAAAGAAGTCATCTACGCCCTGATACGTGGCGAAACAGACCAGGAGACCGCCGCTCACTTAGAGTGCAGCGTGGAAACTGTTCGCACCCGAAAAAAAAGGGCCACAGAAAGGCTCAGACGCCTGGTTGCTGACACTTTCAAAAACCCAACCACCGCCACACAACCCGCGTGAGCCAACGCCGGTTGACTCGTTCGTTCTTCCGTTTCGCTGTTCGGTTCGTTTCGTAACTCAGAAAGAGGAGAGTTCCCTTGTCGAAGACACTCGATTTCGAAACCTTGGCCCATGCCGTGGCACAAGGTGTGGCGTTCCGCTCGTCCGCAAAGCTCCAACCCGCTGGCGGTGAGGGGACCAAGGTCTTCCCGCCCACCTATGCAGGCGCGCTGTATGCGACAGAAAAACGGCGGCTTCCCGGTCGGCCTGAACCTGTGGAGTGCGTGCTGCTAGATAGCGTGCAAAGCCAGGCCAACCGGATGGAAGAGGCGCTCCAGGATGCAATTGATAGCGGGCGGATCTCCATGCCCTTGGTCGAGGTAGATTTCACCCCTTACTACCCAGGCGAAAACCACAAAACGGAAATGCGGCTCAAGGATCCCGTGGGTAAACTCACCGCCCTTCAGGCTCCGCACCGGATCGCAGACGCCATCCTGCGCGATAGCTTGCTCAAGGGAACCAAGTTTCGCGAAACCGAAATCGGCAAGCGAATCAACATGGTGAGCGCACGTGACGCCACCGCTTTGCTGGAATTCTGCCCCACAGCCTTGGTCTTTGGCATGTGGGATTCTACCGGTCCAAAGGGAGGCCTTGGCGCCAAATTCGAACGAGCCTTGGTGGCCGAAATCGTGGGAATTGACGCCGTTTATGGTGTCAAAACCAGTAGCCGCATCGACCCGCTTGGCATTCAGCTCAAAGCCGGTCCGCTCTACACACGCACAGACGACATCGGCTGGACCCTGGATGAATCCCTGGCCAAAAAGGAAAAAGGCAAACCGGTCACGCTTGGCAAAGATGGCCGCCCTTCCGAGGCCAATCACGGAAACATTGCCCCGTCCCTTTCAGACCGAAGCAAGGAAACCAAGGAATTTCTGGCCGGCGGCGTGACCATCACGCATGCCGAGCAAACCATTGTTCTTTCCCTTCCTGCGCTCCGCAGACTGCGGTTCCCAATCGGTGGCAAGACCAGCCCTGAACTTGATAACGCAGCCCGAACCGTACTGGCCGCTCTTGCCCTGTGCGCTTCCTCATTGGCTGCAGAGGCCGGACTCGATCTCCGCTCACGCTGCCTGCTCTGGCCCGTGGAACCACTGACCTGGCAGCTTCTGGGCAAACCAGGCGAGCCACCAGCCGAGTTCAAGCTGACGGCCGATCAGGCGATTGCACTGCTTAATCAGGCGATCAAGAAGGCAACAGCCCTGGGCCTCCCCTGGCCTGTAGAACCGATAGAACTCACCCCGTCTGATGCCCTCGTGCAATTGGTCGCCAAAAGCCAGGCCCTGGCTGAACAGCAGGGCGGCGACTCTGACGAAGGGGGTGACTGATGTCCTCACTGACCATCGCCTGGGAATACCTCACCGGTTACGCCGTGGCCACCGACCCTTCGACCCGCGACCGGGCCGAGTGGCCACCGCATCCCGCGCGTATTTACATGGCTCTCGCGGCGGCTTGGTTTGAAACCGAGCCGCCGCCGGAAGACACCGGAGCGCACGCCGAATGGGCCACGGAAGGTGCCGCGCTCCGCTGGCTGGAATCGCTGGGTGATCCCGAGTTGATTCTGCCGGAAGTCGACCACCAGGCTGAACGATCACTGGTCACGGTTTACGTTCCCGTGAACGATAAAGCCGGCCCGTCAGCAGCCAGTCTTCAATCATGCCCGGCTTTGACACGAAGTAAACAACCCCGGACCTTTCCACGCATCTGGGTGGGCCATGAAGTGTGCATTCTTCACTGGCCCAATGTCCAAACCCTAGCACCCCACCTGGGACCACTGGCCAGGCTGTGCCAAAAGGTCACACGCATTGGCCACTCCTCGTCACTCGTCGCCATGCGGCTGGCTGACCCAGCCGAAGAGCATCCCGAGCATGCCGAAAGGCTGCTGCCAGAGCCGCTTCTGGGAGATACCCGTGCCCGTTCGATCAGCACGGGTACGCTCGAAATGTTAACCGAACGCTACGGAGAGACCGCGCGCCGCCAACACGCGGCGCTCGGCGTACAGATCAACACCCTCAAAGGCCAGCAGAAAGCCATCAAAGGTAAGGGGGCAACCGAGGCTAAAGCTGCTCTTGGCGGTGAGATCGAGCGACTCGAAGCCGAAAGAGCCACAGTGCCGGCCCGCCCATCGGTTCGGCCTATCAACGGGCTTTGGACCGGCTACAGGCGAGACCGACAACACGCCGCTAGCCTGCCAGCCACCCAGGGGCTGTTTGACTCGGAATTGCTGGTATTGGCACGGGCAGAAGGGCCAGATTTACCCGTCGTTTCCACCCTGGCCGTTACCAGGGCGTTGCGGAACACCATCATGGCCAGTAGCCCACAGCCGGTTCCAGAGTGGGTCAGCGGGCACAGCAACGATGGCGCTCCGCTCCGCGATAAACAGGGGCATTTGGCGCTCGTGCCGCTGCCGTTTGTGGGGCATGACCACGCAGACGGCCACCTGCTGGGCATGGCCGTGGTGTTCCCTTCGTTCGTGCCATTGCCAGAACGGGGCCGCGTACTCGGCCCCCTGCTGCTTAACGAACAGGGAGAGCCCATACCGGTCAGACTCACGCTCGGCTCACTTGGGGCTTGGACCCTCTCCAAACGGAACTGGCAAGAGTCTCGCCTGGCCCTTGATCCCAACCAGTGGACGGCCGCAGCCAAGGGCGGCGCCACAACCTGGGCGTCTGTCACCCCGGTTGTGTTGGATCGCTATCCCAAGGCCGACCGCCACGCGCCTGGCCAACGGCCAGCCTGGGAACGCGAGGTCCGCGCCATCATATCCGAGGCATGCACACGCAGCGGCTTGCCAGAGCCCACCGCCATTGATATCGACACCACAAGCTGGCACCTGGGCAGCCCGCGTGCCGTTGCCAAAAAACGGCCGCTCCGCGGCCAAACCGGTTCACCACACGGAACCATGGCGCTGCTGGGAGATGGCTTCCCGGCGTACCCCGCCAAGGGCACCAACGCACCGAGGCCACAAATTCATGTTTGGCTAGAGTTCCCAAGTCCCGTTCTTGGCCCTGTGCTCTTGGGCGCGGGCCGGTTCCAGGGCTACGGGCTTTGCAAGCCCCTCTGATCCCCCGTTCCGGCCTCGTGGACGCCTTGCCCACCTGGCCATCGGCATGGGTACGCCAGACTAACCCAACACCATGTCCACATGCTTTCAACCAAGGAACACGGACAGATGAACCCGGTTTTACCCGACCAGTTCCAGGCATTCTTTGAAGCGCTTCACAACCACCCGCCTTACTCATGGCAAAAACGGCTCGCCGCCACAGCCGTGGAAGGCCAATGGCCAGGTGCCATTGACTTGCCCACCGGAAGCGGGAAAACCGCCTGCATTGATATCGCCATCTTTGCCCTGGCCTGCCAGGCCAGCCGCCCGGTTCCAGCCCGCACCGCACCCCGTCGCATCGTTTTTTGTGTGAACCGCCGTGTGATCGTTGATGAAGCCCATCAGCGGGCCAGGGCCATCGCCAGGCAGCTCTGGGAAGCTGAACGAGATACCACGGCAACTCCCAGTGTGCTTCGTAACGTGGCCGCTGCCCTCAGGCACCTGGCAGGCACCAGACCCAAAGACGATATTCCGCCCCTCGACGTCCTGGAATTGCGTGGTGGCATTTATCGAGACAATCGCTGGGCACGCTCCGCCGCGCAACCCACCGTGCTTTGCTCAACCATCGACCAGATTGGCTCCCGCCTCCTCTTCCGTGGTTACGGGGTCTCGCCCAACGCCGCCCCAGTTCAGGCGGCCCTGCTTGCGTACGATAGCCTGATCCTGCTGGATGAGGCCCACATCAGTAAGCCGTTTCTGGAAACCCTGGCCAACGTCCAAGGTTTACTTCAAGCCGACCGCTGGGCCGAACAAAGTATTGGTGCCCGGCCCATGACGGTCGTCCCCATGACGGCCACCCCACCCGAAGGGATCGATCGCTCCAAAATCATCCGCCTGGACGAGATCGACCAAGCAAACCCGGTTCTCCAAAAGCGGCTTGCGGCCGCCAAACCGGCACGCTTGCTCAAAGTGCCGGATGTTGCCAAGGCATTGATCAGCCTTGTCAAAGAGCAGGCAAAAGCAGCACCCATTTCCGTGGGTGTGTTCGTCAACCGGGTCCGATCAGCCCACGAAATTTATGAACATGTCCGCACGGCACTCCCAGACGTCAATTGCGAACTGGTGATTGGCGCTATGCGGCCCATTGACCGCGACGTCCAGGCCACCCGTTTAGCCCCGCGCATCGGACCCAACCGACCCGAAACCACCGCCCACACAAACATCACCATTGCAACCCAGTGCCTGGAAGTTGGGGCCGATTATGACTTTGACGTGTTGCTGACCGAATGTGCCTCGCTTGATGCCCTTCGGCAACGGTTGGGACGCCTCAACCGCAAAGGACGAGCAATCCAGGCCCAGGCCGTAATTGTGATCAAGGAAAAAGATATCAAGGCAGAAGCAGCCCTTGATGATGAAAAACCGCTCGACCCAGTTTACGGCAACGCCGCCGTACGAACCTGGAACTGGCTATGGGAGCATGCACAACTAGACCAGGTTCCAGATCATTCCGGCGAGAAACCCATCAAGGGCAAAGCCAAAGCCTTGGCCGAATCACGCACGCTCGACTTTGGCATTCAGGCGTTTCAAGCCTTGCTCGACGAAAAACTGCCAGACCCTCGTGCGTGCCGCGAACTTCTAGCCCCCAGCGCAAAGGCACCAGCGCCGGTCTTGATGCCGGCCTATGTCGATGCCTGGTGCCAAACTTCCCCTAAGCCGGCACTTGAGGCCGACGTCTCCCTTTTCTTGCATGGCGAACAAGACCGCGAACCAGACGTCCAAATATGCTGGCGCGCCGACTTAACCGAAAACCAAACTGGCAACCGCGAAACCTGGTGCGAAATTGTGGCGTTGATGCCACCCACAAGCGCCGAGTGCATCAGCGTGCCAATCTCACAGGCACGCCGCTGGCTGAATGCCGCACCAGACGACCCGATGGATTCAGACGCAAGTGACCTGCTGGGGGTTGCCAGAACGCCGGTTGAAGAACACGACAAACATGAAAAAGCCAACAACTCGCCCCTTTTACACACCGGCGTTCTTTGGCGAGGTGCCTCACACTCCACACTGCTTACAACCGCCAACGACCTGAAACCCGGTGACACGCTGGTTCTGCCCGTACAAGCCGGCCACAAGAACCTGGGTCATATTCCACAAACCACCAACAGCGCAACCAGCCAAGCTCCAAGTATTGACGTTGCGGAAGCCGCCTTTGTTCAAGCAAGAGACCGTATCAGCGTTCGTCTGCATCCCACACTGTTTCCCAACCTGGTTCCCGGCTCGCCGGTGCACACGCTTTTAGAGCGAATTGCAGACACGGACGAACCACCAACCTCCAAAGAACTCCAGCAACTGCTACGGGAGGCCGCGCAAACGCTCTCGGATGAGCCTGGACGGCAACGCGAACGCTGGACGGCTCTTTCCAAAAAATTCATTCGCGAACCTTACCCAGACCGACGCGGCCTGGTGCTAACCGCAACCGAACGGCTGGAAACCCAGACCAATTGGTTTCTTCCGTCCATTGACGATGGTGACGATGACGCATCTCAGGTCGTGCGGTCATCTGTCACACTTGTTGACCATACCAACCACGTTTGCCAGGCTGTTCAACGCGCCACCAGCCAGCTTTCAACCGGTGTGCCTTACCACGTCTATCAACTGGCCGCACTTCGCCATGACTGGGGCAAAGCCGACGAGCGGTTCCAGGCACTACTGCGCGGAACCAACCGTACCGATTCCTGGCTCTTCGCCGGGCGCCAACCGGTTTTGCTGGCAAAGTCTGACACCCGCCGCAGCGCCGGACCACGCAATAATCCCTTGCAGTTTGGGCTTCCATCAGGTTTTCGTCATGAAATGCTAAGTGTAGCCCTGGCGGAACGGTGCGGCCTGCCGAAACTGGAACCACATGAGCAGCAACTGACGCTCCACCTGATTGCCGCGCACCACGGTTATGCCCGTCCGTTCGCTCCGGTGGTTCTGGATAACCAACCACCGGAAGTTGAACACGAGGCAATTCTACTTACAACCAATGATCGCCTTGAAAACCCGGCCCACCGGCTCGATTCGGGGATCGGCCAACGCTTCTGGTCTCTCACCAAGCAGTACGGATGGTGGGGGCTGGCATACCTGGAAGCTATCCTTCGCCTGGCCGACCAGCAAGCCAGCGCCGATGAAGACGCAGGCAACCTCTCCAGGCTTCAGTCTGCCGAACCCGCCCTGAAAACCATAGGAGCCCAAGCATGAGCACCAAAACTGCACCCACCCACCGGCACCCGGAACAGGAATCCCCTGGCACAGAACTGGTTCTACCTGGCCTGGATGGCACCAACCCACTCGGCTTTCTGGCGGCGCTCGGCTTGTTTCGAACTCTGGAACCTGGCCCCAGCCCATCCCACTGGTTGATGAGCTGGACACAAGTCGGTGGAACCTGGGTACCCGTACTTACCACAATTTCAGGCCCTGCCCTTACGCCCGAGGGCTTGCTGAATCTGCTGGCGAATAGGCTCGTAAAATCTATCGATGCTCACCCAGCAGACCTGCTCAGGCTGCTGGATGAACGGGCCAACAACAGTCATGCACGCCGGGCCTTGTTGCAGGATATTGCCACCGGCGATACTGCCAGCGATACAGACTGGGCTGCGGCGGTGGCCAGCAATTTTGCACCCCCGGAATCCATCAACCAGTTACAAACCACCCGGCGCGACTATTTCTTTGGAAACCTGACCTCCGTGATTCGGCTCACCGAATTCAGTCACCTCCAGCGATCTCTATTCCAACCCTGGGACTATGCCGATGCCCTGGACAACCAGTCGTTACACCTTGATCCCAGCGAAGACCGCCGCCACGCTCTTCAGTGGAATAAGCCGGCGGGTGACCCAGACCGCCGAACCAGAGGGGGAATGCTGGGCGCCAACAGACTGGCTCTGGAAGCCATCCCATTATTTGCGTCGTTTCCCGAAGCAGGTACCCTACGCACCACCGGGTTCAGTGGTACACGCAGCACCAATACCCGCTGGACCTGGCCCATTTGGACCAGACCATTGACCTTGCCAACGCTGAAGTCTGTACTGGCATTGCCGGCTCTACAGGCCCAACACCTCACCAGTGCCGACCGTGCCAACCTTCATGCGCAGGGCATTATTACCGCATACCGAACCTCTCGAATTTTGGTGGGCAAAACACCCAACTTCACCCCTGCCGTATGTGTCTGCTAGCCAGCGTGCAACGGCAAGCCAGTGCGGTTCACGTTTGGGCTGCACGTGTAGGACAGCCGCCCCCGGCTGTCTCTTGGGGTTATTTGGGTGTGCAACCCAAACACAAACCGCTGTAAACCCTCTTTGACAATTCGGCATAACCAATTTCCACGCCTATTTTCCACGGCGCAAGCGCCGTGGCCTCATTGTACGGGCGATCTGGCCCTGGGCCGTCTTGTGTTTTTACGCACGGCTTCAAAAGGTGGTCAGCCACATGCCCGTAAAAAAGGCGAACTTTCAATCTCGTATTATTCATAAGCGAGAATCGAGACCATGCGCAATACGTATCTTGTTTGTTATGACATCGCCAACGACAAACGCCTACGCAAGGTGTTCAAAACCATGCGTGACTACGGAGACCACCTCCAGTATTCCGTTTTTGAGTGCCAGTTCACCCCCACAGACCTGGCCCGATGCCGTGGCGAACTGACAGACATGATCCATCATACTGAGGACCAGGTCTTGTTTATCGACCTTGGCCCCACAGATGGGCGTGGCGAACGCGTCATCTCCGCGCTCGGCCAACCGTATTCCCCCGTCTCGGCACCTTGCGTCATTGTATAACGCATCGGCCATACTTCTGAACACCTATCCATCAATTCAGAGTCAAACGTGGCACTCATCCAAGATCTGCCGGAATATCTGCCGGCACGCATGCTCAACGAGTACGTTTATTGCCCACGCCTCTTCTACTACGAATGGGTAGAAGGTGTTTTTGCCCATAATCAAGAGACCGTTGAAGGGGCAATCAGGCATGCCAAAATTGATAGCAAGTCTGATCCACTCACCCCCGCTGAACAACTGACCGAGGAAGACACAATTCACTCGCGGTCGGTAACCCTTTCCAGCGAAACGCATAACCTGATCGCTACCATGGACGTGGTGGAAGCCGATGGCACGGAAACCACTCCCGTAGACTACAAACGAGGCGCGCCACGCACAGACAAACAGGCCGGCACCATCTCCGCCTGGGACCCAGACCGCGTGCAGATTGCCGTCCAGGCCCTGGTTCTACGCGATAACGGTTACAACTGCCAGGAAGGCGTAATCTATTACGTCAAAACCAAGCAACGGGTGCGCGTGCCCATTGACGACGAGCTGGTTGAACAAACCCTGGCCGCACTGGCGGAAGCACGCGCGGCGGCCAGCCTTGACCAAATTCCACCACCCCTGGTGGATAGCCCCAAGTGCCCACGCTGTTCACTGGTTGGCATTTGCCTGCCAGACGAAACCCAGTTGCTTCGCGAACTTGCCACGCAACCCGAACCCGATCCGCTGAACCCGGCCGGCTCAACCACAGCCATGCCGGACCCAAACGATTCTACAGACCAGCCGCGCCGGATGTTCGCCGCCAGAGATGACCTTCGCCCGCTTTACCTCAACACCCAAGGCCTCTACGTGGGCAAGTCTGGCAATGTCCTTAAAGTCAAGGAAAAAGACACCGTTGTCCAGGAAGTGCGGATGAATGAAATCTGCCAGGTCAACCTCTTCGGCAACATCCAAATTACCACCCAGGCCCTGCAAACCCTGTGCGAAAATGAAATCCCCATCGGGTACTTCTCTCAGGGCGGTTGGTTCTACGGAATGACCCAGGGCCTGGGGGTTCGCAACATCTCGCTTCGTCGTGAACAGTTTCGATTAGCGGAACAACCAGATTTCTCACTCTCCCTGGCACGCAGCCTGGTTGCCGGTAAAATCCGCAACCAGCGCACCATGCTTCAGCGGAACCATATCGAACCGCCGCCCGCCAAAATCGCGCACCTGAAAAGCCTGTGCGACGATGCCGAAAAAGCCACATCCACCGACCAGTTACTGGGACTGGAGGGAATGGCCGCCCGGCTCTACTTTGAATCGTTCCCCGGCATGATCAAAGTGGGCGACACTTCACATCCCGATCTATCGGCCGCACAGGCTGGCTTCTCGTTTGACTTCACGCACCGCAACCGCCGCCCACCGCGTGACCCCGTCAACGCCCTGCTATCTCTGGCCTACAGTGTGCTGGCCAAAGACCTCACCATTGTGTGCCACGCCGTGGGGTTCGATCCCTTCCTGGGCTTCTACCATCGGCCGCGGTTCGGACGCGCCCCACTACCGCTGGACCTCATGGAGCCGTTCCGCCCGCTGATTGCCGATTCCGCCGTGCTTTCTGCCATCAATACCCGCATGATCACTCCGGCCGATTTCATTCGCACCGGCAATGCCGTGGCCTTGAAGCCCGATGGCCGCAAAGCCTTCTTTCGCGCTTACGAACAACGGATGGACACTCTGGTTACCCATCCGATTTTCGGTTATCGTTTAAATTACAGGAGATTGCTGGAAATCCAGACCCGCCTGCTGGCCCGGGTGGTCACCGGCCAAATTCCAACCTACCCTGTTTTTGTCACCCGCTAAGCCCACATCATGGTTGGCAATCTTGACAATTGCTCGACAAGGTGCGGAACCAGCACGTGGCTGAACGCGAGCGGCGAGGTGCCCCCAAAAACCCGGGGGCCGCTCGCAAGCCGCAAACCCCTTACGGAGCAATCCCTTGCAAGTTTCAATTCATATTGAAACAATACGAATGCTCTGGGCCTGCTCCACCGCTCGCAAACGGCTCTCCAGGTCTCTACCAGTTCAAGACTTACGAGACCGCTCCTTCCACGGCCTAACAGCCGTGGCCTCATTGAAGCGACGTAGGCTAGCCTAGCCTGGCCTACCTGGACGTAGCCTTCCACGGCCTAACAGCCGTGGCCTCATTGAAGCTCGACTCTTGCGACTCTGCGACTTGACCACGCTGGTGCCTTCCACGGCCTAACAGCCGTGGCCTCATTGAAGCTTTTTGGCAGGTTGTCAACAAAATATCCCTATTTTACCCCTTCCACGGCCAAACATCCGTGGCCTCATTGAAGCCGGCGATGGCGCAAGGCCGATCCTGCTGGGCGACACCCTTCCACGGCCTAACAGCCGTGGCCTCATTGAAGCCATCCAATGCACTCCCACGAAGCTGGCATTTCGTGTCCTTCCACGGCCTAACAGCCGTGGCCTCATTGAAGCCCCGGATTGAAAGCCCCGTCCGCCGCAATTCCGCCCTTCCACGGCCTAACAGCCGTGGCCTCATTGAAGCTGCCCTTTGTTGCTTACGGAACGCA
>CAIYJE010000045.1 GCA_903926465.1 uncultured Planctomycetales bacterium
CAGCGGTCATCTGCGGACCAAGAATGTCCAGCAGAGAAGTCAGATCATGGGTGTCCGTACCCAGTGGTGCCATGCAAAGAGTTGAATGCCACGAAAGGCAAAATGCAAGGGGTTACTGAATTCGGCTGAATGCTTACCGATAAGTCTATTCCTGGTTGTCAGTGTGTGGGGGGTACCAGGGGTGGTAGGGTGGGGTTTGGTTCCGTCGCCATCAGGGGCGACGAACCTGGGGCGACTTTTGGCTGTGTGTTGGTGCCAAGCTTACGTTCGTGCCCAGCACCTGAATCAGCGGTTGGCACCGGTTTCAAATAGATGGTTGCCGCTGGCGCTGTGGTTGTTGTTGAGAGAGGATTAGAAACTTTGGTCGCTTCTTCAATCTTTCTGGCTCTAGCCTGGTTCTGGTTGGTTCTGTTCGTCTGAGCCGGCTTGAGCGTGGCGGCTTTCTGAGTCACTGGCGTAGGTTGCGCTGGATTCTTTGCGAGTGTTACCGTGGGGGCCGACCCCGGTATTGTTGGCGGTTGGGTGTTTAGCTTTGGCAGGCGTGCAGCCGGTTCCTGGGCCGTCTGTCCAGGCTGGGAAGCGATCGTCTGTGACGGACGGGCGGTTGATCTGGGAGCAGCAAGCGCGGCCGTTCCTGGTTTGGTACCTTCACTGCGCACGGTTTGGCCAGGCTGTGCTGTGGATCTGGCTTGAACTGCCACCGTTGCAGGCGGCGCAGGTTTGGCTGGGCCTGGCGAGGTCGTGGTGGGCCGACCTGTGGGCGAAGTGATTGCTCCTGGCCGGCCTGCCACTGGGGTGGGAGGAGATTCGGCCACGGCAACGCTTGTGCCTGCCTCAAGTGTGGCCTGTTTCAACTCGGGATCGCCGGGATTCTTGGTTTGTTCGGGACTCATGCGAGTGGCAACCACCTCCAGTTTTCGGAGTTGCTCTTGGGCAATCTTAGAACCTGGTTCGGCGGCCAGGGCCAGTTGATATTCGTGGCGGGCCTCTGTCAGCTTTCCCTGGAGCGAGAGTGCAAAGGCCAGGTTGCAGTGGGCCTGGCTTGGTGAGTTGCCGCCTTTGCGAAACTCGGCCAATGCGTCATCTTGATGACCGTCTCGAACCCGGAGCAAGGCCAGGTTGTTGTGGGCGCGAGGGTGGTCGGACTGAATGGCCAGGGCTTGCTTGAGGCATTGTTCCGCTTCGGCCCAGCGGCGTTGGAGGTAGTAGCTGTAGCCCATGTCGCAGAAGATGTCGGGGTCGGCGGGGTGAAGTTCGAGAGCTCGCTTGTAAAGCGGGTCAGATTCTCGGAACTCACCAAGGCGGTCATGGAGAATGGCCAGCCGTGTGCAGGCGTCGGCGCGTTTTTTATCGCGTTGCAGGGCCTTGGTGTAGCCTGCCATGGCTGCTTGCAAATCTCCTTGCTGTTCGGCGGCTCTGGCAAAGGCAATTTGCACATCCGCCTCCTGGGCGGCCGTGATAGCGGCCGGGCGGTCGGTGCTGGTTGAGGTTAGTCCGGTGGGTGCCTGCTGCCGCCGCTGGGCTGCCAGCCTGGAGTCTGCTCCCGGCATCGATTGACACCCTGTCAAGAGCCCGATCAAGCCGGCCGTGTTCAGCAGCCACTTGTGAGATATGTCCCGGTTTTGAATCCGTTTCCTGGTTCTGTGCAAAGGCATGAACAACCCCTCCTAGGTTTATAGGAACATAGATCAGATATTCATGGGATCGAGATCGAGAGGGATCCTCGTATCAGGGCACGTAGGTTGTGGCTGGTGCACTCAGGCCCGTGGAATCAAAGCCGCCGTTAAATCCGCTCGCGCCCATCGCGCCCATGCCACCGGCCCTGCCGCCGGCAAGCTGGCCAAGTTGTGCCCCAAACAACACGGTGGCCTCCGGTCCGCTGAGTCCGGTTGAGATTGGCGGTCCCACAATGACCCGTTCCGGCGGCACCGGAAATGGTCCCTGCGCCAGTTCGGCCAGCAGTGTCTGTCGCCGTGCCTCATCCAGTCCTGGTGCCCGCACCGTTTGTTCAATAATCACGGGCGCAAAGCAGCGTGGTATTTCCGACCCAACTCGCGCCAGCTTCTGACGCCCCTTGGTGTTCAGGCTGGCAGAGTCGTTCAGAAAGTCATAGTCATAAAAGGTCAGCCGTCCCAGCCGACCGTTGGCCACCTGGGTGCGCTCATGGGCGTACAGCGAGGCTCCCAAAGGCCATTCATTGAACTCTTCCATGTAACCCAGAAAGTGCTCCTGCCAGTGGCGTTTGCAAGCGGCGGTATGTCTGCGCCATCCGAACAGGCCGGCCCGGTGGCCACAGATACAGCCGGGGGTGGGCTGGGAGGCATTGGCCGTGACCATGGGTTGGCCCTCGACTTGGGGCATGATCACGGGGGGGGCATCAGGCATGAATTTGCCTGGCTGCTGGGCTTGGGTCACGCTTACCGGCCAGAGGCCGGTGGTCAGTATCAGGCTGGCCAGCGCCTGGCGGCGACGAGTGTGAGGCATTGGAAAACCCTCTGGTACAGGTCAAATAAGGATATAAAAAACAGAACGCGTACGGTGATATGTTTTGGTCTCACTCTGAGAATCCAACCGGACCCTGGACGTACTTCTTTTCCAGGTTGAGGTGGTGCCGGAGGTCAAAGACGTCGTCCCAGCGGGTGGTCGACCGGTAATCTTTCCCGGTGCGAGATTCGATCCGGTTGAGCAGGAACAGTTCCAGGTCGTTCGGTTCTTTGACCTCATCGCCGGGCAAGGGAGGCACCTGTTCCTGGTTCATGCCTTCAATGATGTAGGGGGTAACCAGAACCACCAGTTCTTTTTCGGTGCGTTCGCTGGTGGTGTTGCTGAAGAACGGGCCAAGGATTGGCAGATCGCCCAGGCCGGGGATCCGGCTGGTGGAGCCGTCCAGAATCACCTGGAGCAGGCCGGCAATGGCCAGGGTCTGGCCTTCCCGCAGCTCCACGGTGGTTTGGGCGCGCCGGGTGTTCAGGCCGGGCACGGCCGATCCGCCAGAGACCAGGGTCACGGCAATGGTGAAGTCGATCTGGCTGACCTCGGGGACAACCGAGAGGCGGATTACGCCGTCATCGACCACGGCGGGAAGGAACCCCAGCCGTACGCCGAACTCTTTGAACTGAACGGTAACGGTGGGGGCCACGCCGCCCGCACTCACCTGGGGCACGGGTACGGGAAACTCACCGCCCGCCAGAAAGCTGGCCGGGTGGCCGCTCATGGCCACCAGGTTGGGTTCTGCCAGCACCTTGAGCATGCCATTGTTGCGCAAGGCGTTCAGGGTGAAGGCAAAGTTGGCGTTCTGGAAGATCCCAAAGACGGTGGTGCCATTCTGGCCAGAGATGGGGGTGGAAGGCATGAAGGCTGCCCCCATCATCGACTTGCCGCTGATCACCTGGTTTGCGGCCAGCCGCCCAACTGCGGCCCCGGCGTTGTTGGTTCCGGTGATCTGAGAGCCAATGATGCTGCCGGTGGCGGGGTCCACGCCCAGGAAGTTGGCACCGATATGCCTGAGGGCGGTGCGGTTGAGTTCGGCCACCTGCACTTTAAGCAAGACCTGCTGGGAGGTGGGGACCCTTAGGAGGTTGATGACCTGGGGCCGGATCAGGTCGGCCTGCACGTCGGTGGTGCCGGCCAGTTCGCCCGTGGTCCGGGTTGTCAGGGGCATTCCTTCAGGCGAGGTGCCTTCGTTCGTGGTCCCGCCCGCACCTCGCGCAGCATCTAGCGCGGCCGGTGAAACTTGCTGACCGCGAAATCCCGAGGTCTTGCTAGAGCCGGTCAGCAGGTAGGTCTGAACAGTGCGAATAATCTGGGTAATTTGGAGGGGGTTGCGCGCTTCCCCCTCGACCACAATGTTGTTCCGGATCTGGCCCAGGCGGATGCTGGCGTCTGGGAACATGCTGCGGAGCTTGGCCTCAAGCACGGTAAGGTCGGCCACCACGCGTATTTCGAAGCTGACCTGTTCTCCCTTGGCGGTTACTACCGAGAGATCGGTGGCCCCGTATCGCAATCCGGTGACCCGGATCTGGCGCGGGCTGACGGCCAGGAATTCGATGATCGTGGGGTCGCCGCTGGCGATGGTAGGTTCACCGGCCCCGGCCGTGAGGTCTTCCTTGAGGGTCAGGATTCGAGATTGCCCCAGTACCACCTCAAACGTGGCATCGTTTCCTTTCAGGTTGGCCACAAACTCACGGGCAGACCCCTTACCGTCTGCAGGGCGTGGTGGCGCCAGTTCAATAGGGGTTAGCCCACCACCGGCTGGCGTCAGGGCTGCTTCGGTTCGGGGAAGGCCTGGTAAAAGTTCCAGCGGAACCGTTTGCCGTGGAATGCTCTCCATGGCGGGCGGAAGCACCGCCCCCTGCCCTGGTATGCCCACCGCTGGCGGCGGCGGTGGTGGCGTTGTTTGTGCCGCACTCAACGCCACCGGGGACTGGCCAGACAGGAATAACGCCAGCAAATAGGAGCTGGGACAGAGTGTCCGAATCCCCCTGCCGCCACTGAGACACAGAGATTTCATGAGAGCGAACCCGATTGGCTGTGGTTTATTCGTTACAATCGCCACACGTCTAATCGGTCTATAAAAGCTAATAAGGCCAGAATATTTTTCTAAAAAAGATTTATCTTGGGCCTATCGGACCTTAAAAAGCGATTAGTGGCTAAAATAGTATCATGGTTACACGGGCAATTTAGGCTGAATTGGTGCGATGGAAGCCCAACTGATTCGTGAGACCAGAGCCTTCCTCAGCGTGGTTCTGATGGTGCTGGCGGCTTGATGGGGGGCGGCCGAAGGCGCTGGATTGGGAAAAAGATTGGAATCTGGGTGGGGCGGCGTCTTGAGAAGCGGGTGCTGGAATGAATAGGCTTAGCCGTTGGCTGATAAATGCAAACGACAGGGCTGTCTTGGATTGAGGTTTAAACGGAAACGATGCGGGTTTCACGTGATCTGAGGGGATGGAGTCTGGCGCTGGGGGTGATCTTTCTCACAACGGCCACAGGATTTCTGGCCAAGGTTGCATTTGAGCGATGGTCGAAGCCGGTCACTGTTTTTCAGATTGCGCCGTACCTGCAACCGGGCGACGATCCTGCGGGAGGACCGCTCGCCCTGCTGTGGCAGACCGATGTCGAGACGTCGGTCTGGTCGGTTCAGGTTCGAGACAGGGCGGAAGCCGCTTGGGTTAACGTTGAGTCGCCAGAAGTCCGACGCTTCGACCTTGAGAACCTGGCCCCCTTTCAGCTTTATCGTGCGTTCCTGGAGCAGACACACTCCCCAGTTCGGCAGGCGGTGGGCCAGTACCGTGTGCTCCGTGACCACATCCCTGTTTTTCATGCAGAGTTCTCGCGTAAGCGCGCGTCTGGGGCGGCTGAACGAATTGTGGTGCTGGGTGACTGCGCGAGTGCGACTTCTGAACAAAAAGCCATTGCATTTCAGGTTTATCAGGCGCGCCCAGACTATGCTGTGGTGACTGGTGACATTGTGTATACGTATGGGCGGGTCTCTGAGTACCTCGACCATTTTTTTCCGATCTACAACGCCGGCCAAGCTTCCGAGACAACTGGAGCGCCCCTGCTCCGTTCGATCCCGTTTTATGCTGCCCCAGGAAACCATGATCTGGTGATGGGAGACCTTGACCTTTATCCGGACGCGCTGGCCTATTTTTATTACTGGTCCCAGCCCTTGAATGGTCCCTTGGAGGGGCTTGGTGAGCGGGGCGTGCCGATTTTGCGTGGAGCCCAGGCCAAGCAAGAGGCGTTTCGGTTGGCGGCGGGGCCGGCTTACCCCAGGATGGCCAGTTTTTCGTTTGATAAGGGGCCCATTCACTGGACGGTTCTGGACTCCAATCGCTATGTCGATTGGACAGACCCAGAGCGGCTCGATTGGTTGCGACAGGATTTGAATGGGCCAGCGGCACAACGGGCGGCCTGGCGGTTTGTGGTGTTCCATCACCCGCCATTTCAATCCTCCCACGCGCATGCGGAAGATCAGTGGATGCGTAGACTTGCGCCATTGTTTGAAGCGGCGGGAGTTGCTGTGGTCTTCAACGGGCATGTGCACAATTATCAGCGGTCTTGTCCGATGGAGTTCGTGCCTGATACATCAGAAGCGCTCCAGAATCTTGAGACTGTTGCCGGGCAATGGACGCTAGACCGTGGATTTGACGGTGTTTCCAACATTCATCCCCGGGGGGTGATTTACATGGTAACGGGGGGGGGAGGTGCACGGCTCTACAACCCTGAGCAGCATGATCATCCGGAGTCCTGGCAAGCATTTACCACCCGTTTCGTCTCCAATTCTCATAGCTTTACGGTTGTGGATGCCACGGATCAGCTGCTCACCTTCCGTCAGCTCACGGAGCACGGTGTGGAAGTGGACAGCTTCCAGATTGGGAAGCCACCGCTGCTGGCCCCAGGCTCTCGCTGAACGGCTGCTGGGCAGACTACAGCGGGAACCTCTGGTAAGATTCGGCAGAATCGCCAAACTCGATTGGTTGACTGTGCCTGGTTCAAATCTCCATGAACCGACGTGCGAGATTCGCACCCAAGGCTTGGGTTTTCCTCATGTTGTGCATGGGACTGAATGTCTAGAACGATTTCAGATAGAACTCGGTCTCCAACGATTTTTGGAGGGAACCGATCTTTTTTAGCCTGAAACCAAGCCGTGAGCTTGTCTCAAGATGGACGAACGCCCGAAGAAAAACCGCAGGATTCTTTGTGTTCTTGGTACAATATTACACGCAACCCATTCCAGAATCTCGTGAGCCGCAGCGCTATACTCTTGATGTTGGGCATCTTTAATTCGGCGAATTGCTCCATTAAAAGGCTGCTCTTGTTGGCGGCAACGCCGTCACCAAAACATTCTCGGTTCGCTCTTGACCCATTCGGAAGCACTCCATGGCTGAGATTCAGAAAATCCTCCACCATCCGAAGAGGAGGGTATTTTGATCAGGAGTCGGTCGTCTGGAAGGGTTTGTCTGAAACACGTCTTGGTCTTGCTTCTTCGTTGACAAAAAGCAGCAGATGTCATGGTCCTTGCCAGGGTGATGGCGGGGGCTTTAGAAGATTTGTAACATGTTGAATCATCATTGGTTGCGTTGGAGTTCGCCACTCTTGAGTCGCTTCGGATTGGAGTGAGAGTCGCTTTCTTACTACGTCAAACGCAAGAACCGCGTTCAACTAACTTCGCGACTTGCTCAAAAGGGACTACACTCAATACTAGTTGGTAGCTTGCGTCGAATAGAGAAACTCTGGCGATGAAGCCGAGTCTCCAGAGATTGCGGGGCTACTAAAGATGGATCAGAAACATTTACTGCCTCACGAGTGATTCGGTCGGCCACTTTGATGGATCACCTTTGCAGAGATCACCCGGCGTTTGACTTCAGGTGAGTTTAATATGCCTCTTCGTACTTGTATCATGACCGTCGACTTCGAAGATTATCGCCGACAGGAATTGCGCGATCATCGTTCGTTGAATGAACCTGCGCACCCTCGGGAAGTTGAGCGACAACTCGATGAGCTGCTTGAGGTTTTTGACGCGATCAATGCGAGGGCGACCTTTTTCACGGTGGGCCGTTTGGTTTCCGAACTCGCCCCCGGAATCTGGCGGGATCTCCAGGACCGCCATCGAATTGGTTGTCATGGTCATGAGCATTTTCGGGTCTGGAAAATGGGCCCAGATGGGTTCAGGCGAGACCTACTGAAGGCCATTGCCGCACTTCAGGATATTACAAGTCAGCCCATTCTCTCGTTCCGGGCACCTTACTTCAGCAGTGATTCCTGCGATCCCTGGTTTGGTGAAATTCTGGCTGAAGCCGGTATTCGGCTCGATAGTTCACGGCGACTGCGGGTGAGTCCTTCGAACTTTGACGGCATGGTGCCGCTCGCTGGTTCTGGCGGTTTGGTGCGGGAGTTGCCGCTCGCTTCGATTGGTTTTGGGTCGAAGCGGATCACGGTGATTGGTGGCACCTACATGCGGTTGTTGCCGCTTCCGTGGATTGTTCGGCTCATGGACCAAGCGAGCTCGCGTGGTTTCATTCCAATGATCTATCTCCATCCCTACGACCTCGATTCCGTTGCTCCAGCCCTGGAATATGACAAAGTTCTGGGACACCTGTGGCCGCGGCTTGGAGATCGCGTGCGGCGGATTGGTCGCCACACCATTGCCGAAAAGCTCCATGCTCTTTCGCAAACCTATGATTTTCAGCCGGCTGAGTCTTTGCTTGAGAGTTCTCCGGTGACTCATGTCGGCTCTAGCTGGGGATCTGTCTCAAGAACCTCAACGCTGGACGTGGTGGTTCCCCTGCAGGGTTCGATGATGAAATTTCCTGCCAATTGAGTAACCGGCTGGATTGGGTCCTGATCGGACGATACGAGACGCGGTTATGAGGTCTCGTCTGGCTGACCAGACATTCTTGGGTCAGCCGTTTCGCGGGTGAATTCTGTTTGGGGTATTTCCTCGGCGGAACTCCTGAGCTTCAGGAGCGACTTCCCGTACCTTGCTGCAATTCCGGCTCGCTTTTTCATGCCCCAACCAGTGGTCTGATTGGTTCGGGATGATTGTTTGTTAACATGGGCTGACACGCATTCCAGCCAGAAATAGCGCGTTGTCGGACAGGTAGGTTTCCTGTGGTTTGACGGACTTGCCTCAAGGGCGCGCTATATCCGACTGGAATCCGTATGATAGGGTCGGGTCCATCTGAAGGACGGGAGTCACTCATGCGGGTAATTGGTGGTTCAGCGCGTGGCATGAGGCTGAACTTGGTACCCGGGGAAGGTACTCGTCCGATCCTGGATCGGGTCAAAACCGCGTTATTTGATATTCTTCGCCCCCGGCTTGAAGGGATGCACGTTCTTGACCTCTTCGCGGGAAGCGGGGGCGTGGGAATCGAATCGCTGAGCCAGGGGGCCGAGTTCTGCACCTTCAATGATCGTGCTCGCAAGGCCGCCCTGACCATCCGGAAGAACCTGGAGGTGACCGGGTTTGTGGATCGGGCCGAGGTGAGAAATGGGGATGCCTTCTCGCTTCTCAAAGAGACAGACAAGGTCTTTGACCTGATCTACGTGGCGCCTCCCCAGTATGAGGGGCTCTGGGAACAGGCAATGGCGATTATTGATAATCGGCCCACGCTGGTCCGCGCTCCTACTCCTGGGGAGAACGAAGACGTGCTCAAGGGGCTGGTCATCGTTCAGATCGATCCCAAAGAGTATCACCCGCTGACACTCAAGAATTTTGGAGAGATTCGGCAAACTCGCTACGGCAACACGCTTCTGATCTTTTACGAGTCGGGTGTGGCAGATGAGCCAAGCGATACCCAGGCCGAAGAGGATTGAGTTAGAGGTTGAAAAAAAACCGCGGGGCGGTTGTCCACGGATTGGGTTGTCGGACCTCGTCTTGCCGGTCTGCTGATCAAGATCCTGCCGTCGTCGGTTTGGTGGGATTCAGGATCGAATTTGCCCAGGGTTCTCGGCCGCTGGTTCGTGGTCGGAAAGAACCCGAGGGGTGACCGCTGCCCGAAGTGCGTTGAGCACGGCAAGCACATCAATGACTTCCTGGGAAATTGCACCGGCCACGGGCGGCAGGTACCCGGCGGCGGCAACACACATGCCGATGAAACTCAGGATCATGCCCCCCAGTGCGCTCTGGAGGGCGATGGTTCTCATCCGATTGCCAATGTGGAGCAATTCATCCACGCGTTCCAGAGAGCTGTCCAGGATCACTACTCCGGCCGCTTCCGAGGTTACCTCGCTCGTCTGCCCGAACGCAATTCCCACCGTAGCGGCGGTCAGGGCCGGGGCATCGTTGATTCCATCGCCCATGAATACGGAGTTGGCGTGCCTGGTTTCTTCGATCACGAGTGCCAGTTTCTGCTCAGGGCTTTGCCCTGCAAAGATTTCCTGGATCCCGACCTGTTCGGCAAGGTATCGGGCCTCGGTTTCTCGGTCGCCTGACACCATTAACACGCGTTCAAAGCCGTGCCTGGGCTTGAGGTGGGCAATGAACGACTTGCCGTCGGAACGTGGCTCGTCGCGGAACTGGAATGTTGCCGCGTAGAGGTGATCGATCAGGATCAAACATTCCAGGCCGCCCTGAGGCGCTGGGAGTTGTGGCTCCAAGGCTGGATCTTGCTGGATCGCGGCCTTGCGACTGGTAACCTGCACAATCTGTCCGCCCACCTGGCCGCGCAGGCCTTCACCGGGCCGTTCGCTGACCTCGCCTGCCTCTTTGGTTTCGAGCTGCCCAGCGGTTGCGGCCTTGAGAATTGCCGAGGCAAGTGGGTGGCGTGAATAGCGTTCCAGGCTTGCCACGGCGGCCAGGGTTTCTTCCGTGTTGAATCCCCTGGCGGGAACGATTTTCACCAGTTTCGGCTCACCGTAGGTAAGCGTTCCGGTCTTGTCAAAGATGGCAATTCGGCAGGTGCCGATCTTTTCGAGTGCCACCGGATCTTTGATGATAATGCCACGTTTGGCAGCCAGCGAAACCGAACCAATAATGGCAACCGGAATCGCAATCAGTAACGGGCAAGGAGTTGCCACCACCAGAACGCTCAGGAACCGCTGGACGTTGCCACTGAAGTACCAGGCCAGCAGGGCGATGAGCACGGCCAGCGGGGTGTAAATAGCACCAATCTGATCCCCCAGTCGTCTCAACTGGGGCCGCTTCTGTTCAGAATCACGCATGACCTGCATGATTTTGGAGTAGCGGGAATCCACGGCCCGCTTCTCCGCCCGGATGGTCAGGGCCCCTTCTCCGTTGATGGCACCCGAGAGGACGGTTGCCCCAGTCGTTTTGGGCAGGAGGTAGGGCTCTCCGGTCAGGTACGATTCATTCATGGTGCTTCGCCCTTCCAGGACCACACCATCGATGGGGCAGACCTCGTGAGGGAAGACGAGCAGAGTCTGGCCAACCTCGATCTCGGCCAGCGGTACCTCCACCACCTGGCCGTTCTCCTTCCGGTGCGCAGCAGACGGTAAACGCTTGGCCAGCGCTTCCAGGGCGAACGAAGCCCGCCGTACGGCGAAAGCTTCGAGCGCCTGTCCTCCCGAGAGCATCAGAACCACCAGCGTGCCGGCCAGGTATTCCCCAAGAATCACCGAGGTCACAATGGATAGGCCCGCAAGCAGGTCACTGCTGAACTCACCGCGCGCCAGGTGCCTGGCCAGGCTAACCAGAAGCGGGATGCCGGCCGCCAGTGCAATCAGGAGCGGGAAGGTAGGCCTGGTTGTTCCCAACAGTATTGGGCCCTGATTTCCCCCCAATCTCAAGAGGAGGTGAACGCCAATCGCAACCAGGGCAATCAGGGCAATGATAACTTCCCTGGTCACCAGAACCTTTCGGAACTTCGCAAGAATGGACGTCATCGCAGCGGCCGCCTGGGTTGATCTGGAGGTGAGTGGCTCAAGCCTTGTGAACTCATCAGCGTTCTGGTTTCACGGTGGCTCTCATGATGACGTGATTCCAATCGGTAGAACCAGTACTTCGCCGCCTCGGCGGTGATCACATAAAGCAGAACAATCAGTCCCAGGATCAGCAGGAACGAGGCAGGCAGCGGCACAAACCCAAGCCAAGGTGCCACCGGTGTGTATGGCAGCAGAACGGTCATCCCCACCACAAGCATTGTGGCAATCTGTAACGCTCTGCCTGGCTGACTTTGAAACAGCCGTCTCCGGGTCCGGATCACCAGCACAATGAGTGACGCAGAGACCACGGACTCCAGAAACCACCCGGTACGCAGTTGTGCCTCGGTTGCGTCCAAAAACCAAAGCAACGCACCAAAAGTCATAAAATCAAAGATCGAACTCACAGCCCCAAAGACTATCATGAACCTTCTGATAAACCGGATGTCCCAGCGGCACGGATACGCCACCATCTCCGGGTCCACCCGGTCGTTGGCGATGGTCATTTCCGGTAAGTCCGTAAACAGATTCATCAGCAAGACTTGCTTGGGCAGCAGCGGAAGATAAGACAAGAATAGCGATGCGCCGGCCATGCTGAACATGTTGCCAAAATTGGCACTTGTAGCCATGAAAATGTATTTGAGGGTGTTGGCAAACGCGGCCCGGCCTTCGCGAATTCCCCCTTCCAGCACCCCAAGATCTTTTTCGAGAAGGACCAGGTCTGAGGCTTCCTTGGCAACATCCACGGCATCAGCGACAGAAATTCCAACGTCGGCCGCATGTAAGGCAGAGGCATCGTTGATGCCGTCGCCCAGGTAGCCAACCACGTATCCGGACTTCTTCAAGGCAAGAATGATCCGCTCTTTCTGGTTTGGCTCAACTTCTGCGAAGACCGCGGCGTTGCCGGCGCATCGGATCAGAGCGTCATCGCTCATCTTCCGCAGATCTTCGCCCGTGATCAGCAGCCCTTCCGGGAGCCCTGCCTGGCTAGCCACATGCGCGGCAACCAGTCGGTTGTCACCGGTTATGATCTTGGTTGCCAACCCCAGGTCCAGCAGGTTCTTGAGCGTGTTGGCAATTCCGGGTCGAAGTGGGTCCTCGAACACCAGCAGACCCAGGAAGATCATCTGAGATTCATGTCCCTTGTGGATTTTGCTTTCTGTGCCCAGGTTCCGATACGCAATTCCGAGCGTGCGCAAACCCTGGCCGCTCAACTCCACGAAGAGTTGCTCAATTCTGGCCCTCATCGCCGAGATCGGGACCAGGTTGTTCAGTCCGTTTTCCGCCTGTTCACAGACATCCAGAACGGTCGAAAGCGATCCCTTGGTGATGATCTGGTTCTGGTCGCCCCCTGAGACGAGTACACTCAGTCGTTTTCGAACGAAGTCGTACGGCTCTTCATCAAGCTTGTGGTAAAGACGGGAGTCTGGATGTGGCGAGTTGATAATGGACAGATCAATGGGATTTTCATATCCAGACTGAAAAGCCGCATTCAGGTACGCGAATAAAAATGTGCGATCACTGGCTGCACCGTTGGCGTCCAGAGCGCTCTGGAGCCTGACTTTCCCCTCGGTCAGAGTTCCGGTTTTATCTGAGCAAAGCACGTCCATTGCGCCAAGGTTTTCAATGGAAGTCAGTCTACGGACAATCACCTTCTGTCTAGCCATCCGCCGCGCACCATGGGCCAGGTTGACACTGATGATGGCCGGCAGTAACTGGGGTGTTAGACCGACGGCGATTGCGACTGAAAAGAGAAAAGACTCCATGATCGGGCGATGCATACCCACATTGATGGCAAAAATCGCCAGCACCAGCAGAAGCGTGACCTGCATCAGCAGGTAGCCGAAGTGGCGGATCCCCCGTTCAAACCCGGTCTCGGGTGGTCTGAGCAGGAGCGATGCAGAGACTTTCCCGAACTCGGTATTTCGGCCGGTACCCACAATCAGTAACCGCCCGGTCCCGCTCACCACGCTGCTTCCCAGGAACAGGCAGTTGGTTCGGTGTGCGAGCGGTGTCTCTGGTGGTACCGAGTCAACCACCAGTTTCTCAACCGGAAAGGTCTCGCCGGTCAAGGTTGCCTCGGTGACGAAAAGATCTTTGGCTTCCAGCAATCGGCCATCGCCTGGAATGATGTCGCCTGCCCGCAGAAGAGCGACGTCGCCCGGCATCACCTGGTCGACCGGCACAGACAGTGAGTTACCGCCTCGCAAGACGGTGGTGGAGGTCTGGACAATTTCCAGTAACTCCCGGAGAGCATCGGCGGCCCCCCACTCTTGCCAGAAGCCCAGCAGACCGCTGGCGACAACGATGCCAAGGATGATCAAGGCATCGGTCACGGCACCCAGGAAAAGCGATAACGTGGCCGCACCCAGCAAAATCAGGATGATCGGGCTCTTGAATTGTGTCAGGAAGAGCTTGAGAACCTGTGACCAGTGCTCGGGCTTTTGGAGACGAGAACCGTCTACCTTCAGAAGTTGATCCGCCTGCTCGGTGGAGAGGCCAGCCGTTGTGGAATTCAGGCGCTGGAGCAAAAGCTCTTGAGATTGGGACCAGTAGGCGGCCAGGTCTGGTTTTGCCTCAGTCATACGGTTGATCCCGGTTTCCTGCTTGGGCTATACACCAGGCGGTTCAGACTTGCGATTTGACCAAGTCATCATAATCGGAGTCGGCTGAACTTTGATCATAACGGAAAAACGCATCGACCGAGATCCTGTTTCGGTCGAGATTGGATGGAAACCAATTCACGGCGCCACAGGATTTGTAAGCTTTTCTGGGGGCCAGGTGCTTGCACGGCCCTTCCCGTTTGGAACGCCAGGGACGGAGTCTGCGTGTGAGTCTTGGGAGCGAGCCCTGAATCAAGCGAGAAACTTGGTACTTGGCGGCCTATCGGTATGGGTATTGCTGTAAGGTCTAGAGGGATCTGTCGGAACTTGCGCGGATCTACCAATGGGTGGCCGGAATTTCAGAAGGCTCAGATTCATGATAGACCGGCTTGAGACCAGACTGTTGTTACGTCCTGAAGATCTGCGTCCGACCGACGACCGATTCGAGGTCGTGGGCGTTTTCAATCCTGGCGCCGTGTTCTGGGACGGCGAGGTGATCCTTCTGGTCAGGGTTGCAGAGCGGCCTCGCCAGAAAATTCCAGGGTTCACCGGCCTCCCCCGGTTCGACCCCGACCTCGGCCTGGTTATCGACTGGGTGCCCAGCGACGAACTGCAACCCATGGATCCACGCGTGGTCCGATCGCGTACCACCGGGCGGATTCGGCTCACATCCGTTTCTCACCTACGTGTGGTGTTTTGCGGCGCAGGTCGTCAGGTGCGTGAGGTCTCTCCCACCACGTTCCGCCCCAGTACGCTTCTGGAAGAATATGGAGTCGAGGATCCGAGGATCACGGTGCTGGAAGACCGATGTTACTTCACCTATGTGGCCGTATCGCGTCACGGCCCCGCAACAGCACTGGCGTCAACCACGAACTTCCAAACATTCCGCCGCCACGGCATCATTTTCTGCCCAGAGAACAAGGATGTTGTTTTATTTCCCGAACGTGTGGAAGGGCGTTTTCACGCGATTCACCGGCCGGTCTGCGCGGCTCCGTTCACTCCACCCGAGATGTGGATTGCCCGGTCGATGGATCTGCGATTCTGGGGTGAACATTCAGCCCTGGATTTGGGCTCAGCTCATGACCAAGAATCCCAGGGTTCGATGCGCCGCACTCCGACAGGCGCGGGGAGCCAGTGGCGATTGGGACGGGTGGGCGCGGGTGCGCCCCCGATTCGAATGGAGGCGGGCTGGCTGGAAATCTATCATGGCTGTTCCGTGGCCCCTGCACTTGGGTTGGTGGGCGCATATCAAGGAGGTGCCTTGCTGCTGGACAAGAATGATCCCACCACTGTGCTCAGCCGCTCACCAGGGCCAATCCTGGCCCCTGATCAGTCTTTTGAGCGAGCTGGGTTCGTGCCAAATATCATTTTTCCCACCGGGGTCATCCGTGATGGTGAGCAACTGCTGGTGTACTGTGGCGCCGCCGATATGTATACCGAAGTCGTGGTTCTCAGTGAACGGGCGATTCTCCAGCAGTTGAAGCCCTGAGTGATGACAGCGGTTCACGCTTGGGTTGCAGATCGAAACCAACCCAAGAGACATCCGGGGGCGGCTGTCCTACGGGTGCCATCCAAGCATGAACCACGCTTGTCGCATTCTTCGAGAATGGGGGTGAATTCCTGCGTATGCACTGGAAGGCACCCAGGGTTCGAGGAAAGCGCTCAGATTCGAACCATGGCATGCAGCACGTCCGAAAGCTTTACGGTGGCAAAGCTACTTGCGTAGTCAGACATTGCGTATGGAATGATCAGATTACCGGCATGGACAACCGCTCCGCAACTGTATACGACGTTGGGCACATAGCCTTCCCGTTCGTTGGCGTCTGGTTCCAGAAGTGGTGTCTTCAGCCGGCCGATCAGTTTGGAAGGATCTTCAAGATCAAGCAGGAACGCCCCCATGGAATACTTGCGCATGGGACCGACGCCGTGCGTGAGCACCAGCCATCCTGCTTCGGTCTCAATCGGGGATCCGCAGTTGCCCAGTTGGACGAATTCCCAGGAATAGGTTGGCCTTGCCACAAGCTCTTTGGTGTACCAAAAGTATGGCATGTCGGAGTACATCAGATAGATATTTTCGTTGTCCTGACGAGAAAGCATGGCGAACTGGCCGTTCACGCGGCGGGGGAACAGCGCGAAGCCTTTGTTCAGCACCTCGGGCCCGTTCAGGGTACCAACTTTGAAATGGAGAAAATCACGGGTCTCAAGCAACTGAGGTAGCACCACCCGGCCGTCATAGGCGGTGTAGGTTGCAAAGTACATGGTCTCGCCATCCGGTTGAGTGAACTGAACGAACCGGGCGTCTTCAATTCCGTTGGTCTCCGTGGGCGAGGAGGGAAAAATGACTCGCTCAGAAATGTTCACATTGGCGGCATAAGAAATCTCATAATTCGCCTTGGCCAGCACGATCATGGAGTGGGAAATCGGGTCAAACTCTTGAACCTGAGCCCGGTTATATTTCTGAACATTCTGGATCACGACTTCGAGGTCATGAATTGTGAACTGATCTGCCAGGGCGGCAATGACCTGGTCAGTCAAGGGACCATTGGTGCCGAGTTCCGCCAGTTTTCGCGAGAACAGCGCTTTATCATAAAGCGCATTGGGAACGGTCTCGGGTGCCGTTACCAATTTGCTTGGTTCATCCATGGTAATCCGGCACTGATCGTCGATGATTCCGGAACGGAAGGTGATCGATGACAGATGCCCCTCGCCGGTGGCACGAAGGCTGACAATGAATCGTCGGGTGCGTTCGGGCAGCCCGCTCTGGTCTGGGTGCCAGACCATGGACGGGTTGAATAAGGCTGCGGATTCCAGGGCGTATTCCTGGGTGAAGAAAGCGCCGATGATCAACCGCCGACCTTCGCTCAGCGGTTGATCGGTGAGCATGTGCTTGCGTACTTGCTCAAAGCGGCTCAAGAAAAAAGCATGCGTTCGCTGATGCCGCTCTCGGAAATCACGCATCACCCCTTCCAGGATCTGTTCGATCTCCAGTTCGGTGAGCGATGAGACCCTGGCAATGATCTTCTCAATCCGGTAAGCGTTGGTTGGGTCAAAGGGGCGGATCACCACGCGATTATTGCTGGGCTTGAGCAGAATCCCCGTACGTGTCACTTCCATGGAGTTATCCAATCACAGTGGAAGAGGATCTCGGACCGAATCGCTGACGCATTCCTGATGAACTCCGTTCAGTGAACTCTGAAGTAATTGCATTTCCGCCAGCGCGAGCAAGAACGCCAGCGTGGACTCCGCGCCTTGGTTTCGGTTGACCCGGTCTTCCTGAAGGCCGTCAAAACAGCCACCAGTGCTGGGATCATACAGGTCCAATCCCAGATCATTTCGGCCCAGAAACCAATCAAATGCCGTTTGTGCTTCGTTCAGCCAGCGAGGTTCCTTGGTGGCCCGAAACGCTTCCACACAGGCCGACACCGTGGCACAGGCTTCGAGGGGTTGTTGATCAAACTGGGCGGGTTCTGAGCCCTTATGATAAAAACCATGGCAGCCAATCGCCCGAAAATGGCCCAGTGGTGCCCGTTGCCGCTCAATGAGCCAGGATAAAGACTCGAGACCAACTTCAAGAGCCCGATCATCGACACCGTCTCGCCCACTCACAATGAGCGCCTGAGGAATTCGGGCATTGTCATAACTGACAATCTCTTCAAACCAGCGCCAGTCTGAGGTTGCCGTTTGTTCGTACAAGCCGACAAGCAGCGAGGTCAGGGCCTCACGCGTCTGGCTTGCAAGGCGATCGCCGCCAAACCGTCGTCCATACTCATGAATGCCCAGCAGGCTGAAAGCCCAGGCTCTGGGTGATGTCATGGTTGGTGTGGGTGCAACAGCCATTTCAAACAGAGTCGCTGCCCACGGGGGTAGGTCGGTACGGCGTGAACGTCCAACGCAGGCCCCCAACGCCCAGAGTGCGCGGCCGTGACTATCCTCGGAGCCAGTGATTTCTCGCCAGCGGCGGTCGAACCCCAGGAAATTTCGGAAGCGCTTCCGGTCATGGTTGAATGCCGACTGAAGGAATGCGGCCGTGGTTGTTGCCATCCGCCGGAGACTATGCCCTCCACGCCCCAGTTCGCCCAGCAAGACCGTAAGTAGAAGGGCGCGAGCGTTGTCGTCGGTGCAGTATCCCTCGTCAAAGTTGGGAATGGTGTAAGTGGCGTGCTGGAAGATTCCGGTCGAGTCACATAAAGATTCCAGATGATCTAGTTTCCAGCTCGGAAGGCCGCTTTGCTGTTCTGCCAGGGTGCGCACCACCAGCGGCCTGGAAGGCTGAAGTTGTCGGCTCAGGCGAGCTTTCTGGAATGTCTCCAGGTAATGCTCGGCCGAGCGGCTCCACACCATGGCCCGCCCTGCTTCGTAGGCCCTGTGGCACATCAGGGCACGTCTTGGTTCATCGGCCAGCAGTCCGCAAATCTCATGAGCCAACGCCTGGGGGTTGGCAAACGGGACCAGAATCCCACGGCCATCACTCAAGAGATCTTCCGCGTGCCAGTAAGGTGTGGAAACGATTGCCCGACCGCACCCGAAGGCGTATGCCAGAGTGCCCGAGGCAATCTGCGCGGGGTTGAGATACGGGGTAACATAAAGGTCAGCCGTTTGAATGAACCCGGTCAGTTCATCCAGTTCCACAAACCGGTTGTAGAAAACAACATGCTCGGACATGCCGCAGTTCCGGGCCAGTCGTTCCAGGCTGAGCCGATATCGCTCACCCTGCTGTCGTAGGAGTTCCGGGTGCGTGGCTCCCAGAACAATGTAAACGAAGTTGGGATAAGCCTCCACAATTTTGGGCAGGGCCTGGATCATGTACTCGATCCCCTTGTTGGGGGAGAGCAGCCCGAAGGTCAGCGCCACAATTTTCCCCTCAACGCCCAGCTGTTCTTTGAAGGGTTCAGGGTCCACAAAATCGGTATCAGGAATCCCGTGCGCAATCACATCAATTTTAGTCGCAGGCACTCCATAGATTTCTTGGAGAAACGTACGAGCTCGGTCCGTCATCACGACGACACGGGTCGATAGCTCTGTCAGTTGAACCATCACCCGACGCTGGTCTGGGCACGGGTCTCGAAGAATGGTGTGGAGCGTGGTGATGACCGGCATTCGGAGATTGCGAACCAAGCTAAGAATATGACTGCCGGCCGCTCCACCGAAGATTCCGTATTCGTGCTGGAGTGAAACGATATCCATGTTCGCAAAGTTCAGAAAATCAGCAGCTCGCAAGTAACTCGCCAGGTCTTGTTCGGCAATCTCAAAGCGCACCTCGGGCCCGTAGTCATAACCTTCCTGGCGATCATTTACGGGAACAACACAATACTGGATGTCTGGCCGTCGATCGGCGATTGATAGATACATATCGTGCGTGAAGGTGGCTATACCGCACTTGCGAGGTAAATAATCTCCCACAAACGCAATCTTACGAATTTCGCATTGAGACATTAGCCCAGCCTCCTCGCTGCCGTTTTCGTGATCAACGGAATGACACCGAATGCGTTGATTGATGATTTGAGGGCTTCCTCGCTGCTTGATTGCTCTGGTGAGAGTTGTTTCCTGTGTCTTGGACAATCCGAAACGGTTCGCCGGAGCCAAACCTCATCCTGGTCAAGTGTTGGGACATCTATTGAACAAGCTGAATCGATTGTCAGACCCCAATAATTGATGAGGTCGCGATTTTGAATGTTTGGGTTATTAATTACGATGTCATACATAGCATAAACAGTAAAAATATAATAGGTCCATGAATTTCGTGGCAAGGTATTCTGGGGCTTTCTCGGGCTCGATCGCTTTGCGGACCGGTGTTTGGGATCAGGTTTCATGAATCATTGAAGAGTCTGGCCTGGAAGCTCCGCCGGATCCGGTCAAACTCGAAATCCATTATTCTTTCTAGCACACGTTTGTTGGTGGTGGGGGCTGGTTCGCTCTACTGGTGGCTGGCTCCAGCGTAGGGAACAGCGGAGAAATCGACAGGAGTGAGTACACGCCCTGGCAGAGGCTTCTTGAACCAGTGTGCTCGAGGCTTGCAATCCAGCAGCCTTGCTGGGGTTCGGGTGGCGGACTTACCGTTACCGGCAACTCTGGTGGAATCGCCTCTGGGCACGTTCGACACGAGTTCCGGTCGTCTGCGGCTACTGATATCCACGTAAACAGTACGCTTTGCCAAGAGCGGGGCCTGTCTGGAAGGGAACGGAGCTTGTATCGCCTGTCCGTTTCCTTGGGAGATGGAGGGGTTCAACTCGCAGGTGAAGCGGATCCCTTCCCAGAAACGGTGACGAAAAGAAGCCATGCTCTAAGATAACTCGTAGCTTTCATTGAGCCGCCGTTACACAATTGATCATCCTGAGGCTTGGTACAGTCGCCACTCTTCCCACGTGCGTATTGCCTCATCTGGAACCAGCGGAAAGCCGTGAGTGAAGGCTAAAGTGTTGATCGCGGCAATGCGTACAAGGTCGGCCTGGTCGAAGGCCGGCTGAGGGCGTTGCCTCTGGGAATCCCTGGCTACACGAGGCCACACGGACGATCATCGGAGACCTTCCGTCATATCGCCGCCGTTTATTCGCCAGGTGACGCCCGGCTTGGCCACGACTGAAGCTTTGAATGCTCAGAAGTAGACCGCGAGGCGATCGTGAGGCTTAACCGGCTGCTGGTCAAGCCGCCGTAAGACAGTCAGAACTAGACTAGGTCGTGTGGACAACGAACGTGCGCTCTAGGCTGGCCAGGTTAGCGTAGCATGATCATGATCGAGGCCACATGGACAAACGCCAGAAAGTTCTGAGCCTTCTTCTCGAACCTAGTCGCAACCCGACGATACTGCTTCGCCTTCGACCAGAACCGTTCGACCA
>CAIYJE010000046.1 GCA_903926465.1 uncultured Planctomycetales bacterium
CACCAAGCCCGGCTTGGCGGTGGTACCCAGGGTAAGCGTCAGGGTTTTGCCGCCGCTGAAGACGTCGGTGGCCGTGCCTGAGAGCGCCAGCACATCTCCCGTGGCGGTGTACTGGGTAGTGGCGGTGGCGTTGAACGTACCGCCAGCCACACTCCAGTTGGTGGCTTTGGCGGTGGCGTTGAGGCTGGTGAACTGGCCACCGGTGAGTATCAGGCCGGGACTGGTGGTGGTGCCGAGGGTGAGGGTCAGGGTTTTGCCGCCGCTGAAGACGTCAGTGGCCGTGCCTGAGAGCGCCAGCACATCGCCCGTGGCGGAGTACTGGGTGTTAGCCGCGGCGTTGAAGGTGCCACCAGCGACGGTCCAGTTAGTGGCGGTAGCGGTGGCGTTGAGGCTGGTGAGCTTACCGCCGGTGAGCACCAGGCCCGGACTGGCGGTGGTGCCCAGGGTGAGCGTCAGGGTTTTGCCGCCGCTGAAGACGTCAGTGGCCGTGCCAGAGAGCGCCAGCACATCGCCCGTGGCGGAGTACTGAGTGTTGGCGGTGGCGTTGAACGTGCCACCAGCTAGCGTCCAGTTGGTGGCGGTGGCGGTGGCATTCAGGCTGGTGAGCTGGCCTCCGGTGAGCACCAGGCCCGGGTTGTCGCTGGTGCCCAGGGTAAGCGCCAGGGTGTTGCCGCCGTTGAAGACGTCGGTGGCAGTTCCCGAAAGCAAGAGTACATCGCCCGTGGCGGTGTACTGAGTATTGGCGGTGGCGTTGAACGTGCCACCGGCCACCGTCCAGTTACTGCCAGTTGCCGTGGCGTTGAGGCTGTTGAGCTGGCCACCGCTGATCACCAGGCCGGGGCTGGCACTGGTGCCCAAGGTCATGGCCAGGGTTTTGCCGCCGCTGAACACATCGGTGGCGGTTCCACTGGCCGTAAAAATGTCCAGCGCACTCGGGGCACTTGCCGCAACATACGTGAGAGTTAGCCCCAGTGCACTAAACTGGCCGCCGGCCACGTTCCAGTAATTGAGATCGCCCGTCGCCGTATTTCCGCTCGCGGTCAGGCTGACCAAGCTCCCATTCTGGATCAACACTCCAGGGTTGGCCGCATCACCCAGGGTCAGGTCCAGGCGCTTGCTGTCGATGCCAAAGGTCAGGCTAGAGGGACCGCTAATCATGAACGTATCGGGACTGCTACCAGTGGTACCCGGTAGGTAAGTCAAGAGGTCATCAGTTGCGCTCAGGATGCCACCAGCCAGGGTGGCGTTCAGGCTGAGGGTGGCATCAAAGCTGGTTACCAGGCCATTCGTGACAATGAGCCCCTGGGTTGATCCGCCGCCCAGAACCAAGGTCGCTGAACCCAGACCAGCCACTTCCACCGTACTGCTGCCTGTGAATACAAACCTATCCGTGGCGGTTGTGTAACTCACCATCAGGTCGCTCGTGCTGAACGTCAATGCTCCCAGGTCAAGCATGCCACCGGCTAAAGTCGCGCTCACGCCGGTCAGGCTTGCCCCCGCAGAACCAATCACCACGTAGTTACTACCGGTGACCGCAATGGTCACCCCGTCCAAATTGATCGTTCCCTGCAGCAAGATCTGAGGATCTGACCCAGAGTGGTCGAGCACAAGGGATGTCAGCGTGAACGTGGTGCCGGCAACCGTGACGTTCGCGCCTGCAAGGCCGGTAAGCCCCGTATCAATCAGTTCCGTGATGCTGCTGGTTTCCAGCCCGCCAGTGATCAGCGGGATACTAACATCACCAATGACCGCGCTCACCGTTCCAGTGGCGGCGAGTGACAAGGCCCCGGTATCAATCGTGACCGTACCATCCAGTTCCAGGATTGGAATGAACGCCGAACCGCCGATTGGAGCATAGCCAACCTGAACGGTGCCAGTAGAGACCTGGATTCCGCCACTCGTGGCAAACTGACTGCTGGTGATGAACTCCAGGCCGCCCGCAATCACTTCGTTGGGTGTGGTCGTTCCACTCTGGTTCGTGATCGCCAGCACGCCGTTCGTGAATGTGGTGAATGTGTAATTGGTAGCCTGCAGCGTTCCCAGGTCCGGGATAATGTCATAATTTCCAGGCGTCTGGGCGGTGAGTGCATCTCCCGTAAATCCAGGTGCGCCTGTGATACCACTGGTGGCGAGTGTTTCATGATTCGCCAGGCCTTTGAAGCTGACCGTGAAGTCCTTGAAGGTCTGGCCGTTGTAGAGCATCGACTTGGAAACGGCGGTCACGGTGAGCGGGGCCGGCGTGATCGTCAACGAACCAGGCCGATATGTGATCGTATAATTGGCAGAGGTCAACCCACTGATCGTGACCACATCGGTATAGGCCCCTACCCCGGTTGTGGCTGGCTTGGTGTCAGACACTTTCAAATTGCCGCCGAGCGCACTGGCGGACTCATCATTCACAAAACCGCTGTAGGTCAAGCTCGGGATCGGGTCACTCGATCCGTAAGGCCTTGTGATGCTGCCCGGCGTCACCGTCAAAGGCGCGGTGGTGACGGTCAGTGAGCCGGGCACGTAGGTGATCGCATAATTCGAGCCAGTGAGGCCGTTCGCCGTGATTGCGCCGGGATAGGTTCCTGCCCGCGTATTTGAAGCCGCTTTTGCGTCTGTAATCGTCAGAGTGCCGTCCAGAATACTGGCCGACTCTCCATTGATAAATCCGGAATAGGTCACGTTCAGGGCGGGATCAGAAACGCCGTAAACCCGGGTCACGCTGCTCACGGTGACTGTCAAAGGCGCGGCGGAGACGGTCAATGAGCCGGGCACGTAGCTGATGGTGTAATTGGTCGAACTCAGGCCGCTCGCCGTGATTGCGCCCGAATAGTTGCCCGTAGCGGTCGTGGTAGCTGAGTAGAGATTTGAAAGGCTCAGACTGCCGCCGAGGTCGTTGGAGCTCTCACCATTGACGAAGCCTGAATAGGTCACACCAAAGGTTGGGTCTGCCTGACCGTAAACTCGCGAGACATTATTAACCGAGACTGTGAGCGGGGCAGGCGTGATGGTGAGCGGAGCCGCCAGATAGATGATGGTGTAATTGCTGGAACTAAGGCCGGTCGCCGTGATTGCGTCGGGGTAAACGCCTGCCAGGCTGGTGGGATCTGAAATCAAGTTGCTGACACTGAGAGTGCCATCAAGATTGCTGGATGTCTCACCATTGACGAATCCGGAATAAGTCACATCCAAGGTGGGATCCGCTGCACCGTAGATTCGCGTTACGCTGTTGGCGCTGATGGTGAGTGGAGCGGGTGAGACCGTGAGGCCACCAGAAACAAAGGTGATGTTGTAGTTTGAGGAGGACAAGCCGCTGGGGATGATGGAATCGGTATAGTTGCCAACGGGCGTGGTGGGGTCGGCGTTGGAGTCGGTAACGCTCAGAATGCCATTCAGGTTACTCGACGTATCGCCATTCACGAAGCCGGTATATGTCACAGCAGTCGTGAGGTCAGATGCTCCGTAAACGCGTGTAATATCGTTGGCCGTCACCGCAAGCGCTGCGGGTATGACGGTCAGGTCGCCGACTTCATACGTGATCGTATAGTTGGTGGATGTCAGGCCACTGGCTGAAATTACGCCAGGGTAAGTGCCTGCGGGAGTCTTGGGGTCTGAGTTCGCATTGGCAAGCACGAGTGTGCCACCGAGCACGCTCTCATTATCATTATTGAGGAAACCGGTATAAAAAACGCTCAGGGTTGCATCGGCGGCACCGTACACGCGAGAAACCGGGTTAACTGTCACGGTCAGCGGTGCGTTTAGGACCGTAAGCGAACCCGTGGTATAGGTGATGGTATAATTACTTGAGGTCAGGCCACTGGCCGTGATTGTCCCTGCGTAGGTACCTGCAGGCGTGTTGATGTCTGATCGGGAATCCGTAACGGTCAAGCTTCCATCGAGATCGATGGAGGACTCCCCATTGGCAAATCCGGAGTAGGTTACGCCGAGCACTGGATCGGCATGGTTGTAAATGCGAGTGACGTTATTGGCTGTAACCGTGAGATGGGCGGGCGTGACGGTGAGTGGCCCTGCCAAGTAACTGATGGCGTAGTTCGGTGAGGCCAAACCACTGGCGGTGATAGCGCCCGCATAGGTGCCCACACTCGTGCTGGTATCCGACCGAGAGTTGGTCAGGGTGAGCAAGCCACCCAGGACACTGGACGACTCGCTATTAACAAAGCCTGCGTAGGTCACGCCCTGGGTCTGGTCAGGACCACCGTACACCCGTGTGGCCGCTTTGGCGGTTACCGTAAGTGGGGCCTGCGTCACCGTCAGGGTGCCGGCCACATAATTGAAGCTGTAGTTTGCGGCCGTGAGTCCGCTGGCCGTGATTGCACCGGCATAGGTTCCTGCCCCGGTCGTTGGGGCCGACAGGGAATCGGCCAAGCTCAGGGTGCCGCCCAGGACCGTGGTGGACTCATTGTTCACAAAGCCTGAGTAGTTTACGCCCAGGGCCGGGTCGGTTCCGCCGTAAACTCGCGTAGCATTCTTGGTCGTTACGGTGAGAACGGCTTTGTTTACCGTGAGTGTGCCAGTGACGTAAGTCACACTGTAGTTCGAACTGTTAAAAGTGCCGCCGGTCAGAGCGTTGGGGGTGATGGTGTAGGTACCGGCCCCGGCCGTAGTCGTTAAGCCGCCAGTGCTGCTGAGCGTGACAGAGCTGACCGTCTCTCCATTCTTGAGCCCAACTGTGGTGAAGGCTGAGAACCCAAGCGCAAGCGACGTCCCATACGTGTGGCTCTGGTCGCCGGCGGTGACCGTGAGCGGGGCTGCCGTAACCGCGAGCGAACCGGATACATAACTGATGGTGTAGTTGGACGACGTGAGTCCACTGGCCGTGATCACACCGGCATAGGTGCCGACATTGGTCGTGGTGGCGGACCTGGCGTTCACCACGCTCAGTGTGCCGCCGAGTGCGGTGGCGGTCTCATTATTGACCAGGCCCGAGTAGGTCACGCCCAAGGTGGGGTCGGATGCACCATAAGCACGGCTTACGGAATTGGCGGTAATGGTCAACGGGGCCGCGGTAATGGTCAGCGGGCCTGCCACGTAATTGAACGTGTAGTTCGCGTTGGTGAGGCCGCTTGGTAAAATGACGCCAGAATACGTGCCTACGCCCGCGTTATTACTCTGGGAGTCAGTGATGGCCAGGGTGCCACCGAGCACGCTGGTGGTCTCGTTATTGACAAAGCCCGAGTAGGTCACGCCCTGGGTCTGGTCAGACCCGCCATAGACGCGGGTGGCCGTCTTGGCGGTTACGGTGAGCACGGCCGGCGTTACGGTAAGTGTGCCGGCGACGAACGTGATTGCGTAGTTGGAGCTGGTTAAACCACTTCCCGAAATTACCCCTGAATAGGTGCCGGCACCTGTGGTCAAGGCGCTCTTGGAGTTGGCCAGGGTCAGCGTTCCACCCAGAACGGTGGTCGTTTCATTATTCACGAAGCCAGAGTAAGTTACCCCGAGCGTGGGATCGGCAGCGCCGTAAACGCGGGTCACGTTATTGGCGGTGACTGTTAGAGGTGCTCTGGTAACCGTGAGGCCGCTGGCCACATAGTTAATGCTGTAGTTCGAACTCGTCAGACCGCTGGCGGTGATCACACCGGCGTAGGTACCAACGGCCGTGGTAGTGGCACTCCTGGAATCGGTAACCACCAGAGTGCCAGCCAGCGCAGAGGCAGTTTCGCCGTTCACCAACCCTGTATAGGTCACCCCCAGCGCTGGGTCGGCTGATCCATAGACGCGGGAAACCGTATTCGCGGTGATTGTCAGCGGGGCCGCGGTCACGGTAAGCGAACCGGCGACAAAGCTGATCGCGTAGTTGGAGCTGGTCAGACCGCTGGCGGTGATCACACCGGCGTAGGTACCAACGGCCGTGGTAGTGGCACTCCTGGAATCGGTAACCACCAGAGTGCCAGCCAGCGCAGAGGCGGTTTCGCCGTTCACCAACCCTGTATAGGTCACCCCCAGCGCTGGGTCGGCTGATCCATAGACGCGGGAAACCGAGTTCGCCGTAACGGTAAGCGGAGCCGCAGTAACAGTCAGGTTGCCAGCGACGTAAGTGATGTTGTAATTCGAACTCGTCAGGCCGCTGGCCGTGATTGCGCCTGCGTAGGTTCCCACCACCGTGGTTGTGACGCTCCTGGAGTTCACAATGCTCAGGGTGCCGCCCAGCACACTGGATGTGTCATTATTCACAAAGCCGGAGTAGGTTACGCCCAGGGTTGGGTCCGTTGCACCATAAACCCTGGACAACGAGTTTGCCGTGACGGTCAGTGGTGCCGCCGTCATTACCTGGCTCAGGCTATTGGATGTACTTGATGAATAGCTTGAATCACCGCCATAAACCGCGGTGATAGTGCGCGTTCCCACGGCCACGGCCGTGGTCGATAATGAGGCGGTGCCGCCCGAGAGTGTGGCGGTTCCCAAAACCGTGGAACCATCTTTGAAGGTCACGGTACCCGTGGTAGCGGTGGGCGAAACCGAAGCGGTGTAAGTGATTGAGCTGCCGTAAACCTTGGAACTCGAACTGGAACTGGTCAGGGTAGTGGTTGATGGATTCACAACCGCAACGGGGGCCGCCATCGTAAAATAAATGGAGTTCACAAAACCAATGGCGGTACTGCCCGATGTGCTACTGCCTGTGAACGTGAGAGTGTGGGTACCTGCGGCCAGGGCTGTCGCGGCCGTTGTGATACTGTTGAAACCCCTGATGCTATTCCAAATCGGGGATGTGTACGTACCTAGATCCGTGCTATCGAAAGATGCATTGACATAAGGAAAAACCGTAGCAGCGTTATAGGTACTATTCTCGACTCCGAAGTTAAGGACTGCCGTGGCAGCCGTTGGCAACGTGAAGGTTGTTGAGATTACCCCAGACCCTTTAAAGAACGCGGCCTGACCATAATCGCTGATACCTCCGTCATAATTGCCATCATAATTGACCGCTTGTAAACCCAGGCCATAGGTATTATCCCCACGCGTGCTTAGTCCTGAATTCCCACTGAACGACCACCCTGGAATCGTTGGTGTGTAACTCGCAACACTGAACCCCAGGTTCGGGGCTTCGAAACTATCGTTGATCGGGTAATAATAACTATTCCCGCTCCTGAAGTTGCCGCTTCCACTGTAATAAGCAGTGATCTTGTGCGATCCCGTGGTCAGGGCCGAAGTTGTCAGGGTTGCCGTTCCGTTGGAAGACAGATTCACTGCGGTTCCCAGGTTCGAGCCATCCACCTGAAACTGCACCGTTCCACCCGTGGGAGTGACCGTGCACCCATACATGGGCGAGACCGTGGCAGTGAGTGTTACGGACTGCCCCGGGGTTATAGAGGAACTTGAAGCCGAGACCGAGGTGTAAGTTTGCTCTTGACCAATGACTACCGCGGTTGCTTGGTTGCTGAGAGCTGTTAATAAAACTCCATTCCCCTTGTTGGGATAGGATGTGGTGGCAGCAGAAGTAACCTGAGTCTGGGTTAGTGGATAATTCCAGACTGTGAAGTCATGCATCTGGCCTTGATAATACGGGTCACCGTCCCACGCACTTTTGCCAATGTAGGTGATCGCCCGGCCAACGCCCAATTCTAGTTGTGAACCAAATCCATTGGTGCCCTGATTGGTGCCATTCTGAAACCAAGTGGCTTGACCTGAACTGTTGACTGACAAAACAAAGTATTGCCATGTATCGAGAATAATACTGTTATTCCAATTCGCTCCAGGATAAAAGTTATTATCCGGAGTATTATTTTCGAGCCGGACATTACCAGTATTATTAACGTTTGGCCCGCGCCACATTGTTAATTCATTTTTTGGGTTCCCTGTACCACTGTCATAATTCGTAAAATCGAAGTACCGAGCGTAAGTTTGCTTTGTGGTGGGGTAGGCCCAGAATCCAATCGAGAAACCGTTAGAGAGTTCTCCTGCGTTGATTGGATCCAACTGCACATAACTGGTGCTGCTGCCGTCGAAAATTGAAGATTGGCCCGTGCCACTACTACTGCCCGAGTAATTGCCGCTGCCGCTGTAACTTGCCGAAATATAATGGTTGCCCATGGCCAATGTGGAGGTCGTCAGCGTGGCGGTGCCACTGGTCAGGCTGACCGCGCTGCCAAAATTCGCGCCATCCACCTGAAACTGAACGGTGCCGCCGCTGGCCGCTGTACCTGTTGAGGAATCCTTGACCGTGGCCGTGAAGGTTTCTGCACTGCTGTAACTGGCATAAGGGGCAGAGACCGAGACCTGGGTAATGGTCGAGGTCAGCAACTGCCGCCCTTCCAGAGACTCCATGCCCAAGAGCACCGGACGTTTTGTCGGACGTTGAAATGCACGCTGGAACCGGGTCGTAAACCGAGACTCCAGATTCTCGAACCAGCTCAGGGCATTCTTCCTGAGTCGGTTGAGCCGGGACATCAAAGACTGCTTCACCCGGCGCCGTTTGAGTAACTGGGTGAACAACTTGTGCAGGCGGAGGCGGCGGAGCAGTTTCAAGTACATGAGCGTTGGTCCTGGATGCTTTGGCAAGGAAACGAAAAGTTGTAAGGTGGGCTGCGGCGTATGGGGTGTATGGGCGGTCTGGGGTTCGTGTCGGTGATTTACCGGCCAGTCAAAGTTGAGAAATGTCGGCAGAACGCCCTGCTGTCGATTTCTGGTGTCACGCCCGTGGCTCGAATGTGAGAATCAGTCAGAAAATGGCTTATGGCTTGACTGAGCTGGAGCAATATTGCCGTGGGTCTCGTCTGTCGCTGGCTTGAAAAGGCAATCGTTCTGATCGTCTGAACAGGTTGGATTGCTGCGGCCATGCGTGCGTGCTACTTGCCCACCTGATTGGCCTCAGTACTACTTCGGGATTTTTGGGCTAACCATAGGTCGAACTTCCTAGAATTTTTTGGTGACTCTTTTTTCGGTCACTCTTTGGTCTGATCGCTAGTATTGATCCGGCATGGTGGAATTCGTGAGATCGCTGGCAAGCGCTTTCCGTTTTCGATCCCTGCCCGTTCGGACTGCTGATGCAGGTTCGAATTCTGGACGTCTCAACGTCTCAGCGGATAGAATCACCAGCCACAAGAAACGCAAGAAGCGATTTAGAAGATGAAACTGCCTGACTCTGGGGCGATTGTGAAACCTCCACACGCCGACCTTGTCGGTACCACTCGGCTCTCACTTCTGATGCGGTTGCGGCAGAGGCCCGGTGATGCCGAGGCTTGGTCGCGGTTTGTGATGGTCTATGGCACGCAGATGGTGCGTTGGTGTCAGCGGCAAGGTTTACAAGAGGCAGACGCCATCGATGTGACGCAAGAGGCCCTGGTACGGTTCTGGAAGTCTGCTGATAAGTTTGAGTACGATCCCAAGAAGCGGTTCCGTGGCTATCTGCGAGTGTTAATTCATGCAACCTGGGCCGATTGGGTTGAACAGCGGCAGGGCGAGCTGACTGGCACGGGCAATTCCGGTATGCAGAAAATCCTCTTGTCGCTACCCGCGCGCGAGGACCTTATGGCTCAACTCCAGACTCTGTTTGATCAGGAGGTTGTTGAGATGGCCATGCGTTTGGTTCGCAAACATATCGCTGCCCAAACCTGGCAAGCATTTCAGTTGCTGGCCATTGAGGGACTCTCCGGCAAGCAGGCGGCCGAGCAACTTGGTATGAAGGTGGGATCGGTGATTGCGGCCCGGTGTGAGGTGCAGCAAAGAATTCAGAAAACGATCCAGCGGATTGAGCGTGCCGATGCCATTCGCGAAGTCTAGAACGACCCCTTGCCCAGACCCGGCAATCTGGCAACGGTTGCTGAATGGATCACTTGATGCCAACCAGCAGGCGGAATTGTTGACGCATCTGGAAAACTGCGAACCTTGTCTTGAACTTTCTGGCAGTCAGACCGGGCGCTGGAGACTGGTGGCGGACGTGGTTCAACGATCGACCACGGGACTCAGTCTGAATGTGGTGGCCTCGCTTGGCTCACTGGCTCAGGCGCGTGTCATCCAGAAATCGAACTTTGCAGGAGAGTCGATCAAATCTGCCGGTCTGGTTGGTCTTGAACCGCCGCAGATCCCCGGCCTGACCGACCTGGTTGAGGTGGGCCAGGGTGGCATGGGGGTTGTGTACCGGGCCCTCGAGGTGGAGCTTGGCCGGTCCGTGGCTGTGAAGGTGCTGACCGCCGCCGGCCAGCTTAGTCCTAAAGCGCGGGTGCGTGCCCAGCAAGAAGCGGCCACCCTGGCCAGGCTACGGCACCCCAACGTGGTGCAAATTTTCCGCTCTGGTGAAGTGGCCGGCTTGCCTTACCTTGTCATGGAGTGGATTGCCGGCGGCAACTTGCAGCAACAAATTGATCGGTGCCTGCCCAGCCCGTCACAGGCTGCGCAGATCATACGTGACCTGGCGTCGGCCGTATCAGAGTCTCACGCCATCGGAGTGATTCATCGAGATCTCAAGCCGGCCAACGTGTTGCTGACGGATGCCAGTGAGAAAGAGCATCGGTTTCTACCCAAACTGGCGGATTTTGGCCTGGCCCGGCCCGACAAGACCGACCACGGGTTAACCGAATCGGGCGTGGTGGTCGGCACGCCCGAGTACATGGCTCCCGAACAAACCGGGCTCAGTTCTGGCCTGGGCCCGGTGGGGCCAGCCACCGATATCCACGGCCTGGGGGCCATCCTGTACGGTTTGCTCTCTGGCCATGCCCCTTATGAGGGGAGCACGAAATGGGAATCGCTCTTGCTGGCGGCGGATGGCCGGCACCGACTGCTGGACACCTGGCATAAAAAAATTCCGAGAGACCTGGTGACGATTGTTGAGAAGTGCCTCCAAACGGCCCCCCAGCGTCGGTATCGCGCGGCGGCGGAGCTGGTGGATGAGCTTGACCGGTTCTTGGCCGGTAAACCGATCTTCGCCCGCTCAATCTCCACTCCCGAACGGCTCTGGAAGTGGGCTCGCCGGCGTCCGGTGGCGGCGGTCTCAGGCGTGCTGCTTTCCCTGGCCACGGTCTCTGGAATTGCTGGCACGGCCTACCACATCCGATCCATGTCGCAGGCCATCACCGAGCTTTCCGAATCCAGAGAGAAAACCCGCGCGGCCCTGGAACTGGCGAACAGTCACAGCCAGCAGTTTCAGCGGTCCCTCGCCACCTTTGACGACGAGTTGATTCAGCGGTTGGTAGATCGGGGTTCCGCACTCAATGTCAGCGATCGTGTGTTTCTTCAGAAAGTCCGAGATCTTTACCAGAATGCACCGCTGGAGCCCGACCCGCTAACCGCCTACAAAGATCGGGCCGCCAGACTGGACCGGCTGGGAAAGATCTTTTTTCAGATCAACCAGTATGAAGATGCCAGAGTGTGCCAGAGAGCCGCCATGGAGGCCTATTCGCAGGCCCTGATGCTTGATGCCAACGATCTTGGCTTACAAAAGGCATGGGCCACCTCACTGGTTTCATTGCATAACTCGCTGATGCGTATGAATCGGTTCGACGAAGCGGAACCGGTGGTGCGCTACATGGTCAAACTCTATAGGGATCTCGCCCGGCAAGAACCGGCACAGCGGATCTATGAGGCCAGTTCTCTGGTCAAACTGGGTGCAACTCTGGACGGTCAGAAGCGGTTCCAGGAAAGTAAGCGGCCGATGTCTCAGGCACTCCAGATCCTGGATGAGGTTCGTCAAGACTTTGCTGGCAACGAGCAGTTTTGGCTGATTCAGCTTCAATCACTCTTTAACGCCGCGCTTTCATCCAGAGACGCGGGTCGGTACGACGAGTGCGAAGCTCGACTTGGCACCATGCTCGAACTGAGCGAAATTCCGACCCAGCGATTCCCCGAAAACGCAATGACATTTGTCCGGTTACAAGCCCTGGCGCTGACGTGCCGGATCGAACTTTGTCTGGAACAGCATCGGCTCATAGATGCCGATTCATCGGCGCGGCGATTGATGCAACTTTCGCGGCCTCTGCTTCAGGTCCGGCCGCAAGATGCTCAATCACGTGATTCTTTTTATAATGCCATCGGAACCTATTACGAGGTCTGCAAGGCGCTGGGCAAACCTCAAGAGGCCGAGGCCGATTTGCTTGTCGCCGTGCAACTGGCGACCGAGGGTCAGAAGGCAGAGCCGGCCATCTATGACCGGAGCCGGGCCCTGCTCTTTTTACTGGAACAGAACGCTGACCTTTACCAGCGCACTGACCGCCTGGCCGAGGCGCTGATCGAAACCGAACGGCTCCTGGAGTGTGCCCGGCCCTGGGTGCCAATTGAGGGTTACGCCGCCGAAGTGCGCGGGAATATTCGAGACGCGCTGCAACGACAGATTGCCATTTATTCCGGCCTGGGCAACCATGCCGAGGCTACCCGATTACTCGAACAGCTTCTGGCTGAGAGTGAGCCTGGTGATCAGCCTCGCGTTCAGGCCCTGCTCCAGATCCAGCAAATGGCAGCCGGAGCAGGGTCTGAGGTTGATTGAGCTGAGTGATTGTGCAGGGCCTCTGGGGCTCAGGCCGGCCAGGGGTAGGTCCAGGGGCCACGATATTCCCGGCTGAGCAGGGCGTTGGCGTTGGGATCGTCGATGATCTGCTGCTTCGTGGCGTCCCAGCTCACGGCCCGGTCGACCTTGAGCGCAAGCATGCCAAGCAGGGCCATGGTGGTGGATCGATGCCCAATTTCAATGTCGCACACCGACCGGCGGCCGGTCTTGATGGCGTCCAGAAAATCGACCCAGAGGCCGGCAATGTTCTGGTCGTCGGGCAGGTTCAACTGGGCATCCATGTGAAGCGGGGCCTTCTTGGGGTCGGCGGGGTAGAAGGTCCAGCCATCCAGCCAGCCCATGTGGAAGGTCCCTTCCGTGCCGTAGAAATAGCAGCCCACCGCCTGGTCTGGGTGAGTTTTCTCAGCGCTGTTCCCCGCGAATTTGCGGTGCTCCCAGGTGGCGGTGAACCCTTCGAACTCAAAGGTGGTCACCTGGTGGTCTGGGGCATCTGAGGTCTGGCGGTTGCCATCGTTGAGAGCCGGGCCGGCGATCGGTCGGCCGCCGGAGGTGAATACCTTGCGTGGGGCCAGTTCGTCGGTCCACCACAGGATCTGGTCCATCCAGTGGATGCCCCAGTCTCCCAGGGTGCCGTTGGCATAATCCAGGAAGTTGCGGAACCCCTTGGGATGGATCTTGGGGTTGAAGGGGCGCAAGGGGCCGGGGCCGCACCAGAGGTTCCAGTCTAACGTCTCAGGCGGGGCCTGGTTGGCTTCCGGTTCCTCGGGGCCGCCGCCGTAGTGAACGAAGGCACGAACCATGCCAATCTTGCCGGCCTTGCCAGACTTGAGGAACTTCATCCCCTCCATGTTGTGGGGAGAAACCCGGCGGTGGGTGCCAACCTGAACCACCTTGTTGGTCTGCCGGGCGGCCTGGACCATGGCGCGGCCTTCGTTGATGGTGTGGCCAATCGGCTTCTCCACGTAAACGTGGGCACCGGCCTTCACCGCGTCAATGGTGATCAGCGGGTGCCAGTGGTCTGGGGTGGCCACAATCGCAATCTCGGGCTTCTGCTGGTCGAGTAACTCTTTGTAATCGCGGTAGATCTTCGGTTCATCGCGGCCGAGCTTCACGATCTCATCGCGGCAGATCTCGGCCTGCTTCCGATCGACGTCGCAGATGGCGGTCACTTTGCAGTGGCCAGAGCGAATGGCCTCTCGCACGATATTCGTGCCCCACCAGCCCGCGCCAATGAGTGCGGTCGAGTAGGCCTCGCTGGTTTTCCTGGTTGTGCGTATGGCCGGCGCGGCAACCAGGCTGGCTGTGGCCATCGAGCTTTTGAGGAATTCGCGACGATTGGGCGGGGTCATCAGTTGGCTCCGGCGGGTGTGTGACCCGGGGATGGGCGGGTGGTCAGGTTTTCGGACCTGAGCGAAGCTGAGAGCGTAATGCCACCGGCGATGCCTTGCCAGGCAGTTATGGTCTCTCACCGTTTTCTGGAAGTCCGGATTCAGGAACTTCAAGGGCCGGTGACCCGGTTCCGCGCCTGTCTCGCCTTGACCCCGCTGGGGGTTCTGGTACAAGCCCTAGCAACAGGATCTGGTTGGTGGAACCAATGTGTGAACGCCAGGAGAGGGAGCCGACCAATGGCCAAGGAAAAGAAGGAACAGAAATCCGAAAGCTTCATCTATTCGAAGCTGAAAACAATGATCATCGCCTCGCTGATCAGCAGCGGAGTGGGGTATGGCGGCTACCAGTTCAAGGATAACCCGATCATCGCCGTTTTGATAAACTTGCTCACTGGCAAGACCAGTCTGGGTGACGGAGACCTGGCCAAGACGATCATGGCTGGTGTTGGTGACATGGAGAAGAAGTCCCGCGACTTTTCGGAAGAAGGGTCGTTTGATGTCACCCTGACCGAAATCTCGCTCGACCCAGCCACCCTGGCAGGCGAAAAGTCTCCGGAAATTCGCGCGGTGGTGGTGCGGTATGATGACAACGGCGACCGTCAGGTGATGTGGCAGAGTAAGAACGCCAAGGTGCATCGACCCAATGGTGAGACCGGGGCCGTGCTTGCGAGCTTTGAAGCCACGCCGTTTGAGCTTCGGTGGCGGCCCGGAGATCGACTGGTGGTTGAGGTCTGGACCCGCAAGATGCTTCGGGGCGTGAAGCTGTTTGAACGAGCCGATGCTTCCAAAGACACCTTCCCGCTGGCGCCCGGTGACTACCCGCTCAAGCTGGTGGCCAACGGTGTGAAAAGCGAATCGCCCCGTCTGAACAATCTGACCGTGGATGCCAAGCGCAAGGGGCTTGAAGATGCTCCACCGCGACGGGTGGCGCGAAATGACACAGCGGGAATCTCGGAATAAGTTGCCAATCAGCCAGGACAGCCTGGAAGCAAGCCACTACGTGGCTGACATCTTGGCTGTTACTGGCGTTGAGCCAAGAACCATGGAAAGACAGCCGCCCAGTGGGGCGGCTGTCTTTTTTTGCTGGACTCTAGATTTTGTTGGGCTCTGGATCAGGCCTGCCCCTGCTCTTCGTTCTTTTTATCGAGCGCGGCCCGATTCCGCCAGTAAGGGACCGGACAAAGCAGAAGTTTGCCGGTTCCTTCGTAGACTCTCGCGAATTTTTCGCCCGACCAGTAGTGATGCATGCGCCGAACGGTGGGCCGGCGGATTTTCAAAGAGATCCCGGCTGTTCGTGCCAGGACGACCTTGTTTTCATCGACCAGTTTCCCATTGTCGAGAATGACTTCTTGCACATCGCCGGGCGATGCAATGATGACCTTGCCCTGCCCCTTGACCTCGGTCTGGAAGAAGAAGAGCCCTTCGCCGGCCCAGTAGGAGGTCCAGAACCCCTCACGCTTGATCGAGAGATCCACATTCCCTTCCGAGGCCCAGAAGCCGCCCGGTGCAATGATCCAGGGTTCGCCCTTGGTCACGTCAAGGATATGGAAACCGCCCAGCGACGGTTCCAGAAACACCGTACCGGAGCCTGTGTACTTGGGCCGGATGAATTTTTCGCCAGAGAGCATGCCGGTCAGGATTCCGCGTGGACCTGGCAGCGGGGCATCGATCCGGATGGGACCAATGGTGTAGTAAAGGGCACCACTCTCGGCCCTGATCATCTCATTTTCGAGCTGGGCCTCAATCATGTGGACCCCCTCGGTGTGGGTGATCTTGAATGTCGCCATTAGGATCTATCTCTCTCGGGCTTACCGCTGAGGCGCGGGCGGCTGTTCAGCCATTGGAACGATGTTCAGACGGACGCTCGCCAGAGTTTGTTTCGATCAGGAACCGGCTGGAAACACAGGGACCGGCAGAGTGACCGCCGGCTGGGTCTCCGAAGGTTCCTTGCCGGTTTGCTGCGGCGGAGTGCTCGGTCCTGGTGTCTTGTTAGCGTCCGGCTTCATGATCGATTGATAGACCTGCTCGAAGACCTCGGGCGTCACGCTGAACTGGCCCCGGAACGGGTAGTCCATGGCGGCGATCATGGCGATGACCGTTGAGACAAAGAAGGAGAGCATGCCACCCAGGATGATCTGACCCATAATCCGCATGTCAAACGACCAGACCAGCAGGATGTTCAGAACCGCGCCCAAGATCACCACGTACCAAAGAATCGGCGGAATCCCTTTGCTCACACTCAGCAGCCGGGTTCGACGCAATTCAACTAGCTTGATGAACTGAGAAATTGCCTCGCCATGCAAAATCTCTTCCCGGGGTGTTTCTGGCTCAAAGGAGTAGAGGAGTTTCTGGAACTCGCTCGTTTTTGCCGTGCCGGCTTTGGGGATAATCCCTTTGCGCTGTTCTGGCCAGGCTTCGTCAATGAGCCAGCGGGTGTAATCTCGGATCGAGGTTTGCAGTTGGGTACCGATAGGGTCTGGATAGGCAGATACCAGGCGGTACATGCTGGCAAGGACGACGCTTTCTTCCTCGGTGTTATTTTCAACCTTGGAGTATCGGTCATACGCCGCAACCGATAAAAGGCCGAGCAAGATGCCGTAAAACACGCCGTGGCTGCCCAGAATGTAGCCAACCAGTTCGTTGATCCCGGGTCGAGAGCCCAGGAAGATTCTGAGCAAGGGGCGAATGAACAACAGTCCGAGCCAGGTGATACCGACGAACACCGCGGCGAACAGGCCAACGAGTGAAGCGGTCGAAATATCGTAGATCCAGAAAAGCATGGTGCTCCCCGGCAGGATGCGTCAAAAAAAACGAGGCCAAAACTCAAATCCGTGTTGGCCGGTTGGGCTGCTTCCACGTGAATCAACCGAGTTGAGTCCGGCTATCATGGACAACCAACCCAATCGCATCAAGTGTAGCATGCGGAACAATCTTACAGCACGGCAAGCCTCTTCGACAATGCTTGAGCTGCTTGTGGATCTGTTCGGGTTCTCGCTGAAACGGAACGCCTGCAACCTAGCCGATTAGGCTCTCCCCAACCAGCGCCAGAGCCTCTTCGGTTCGGGGTGTCGATAAGGCCACCACGCCCCAGCCCTCGGCACGGCGAACAATCCGAACGCTCAACAAGGGGATATCGGCTTCATAAAACCGTCTGGCCAGGGCGGCCAGTGCACCCGGGTGGTCTTCCACCCTTACCAGCAACGCATCTTCGCCCACTGCAGAAAAACCGGCCGCAGTCAGGGCCCGGATGGCGTCGTTATAGCGATCAACCGTGAGCAGGGCCACCACGGTCCCGCCCAGCGTGTCTGAATCGAGCGTCTCAATATTGATGTGGTGGCCGGCCAGGGTTTCAACCAGCTCGGTGATGAACCCGGGAGAAGCCTCGCCAACCACACTGATTTGCTTCCAGGGGGTGCTCATGAGTGGGCCTCCACCGGCTCGAGCGCAGCAAGGTCGGCCGTGAGCCGGTCAATGTGGTTACGCGTGACATGGGGCATGGTAATCACGTGGCCGATCTGATCATGGATGGCAATCTGCCACTTGCTGGTGATTGAGGCGGGCGGCCGATCAAATACAACAATGGGCGAGTTTTCATGCCGCCAGGGGTTGCGCCCCACCGCTTCAAGCTGGTCGATGGCATAGTCGGCCATCTCCAGGCAGTTTGCCACCCGTTCCCGGAACCCAGCCCGGCCAATCGACCGCAGCGCATACCACAAAAACAGAGCCGCCAGCCCAGACCGTGAGCCTGAGAGGGTGGTATCGAGTGAGCCAATGTAGTCTATACCGCGTGCAATCCGATCGACGTGGGTCTTTTTGGCCAGGGCAATTCCACAAGGGAACGGGGCCCCGATGAACTTGTGACCGCTGATGGCCAGGCTGTCGATGCCGGCGGCGAAGTTCCAGGGTTGGGGGCGATCGACCCAGGGCAAGATCATGCCGTGGAGCGCAGCATCGGCATGGATGTAATGCCGGCTAATCGCCAGGTCGGAGAGAATCTGACGGATGCCGGCGAGATCGTCGATGGCGCCGGTCATGGTGGTGCCGATGTTGGCGAACAGGATCGGCGGCACGTCTCGATGAATCCGCAAGGTTTCCCGCAGGTCATCCAGGTCCATTGAGCCATCGGGCCGGCTCTTGATCATGATGTTCCGGACATGCAGGCAACGAAGGATTTTGTTGACCGAGTAATGGGTATCTTCTGAGTAATAGACCATCCCATCCGGCAGCGTTTCTCGCGCCAGGAACAAGCCGTACAGGTTCCCTTCGGTGCCGCCGTTGGTGACGTAACCCCAAGACGCGTGTGGTGGAGCGGCCGTGAGGTCCATGAACTGAGCCAGAACCTCACGCTCAAAGTCGTGGGTGTTCAGGTGGTAATTGCTCTCCACAAACGGGTCGCCAACATTGTTGGTAGAGAACTCCAGGAACCGATACAGCGGCGAGTAATCAAAGTTGGCCGTGCACGGGTAGCCGATGAACCCTTCCCGTTCCGCCGTTAACCGCTCGTAAAGCGCATCCAAACGCCCTTGGTCATTCACCGAGAGCCCGTGAAAGTCTTGTTCAAAACCACCCATGACACATCCTCCGTTCAAGAGGATCAGAGCCAGGCCGGAAGATCGATTACCACCAACTTCACAATACGAAGCAGGTTGGGGGTGTGGGACAGATTTTACCTGAAAATCTTGATCCGCGGTTCACTTATGGCAGGGATAAACTGCTTCAGCTTCAGTCTATCCCTGCCACAAGGTGATCCGGTTCACATTCGCTCAACCGTGTTAATACCGAGCAGGCCGAGGCCGTTCTTGAGCACACGCGCCGTTAGGTCGGCCAGGGCCAGGCGGCTGAGCTTGGTCGCTTCGGACTCGGCCTTCAGCACGGGGCAGTTTTCAAAGAAAGCGCTGAAGGCGTTGGCCAGCGTGAACAGGTAATCGGTAAGGATGTTGGGCTTGAGTTCCGACCCGGCCAGGGCCACGGCCTCTGGCCAGCGCAGGATCTGGAGCCCGAGCGCTCGCTCGGCGGGATGGTCGAGCGCGATGGAAACACCCGTGGTGCGGAACGTCTCGGGGGCAAGCTCTCCCTTACGGAAGATGCTGCGGATGCGGGCGTAAGCATACTGGATGTAGGTGGCCGTGTTGCCATTCAGGGCCAGCATCTTATCCCAGTCGAACACGTAGTCGCTCAGGCGGTTCTGGGAAAGGTCGGCATACTTGAGTGCCCCCATCCCCACGATTTCGGCCACCTGGGCCCGCTCGGCCTCATCGAGTTCTGGGCTGTTCTCATCGACCACCTTGCGGGCCCGGGCCACGGCCTCGTCTAGCAACGATTCCAGGCCAACCGTATCCCCGGCGCGGGTTTTGAACGGCTTGCGATCGTTCCCCAGAATGGTGCCGAACGCCACGTGATCATACCGGGGGTGGGTGTATCCCCAGCGGCCAGCCACATCGAACAAGGCCTTGAAGTGGTCCCCCTGGCGATGGTCGACCACGTACAGAATGTGGTCGGGGTTCCATTCCTGGACCCGGTAGCGAATGGTGGCCAGGTCGGTGGTGGCGTAGTTGTAGGCACCATCGCGTTTCCGCACGATGAACGGGGCCTTCATCCCTTCGGTGAAAACGACGGTGGCCCCTTCGCTCTGGGTGGCCAGCCCCCTGCTCTCCAGGTCGGTCACCACGTCTGCCAGCATCGGGTCATAAAAGCTTTCGCCAAGCGCCACGTCAAAGGTCACACCGAGCCGCAGGTAGACCCCCTCAAGCGCACTCAGGCAGAACGGCATGAACTGATCCCACAGGGCCCGGTTCTCTGGGTCGCCGGCGTGCAGCTTGACGGTTTCCAGGCGTGCGGCCTCTTCAACCTGCTTGGCGGCAGCCTCGGCCGTTGTAAGTTCGGCCAGACTGGTCTGGAAACGAGTTTCCAGCTCGGAAAATCGAGGGTCATCGGCTCCACTGATTGGCTGGCCTGTTTCGGCGGCATATTTCTGGACCGCCTCGCCATGCTTCCCTTTCTTTTCCAGGGCCAAGGCATCGCCCAGTTGCTCGCGGAGTTTACCGGGTGCGCCAATTTTCGACTGAACCAGGCGGTAGAGCGACGACAGGTGGCTCACCGGATCGGCGGCGTAAGCCTGATCGTCTCTCAGGTTTTTCCAGCCGTAAAGGATCATGCCGAACTGGGCGCCCCAGTCACCCAGGTGATTGTCTTTGATCACGCGATGCCCGAGCGCGTGCAGGATGCGGGCCAGGCTATCGCCGATGACGGTTGAACGCACGTGCCCAACATGCATTGGCTTGGCGACGTTGGGCGAGGAAAAGTCGATGACCACGGTCTGCGGGGCCACGGCGAGGGGCAGGCCCAGGGTTTCGTCGGTCTGGAGCGAGTTCAGCACGCTGGCCAGCCAGGCATCTTTGAGCCGAACGTTGAGAAAGCCGGGGCCGGCAATCTCGGGTGTGTCGGCCATGGGGTCCAGGTTCACACGGCCTGCAACCTCTTGAGCCAGAGCGCGAGGGTTCGCTCCAGCGGCCTTGGCCACGCCCATGCACCCGTTGGCTTGGTAATCACCGAACTTCGTGTCGGTGCTGGGTCGAACGGCCGCGGCAAAGGTTACAGGGTCGCTTCCGGCCGGGGCAGCCTGGGCAAACCGATCCCGGAGCGCATCGAGAATGTTCATGGTGGCGTGCTTGCTTGGTCTTGTCTTGATTTGTGTTCTGGGGATCAACAACCCGAGCACCGGGCGTGAAAGAGCCAGATTCTATCAATTTGACGGAGATTCGGAAATTCCACCGCTGAATGGTGGGAGCAATTCGTCTATCAAAGACTCAGGAGCAGTACCGCTGTCTTTCAGCTCCGTTTCTTACCGCGTTTGATCGCGTGAAGGGTTTCGTCTAGCTTGGCCAGAAACCGCGAGCGATCCTCCTTGGCAAACGCCGCTGGACCACCGGTGAAGGTTCCCCCTTGGCGAAGCATTTCCATCAAAGCCCGGGTTGCTAGCGCGTTACCAATATCGTCTTCCGTGAACGCTTTTCCCTTGGGGCCAAGCACACGGGCCCCTTTTTCAAGACAGCGCCCGGCCAGTGGAATGTCGGTTGTGATCGCCAGGTCGCTGTCACCAATGCGTTCCACAATCCAGTCATCGGCCGCGTCGAACCCGCCGCGCACCACTACCAATTCAATCAATTCCTCGGTCGGCACACGCATTGTGGCATTGGCAACCACAAATACCTTCACCACATGCCGGCGCGCAACGCGATACACCTCTTCCTTGACCGGGCAAGCATCACCATCCACGTAAATTGGCACGGGCGGGGTCTCTTGGAAGGCCTATTGTCTCAGGCGGTTTGGAGAAAACGTGTCAGATAAGATTGCCAGCTCGCACAGGGCGTTGCTTGGTCGGTGTCACGATATTCAAAACACGGCAATCGAAGCCAAGAACTGTGTCACGGCGCAACCTGGTCGAGCGGCACATCCTTGAGAATCATCAGCAACGACAGCACCACGCTTCTAGGCGTGGGGCTTTGGGGAGTTGTGACCACGTAGGCCAGATCTCCTGGACGGACGAACCGGAACGAGCCGGCGGTGGTCACTTCCGTCATCGACATGCCGGCCGGCACCGGGACAACCGTGACAAAGTTGTTGCCGCCCACGCCAAGCTGGAGTGGGTTCAAATTCAGCGGCTGAGCCACCACGTGGATCCGCCTGGGCATTTGCATTTCCTGGGGGCTCATCAGGTTGTAGGGGTTCACGCCAAGCAGGTTTTGCCGCTGGATGTCGAACAGCGTGAGCACGCGGTTGAAGCCGAACAGGTGCTGAATGGTGGGCGTGACCAGGTTCCGTGCGGCCCCTCGGTAAACATCGGCGTGATCGGCCCCCACACGGTTCGAGCCCAGGTCTAGCCCGGTAATCTCGACCAGGCATGCCTCATCCAGTCGATCGACGCTGGTTGGCCAGCGCATGGCGAAGGTGCCCACGGCATCGGCCGAGACCGGGAACTGTTGGCCCCGCTCATTCTCAAGCACCAGCCAGCGGTCGGTGACCGTGAGTACCTGAAGCCATTCCCCCTGCGCAGGCATCTGGGGTGGTGCCATCAGACCCACCGGTTGCTGCATCACCTGAGCCTGTGCCGGTGGCTGGCTGAGCGTCAGTAGCCCGAGTACGGCCGGAGCCAGGACAATGATCAAGTTGCTCGAAGGTCGAGTCATGGACGGCCGCTCCCTTTGCCGTTGCGGTCGGCTAGGTTTGAAGTGAGTGCCTTGGCAGAGTGTATTTTATACCCTGGCTCGCAAAGAAGCGATGCGGAGGGGTGAGATCCGGCCGAGCGTGCCGGGCCGTTTCATGGCGTCTGCCCGAGGGCCTGTTTCAAAACCAGATCCTCAGGCATGCTCTTTGGCCAAACGAACCGATTCGGTAGGATAGACTCTCAGTGGCTGGATTCCGATCTCGCAAATCCGCTTCAGAGAGATCACTGTTCACATCGACCGTCTTGGCTGGCCAGGATTGTTGCACGTGATCGGTTTGTGAAGTCTGTCCACGGTTTCCGGGAGCTGTGTGCGATGGCAGTCCTTTTTATCCAGGATGGGAATTCCCCAGGTCGCAAGCACCCGCTGACGAAACCGAACACGCTCATCGGTCGTCGGACCGAGTGCGACCTGGTGTTTGATCTCAATGGCATTAGCCGAGAGCATGCCAGGATTCAGAGGGACGGTGCGCGGTATTCGCTGGTCGATCTGAATTCGCGAAACCGGACCAAGCTCAATGAGTCGTTCATTGCGCCTGACCAGCCGATACCCCTCAAGTCTGGCGACCGGATCAACATCTGCGACGTGGAGATGGTCTTTTACGCCGAAGATCCGCCGGCCAAGGTCGATCCGTTTGAGTACGGCGGCGAGGACGGCGGTTCCACCATCCAGATGCTGGACGCTTCACGAAGCGACGTACTGGCCAGCATTCTGAAGCCGGAAGTCAAGCTCAAGGCCATTCTGGAGATCTCTCGCAAGCTCTCGCATAGCTTTGAGTTGCCCAAGATTGCGGAGGGGATTCTGGAGTCCCTGATGGATCTGTACCCCCAGGCCGAGCGAGCGCTGCTGGTGTTGCTCAAGCATGAGGGGCCTGGGAAGTGGTCAATTGAAAAGGACCGGTTCTTTCACCGGGTTCGGCCCCGCAAGTCGGGCTCTCGATTTGCGCAATCGTCAGACCCGTCGGATGAACCGGTGATCCGGATTTCCCGAACGCTTATCAATGAAGTGGTCGAGGGGCGGCAGTCGGTTCGGCGGTACTACCCCGGCGAAGGGCAAAACGTCTCCACGAGTGCCTCAATTGCCGACCTGCGAATTCGCTCTGTGCTTTGCGTGCCGCTGTTGAGTTCAGACGGGGGTGATTCCTCAAACGGGAACGTGCTCGGGATTTTGCAACTGGATACCAGTGACCTGAAGCAGTTCGAGTCTGACGATCTGGATGTGCTGGATGCCGTGGCCCGTCAGGCAGCCATGGCGCTTCAGAATGTAACGCTGCACGAAACGATTTTGCGGAACATGGAGATCAACCGCGATATCGAGCTCGCCGAGTCGATTCAGCGGCAGTTCTTGCCTAGCACGGTTCCCCAGGTGCCCGGCTTTGATTTTTTTGCGAGGTACAAGCCGGCCCGCAAGGTCGGCGGAGATTATTACGATTTTGTGCCGCTTGGTAGCGACCGGCTGGCGATTGCCCTGGGAGACGTTTCCGGCAAGGGGGTTGCGGCGGCACTTTTGATGGCCAAGTTCTCTGGCGAGACTCGGGCCAGCATTCTGATCGACAAAGAGCCTGGACCGGCGCTCACGCGAACCAATAATCTGATGTGCGACGCCGGCATTGATGACAAGTTTATCACCCTTTCCCTGTGTAACCTGGACTTCAGCGAGCGACGGCTGACCTATGCCTCGGCCGGGCATGAGCCGGTACTAATCCGGCGTGCGGGCGGCCAAATTGAAGAGCTGGGCGAGCTGGTCCGAAAGTTCCCGCTGGGCGTGGATGATTCTCTGGTTTACAGCCAGGCGGAAACCATTCTGGCACCGGGTGACGTGGTGGTGATTTATTCAGATGGTGTGACCGATGCGCAGAATCCGGCCGGAGAACGGTATGATCTGATTGGGAACCGTCGGCTGCGGGCTCGGCTGGCTGGGCTTTCGGGCAGCCCTTCGCTAGTTGGCGAGGGGATTTTGCAAGAACTCCGGGAGTTTTGCAGAGACCAGTCCCAGGCCGACGATATCACGCTGGTTTGTTTTGGACCAACCGCTCGGTAAAGGCACAGCCGTTTCTGTTGCCTGATCACGTTCTGGGATGGAAGCCCAGGGCGTGCGAACCGTCTTGAGCCTTATCGGACAGATGATTGCAGTCTGAGTCGTCTGAATAGAGCATTGCATGGCACTGAAAGTCTCGAATCTGAAACTGGGCCTGGATGAATCCGAAGCCGCGTTGGTGGGTAAGCTGGCAAGCCGGCTTTCCGTGCCCACAGACGCCATTGCCGGCTGGAGAATCTTACGCAAGAGCCTGGACGCACGACGTCACGATGAGATTCACTTCGTGTATTCGGCGGAGGTGTCTCTGGCCGACCCCGAGCGTGAGCGAGAGCTAATGGCCACGTCTCGCATGCCGGGGCTGAACCTGCATACCCCAGACCAGCTTGACTGGCCAGAGCCAGGCGTAGAGCCGCTCCCAGGCCGGCCGGTGGTCATTGGTTCCGGGCCTGCCGGATTGTTTGCTGCCTACTTTCTGGCGCGGGCCGGCTATGCGCCGCTGGTGCTAGAGCGTGGCAAGCCGGTGAAGGAGCGGGTGGCGGATGTGCGTGGGTTTGACGCCGGCGGTGAGTTTGAACCAGAGAGCAATTACCTGTTCGGTGAGGGGGGGGCCGGTACCTTCTCAGACGGTAAGTTAACCAGCCGCGCGGGTGGCCCAGACGTGCAGGCGGTTCTGGAACTGATTGCCGATTGCCACGGCAAGCCAGGGGTCCTTTACGAGCAACGGCCACACCTGGGTTCCAACCGGCTCCCGCTGGTGGTCCGAACCTTGCGCCGGCGGGTTGAAGAGCTTGGTGCCGAGGTCCGCTTTTCGTGCCGTGTGGAAGACCTGGACCTTCGTGATGGCCGCTTGGTGGGGCTGTACACCAGTAGCGGGTACATTGCCACCCCGCTCGCCATTCTGGCCATGGGCCACAGTGCGCGAGACACGTACACGATGCTGTTGCGTCGAGAGGTTCCGCTTGAGTTCAAGCCGTTCCAGTTCGGCGTCCGGATCGAGCAGCCCCAGGAGAATATCAATCAGGTTCGCTATGGCGCGTTCTCGGACCATCCGGCCCTGGGCGCGGCCGATTATGAGCTGGTGACCAATACTGGTGGTCGAGATCTGTTCACGTTTTGCATGTGTGCCGGTGGTTACGTCATGCCGAGCGTGAGCGAGCCTGGATATTTCTGCACCAACGGCATGAGCGAAAGCCGGCATGACTCTCCGTTTGCCAACAGCGGGCTGGTGGTCACGGTCACGGCGGCTGATACCGGCAGCAATCATCCACTGGCGGGAATCCATTTCCAGCAGCGAGCCGAACGGCTGGCGTACATGGTGGGCGGCCGAGAGTACAAGGCTCCCATCCAGCGCGTCTCAGACTGGGCCCGGGGTCGGGGCAGCCGGGGCGATGTGCCATCCAGCTACACCCAGTATTCCAGGGGTGTGGTACCAACCGACCTGGCCATGATCATTCCGCCCACGGTCCTATCCGCGTTGGAGCGGGGCCTACCGGCGCTCGATCGCAAGTTCCGGGGCAAGTTCTTGAAAGACGCCACCCTGACTGGCCCGGAATCGCGTGGGAGCTCGCCGGTTCGCGTCCTCCGGAATACGCAAACCCGAGAAAGCACCGGCGTGCAAGGTCTCTTTCCCTGCGGCGAGGGGGCCGGCTATGCGGGCGGAATCGTCAGTGCGGCCGTAGACGGGCTTCGGACCGCGCGGGCCTTGGTGGGTCGATTCGCCAGGCCGAGCGCCTGAGCCCTGAGGGGCCAGGACGAGCCTGGCCTTGAAACCCGATTCACGCAGACTTCGCGAGCAGCGAGGTGCCGGCGTGTTCCCCCGTGAGATGCGGGGCCGGGATCGGGGAACTGGCCGGGGCAATGGCCTCAGTCAGCAGAAAGGGGGCGGCTCCCCTGTGAATTTTCTGAGTCACGGTCTCAAAGCCGGCCTGCTGGCAGAGTTCGCGCAACCGCTTGCGCGAGCAGTGGTGGACGTTCCCTTCCACGGTGGCCACGCAAACGTCGTAAATGAACCAGCCCCAGGGGGCGTCTCGGTAACCGTCAACCAGCAGCAGGCTACCGCCCGGCTTCAAAACCCGGCACATCTCGGCCACGGCTCGATCTTGGTGCGGGTAATGGTGAAAGCTATTGGAGCAGGTGACGACATCGAACTGACCGGCCGCAAACGGCAGGCGTTCACTGTCTCCCTGAATCGGCTGGACCCGGCCAGCATGTGCGGCCCAGCGTTCAGCCCCTTTTTCCAGCATGCCGCTCACCAGGTCGATACCCCAGATCCGGGCCTCGGGCAGGGCTTCACGCATTCGGTGAGCGAAGACCCCGGTCCCGCATCCGATATCGAGTAAGTTCAAGCGGTTCGAGCCAAATCGACCACGGATACGACCAATGATGGCCCGGTGAGAAGGACCGAAGAGGAGTTTCTGGAGAATCGAGCGGTCATAGCTCTTGCTCCAGCGTGTGAATTCCTCGGTTGCCTGATGCTTGTCGTACCGCAATGGCATCCTCCGTGTCACGAACCTACCCGCCAACCACTCCGTTAACGCGTTAACTACCAATGTTATATGGGATTGGGGCGGGCCGAACAAGCCGAATTGAGCCGGTGAGGGGGTGATCGACCTCCCTTGGGGTCGCTCCCCCGCGCATGGGATTCCGGGGGAATTCGGCTTGACTGCTCCTCAGGAATCGCTATAAATAGAACTTTCGCCTCAAAACCCAGGGGCGAGACCGAGCAACCCGTCCCGCAGGGATTTTCACGGGACATTCTCCCGCACAGGTTTTTTCGGCGATGAACTGTTTTCAAGCAAAAGCGGGGCAAGTTGCACCGCAGTGGTATGTGATCGACGCGGCCGATCAGGTCGTGGGGCGTCTGGCTGCACAGATTGCACCAATTCTGATGGGCAAGCACCGCCCCACCTACACCCCGCACATCGACACGGGCGACTACGTGATTGTGGTGAACGCCGATAAGGTCGTTTTCACTGGCAACAAGTGGCGTCAGAAAAGCTACCAGCGGTATAGCGGCTATCCCGGTGGTCAGCGTGAAGAAGCTGCCTTTAAGTTGTTTGAGCGACACCCCGAGCGGATTCTGGAACTCGCCATCAAGCGGATGATGCCGAAGAACAAGATCGGCCGGCACATGATGGACAAGTTGAAGCTGTTCAACGGTCCTCAGCATGATCATCAGGCCCAGCAGCCAATCGCCCTGCCTCCCAAGGCTGGTCGGCCCTCTGCTTCCGGAATCATTATTGCTCCGATTCCGGTCGTGAATCCTCCCCGCTACCTGGTGAAGAAGCTGGCAGCTCAGGTTGCCAAGGCCTCGGCCTCGGCCGTTGCCCATGAAGGTCATGATCACGCTGGTTCTGAAAACGCCTGAACTGGCTCACCTGCAAGGTGAACCCGTTCGCGTTTGGAACGGAACCCCGGCTACTCTCAACGGACATTTTTCGCTTCTGGCCCGATCACGGAACCTGATTTCCCATGGCAACGGCTCAATCTAATTACATCTGGGGAACCGGTCGTCGCAAGACGGCGGTTGCTCGTGTTCGTATTCGTGAAGGCACTGGTCAGTTCTTCGTGAACAACCTGCCTATCGAAAATTACTTCGTTGAAGTGACTCACGCCACCGACGCCAAGTCCCCGTTGACCCTCACCGACATGGGCGGCCGTGTGGATGTGTTCGTCAACGTCAAGGGCAGTGGCAAAAGCAGCCAAAGTGGCGCTGTGGTCATGGGTTTGGCACGAGCTCTGAAAGAGTTTCGTCCCGACCTTGACGAAGCGTTGCGTGCTAGTGGCTTCTTGACTCGCGACCCACGTATGGTCGAGCGTAAGAAGTATGGTCACAAGAAAGCCCGTAAGAGCTTCCAGTTCTCCAAGCGTTGATTGCCAACGCCTGGCGACACTTGGTCCGCAAATTCAAGACCAGCCGAGAACGGGTTTTCCCGCTCTCTGGCTGGTCTTTTTGCATTCCCTCAGCGTGAGTTTTTATCCATGACCGACAAGCTTGATTCTTGGCCTGCGATTGCTGGTAATTGACGAATTCATCGTCAAACCAACCTGAGACCTCGAATCTCAGGAGAGGAATGGGGGCGATGGACTGAGTGATAACCAGTCGTCTGCCGGCCGGCGCTTGCTCTAGTCAATCCTGTCCAGTTCAGTCCATTCTTCACACCCGCTGGTCCTAATCGTGGGTTCAGTCTGCTCGTATTTCAGCAGCGGTTCACGAATGGGTTGCAGAGAGAAACTACCCCCGGAGATCGCCGGGGGCGGCTGTCCTACACGCGCAAGCAAATCGTGAATCGCAATTGAGAGTTGTTTCAAGGACCAAGCTGATTGATGGTTCCATCCAGCTTGTTGGAGATCGGTTGTCCCTCAGCGTTCTTGAGGTCATAGCCCAGTTCGTAGCACCAGGTGGGGGCCAGGTCGGGGATCTCCAAGGTCACTATTTTGCCGTTGGGGCTCAGCCTAGCGGCCTTGATTTCAAGGGTATGCTCGTTGACGTGGTCCGAGCCGTAATTCTGGCTCCGCTTGAGACTCCAGACGGTGAACTTGTAGCGGCTAACGTCGCCGGCCGTGGCCGGGTCGAGTGAATCACTAAAGGTCAGGGTCAGCGTTCCTGGGCGGGCCTGAAGGCCGGTGGGCACATCCACCGGCCCGCCGTTGTACCGGACCCGGTACAGGCCGCCGGCCTTGGTCTGGTTGCCGGCCCAGGCGAACATCCCGCAGGTATAAAGCTGGCCATCGCTTGCGTTGAATCGACCACGGATCAGGCCGGTGGGAAGTTGAGGGATCGGTAAGGCGACCATCCCGCCCTGCATGTTCTCACCAACCTTCTCATGAGGTACGGCGAAGATCTTGCCGTAACCGTAAGAGAAGTTCAGCAGCGAACCTTTGAGCGGCTTCCAGGCATCGCTGGTGACCCACAGCGGTTCGGCCGGCGAGCGATCGAAACTGTTCGTGATCCAGCAGATGGGGGGAGCCATGGCGGAGTCTGAAGTATCGGTGACATTGGTATATCCCCAGATATTGCCGTGGAAGCTGCCAGGCTTCACCCAGTTGATCCGGTTTTTGGGCAACCAGAACCCTTCCTGGTCGGTCACCATGAAGGTGCCATCAGCATTCAGGCAAACGCCGTTAGGCGCACGAAAGCCGGTGGCCATGATCTCGGTCGTTTTCCCATCGGCCGAAACCCGCAACACGGTCCCGTGCTGGGGAACCGTGGCCTTCAGGCCGTGACAGGCCGCCTTGGAGTAATAGAGCCGGCCCTGATCGTCCACCTGAAGCCCCATGGCGAACTCATGGAAATGGGCGGTCACCTGATGATCGTTGTTGAAGTTCTCATAGAAGTCAGTGAAGCCGTCGCCATTCAGGTCTCGCAAAATCACGATCTGGTCGCGGCAGGTCACAAAGATCTGGCCGCCAATCACCTTCACACCCAGCGGCTGAAACAGCCCAGACGCAATCCTTCGCCAGGTGAGCGAGCCCGAATTGCCGTTGAGGCCCTCAACCGTCCAGACATCGCCATCCCAGGTAGAAACCGCCAGCTTTGCTCCGTTCTCCAGGAAGTCAAACCCGGTCGGCCGCACCAGCGCAAGCCAGGGATTGGTCTCCGGCACCGTAAACTCATCAACGGCAAAGGGCTTGCTCGTACCGCCAGAAACGTAAGGCGTGTTGACCGGCTCAGGGAACAGTGGAAGCCCGCCATGGAGCAACGGTTCCAGATTCTCGGGCTCGGCGGGCTTGGTATTCTGGGCGTTGGATGCAGCGTCGGTGGCAATCAGCACTGCCAGATTCAGGGGCGTGGCGTTTGCCGGAATCTCCAGGATCTGGAAGCCATCTTCAGAGACAAGACGTGTGTTCTGTCCTCCCAAAACCTGGGCAGAGATTGGTTCCTTGGCCACCCGCATCCGTAAGGGGGTGGAAGATCGGCCGATATTCAGTGTTCTTCGCACCAGGGGTTGGGCGTTGGTGTTCCCATCGACGGTTTCCAGGCTCAGTGAGTCCAGAACAGACGCATCCCCCACGGTGTACCCAAGGATGGCCCGGTTCCCGTTCTGGTACCGGCCCAAGAAATGGGTCCATTCGGCAGGAAGCGGGCCGGTTGGGCGGTTGTCTCGCCCCAGGATGCGTGGATCGTTAAACTTCCCGGTGGCGGGGTTTGCCCAGCCTGGGCCGGTGGGTGTGGCGGCAATCGGTTGACCGATCGTGTGGGGATGGGTGCCGTGTGAGCCGTTGAAGTGGATACAGTTCCAGTCAATAAACCCTTCGCCAGCCCAGAGCCCCGCCATTCGCATGGTGTCGTGATCAAACATCCCCCAGACGTGCCCTCGGGAGATGCCGCCTGCCCCTGGGTCGAGACGCGTTGCAATGGCCTTGAAGGCGAAGTTGGCGTCGTCCGATCCCATCTGGAGGGTCGCCGAGACGGTCGGACCGTAGTCCATGGCCACCCAGGGGTCAACCGAGGCCGGTTCTGGGCCGAGGTTGGTACCTTGGGGCAGTCTGGCGAGGTACGCTTGGTCTGGGCTGGAGTACTGGCCAAACTTTGACGGTTTCAGATACGTTTCACGCACGTAGTGGATGACGTCATACTTCTGACGGGGCACAAGCCAGTTCTGGTTGGGCATCTGGCCGTAGCCGTGCGTGAGTGTTTGGTACATCCGGTAAGGGTCGGCCCCGTTTTTGAGCGATTGTTCCCAGAACTTCAGGGATGTAGGCAGCGAGCCGGGCCGATCGGGCGTGCCGTGGCAGTTGATGCAAACTCGCGCATAAATGGCAGCCCCGCGTTCGAGACTGGCGTGATCGAGCGAGCCGATGAGCGCCGAGTGATCGAGGTCGAGTTCGTAGGCGGGTAGTTTGGGCTGAAGTTCCGCGGGCGACGGTTGCAGGGCGGCGGCTTTGGCTGGGCCGCCTTCGTTGATCGCAATCAGGTAACTGGCCAGATCGAGAAACTCCCGGCGATCGGCCAGGGCGTTGGCCAGTCCGGCCGGCATGATCGAGGGTCCACCTACCAAGATCTCCTCAATTTCCTCAGCAGAAATCGTGAGGTTACCGTCTGGTTTCTGGGGATCTCGGACTGTGACCTGGCCCGGATCGCGGGCCACCAGCCGCGCGGTGATCAGGCGACCGTCTTTGGTGGCAACGGTGGCCGTTTCGTACCCGGTACGAATCCTGGCCGATGGCTCCAGAATCGACTCGACAATGCGATCGGCCGTGAGTCCGTCGGCCGCTTGGGTCAGTTCGGGCCCAACCTCGCCCCCCTGCCCGGCCACGGCATGGCAGGTGGTACAGGCGAGTGAGGGCCTGTGAAACAATACGGCACCCCGTTTGGGGTCACCCTGTTCACGGGCTATTCGGGCGAGGGCGGTGCTTCCTTCGCGGGCCAGCGCAGCGGTAAGCCCCGTGGCGTTAGCCTGTTCCTGAGGTGTGTAGAGCGCCGGCATGAGGGCTAGGATGATGAGACAGGAGGTCATGTTGCTTCGAACCTCTTCGGGCCGTACGGTTCAGGCGGGCGTGGTTGGGCAAGCTACTATCCTAATCCAAGAACCGGCGCGGGGTCACCTGCCTGTGTCCCTGGCCGCAGTTCACACAGGTCACAAACGCTCAGGCTGGGGCGCAATTGGCCGTACATGCTGAAACAGCACATCTTATCAAGGGCCCAGACGAAACCGACCACAAGTGGCAGTGACAATGCCACTCCAACCAATTCGGCTAGGATAAACGATCCCAGTCGTTGGATTGCTGGCGATTGGGTCTTGGGTACCGCTCACGGTGTCGTTACGCCTGGGGCTTGGATTTTGGCTCAACCGCTGGGCCAAGTCGTTTGTAACGCAAAGCTAAACCACTATAAGATAGCTCCACTACGCTCACCTGAGTCCCGTTCAGAGCGATCGCCAAGAAAAGAATCGACGAGGGTTTTCAATGATCAAGCCAGGTTTTGTCCTTTTCATCACAGCTCTCGCATGCACCAATGTGGTGGCCGCGCAGTCCGTGCGTAACTTTGATGATCCGGGTTCTCCGCCTTTCAAGGTCCTGAAAACCGGTGAGAACCCACCGCTCGGTGAAGATGGCAATTTCGTGATCGGGCCAGAGTACGTACCGGCCCCGGAACGTAAGCCTGTTGAAGGGGTTCCGCAGGGGAAGGTGCAGCAGTTCGATATCGATTCCAAGGAGACCAAGCTCCTGAATCCTGGTATTGCCCGCAAAGAGTTCGGAAAGGTGGATCCGACCAATCCGAAAACCTTGATTGTTGAGACTCATAACATTGACTACACACGCAAGATCACGGTCTACATTCCCGCGCAATACCAATCAGGTACGGAAGCGCCGTTCATGGTGACCCACGACGGTCCCTCGGGAAAACCCGGTCTGGAACTGCCGAACATCCTCGACAATCTGATCGCCCAGAAGCGTATTCCCCCAATCATTCTGATCATGATCGCCAACGGTGGGGGCGATGCTCAGGGGCACGAACGCGGCAAAGAATATGACACGATGTCTGGCGTGTTCGCGGAATATATCGAGACCGAGGTCCTGCCGCGCGTTGAGAAAAACTTCGACGTCAAGCTGACCAAAAATCCAGACGGTCGTGCGGCCATGGGCAATAGTTCCGGTGGTTCGGCTGCGCTCATCATGGCCTGGTTTCGCCCTGATCTTTATCATCGCGTGCTGACCACATCTGGCACCTTTGTGAACCAGCAGTGGCCGTTCGATCCCAACATGCCCGATGGTGCCTGGGGTTTTCATGAAACGCTCATTCCCAGCTGTCCCCCAAAACCGATTCGACTCTTCATCTCTGTCGGTGACCGGGACCTGCTGAATCCCAACGTCATGCGTGACGGAATGCACGACTGGGTGGAAGCCAATCACCGCATGGCCAAGGTGCTGAAGGCCAAAGGCTATGACTATCAGTACCTCTTCTGTCGTGGTGCCGGCCACAGCGTAGGCAATGCCCAGGCGCAGTTTCTTCCGCACGCCATCGAATGGGTTTGGAAGGGGTATGGACAGAGTCTGGGCAAGTAGTCACGGTGGCTGAAATCTTTGCTCCAAGCCAGCGCCGATCACCGCCAGTCGGTTTTTCCATGGCGATGGCCGCGCTGGCTTGGTGCACCCCCAGCCCAAGGCTATCTGCCTAAAAACGGTGGACTTGAACTCGATAAAGGTTTGCCCAAGTTCTTGAATGGCCTTAATTTCACCAGTTCGTTCAGCCTGAAAATTGGTTTCATCGGTCGCTTATCCCTGATATTACCCAGGGAACTGCGGCTTTGCTCAAGAGAACCAGGGCGTATGGTAAACGGCTTCGTATGAATCAAGTGGCGATATGGTCAAAATCTGGATGCGTTTGAATTGCTCGGCCAATTTCCAAACCGACCACCATGGGCACCATCAACAGCCCCGGAATTTTATGCCTGTAAGGTGGGTGCTTCGGCTTTTGGCAATTGGATCCAGGCCAACTGTAACTCATTGTTGAGACACGAGTTACTGGTCTGATGTCGTCTTGAAGGGGCGTCGAGCTGGCCGGGTTCGTAAGCTCCTCGTTCGCGCAGCTCAGGCGTGATACGTCTGGACTAATGATCAGGTACTAGGTATATTCAAAAGTACACCAAATGGTGGCCCTGGCTGGGCTCTCAAATGGGAGCACTCACTCCATCCGGGTCTTGATCACGCCGGTAACATTCGATGCAAATAACCGACGGAGGTCGAACAATGGATTGCCTATGTTTCCTATCTTGTTTAAATTGCCAAATATTGAGCGGGATACGTGGTTGCGGGAGGGCTCGTTTGAAGGAGCTCTGATTCCCCTTGGCGTTTCTTGGCTTTCACGGGGAGCTGTTGCGGCTGACCAAGTGTTGGTTCGTGTGGGGCGCCGTGAGACGGAAGTGTTGCAGGGACTGGAAGCCTGATTCGATGCGCCAGGGGGTGGACCTACCATCGTCTGGGAGTTTGACTTCTTCGCTGCCTTCTTTGCAGGAACCGTGATTTTATGCTTTCTTTAGGCACGGAAAACTTCACTCTTCAGAGTCATCTAAGCCGGCGGCAGGATTCCGCGTTGTGGGCCCGTTTCGTGGCCTTGTATGGCCGGCATGTGGTTCAATGGTGCGTAAGTCATGGGTTACGTGCTTCAGAAGCGCGTGATGTGGCCGATGATTTGTTAATGCGGTTTTGGCGGTACTCTGATCGGTTTACCTATGATTCCACCAAGCCGTTTCGGATCCATCTCAGAGAGATTACTCGCCTCGCCTGGACCGACTGGCTGGCGCGTTACAAACCGAAACAGAGTGGGGCAGAGTTTCGTTCGGCCTTGAAACTTCTGCGTGAGGTTTCGGCCCGGAACGATCTCTGGGCCAGGCTAGAGCGAGCCTTTGATTCCGAGCTATTTCAGGTGGCCATGCGTCAGGTCAAGCCCCGCATAGAGCCGCTGGCCTGGGAGGCATTCCGGCTTCTGGCGTTGGAGCACCGGACGGGTCTGGAAACGGCCGAACTTCTGGGAATGCAGGAGCATACGGCAATTTGCGATCGAAATAAGATCCAGCACCTGATTCGCGAGACGGTGAAACAAATTGAAGAGCGTGGCCCTAATTCCTGAGCACACCGCTAATCGTCCGGGTCATGGCTGTGGGCTGAATTGAAACCAAAAAAGCCCCAGCCGAGTTGGCTGGGGCTTTATATTTGGACCTGAGTGCGTGGCTGGACCGTTGAACTACCGTTTTACTGGTTCACCTGGCCCTGAATTCCCTGAACGATTGGTACGAGTCCTTTTTCAAGAACCGGTCCAACCGCACTGGGGAGCACGAAATCGAGACGGTAACCGCTGGGATGGGTCGCCAGCGAGCCGCCGAAGAGGGCCATTTCGGTGGGCATATCGGCAGGCGGGGCGATGGGATCTCCACCGGCCACGGTGCCCAGAATCTGTCCGATGAAGCGTACCAACCGCTGGGCGTTCACGGCGAACAGGGCATTGGTTTCTTTGGGGAGCCTGCTCATGAGAGCCTGGTAACCGGGTTTTGTTCCAATTCCGGCCTTCTCATCTGAGAGTTGGTCGATTTTCTGATGCGCCTCTTCCAGCGACTTGGCCGTGGCCGAGACCAGTTGCTTGCCATCGGAACCGAAATAGGTGGTGGTGGCACCGTCTTCGCCAACCATAGCCTTGACCATTCCGGCGGCCATGGGGTTGCCAGCTTGGTCACCAAGCATCTTTTCGAAGTCGAATCGCATCGAGGCCTTGTTGAGGACGAACCCCTTGTAGGTATCGACCTTCTCCTCAAGCGTGGCTTCCTTGATGGCAGGCGATTGAGCCATTGTCTTCATCAATTCAACCATGGCGCTGGTAGTCTGCTCAACATTCTCGGGAATGGTCAGGGCCAGTACCTCCACGCCACCACCGTAGGTCATGGCGGTGAGGCTTTCTTGCCGACCGAGTTCCATCATCGAGTCCAGATATTTCTGGGCTGCGGGGCTGCCGCTGGCGCCGCCAGGGAACGTCGAGCTGGCATTCATTTTCATGAGTCCCTGCATCGACTTGGGGTCGGTATTCATGTAGCCGTAAACGAGGTAGCCGGGCGGCAACTTGGCGAGCCCATCGGAGTTACCGGTTTTGGCGTTTTTGAGTGAGGCGAGCGCAGGGGAGTCGGTCTTGAGGGTCAGGAAGGCGCTGAGGTCAAAGGCGGCCTTGTCGAAATCAAAATTGAGGGCCAAGCTTTCAGCCTCTTTGGCGGCGTCAAATAGTGCACCATAAAGCTGCTTGGCCGCGTTCATCTGGCCCTGCTGCTGCATCTGGTCGCCGGCCTGATCCAGGGCGGCCATGAACTGGGCACGCATGGCCTCGATCTGGTCACCGTAACGGGCCTGAATGGCGGCCACGTTGATGTAAAAGCCAAGGTCGCCACCAAGAAGCGCCTCACGGAGTTCGGTGGAGAGCTTGCTTCCCAAGGTGGCTGCGGGCTTGGCGGCAATCCGCTTGACCATGGCGTCGGATTCTTGAGCGAACGCAATGAATCCCTCGCCGTCATAGGCGTAAATGGTATCGCCGGTCTTGTTCGTAAACTTCTCAACACCACCACCCACCGCTTCAAGCTTGGGTGCTTCCACGGTTCCCGCCAGACTTTTCAAGACCGATCGGTAATCTTCGATGGGAATCAGCACCGCAAAGGCCGGCAGCTCGCCATCGGCCTTTGGTAAATCCATCGCAACGGTGAACGGAGATCGGGTGGCTTCGGTCCCAAATTGGGCCGTCATCTGGCCGATACTGAGCCTGAGCATCGGGCCAGCCTGGCCGCCCCAGGTGGGGCTCATGGCCGTGAGCATGCCCTCCAGGTCGGCCTGAACCTTATCGATACCCCGTAAACTTACAACCACGGCCGCGTCAGCCGGTATCTTTTCAAGCAAGACGGCGCGAGGCTCGGTGGGGGTCTGAGCGACGAGCGCCGAGAGAATCCACGCACTGACGCATGAAAGCATCTGAAATCTCCTGGTGATTGAGCAAACGGTTGGTGCACGGTTCCAGGCAAGGAACCTGGGCATCCTTGCGGGCAATACCAACAAGCTAAAGGAGTTGGACAGATGCCACAAGGGAGCCTGGGGGCAGATTCCTTGACGACTTGCATTGGACTTTTCTAGAACGATCGCAAATTGATTCGGAATGAAGTCGAATTTGGACTCAGGTTAGATCCATTCATTTCACAAAAAAACGAAAAATCAGATCTGATACCAAAGATCGGCACGTGGAGAAATGCCGAGATCTCGTGATGAGTTTAAATTGCAAGCGAGCAGTATTGAGCGCCCTGGCGAAAGCCTCGACGGCGGTTCAAAAGACGGGACCAACTCGGTCGGCCCAGGGATTTTTTTTGACGGATCAGTGGTTACTAGTTGCAAGCTCTGCTTGCGGCTGCCAGCGGGTTCTACCACGGCTATTCCTCACCAGTTCCAAGCCAAGCAAATTGCCAGCCTGTTCAGAAAGGGTGACAAGGATCCGGTCTGGGTACTCACGCACCTGAATCCAACCTGCAATATCCATAATTGCCAGATCGTCCTTCACGGATTCTGGATCTCTGGTAAGGAGTGAGGCCAGATCCTCGGGTTGATGCCAGGCTCTGGTACTGGTTGCAATCGCCCGAATGAGCGAGTCCTGGTTTGCCGGGAGTGGTTCCAGCGAACGATGCATAGGGAATCCTCAAATGACCTGACAATCTTGAGTTGTCTATCTCAGAAATCCATGAATGGGGCGTGAACCGACTTACGGACAATTTGCGGTCAAGTCCTACCGGCCGCCGTCACTTCCAACACGCAAGCCGCCAACTGTTTCTCAAGCAATCTGGAGAGTGACGTTAACTTAACGATTTTCGGATCGGCACTGGGAGTCCCCATACTGGACGTTTTTTGAATTCTTTCAAAAATAAAGACGAAATCTGATTTTTTTTGAACTACGGCAACTGGAATCCAAGGCTTGGAGTCTGGACCGCCCGCCCCCTACCGTTTTGTACGAGCGCCCAGCCCTGCTCGATCCTGAAAACGGATCACCGCTCATGGAACTGTTCGAGGTTGGGTGTTCAATTCTTGCAGATGGCGTGCCTATTCCTGGGAAAGGGATCTCGAACGCCTGGTTCCGTGGGTTTCCACACCATCGAATCGTGAACCAATTATCCTCCGGCGCTGTCTGGGGGAATAGGTGATCGCGCAAGGCGGTGCCCTGAACCGGGAACCAAGTCGCGTGCATGAGACCGAGCAAAGCGAATGGAACCTCAAGTTTGCCAGCGGGGGCCCAGGCTTTGGGCGTCCCCAGGCTTTTTCCTTTTTCCTGTGAGAACGCAGTCGAACGATGGTCAAATCGGTGGCCTGAGAGTACACTTCATTAAGAGAAGAGCGACCTCGACTTTGGCCGCGGGCCCGTGACCGTGAGTCTTGCAACGGGGCTGCTTTGTGGCCAAACGCCTGCCAGCGTCTTGAATCTGTTCGGTCTCTCAGGTCCCAGATCGATTCGTCCAACGACTCAAAAGAAGAGTGGACACCCAAGCCGATGCCCGAATCGCACATGTCGCCCGCTAATGGTCTTACAACGGAATCAAGCGAGATCCTGAGTGGGCAAGAGCCCTCGCCCACCGGATTACCCAAGCGTGCCAACCGGTCTCGCATTTCTCAAGACGACTATGTTCCCACCGCAGTGGGTCGAAAATCTCCCCATCGGCTTGAGAAGGCCCGAGAACTGGCAATTGCCTGTGCTCGCATTGGTGACGATAACCGTGGCCGGGATATTTTGGTTCTGGACCTTCGCTCGGCCACGTCGCTGGTAGATTATTTCGTCATCGTAACCACCAGTTCAAGGCGGCAGAGCGTGGCGATTGCGTCAGAGATTGACGCGGAGATGAAGCGGCAGGGCGAGGTCAAGCTTGGCCGTGAGGGGACCGAAGAAGGCCGCTGGGTCCTGGTCGACTACGGTGACTTTGTGGTGCATGTGTTTTCCGAGGACGCACGTACTTACTATTCCCTGGAAAACATCTGGGGAGATGCTCCCCGAGTTGACTGGGTCGACCCCAATCGCCCGCAACCCCGTGCTCCACTCCAGACGGAACTCGCCCTTGAGGAAGAAGCCGACGAGGAAGAGACCGACTAACGGGTGTGGGCCCTCGCGTCTGAGGGTGGACAAGGTTCCACCCCCAGCCGGCGAGTTTTGAAATTGCGCTGCTTGGGGTTTTGGTAGGCAACACGCTGGAAATATGAGCCCAATACGTGAGCTTTGAAGTTGCGATTCTGGAACAGGAGTTCACAAAATTGCAACGGACGCTGCTGGACATGGTTTAGCGTTGCGTTCTGTATGGCCTGGCCAAGTGGTTGAGCGGAAAACAAGCCCGCAGCGCTGGCGAGTGGCGTTCTGATGGAATGACCAGCTCGTAACGAATTCAGCCTTGTTTGCCGCAGCGCCTTTCTTGAGGAAGTCCAACAGATCCACTTGCTTGCGCTGCGGGCTCGTATCAGAAGCAGAATGCCTCACTTACGCATCGGTCTAACAGGAGCAGCGGGTCCGTTGCGAGTTTGCGGGTTTTGGCCCCAAAATCGAAACCTGAAAACGTGTGCTTCGAGCTGGGATTCGGATGAACTGCCCGGCCAAGACGTGAGCGATAAGCATAAGAACCGGGCTGCATGGTGAATAAGAGCGGTTTAATCGTCGTCGCTTTTTTTCATCTCTTTCTTTTCGGCGTCACCCTTCTCCTTGGCCATTTCACCCTTCTCGTCGATCGCTCCACCCTGGTCTTTGTAGAGGGGGAGGTATCGGTAATAGACTTCGAGAGTCAGTAGTGAGAGCGAGGTGGTGAAAAGTCGGCCAGCCTGGCCACCCCACTGGTCTTTGGTGGGGGCTTCAGGATCCCAGCTTCCACGGTCACAGCCGTTTCCTTTGACCTGGAGCGAGATCATATTCTCTCGCATCTTCATGTTCCACGCGGGCCAGTTCTTGTCCTTCATGTTGTGAAGTAACTGGGTGGCGTAGTACCAGTAGTAAATGTTGCGGTCCTGGGCCGATTCCAGGTTTGCGGAAATGAAGTCCACCCCCTTGATCAAGGGGTCAAATTCTCGTTCCCAGCCCAGAAGCTGACGGCAAACCAGGGCCTCGGCTGTCATGGTCACGCTGGTACCAGACCCAGGCTGATAACCATATTGAGACTTGGGCGGTTCCGCCGCCGAGGCGGCTGCGTCCAGGTATCGCGAAGCCCCCTTGAGGGCCGATCTGGGAATGGCGATCCCCGCAATATTCGCACTTCTGAGGGCGAATATTGCCCACCCGAAGACGCAGGTATCTCCCTCTTCCATGGGTCTGTACCGCCAGCCGCCACCCGCGTGTTGCGCTCGAAGAATAAAACCCACGGCCATTTCGGCCGGCAGCCGCAGGCTTTTGTCGCGGGTCAGGGCGTATGATTCGCAAAGCACAATGGTGGCAATGCAATGGCTGTACATCATGGCGTTCCCTTCGCCACCGGTGAACAGCATCCCATCTGACTGCTGAGACTCCAGCAGCCAGGCCAAGCCCCTGCGAACCGTGATCTGGTACCGGCCTTTTTGGGTGTGGGTATTGCCTGCCCCCAGCATGGGGAGCAACGCTAAACCCGTAGCTGCCACATCAGAGTGCATGGCGGGCCGCTTGGGGCAGCCGGGTGGGGTGGTGCAGGCCTCATTGGTGTCCAGGCTCCAGCCGCCATCTTCGCGCTGGTGGCGGGCAATGAAATCCAGGCCTCGTTCCACGGCACGCTCAGATTCAACCGAGCCGCCCTCTCGCCTTACCAGCTTCGCGCGTTCTGCGCCACTGCGGCCCAGCATCGGAGCGGTCATGGTGGGACCGCTCCCTCGCCCGGTACCCGAGGCCGTTGCCAGGCTTGACCCGGTGTCTGCGACTGCGCCCTGGAGTTCGCCAGGCTCAACCGAAGGGCTGAGGTTCAATTCAGGGCCAAGTTGGACACCGTCCGGCATCTCGGCCACGGCGGTCACGGTCTCGTCGATCTTGGTCAGATCCTTGGGCATCGACGGCGGTTCATCGGCCGCAATGGTGGTGAATGAATCACCGGCTTGGTCGGAATCGTGGGCCGAGGTCACATCTTCCTGAAGCTGGCCAATAACCGGGTCAAAGCTGGGCGGCTTTTTGGTATCGCCCTCGTTGACAAAGCGGATCGCCACAGCCATCAGGAAAAGTCCAATGGCATGGACCAGTAAGCTGCTGCCCCAAGGTAGGCTGCTGCTTAGCCAGGCAGGCAACTGGCGTTCGACCGTGCGCCAGAGCCATCGGGCCCGGATGCGCAAACTCGACGCAAGGCTGCGACCATGCTTCGTTGCCATGTGGGTAGCCGTCCAGGAGATTTGACGGGGGTTGACCCGGAATCGGGTTGCCCAGCCAGGTCAAGTGATTCCAGTTCCGACCAGATCTGTAAACCACTATGTATCATACAGGGTGTCACCGTAAGAGGCTGGGATAATTTTCCGTAAGCCTTATGGATAGACTCATGGTGTTGAATTCCGCAGTCTCTCGCAACTCCCTTCACAGGCGTTCCACGACGGGGAGTTCTTCGTCAACCGTTTGCGAGCGAGCCATCCAGCCTCGTTCTCTCGATCGGCACACAGGCCAGGCAAAACCAGCAGGGAACCAGAACCACTGGTCCTGGAGGAACTCTTCAAGAGTTCCTCCAGGACACCAGGAAACCTGTTCTGAAAGCCCTGGCAATCGCCTTGGCGCAGACTGCAAGCCTGGCCATTGGCGAAGGTGCTAGCTTTGAGCGGCCAGGCGGAGCACGGGACCCCAGCCAAGTGCTTCCAGAGGCGCTGTCACCATGTCGGCGTCTGCCACAACCACAACGGCCATGGCGTCTGGGTGGACATGTTTGTGGGCTGCGAGGCACGCCTGCTCGGTTGTGATGGCGTTCAGTCGTTCCGCCAGCCGAGCATGATGGTCGGGCGGGAACCCGTACAGGAACAGGCCGCCATACCGCACGACCAGGTCAGAAGGCGATTCGAACTGGCGAGCTTGCCCCTCGATGAGTGCGCGTCGGGCGTCTTGGAGTTCAGCGTCCGTGGGTGGTCGATCCCCCAGGAGGGCGCACACCTCGCCGCGGATATCGACCAGGGCTTCCGCAATCCGATCGGCCTGGAGCGAGGAGCCGATGTAGAACGGCCCTGCCCCTTGCCGGGCGTCGAACTGGCTACGGATCCCGTAGGTGAACCCTTTCTCTTCACGGAGCTTGGCATTCAGGCGCGACGTGAACTGCCCGCCCAGGATCTGATTCCAGAGCATGAGTGCGTCATAGTCGGGATGTTTGCGAGAAACTCCCACATGCCCCACTCGCACCACGGCCTGAGGGGCACCCGGTCGATGCACCACAATGAGCTTGGACTTTTCAAGCGCGGGCGGGGCCTGCGGTGCAGGCTCAACCTCGGTTGCCGAGGCATCACTGGTCCAGCTCTGCAGCCTGGCTTCCAGCAACGCTTTGGCGGCCTCCAGGGTAATGTCTCCCGCGACAATCCAGGCGGTTTTACGTGGCCAGGTCCGGGCATGGAACGCCATCAGGTCTGATCGTTCCAGGGCCTCCACCGATTCCACGGTCCCGTCGGTGGGAACGCGGTAAGGGTGATCGGCTCCATACAGCGCCGATAAAAGTGCACGATGGGCCTGGGTTTCCGCGCTATCGACCTCGGCCTTGAGTGAAGCCAGGGTCTGGGCCTTGATGCGTGACCAGTCGGCCTCGGGGAAGGAAGGATTGCGGAGGACGTCGATTGCCAGATCCACGCTTTTGGAGGCGTGCTGAGAGAGGCACTGGAAACCGATGTAAGAGCCATCCCAGCCGGAGCTGGTTGAGAGAATTGTTCCCAGGCTCTCGGCTTCGCGAGCGAGTTGTTCGGAAGAACGGGTGGAGGTTCCTTCGTCGAGCATGGACGCGGTCAGGTAAGCCAAGCCGCCCTGGGCTGGCGTGTGGGAGGATGCGCCGGCGGCGGCCACCAGCGTGGCGGCCACGATCGGCAGCCCAGGCCGCTGAATAAGCCACAATTCCGAGCCGTTTGAGAGTTTGGCCGGTTCCGGCACGGGTGCTCGATAGGGGACGGCCGGCTTGGAGACGGGTGGCACTTTGCGGTCGAGCGTAGGGAGTGCCGTGGTGTGTGACCGGCCCAGGACATCCAACGAAACGCACGGTCGGTCCGCCAGATAGGCGGCCGCCACCTGCTTGAGTCCTTCGGGGGTGGCGGCCAGGAATCGAGAGAGATCGGTTTGGACGCGACCGGGGTCGCCCAGGTAGGTGTTGTAGGCATTGAGTCGGTCGGCCACGCCGCCAAACCCGCCCAGGCCGTCGAGGCTGTAGACGAATCCAGAGATGCGTTGGTTTTTGACCCGCTGGAACTCTTCGGGGGTGGGCCCGTTTTGGGCAAGGTCTCGGATCTCGGCATCAACGAGTTCCTGGGCTTGCTTCAACTCGTGTCCCGGTCGGACCGTGACCACCACTCCAAACGTTCCGCCGAGTTCACGGCCGCCCTGATAGGCCGTAACATCCTGAGCCACCCGTTGCCGGACCACCAGGTTTTGGTACAGGCGGCTAGATTTACCGCGAGCCAGGACGTCGGCAATCAGCGTGAGTTCGGCATCGTCCTGGGCAAATTGGGGCACGGTGTGCCAGAGCCGGTACGAGCGGTCGAGTTCAACCCGGTCTCTGAAGGTGAGGTGGACGGGGTTGGTCAGGGTCTGGCGGCTGACGCGTGGCGGAATCGACTTCACGCCGCCGGCAATTCCGCCGAAGTATTTGGCGGCCAGGTCGAAGGCTTCATTTTCGTCGAGGTCGCCGGCCAGGCACAGGCTGGCGTTGCCAGGGACGTAGAAGCGTTTGAAGAACGATTCGACGTCATCTCGGCTGGCGGCTTCCACTTCCTCCATGACCCCAATGGTCATCCAACTATAAGGATGCTCGGGCGGGTACATGGCCTCGGAGAGGATGCTCCAAACCTGTCCGTAGGGGCGATTGGCATAATTCTGGCGGTACTCGTTTTTGACCACATCTTTCTGAACGCGCAAGGTGTGGTCGGTGAGGGCGGGCAGAAAATGCCCCATCCGATCCGACTCCATGGCCACGGCCACTTCGAGGTGTGCCGAGGGGAGGTCGATGAAGTAGTTGGTCCGATCACTGGAAGTTGAACCGTTGATGGAGGCCCCAAGCCGTTGCAGAGGCTTGAAGAAGTCGCCCGGATAATGTTCGGAGCCTTCGAACATCAGGTGTTCAAAAAGGTGGGCAAAGCCCCGTTGCCGGCGTTCTTCGTTCTTGGAACCTACGTGGTACCAAAGGTTGACCGCGACCATGGGCAGGTCCGGTTTCCGGTGAACGATCACATCGAGTCCGTTCGGCAGCGTTCGTTTGGTAAATCCAATGGTTGGAAGCTGAAAGCCGGAATGTTCAGAAGCCAACGAACCAGATGGAGAAGGTTGCACGTCCAGTAGTTTCCCAGGATCCGGAGAATTTTAAGAGCGGGTTTCAAACCGTGGCAGGGCGTCATGCGGAGAGACAGCCAGTCCCGGCTTGAAATCAGCGTGTTGAGATTTGAGCGGCCCGGTTCGGCCCGAGCCAGATCACTTTAGGATAACCCATGGAATGGAAATTCGGCTATTGAGACTGCGGCCCGAGCCCTGGTTGCTCAAAATTCTTTTCAAAAACGCGGGCGGTCTGGTGTCACGAAGCGTCTGATCACGCGTAACGCTGGATAGAGCCGGGTTGCGTAGGCATTGGCACTGGTAACGGAACCTGGGTCGCCTGGATGCTGACGTTCGTTCCAGAGTTTGTCGATGGTTTGACAAGGCCGAGCACCAGTGTCGATAATCTCGCCTGGACTTTTGCGGCTGTGGCAATTGTGGTCTTTCGTTTCACAACTCAAAGAAACCGACGAAAATTGGCTTTCTACAGCGGTCTATCTAACTTCCGCAATGTGGCCAGACGTCGAGGCGGACTCCTCTCGTGAACTGGGAAGATGTGATCATCGAGGCGGCCGCAACGGATACCGGAATGCGGCGGGCGAACAACCAGGATTCACTGGCAATTGTACGCGCGTCCACGCCGGATCTTTTTAAATCTCGGGGCCACCTGTTCATGGTGGCCGACGGCATGGGGGCGCATGCGGCAGGCGAGCTGGCTAGCAAGCTCGCCTGCGACAACATTCCCCACACCTACCACAAGAAAAAGAGTCTCCCACCTGGTGAGGCACTTTCCGAAGCCTTTCTGGATGTGGGGGGTGAAATTTTCCGGAAGGCGGCATCGAGCCCGGAATTTCATCGCATGGGTACCACCTGTACCTCGCTGGTGTTGCACCCTTCCGGGCTGGTCATGGCCCACGTGGGTGATTCCCGGGCCTACCGGATCCGGGCCGGTCGTATTGATCAGCTTTCCTTTGATCATAGCCTGGTCTGGGAGCTGGTTCGAAAAGGGCACATGAAGCTTGAGCAGGTAGAAAAGGCCTATCCACGCAACGTGATTACCCGGTGTCTGGGCCCGGAACTTCAAGTTGAGATTGATGTTGAGGGGCCGTTACCCATTGAGATGGGAGACGTTTACCTGCTTTGTTCCGATGGTCTTTCTGGACCGGTGACGGATCCCGAGATTGGTGTCTTCGCGTCGTCGTTTCATCCGGCCGATGCCTCCCGTTACCTGATGCATCTGGCGAATTTGCGGGGCGGGTCGGATAACGTCACCGTGGTGATTGTGCGGGTGGGGCCTTGGGTTGTGCCGGGGACCGAGCCGGCCGTGGAGAATCCAGGGGCCAAGAAGTCGCGTGGAAATTTTCTCGGCGGTTTCTTGAACAACCTCAAGAACAAGAAAAATGCCACGGTTGATGACTTTGAGCCGCACCAGACGGCGGAATGCCGGCTCGATCGCCCGTTTGTCAAGCGGATGGAAGAGCTGGTGAATAGCTCCCAGGCAAGCGCGGTGGAGCTGGGGTGGTCTGTGGAATGGGCACCGTTGGCCACGTATCGAGCCCAGGCGGAAGAGCAGCTCAAGGCGGGCAAATTCCGGGACGCCCTGGAGTCTTTGTCTGAGGCAATCTCGCTTCTTGGCGAGGCGGGACGGCTGCACCGCCAAAACGTTCTGGAGCAGGGTCGGGCCTGAGCTGGACCGGAGCCGTTCACCTGCCTTTCCTGCCGAGACCGCTCGGCCCTTGTTCTTTTTGTGGAACGGAGCGAACTGTGCCTTCCCGTTTAACTGAACCGGATCGCCCGAACCTCCACGCAGAAACCGCGCTGGCTCGGCACGATGCGGCGTTGTCCGTCTCGACCCAACCGATGGTTCCCCCGCTCGAACTCAGTGCGGTGTTTCAGGTACCGTCGCTCGACGTCGTGGACGCTATTTACGAAGGGCGTGAATCGGGCTTCATTTACGCCCGAGATGGACACCCCAACCTGGTCCAACTTGCGGCCAAGCTTGCCGCCATGGAAGGGGCCGAGGCCGGCTGGGTGGGTGCCTCCGGTATGGCGGTTGAGTCGGCCCTGATGCTGGCGGTGCTCGCTCAGGGTGCGCATGTGGCGCTGGCCAACGGAGTTTATGGAAAAACCAACCGGCTGACCAATGAACTGGTCCGTTATGGCGTTTCCGTGAGTCGGTTTGAGGCCACCGATCCGGAAAGCCTCCGTGGAGCCCTGACTGCCCAAACGCGATTGGTGTTTGTGGAAACCCTCTCCAACCCATTGCTCAGGGTTGCCGATCTTGCGGGTCTTGCCAGGGTCTGTCGCGAGGCTGGTACGCTTCTGGCCGTCGACCATACCTTTGCCCCCCTGCTCTGCAAGCCAATTGAGCTGGGGGCCAACATCGTGCTGCACTCGGTGACCAAGCTGATTGGCGGTCATAGCGATGTCACCCTGGGGGCGATTGTGGGGCCTCGTGAGTTGATCGGCCAGATTGCCGCTACCGGCTCCACATTTGGGCTTACCGGTAACCCATTTGATTGCTGGCTGGCTGCGCGTGGGCTTGTGACCTTGGCGGTTCGATCTCGCCAGGCGGTTCAGTCTGCGCTGGTGCTGGCTCAGAGGCTGGAAACCGATCCCAGGGTGAAACGGGTCCATTATCCGGGCCTGGCGTCGCATCCAGACCACAAGCTCGCCACGGTGTTGCTAGGTGGTGGCTGCGGCACAATTGTGACGATTGACCTGGGAGATCGGCACCGTGCCAATGCGCTTATTCAGGCGATTGCCGGCCAGATTCCGTTCGCCCCCAGCCTGGGAGACGTGGCCACCACGCTCAGTCATCCGGCGACAACCAGCCACCGGGGGCAATCACCCGAGCAGTGGGCCGCCCAGGGGATCACCGAGGGGTTGATCCGGCTCTCGATTGGCCTCGAACACCCCGACGATCTTTGGTCGGAATTTCAGGCGGCGCTGGGCCAAATTTCGGCGTAACCGGTATTTTGGAACTGTGAGCGGCCCTAAGTTTCCGGGATACCTGCGTCCCGGTTCCGCGTGAAGCACCACCCCCCATGAAATTCAGGGTGGGTCGTATCCGCCCGGGTGCCAGGGGTGGCATTTCAGCACGCGTTTTGCCCCTTTGGAGAGTCCGCTCAGCAGTCCGTACTTCTTGAGCGCAAGAATGGTGTATTCACTGCAACTGGGATAGAAGCGGCACCGCGGGCCGAGGCATCGAGAGAGCGTTTGCTGGTAAACGCGAATGAACCCGATCACGGCCAGAGAGAGAGCACTGGCCGGCAGGCTGAACCACCATGCAAGCCACCTGGCCTTCACGGTGTTGGGTCCTTGGCGGCCGGAGGGGTGCGCAACGTTTCTTTGCTGGCGCGGCGGACGGCATCTGGAGCCAGTGACCTGAGCGAACTGACCACCGCCACGGCCGAAAGATCGGACCGGCGTGGGACCACGATCAAATCGAACCCGATCGGAATCTCACCTTTGTGAATCCGGAACGCCTCCCTGACCAGCCGTTTGAGCCGGTTCCGCACCACGGCATGACGGGTAACCCTGCGCGGCACCGAGATCCCCAGTCTTGCACAGCTCAGGCCGTTACTGAGCGCGTGTACCACCAGTGTCGAGTCTGACACGGCGCGTCGCTGTGCGAAGACCTGCTGGAAAATCTGCCGGGCTCGCACATGTTCATGAGGGCGAAATCGGGCCCGTAGACGCAAGATTCCATCCTGGTCAGTCGGGTTTACGGGCTCGCTTGGATCAGAGTTCATTGCATCCTTTGCGTACCGGTTCAACGGGCGTCCCTGGCCGTCAGGCAACCGCCAAATGTATTGGGATAAACCCCGGGAGTTTTGTGATGAACCCGCGAGGAATTCCATGGGCCGGACTGGCTTCTGGCTTCCCTCTTTTAGAGAGCGTGGCACCCTGGCGGCAACGCAGGTGCGCGCGTCGGCCAGCCAACGGAACCGCCTGCGCTGTTGCCTATATGAGCAGGTGGGATTACCAGAGTTCGTCACGAGGGGACAGCGGGTTCCGTTCGTCGTATTGCTTGATCAGTTTCTGGCTCTCTTCGTCACTGGCTCGTGGAACAACGATTTTGGTCACGACGAACAGGTCCCCGGCTTCAACCTTGCCGTGCGCGGGTACGCCCTGGCCTCTGAGCCGCAACTTCTTGCCGCTGGAAGTTCCCGCGGGGATCGGCACGGTTTTCAGTCCGCTGAGCGTGGGAACTTCGATCCGTGCGCCAAGAATGGCCTCTGCAATCGAGATAGGAACCTCGATCTGGAGGTCTTGGTCTTCACGCGTGAAGTGGGGATGGGGCTGGACCTGAATTTCGATGATCAGGTCGCCGGCCGGTTGGCCGCCCTGACCGGCTTCGCCGCGTCCACGGAGTCTGAGCTTGGCCCCGGATTTGACTCCTGCCGGAACCTTGACGTTGAGGGTTTCGGCCTTGCCGCCGCCCCTTGCAAGTTCGATGGTGGTTTCGCCACCTTGGACGGCGGTCAGGAACGGGATGGTGAGTGAGGCCTGAACTTCCCGGCCGCGCTGAGGGGGGGCTTGGCGACTTGTGCCGCCTCGGCCGGTTCTCAGCTTGGAAAAGATTTCGTCAAACATCCCCCGTCCACCATCTGCTCCGCCGGCCGAAGCTCCGCCGGGGCCGAAATTCATGCCCCCTTCTTGGCCGAAGATGTCACCGAAATCCACGAAGTCTGCCCCGGCGCCGGCCCCGGATGGGCCGCCGGGCCCAGGCCCCCAGTTTGGACCGCGTGGGCCAGTGGAACCACCAGACTCAAATGCCGCATGGCCAACCTGATCATAGAGCTTGCGTTTTTCGGGCTCGCTCAATATGTCATAGGCCTGCTGGGCTTCTTTGAATTTCTTTTCGGCTTCCTTGTCTCCCGGTTTGACATCGGGATGGTGTTTCCTAGCAAGCGAACGGTACGCCTTCTTGATCTGCTCGGGCGTGGCGCCCCGAGATACTCCAAGAACCTCGTAATAATCTCGTCCAGGCATATCAATTCAATCTGTTGACACGATGAGGGTGCGGATCGCTGCCAGCATGGCCGGCCGAGTCACTTGCGAAAAGCTATGAAGTATTTTAGCCGGTGTATAGCAGGGGCTTCAAGCGACGCCGGTCAACGTCGTTCCCTGATCCGCTCCTGCTGTCGGCCTTGACGGGCTTCACGCGGCTGATGGATGATGGGCGTAGATCATCCCTGTTCGTTAAGGAATCGGCCTGCTCCAGGCCGGTTGTTGAACGAAGTTTATCACAAGGCCGCCCCAGGCTTTTTGAGATGTTGTGGCGGGAATCGCCTGGACCCAGGTGGAGTTTGTGTTATGGCTGGCCTGTCCTGGAGCGATTTTCCGGCCATCTGTCTTGCCCTTTCCACCCTGGTGCTGCTTGAAGGGCTGCTGAGCGCAGATAATGCGCTGGTGCTGGCCGTGATGGTGCGGCACCTCCCCAAGTTTGAACAGAAGAAAGCGCTTCGGTACGGAATCTGGGGCGCGTTTATCTTCCGTGCCATTGCCGTGGTATTTGCGTACCAGCTGAGTCAGTTCTGGCAACTCAAGTTGCTGGGTGGCCTGTACTTGTTCTACTTGGCAGCAAAGCACTTCATTCTGGGAGATGGGTCTGAAGGGGGCGATGGCGAGTCTGGGCCCTCGAAACGCTTTGGTGATGGATTCTGGGCCACTGTGATCAGCGTGGAACTTGCGGATATCGCCTTTTCGATTGATTCGATTCTGGCGGCCGTGGCCATGGTTGAAGGATTGCCGGAGCAGCTCCAGCAAAACAAGGTCGTGGCCCTGACGATCATCTACATTGGCGGCGTGCTGGGCATCATCATGATGCGGTTGGTCGCTGGCGTGTTCCTGGTCCTGTTAAATCGCTATGCTGGCCTCGCCAGTGGTGCGTACTTGCTTGTGGCCTGGATCGGCCTCAAGTTGATTGGGAGCGGGATTCATAGCGGATTCAATACGGATGCTCACTCCTTTCCGAAGGGCCTTGGCGGTCAGGTGGCGGATGCTGCCCCCGTTGCCACCTGGCGAGATTCATTTCCAGACTGGATCCGCAATTTCACCTGGGAGATGCCAGACTGGTTCTTCTGGGCTGGGATGGCGGCCATTGTGATTGGGAGCCTGATGTACCGGCCCCGCTCGACCACCGGCCATGGACATTCTGCCCATGCTCCTCAACCCGACCCTGCGCACGGTGGCGATGCCGACCGTACTGCACAGGCCTGAGCGGTTGGGGTTCCTGGTCAGTCCGCTCGCTTGAAGTCGAGCGTATCCGGCTCGTCTACGAGAAATTACTGGCATGGCACGATCCCGTGCGGGCAAATTTTGGGCGGAAGCCGAAGCTCATCTGAAGCAGATTGATGAACGCTGGAAAGCGCGGGTGGACCGCATTGGTCCTTGCCAGCTTCAGCCGATGGATGATCATTTTGGCACATTGATCCGGTCGATCATCAGCCAGCAGATCTCGACCCAGGCGGCCAAAACCATTGAATCTCGGCTGCGGCTTCTTACAGGTGGCTCTTATGAGCCTGAGCGAATCCTGACGATTCCGGTTGAAGAGATCCGAACGGCGGGTCTTTCCAGAGCCAAGGCTGATTACGTCCAGAACCTCGCAACCGCCGTGGCCTCTGGCCGGTTGAGCTTGGAGGGGGTTGCCAAGCGCTCGGATACGGAACTGATTGAGCAGTTGACCGAGGTGAAGGGGATCGGCCGCTGGACCGCCGAGATGTTTCTCATCTTTTCCTTGAACCGGCCGGACGTGCTGCCGGTTGGCGACCTGGGCGTGCGGGCCGGCATCCAGTCACATTATGAACTGGAGAAGGTTCCCACTCCCACGGAATGCCAACGGCTGGCCGAGCCCTGGCGACCGTACCGCTCGGTGGCAAGTTGGTACCTTTGGCGAGACTCGGAACACCGCGCCAACGTCAAAAATCTCTAAAGCTGGAGTCTGACAACAGCCCTTTCCCCCAAAGATTCCCTGGTCCAGAGGAACAAGTGGTATCGCTGTAGGTCATCTTTTGGTGAGATTATGGCCGTTCGGACGACTCTGGCTGGGGTTCATGGTTGGGTCTGGGGCGTCCAGACCTGTTGAGCGATTGGTTCCAACCTGGTCCAAGCACCGCGCAGGCCGAAGTCCAGTGCAGGTCTTGGAACCTCGTCTAAAAAGGGAGTTTTGTCGTGTTTGACCTTTTGATCCAGGGTGGCTGGGTGATCGACGGCACGGGCGCTGCTCCCTATCTGGCGGATGTAGGAGTGACCGGCGGGTCGATCTCGGCCGTGGGCCGGTTGATTGGTGCGCAAGCACGTACGGTCTTGCCCGCGGCTGGCCTGCATGTGGTTCCCGGCTTCATTGATGCCCATGTGCACGGCGATCTGGCATTGCTGGCCGACCCGGTTCACCTGCCTGGCCTGCTGCAAGGGATTACAACGTACATCATTGGCCAGGATGGGAGCGCATTTGCGCCTGGCTCTGCCGCCACGGTCGAGTATATGCGGCGGTACACCGCTGGGTTCAATGGCCTGTTTCCCGAGGTGGCCACCACCTGGACCGACATTCCTGGATATCTGTCAAGGTTCGAGCGGACCACCGCACTGAACGTGGCGTACCTGGTACCGAACGGGAACCTGAGACTCGAAGTGATTGGCCACGACCCACGTCCCGCCACGCCTGCTGAAATCAAGGCGATGCAACGGATGGTCGAGCAAGCGCTGGATGCCGGGGCCGTGGGTCTTTCGAGCGGCCTGGACTATATTCCGAGTAAGTACGCCGACGTTGCAGAGCTGGCCGCGCTCTGTGAGCCAATGGTGGCCGCCAACGGCGTCTATGTAACACACATGCGGGGCTACGGCCGTCTTGCCCCGATTGGCATGGCCGAGGTTTGTGAGATTTCCAGACGCACAGGGGTAGCGTCTCACATCTCGCACTACAACGGCGCGGCCGAGATTATGTTGCCACTGGTTGATCATGGGCGGGCCGAGGGACTCGACCTGACCTTTGACACGTATCCCTACATGGCGGGCAGCACCATTCTGGGGATGGTGGCCCTGCCGGAATGGATCCAGGAAGGCGGGATTGAAGCAACTTTGGAACGGTTGGCCGAGAAGCCGAACCGCGAGCGATTGAACCGCGATTGGTTCAGCAAGCCGCTCACGCACCCGCTGGAAGGGTTCAACCTGGCGATGGCTGCCAATCCAGACTGGCGCTGGGTTGAAGGGCTGAAGGTGGAAGATGCGGCAAAGCAGAGCGGCCGTTCGGTCTGTGACTTCATCTGTGACATCTTGCTGGCGTGTGACCTGGCGGTAGGCGTGGTGGCCCATCGCGGGTCCGATCGCACCGAGGCCGATGTGACCGCCATCCTGCGTCACCCGGCGCACATGGCCGGTTCAGACGGAATCTTCACTGGCAGCAAACCACACCCGCGTGGCTATGGTGCCTTTGCCCGATACCTGGGTTACCACACCCGTGAGCGTGGTGATTACACCTGGGGCGAGGCGGCGGTTCACCTCTCTTCGCACGCCGCAAGACGGTACCGGTTGCTGGATCGCGGTATGCTCAGGCCGGGGATGGCGGCCGACATCGCGATTTATGATCCCAAGACGATTGGTGACACATCAACCTACGAAAACGGGAAATCGCCGGCCGTGGGAATGCGGCACGTGATCGTCAACGGTACCGCAGCCCTGCTGGACGGCAAGCCAACCGGCGCCACGCCCGGCCGGGCCCTGAAACGCGGTTGAAATGACCTTGGAAGTGATTCGCCCCGAGTGAGGATGAGCCGAGTTCAGCTCATCTTCACTCGTGAGAATTGCTTACCGTCTGCCCAGTTCATTGCAAGATTTCAAGCTTGGGCATCTTGGGCATTTTGATGTTCTGGATGCTGATCTGGGCGGCCAGTTGTTCCACAACCTTGAGCAAGTAAGGTCTGGAGGGGTTATCGGCCTGGAAGACCTGACCGAGCCGCCCTTCGTCGCCCCGTTCACGGAGCAGGATATTCAAGGGCACCTCGCCCAGGAACGGAACACCGAGATTTTCCGCCTTCCGGCGTGCTCCGCCTTTGCCGAACAGGTAAACCCGCTCAGCGCCTGGGTACGCAAAGAAAGACCCGGACTTCAGCAAGCTCTGCGCCTCTGGGCCGGCGTTCTCTCTGAGGTAAGCAGAGACATCAAAGAAGCTCATGTTCTCTACCATGCCGAGTAGTGGCACCTTCAGTTGCTGGAACATGGTGATGGCGCGGGCGGCATCGAGCAGGGCCACTTCCTGGGGTGTGCAAACCACCACGGCGCCGGTCAGGGGCAGGCTTTGGGCCAGCGTCAGGGGCACGTCTCCCGTGCCTGGCGGCAGGTCGATCACCAGGTAGTCCAGTTCGCCCCACTCCACCTGGTGCAAGAACTGCCCAATGATGCCATGGAGCATGGGGCCACGCATGACCACGGCCCGATCTGGCTCAAGCAAGAAGCCCATCGACATCAGTTTCAGGCCGGATGCCACAATGGGTTCCAGGCGGTTCCCGAGCGTGGTCGGTCGGCCGGCGGCCCCAACCAGGTGGGGGATCGATGGACCGTAAATGTCGGCATCGAGCAGGCCAACTTTTGCCCCAAAGCTCTGGAGCCCAAAGGCGATGCTGGCGGCCATGGTGGATTTACCCACGCCCCCCTTGCCCGACCCAACCGCGATCACGTTCTTGACGCCCGGAATATCGCCTTTTTCCTTGATTCCCTTGCCACGAACCTCGGCCGTCAACTTGATATCGTAGCGAAGCTGAGTGCCCAGCCGCGATTCCAGAGCCGTACGCACGTCACGCTCAATCTGTGCCTTCATTGGGCAGGCCGGCGTGGTCAGGTTCACCGTAAGCGCCACGTAACCGGGGCCGGTTAGCACGTCCTTGATCATCCCAAGGTCAACCAGATCGCGATTCAGGTCTGGGTCCTTGACTCCCTTCAAGGCCGTCAGCACATCACGTTCACTCAGGGAGGTCGGGGTTCCAGACATCAGGGCAGTCTCCAGATCGGTTAATTGTAAAGAGTGTGGCAGTGGGGTTGGGGTTTAAGAGCATACCCGGATTGGCAACTGGAATTCATTCATCACCTGACGGGTGATGGAACGGCAGAGATTTCATCCCTGCAACGCGGCAAGATCACCAGAGGTCTGGGGTTGGAACCAGCCGCTGGCGTTAATCCTTTGCTGAGCCAGCAAGGCCCATTGTTCAAGCAGCCGGACAATGTCTGGTGGGCTCACAAATCCGGATCGGACCAAGGTGACCCCCAGTTCCTGCGCCAGAGTGGCGGCAGCAGGGTTCTGGTCGGGGTCAAGCACCAGGGTCAGGGTATCAGCGAGCTGTTCTCGGTTCTGGTTCAGGTCTGCCAGCATTTCCGCAGGGCCAGACCGGAGATCAACTACCACCAGAGCGAACCGATCTTGCTGAACGGCCAGCGCCAGATCGGCGGCCGATCGGGTTTCTCGAACCTTGAGGGTGGGTGAAATCATCCGGGGCCGGAGCTGCCGAGCCCAGTTTCCTAGCCGCTCATGGATAATTAATGTAATGCGGCTCTGCAAAGACCGGATTCCTTGACCCTTGGGGTTCACGCAATGCAAAAAGGAAAGGGCTGGGTATTGTATAGTCAAATCCAGGCTGTCGGGGAGTGAGGTCAGGCAGATGCTGGTCCAGATCCCTTGGCGCCGGTCTGGCGAGCGGTTGCCGGCTCGGGTAACCTTTGGCGTAGATGCTGGGGCCGTTGCCGGACAGGATCTGCTGAGTTGTATTGAATTGACGGTTTTGCGTACGTCGGGGAGTCCGACGATGTCTCGAATTCGGATATTTCGCGGCCGGGGCCGGGGTTCCTACCAGGCGTCTGAACTTGTCTCGCTTTTCATTCTGAGCCTGATGGGTGGAATGTTCGTGTGCTGTGTTTGGTATGCGCTTGATTTCTTGCTGAGCAAGGTTTTGCACGTGACCAATTAGTGAACCCGTGTGCCCTGCCCTCCAGCCGGGAGAGGACCTGAAGGAACACGACCATGCTTCGATTTGCGTCGGTTAAAGCTGGTGCAGTTGGTCTTCTGATTGGTCTGGGACTGGCTGCAAGCACGGCTGCCATGGGGCAAGACGTAGTGATTGAGTCTGAGACCAAGGCCCGGCAGCGGGGTGGCTCGGCTTTTCTCAATCCGCTCGGGCAGGAGTCTGGCTATTCCGATCCGATCGACTGGCGAAGCGTACCCCCGTCTCGGCAAACCTCGTTTTTTGGAATGCGTGCCAAAGGGACGTTCTTTGTGTTCGTGGTCGATTGCTCAGGCAGCATGGGCGAAGAACGCTGGGGGCGGGTTCAGACGGAGCTGAAGAAGACGTTGCTCGGACTCCAGTTTCCGCAACGTTACCTGGTGATCTTCTACAACGATCGGGTTTTGCCCATGCCTGGCGGGCTCCCGCAATCGGCTGAAAAGGGGTCGGCCATGCGCACACTGAACTGGGCCTCGTTGCTGGTTCCCGATGGCGCAACCGAACCGGAAGCCGCCATGAAGATGGCCATTGGGCTCAGGCCAGATGCCGTGTTCCTGCTCTCGGATGGTGAGTACCCGGAAGGGGCGGCCGACCGGATCATTGCCAACAACAAGGGCCCGAGCCCGGTTCTGGTAAATAGCATCGATCTATCGGGCGGAGCTGGCGGTACCGACCTCAAGCGAATTGCTGAACGATCGGGCGGCCAGTACGCCACGCGATCTTCGCAGTGAAGCTATGCCACGCACAGGCAACGCTGCTGTCGAACGCAGCGCCAGAGCGGATTTGGCTGGGCGTTGCCCGGCGGCCTGACTTATTGTGCCGCCGAGATTGAGCCGGACGGGCTCCCGCGAATCAGCATGTCTTCCGGTAGCGGACGGGCGGAAATGAGGAACCCACGCTGGTGCAAGATATCGCGCAAAACGCGATAAAGTTCGAAGCCATCGGGGTAAATCCACATCGTGATGGCGTCTCGCTGCGGGTTGAGCCGACCCGTGGCCTGGGCAAAATCTGAGGCGGGTGAAATCGCCTGTTCATAAGACTCTCCGCGCAGATTTTGGGTTGGCACAATTTCCCAGCTATTGAGTTCATATGAGGTGTTCAGGCTTGAAGAGCGGGGTCCGCCGTCACCCATACTTAGTCCCGCAGGAACCATTTCGTATCGGATGGAGAAGGCACCAACCGGCCCAACCGTTCCAGTGATCGGCCGCGGTGAACCCATGAGCCGGAGCTGCACGCGAGCATCGGTCTTGAGGCGGTCAAGCAAGCCATCGATATCGAGATAGCTGACACGGTTGCCCCGGATTTCAAAGTGAGTCTCTGCGCCGGCTGGTGGCCGGGCGACCGGCGTTTTATCCAGCAAGGGTTTCCCCTTGGGCCTGGGTGATTTTTCGATAGCTGCCAGTTCGGTTTTCAGCTTGGCAACATCGGCCATCACCTGCTTCATCCGGCCCTGAGCCCGTTCGATCCGAGCCGACGGGTCACGGAGTTGCTTGACCAGGTTTCGGTAGGTCGCCATTTCCTGGCTCAAGGCAAGCTGGGCGTTGGTCAGGTCGCTCGCAGTTTCCTTCGCACGATCGTCGGCACGCTTGCGATCTCTGGTCGCGGAATCGAGGGCCTGCTGGGCCAGGGCAATCGCCTCATGGTCCAGTTCAGGAGGGGCCGGTGCCGGTGCCTGCGCCGGTGGTACGGGTGAAGGTTCAGGTTCGGTTTTCGCCAGTTCGACGGCTTCCGGTGGGTGGGGTGGTAGTTCAGGCGGGGCTTCTAATACCGAAAGGCTTGCTTCCGGCTGCACTGGTTCGGGATTCCTGAAACCAAACACAGCGACCAACCCCAGCGCCAGCAATAACCCCAGTGCGCTCAAGAGCGGGCCCTTCAGCGACGCGGCCTGAGTAGTTTTGGCAATCAACGGTTCTTGCTCTGTCTCTTGCAGGCTCATCGGGGTGGCTCCTCCAGTAACCAGCGGTCCCAGGAGATCGAATCGGTGAGCTGGATGGTGGCCGGCCAGTCCATGCCAATGAAGCTGCTCTGGCGTCTGGCCAGCCAGAACGCATCTTGGCCGCCTGCCTCCACCACATAACGCAGCCTCGGCCGCCGGATTCGTCCCCGGTCATCGCGAGCGTGCCGGTTGGCAATCGCTTTCAGTCGGTCATTCAAAAGCGTGGCCGATTCCAGCTTTTCCAAGGTCAGCCGATAGCCGCCTGGCTGAATCGTTACACCGTGCGCCTGGCAAGCGATCACAATGTCCAGCCACTCTTCAGAGACCTTGGGCGGTAACCCGTCTGAAGCACCACTGGGTGTGGAGAGCCAGCTTGATTCACCCTGGCCACCGCTTCCGCCTGCCAGCGGGCTGCCACTGCCACTACTGCTCGATGATCCCTGGGCAGACTGGGAGCCTGAGCTACCGCTTCCCCCCGAGGAGCCTTGAGCAGATTGAGAGCCTGAGCTACCGCTTCCCCCCGAGGAGCCTTGAGCAGACTGGGAGCCTGAGCTACCACTGCCGGCGTTGGTGCTTAATGCTCCAGCCGAACTGCCGGGCGAGCCCGGCCCGTTTGAATGAGCTGGATTCCCGGTCGATCCCGGTGCCGGGCTTCCACCGGACATGGAGCCGGGCGTTGCCGGGCTCGCGTTTGAGTTTTGACCGCCGCCGTCTTGGCTTTGCCCCGGTTGTGAGCCAGGTGACATTCCTGATTGGCCGGCCGTAGAACCGGGTGCCCCGCCCTGTCCCGCCTGAATCGGATTTCCTGGGATTCCACCGGCCCGGTTCATCCCTGGGGAGTCGGAGCCCTGCAAGCCCGAGCCTGTACCCAGCAAACTGTCCGCAACCTGGCCCAGGCGGTTGACCGTGCCTGTGGCTCCCTGGCCCTGCGCGGGCTGACCGGGCGAGTATACCCCGGAAGGTCTGCCTGTCCCTGAGCCTGGCTGAGCGGTTCCCTGGGGCAATGGCCCAGCAGGTGCCAGGCCGCCGCCAGTCAAGCCGCTGCCGCCAGGAGTTTGCGTCCCTTGCGTGCCCGCTTGCTGGTAACCGCCGGCAGACGCCACGAGTTCAGATGTGCCGCTGGAGCCGGTTCGGGGCGCGAATGGGCTAGCGGATGTTCCAGGCGCGGGAGCGCGGCCTGCGGTTGAGGTGCCGGCTTGCGTCCCCCCTGTGGGTATCGGTGGCTCTGCAACCAGACTTCCAGGCTGGCCGGTCGATCCCGGCTGGCTGGGTTTGATGATGGCCGGGATATTGTTCCGACCGGTGCCACCGTTCCCCGGGCCTGCATTTCTCCACTGACCGGGAATGATTTCGGTTCCGTCTGGATCAGGCCCGCTCGGTCTGCGGGGGTCGGGAACCTTGCGCATCGGGGGCTCAAGCAAATCGCCAGGACCCATCGTATCGGAGCGATCCTGATCACTCAGCCCAGAAATGATTCTTCCGCCCTGCCCGTCAGGCAGTTCAAGAGGCTGGCCAGATTGCGCGGGGCCGTCTGCCCCCTTGAGTGTATTGTTGGGCCAGACGTACAGATCGTCGGGGTCTTCGGCGGCCGGCACGCCGGCAGATCCCCGGCCTGTTCCACCTTGAGGTTTGACCCGGGCCCGTGCCGAGGCTCGCTCATCACGAGCCTTGGCGCGGGTGGTTTCTGGCACGTCAATCACCCAGTCTTGGCCGACGAGTTCATAACCGAACGCAATTCGGGTCGATTCCAGCAGGGTGCGGGCCTGATAGTAGTGGCGAATTCCATCGGGCCGCACGACGAATAAAATATAAGGGACGCCGGGTGCCCCATCTGGTGAGATCTCGTCTTGCAGTTCGGCGGCCTTCTTGCGGACCTCATACACGAGCGAGATCGCCCGGGCGTTGGGAATGGGTCCGAGTTCGGCCGATCCGTGGATCTTGCCATCTGGCAGGACCCGGACGGAATCACCCGAGCAGTCCACCACAATCGGCCGTCGCCACGTACCGGAGGGGCCTTTGTACGGGCTCACGGAATAGGTCTCGCCCCGTTTGGCGTTGGCCTCAACCAGATCTTTCATCTTCTCATCACGCACCCGAGCGAGGCTGGCTTTTTGTTGCTCGGCGGTGGGCAGAGATTTTTCCAGGTCGCCAACCAACTTATCAAGCTGACGCGACCGGCCTTTGACCAGCGTCTTGCGCTGGCTCCACTTTTGTTTCTCGGCCCTGAGCCGTTCGGTTTCCTGAAGCTGCTGCTGGACCTGCGCATCGGAAGCCAGCGCCGCCGATTTTTGCTGCTCGGCCCGTGTGGCCAGTCGCTCAAGTTCGGGAGCCGTGGGATCTGCGGCAGGCTCTGGGGCAGGTGCCGGATCAGGCTCTGGGGCGGGTGCTACTTCAGCAACCTCAACCGGCGGCTCAGGCTCAGCTTCTGGCTCTGGGGATGTTTCCGCTTTCACCTTGAGTGGAGGCGTGACCGGTCTGGCCGCCATCGGTTGTGCCGGGGGCGCAATGTCATACGCCTTCTTGACCAGCCCAAAGGTGGTCAAGAGACTCAACAGCACCAGGAGCACGACTGTGAGCTCGGCTCCGATGTGACGGACCTGGCCTGGCATCATCCCTCCCGCCTCCTGCAGGATAGACGCGCGGCGCACAATGGGCCGCCGGCTTCAAGTGCTTATCGGAGGCCTGGCAGGCGAGCTTGAGCGGTAAGGGAAAAACCCGAAAATCCAGAAAAATTCTCAAGTTTCTGGGCTATCTCCCGCCATCGTCGGAGTGGCTGGAGACATGGGGTCCTTGCTTTGCTGGGCTGCATACGTGGGGCGAGGTCTTGATCACGCTGGGGGATGACGGAAGCCATTTTGGGAAAAGGAGTTGCGTTGCCCATCCTGTCGGGCATTCGGCCCGTGGTTCGCTGGAGTTGCAGCAGTTCACAATGGAGTTACCCCTGTGGGACAGCCGCCCACGGCTGGCTCTTGGGGTTGTTTTTCTGTGCAATTCTGAAGTGAACGGCACTGGACGAATTTTTGATCGAGTTCGGAATTGGCATACAATCGAACCATGAATCAAGATTCGACCGTAACGGCTAGCCAAATCGGTGCCATCTCGCAACAGACGTTGTTAATCGCGCCGGCATTCTGGCCCAGAAACGGGTCATGCGTGCTTTCAACCCGACCGATCGCCCCGATGGGGGGTGCCCCGTTCTTGCCCGCTGCCGACAGATCAGGCTACGTATGTGATTCAGGCAGAGTGGATCTACCAGCGCAGGTATCCAAAGTGGCTTGCTGACGATCGAGACTAACCCGGCGTCTGATTCACCCACGAGGTCAGACGCCGAAGCCAGAACAACCAACTTTTAAGCCAAACCTCAGGAGAAATCAGATGGCCACCGAAGCCCAGTGCCCTTTCCACCATACCGCTGGCGGCGGTACGACAAATCATGACTGGTGGCCCAACCGGTTGAAGCTCGAACTTCTGAGCCAGCATTCCTCCAAATCCAATCCCATGGGTGAGGATTTTCGCTACGCAGAGGCGTTCAAGAGCTTGGACCTGGCGGCAGTGAAGCAAGATCTCGCAACGCTGGTGACCGACTCGCAGGATTGGTGGCCTGCGGACTTCGGCCACTACGGCCCTTTATTCATTCGCATGGCGTGGCATAGCGCGGGCACCTACCGCACAGGCGATGGTCGCGGCGGCGCGGGCAGAGGCCAGCAACGGTTTGCGCCGCTGAACAGCTGGCCGGACAACGTCAGCCTGGATAAGGCACGCAGGCTACTTTGGCCGATCAAGCAGAAGTATGGCCTCAAGCTTTCATGGGCCGATCTGATGATTCTGGCTGGTAACGTCGCTCTGGAAAGCATGGGATTCAAGACATTCGGTTTCGGTGGCGGTCGAGAAGATGTTTGGGAGCCGGATCAGGATGTGTATTGGGGCACCGAGAAAACCTGGCTGGATGACAAACGCTACACGGGCGACAGGGATCTCGAAAATCCGCTCGCGGCCGTGCAAATGGGGCTGATTTACGTCAACCCGGAAGGCCCGAACGGCAACCCCGATCCCCTTGCCGCAGCGCGGGATATTCGCGAGACCTTTGCTCGCATGGCGATGAACGATGAGGAGACGGTTGCGCTTATTGCCGGTGGCCATACCTTTGGCAAGACCCACGGAGCCGGCCCGGCGACCCATGTGGGGCCTGAACCGGAAGCGGCCGGCCTGGAGCAGCAGGGCCTGGGCTGGAAGAGTAGCTTTGGCACCGGCAAGGGCGGAGACACTATCACCAGCGGCCTGGAAGTTATCTGGACCACCACGCCAACCAAGTGGAGCACGAATTTCTTCTGGAACCTGTTTGGCTACGAGTGGGAACTGACCAAGAGCCCGGCCGGTGCGCATCAATGGGTGGCCAAGGCAGCCGGTGCAACCATTCCCGATGCCTATGATCCTTCGAAGAAGCATCTCCCGACCATGTTGACTACGGACCTGGCACTACGCTTCGACCCGGCCTATGAAAAGATCTCAAGGCATTTCATGGAGAACCCGGATCAGTTTGCCGATGCGTTTGCGCGGGCTTGGTTCAAGCTGACCCACCGTGATATGGGTCCGCTTGCGCGTTACCTTGGGCCCGAGGTTCCTGCGGAAACACTCATCTGGCAAGACCCCATTCCGGCGGTCACTCATGATTTGATCGATGAACGGGAAATCGCCTCGTTGAAAGCCCAAATTCTGGCTGCCGGGCTGTCGGTTTCTGAGCTGGTTTCCACCGCCTGGGCTTCGGCGTCCACGTTCCGTGGCTCTGATAAACGGGGTGGTGCGAACGGAGCCCGCATTCGCCTGGCGCCTCAGAAAGATTGGGAGGTCAACCAACCTGCCCAGCTGGCAAAGGTGCTGAACACTTTGGAAGCGATCCAAAGCGCCTTCAATCAGGCTCAGGCAGGTGGCAAAAAGGTCTCCCAGGCGGACCTGATTGTTTTGGCCGGGTGCGCCGGCGTTGAGCAAGCGGCAAAGAATGCCGGGCACGAGGTCACGGTTCCATTCGCGCCGGGCCGCATGGACGCTTCGCAAGAGCAAACCGATGCAGTCTCCTTTGCCGTGCTCGAACCGGTGGCGGACGGCTTCCGCAATTACCTCAAGGGCAACTACAGCGTTTCGGCCGAAGCACTGCTCGTAGATAAGGCGCAGTTGCTTACTCTGACCGTTCCCGAAATGACGGTGCTTGTGGGTGGCATGCGAGTTCTAAAAACCAATTTCGGAGGCACGCAACAGGGTGTGTTCACCAAGCGCCCAGAAGCCTTGACCAATGACTTCTTCGTGAATTTGCTTGATATGAGTACGGAGTGGAAGCCGGTCTCAGAGGATGCAAGCGTGTTCGAAGGCCACGATCGTAAAACGGGCGAACTAAAGTGGACTGGCACGCGTGTTGATTTGATCTTTGGGTCGAACTCACAACTTCGCGGCTTGGCTGAAGTTTACGGAAGTGCCGACGCGGAGAAGAAGTTCGTCCATGACTTTGTCGCGGCTTGGAACAAGGTGATGAACCTTGATCGGTATGACCTCGCTTGATCGTAGGCCTGACGGCTTCGAGGGCCACCGATAAGGTCGCGAAAAAGTGTCATATCAAAGCCGGTTCCGGCGAGCGGCGTAGCGCCCCGCGGGACCAGTTCGTTCGCTGCTTCACCTCCCTGGCTCTGGCAGTGTCACCACGCCCGTGGTGCCCGAGTCTGCGGTGTGAATGCGGCAGTAAATTTCTGTTGCAGCCAAAGGGATGAAGGGGTAAGTTTCGTGCCTCAGCTGCCGATGTGCCTTGAAATCCAAGGGAAGCCGACACCCGTTCAACCCAACGACGACCTCATTTTCTGCGAACCTTGAACGAAGCCTATGGACGCTGTCAAAGCCAAGGGCCGGATCACAGGTCAAGTCGTATCACTGGATGGAACCCCCATTGACGGGGCCTCGGTCTGCTTCTGTCCAGAAGATGCACCCTACAATGCGGTCGATCAATCTCAGATGCCCAGAACGGCCACCGACCGTAGGGGATGTTTCATTTTGGAACCGACCGCGTATTACCGGCTGGGTTACCGTTTATTGGTCGAGGAACGTGGCTCGGCACGCAGCAGCATTCCGCTACCGATTGTATTCCCCAATCAGACCCTCGAACTGAGAACCATTGTCTTATCGCCTGGGCAGGTCTATCACGGTCGCGTGACCGATCTGGCTGGTCAGCCAATCCGTGATGCGCAAATTCAGATCAGCCTGGCCGTCTATCGGACGGGGCATTGTGTCGACAATGTGGGCCCGGGCCTGCAAATTCGGACCGACTCGGAGGGGTGTTTTGTGACGCCGCCCCTGATGTTAGCGGCAGCGACCTTGCTACAATTTACGCATTCTGGGTTTGCCGGCCATATCCAAAGGATTCAGGTTGATCGTGTCTCGCAACCGAAGGCGCTGGGCAAGATTGTCCTTGAGCCAGAGGTTCTTTGTCGAATGCACTTTGTGAATGCTTTGGGTGAACCCATTCCAGGAGTGCGCGTGATTGGAGCCGGTGATGGCGCGGCGGAAGAACCGCTCAGTGATGATGGTGGGATTGCCCTGATTCGAGGTTTGAAAGCCCAGGAAAGACGCTGGTTTCGTGCTGTCAAGGATGGTTACATCAGTTATCAAGACCACTTTGCAGATTGGGAAACATCAACTCCAATCCGAGTCGTGCTTGATCGTCAGGGTATGATCTCTGGAGTAGTCGTTGATGCAGAAACCGGTGAGGCTGTGAATATTGATCAAATACGGATGTGCAACATCGATCGTGTGTCAGCCACGGAATTTCAATACTCAAGCTGCGTTCTCTCGGATTTCCGCCAGCCAAGGCGGGGCTTCTTTGAGATAGACTATAGTTCTTCGGGAGAAAAACATCTAGAAGTTATAGCCGAAGGCTATCAAGTTGGCGAGGCGATCACTTCTTCACTTGCAGCGATGGAAAATCAAACGGATATTTGCATCCAAGTTTGCAAAGCCGAGGAAGCTGCACAAGTCGATTCCAGGAAGCACTTCATCCGAGGTCGTGTAACCTATCGGGGTGAACCTGTCACGCACGGTTGGGTAGCTCGCTGGAAGCTAGAGTCGCCGTGTGAAATTGCCTGGTGTAATGTCGCTCGTGGAAGGGTCGTTGAGCGATTCGGGTTTGATACCGATTATACGATGCTGCATGACGGGCGATTCGAACTCAGTTATCTGCCTACGTCTCAAGAACGATATCTTGTGATCGAATCCGCTGGCCTGCCCACCCGTCAAATACTCTGGTCAGAGCTTCCAGAGGATCGCGATCGAGAAGTTTCGATTCAGATGGAAGCGCCTGCGAGTATTTGTGGCACGGTGTCAAATGTTTCGCCCGGACTGGAGGGGCAAATGTGGGTCGTGGCGTTCAATCGAACGGGCCTTCTATACGAAGTTCTTTCAGAGAAGGACGGGCGGTTCCAATTCCATGGGCTTGCTTCGGGAACCTACGGGCTGAAGGCTGGCCATGATGGAATGCGTGATCCTGACGTTCCTGAAATTGATGATCATGGAGACCCCATTGGTTTCCCTCACGATGCGAAGTCCAGGCCATGGGACAACGCAGTAACAATAGCCGTTCGGTCGGGTGAAACTATTGACCATATCGAGATCAGGGCTTTGTGATTGCAAGCTCTTGGAAGAATCAATCGAATGGATGGACCGCACTCCGTAGTCTGGTGGATTCGAACTCGGGCGTTGTTAGCCCGCCAGGCGATAACAGCCTTGATGTGAGAAACGCCAGGATGGCGGTCCTGGTCAACTTCAAGCCTTGTTGAGATGATGACCACTTAAGGAACCCGAGATCCTTCGGATCAATACAAGACAAATCGCTTGGCTTCGCGTAGCCTCGAATTCTGGAGTGCCGCAGGCAGCAATTCGAGCTTCAGGATTTTGGATTCGAACGCACCTGAGCCATACCTGCTCTGGCGACTGCAAAGTCTACAATAGCCTGAGGGCCAGATGATCAAGCCGCCTGACATTGAAGACAACACCTGGGAAATGATTGTTGCCGCGGCGTCTGGTAATGCGTCCAAGTTGCGTCAGCTTTTGGAGCGTGATCCAACACGGAGCCAGCGCGGCTACTATTCCATGCCGCCGATTCACTTCGCTGTGCTAGAGGGGCACGCCGAGATTGTTCGATTGTTGCTCGATGCGGGAGCGGATCTGGAATGGAACCGAGCCGATGCCGACAGGCTCATCGAAATCGCAGCGGAACGTGGCTACGATGCCGTTGTGGCAGCTCTTGAATCGGCTCGCGATCGACTGCAAAAGCTTTTGCTGGCTGAGCCACGTAAGGATCACCCGATCCATTTGGCGGTAGAGACAGGCGACCTTGCACGCGTTCGTGAACTTCTGAACGCGGAACCATCGCTCATTCGGGAAGCGCGGCTCAACGGACGACGGCCGCTCACAACGGCTGTGGAATTCGGTCATGAATCCGTGGTTCGATTTCTACTCGAACGAGGAGCCAGCCCGACCTGGCCCGAGCGTGACGCCGAAAAGGGACGCGCCCTGCACGCGGCCGCACGCGCTGGTAGCCGCGAAATGGTGGAACTGTTGTTGGCGGTTGGGGCAGACCCCAATGGCCATGCAGATTGCGGCGGTAACGCGGTCTACGCGGCGAAGACGTTGGAGATTCGCAAGTTGCTCAAGGCCCACGGCGGTAGCCTCGATCCCTATGACCTGGTCTGGATGGACGAAGATGAGGAGGTCATTCGCCGCATCACGGCCGATCCAAAGTCCGCAGAACTTGGGTGTGGCGGTGTCTTCACGGCCGTCGTCACACGCGGCAAGCATGATTTGCTGAAGCGTTTGTTACACGCCGGTATTCGCGTGCCAGCGCTGATAACTGGATGCCAATCGTATCTGCTGGAGCGTCCAGACATGTTTCGGACGCTGCTGGAGAGTGGTATGAATCCAGACACTTGCAACTGGCAGATGCAAACCATGCTGCATCTGTGCTGCAGAGGCGACGGTCGTGGTCTTCCTGACAAGGCTTCACTCGAATGTGCGGCGCTGCTGCTTGACGCGGGAGCGAACATCTCGGCCATTGATGACGAATATAGTTCGACACCGTTGGGGTGGGCCGCCCGAAATAATCGTCCGGATATGGTGGAATTTCTGCTAACTCGTGGAGCGAAGACGAATCTACCGGATGACAGGCCGTGGGCCACTCCGCTGGCTTGGGCCAAAAGGCGTGGGCATACACAGGTCATTGAGATCTTGGAAAGGGCGGAGGCAAAGGTGCAAGGCTGACCGACCGGCTGGCCCTGTCGCTCATCCTTACCATCAAGACAGAACAGTCATGCAGTTGCCCCACTGGACTTGCGGGGTGGCTCTCACGGTGTCCGCGTTGTCAGCCGAGTGGTGCCCGGGTATGTGGTGACGAACTAACCCCCAACGGCGAGTGCCGCGCCAACCATGAGGCGTGACTCGCCATCGGGGGCATGGTCCTTGTTCGTCAGCGATTGATCATTTTCTGTGCGGCCTCTGAATACCGTTCGCCTTGGATTTCAATCTTGGATGCGGCGGTTTCGATGTCATGCAGATCGGTTGTGGAAAGTTCAACGTCTGTCGCTGCGGTGTTTTCCTGGAGTCGGTGCAGCTTGGTGGTGCCTGGAATCGGCACGATCCACGGTTTCCGAGTGAGGAGCCAGGCGAGAGCGATTTTCGCGGGGGTTGCATGTTTCCGCTGGGCGATGCCAGTGAGCAGATCGACCAACGCTCGGTTTGCTTTCCTTGCGTCCGCCGAAAATCGCGGCACCGTATTGCGGAAGTCTGTGCTGTCAAATGTGGTGTTCTCGTCCATCTTTCCAGTGAGGTATCCCTTGCCCAGCGGACTGAAAGGGACGAAGCCGATACCGAGTTCTTCGAGGGTTGGAATGATTTCCGCTTCGGGCTCTCTCCACCAGAGCGAGTACTCGCTTTGAAGTGCCGTGATCGGTTGGACCGCATGGGCGCGCCGAATGACCTGGACGCCGGCCTCTGAGAGTCCGAAATGCTTGACCTTGCCTTCTTTGATGAGATCTTTCACTGCTCCAGCCACGTCTTCAACTGGCACTTTGGGATCGACGCGATGCTGATAGAGGAGATCGATGCGGTCGGTTTTGAGTCGCTTGAGTGATGCGTCTGCCACGAGCTTGATATGCTCGGGGCGGCTGTTGAGTCCTGCCGGTTTCCCGTTGGGATCGAATTGGAACCCAAATTTGGTGGCAATGACCACCTGGTCACGGACGGGTGCGAGCGCTTGGCCCACCAGGGTTTCGTTCGTGTAGGGCCCGTAGACCTCGGCGGTATCAAAAAAGGTGACGCCCAGATCAACGGCCGCCCGGATGACCGAGATCATCTCTTGCTGGTCCCCGGCTGGGCCATAGCCAAAACTCATGCCCATGCAGCCAAAGCCGAGGGCCGAAACTTCCAACCCACTCTTCCCAAGCATGCGTGTTTGCATGGCGATCTCCTTCTGATTCGTGCAGGGTTATTCGGATTTGAGAGACGCCATGTCGATGCAGAAGCGGTACTTCACATCAGACTTGACCAGCCGCTCATAAGCTTCATTCACACCTTGGATCGGGATAACTTCCACGTCGGCGGTGATGTTGTGCTGGCCGCAGAAATCGAGCATTTCTTGCGTTTCGGCAATGCCGCCGATGATTGATCCGGCAAGGTTCCGACGACCCATGAGAAGTGCGAACGCGGAAACTGGTATCGGTTTTTCTGGGGCCCCAACCAGGCAAAGCGTGCCATCATGTTTGAGCAGGTTCAGGTAAGAGTTCACGTCGTGGTCGGCCGCAATGGTGTCGAGCAGGAAGTCGAATCTGCCGGCTGCTTCCTTCATGGCGTCTGCGTCTTTTGAGAGCACTACGGCGTCGGCCCCAAGCCGCTTGGCGTCTTCGATCTTATTCAGGGAGGTGGTGAAAACCGTGGTGTGGGCCCCGAAGGCACGCGAGAATTTGACCGCCATGTGGCCCAGGCCGCCCAAGCCAATCACGCCCACCCGTTTGTCCTTGGTAACACCCCAGCGGCGTAACGGGGAGTACGTGGTAATGCCTGCACACAAGAGCGGGGCAACGCCGGCAAGCTGCAAAGTCGTTGGCACGCGGAGAACGAAGTGCTCATCGACAACCACGCTCCCCGAATACCCGCCGTAAGTGACCGGAGCGGTTTGGTGCTTATCGGGCCAGTTGAACGTGAGCACCTGATTTGGGCAGAGGTTTTCCAGGTGATCCAGACAGTTCGGGCAGGTGTGATCGGAATCCACCAAACAGCCAACACCGACCAGGTCTCCAGCCTTGTACTTCGTGACGGCCTGGCCGACCTGGGTGACTCGGCCCACGATTTCGTGGCCCGGCACAATCGGGTACACGGTCGGCATGATGCTCTTCCACTCGTCTCGGACCGAGTGCAGATCTGAGTGGCAAATTCCACAAAAGAGGATTTGTAAGCATTCAGCCGAATTCAGTAACCCCTTGCATTTTGCCTTTCGTGGCATTCAACTCTTTGCATGGCACCACTGGGTACGGACACCCATGATCTGACTTCTCTGCTGGACATTCTTGGTCCGCAGATGACCGCTG
>CAIYJE010000047.1 GCA_903926465.1 uncultured Planctomycetales bacterium
ATGCGAGCAGACTTTGTTTTGGCCATGGCACGGATTCCTTGCGGTCGCGATAGTTTCTACCCTTGCTGTCCTCCAGGAAGCGGCAGAAATCACACCGGCACAATCATGCCAGATTACCTAGAATCGCGCAATCGCCCTGGGTACTGCCCAGGGAACTCGTTGCAGTTGAGGTTAGCTCCAGCCCAGCGTCCTCGCCAATTTTCCAAGCCTGGACCGTAGTCTTGGTCTGGGCCAGTAATCCCTCCAGCCAAACGGCACGTCTTTGAGGCTGTGCGATTGGTTGAACGGTCGACTCAGGGGGTACTTGCCGGCGTGGAGGTCTTGAATGACCGCTTCGTAACCCGCACCCATCGTCTCCATGGAAAACAGCCGATGACTCCGTTCAACGCCGGCCTGGGAGGCCTGGTTCCAGGCCGCACGGTCGAGCATAGCCTCGATCTCGTCCACGAACTTTCCGATCTCGCCATTCTCCACCAGCCTGCCGGTGATCGGGGCGTTGATGGCAACGTCGGTCGAGCCTGGCAGCAAAGTTGCCACAGGTACGCAGCCATTCGCCTGGGCTTCCAGGAGGACGTTGGGTAATCCTTCAGATCGCGATGGAAGCACGAGCACATGGTGCTGCCGCAGGTGCGCAGGGATGGTGCCTAACTCTTGAAAACCGAGCATGGTGACGGAATCGGCCACGTTCAGGTCTTTGAAAGAGTGGAGTAACCTCTCGCGATCAGGACCATCACCGATCACCGTCAACTGGACGGGGAGTTGCCTCTGATGGCAGGCAGCGAGAATGTGCGGCAGGCGGAAGATTCCCTTGGTGCCGTCGAACAGGCGGCCAAGGTAAACCAATCGCAGTGGCTGGCTCCAGGGAATACGGTCAGCGAGATCGGATCGTGAAGGAATTTCAACACCGTTGGGTACATGAAGTACGGTTTTTCCGGGATTGTGATGCTGACCCACCTGCTGGACCAGTGGACCGACACCAATGGCAACGTTCCAGGCCATTCGATGCTTGGCGATAAAAGAATGAACTTCGGGTCTTGGGTTACGAAGGATCGCAAGCACGCCAATCTGGTCCTCAAGCATGTGGGCGGCCTGATAGGAAATGCGGTTAGCGAGTCGTAGAATCACAAGATCAAACTTCTGCTGATTCCAGAAATTTGCAAGCGATTTGGATATCTGTACGACGGAATTTAATGCGGAATGAGGGAAAAGATGGCCTTTCAGTTCGCAGCGTTCCAGTTCTGCCCAGAGAGAGCCCTCGTTCATTGCGCAGATCGTCACATCATGACCGTTGCGGGTCAGGTGTTGAGCAAGCCTGAGTGCGGAGGTTTCCGCGCCTCCCATTCCAAGTTGAGACACGGCCAGTGCAATTTTCATGGAATTATTTCTATGGCGATTTTAATGGTGTCAAGGTCGGCGGTGTGGTCGTCCGCCCAGAATGCGAGACAAGGCTCCCAGCCTGGATCTCACATTTCCGGGCAAATAGTCTCTCCAATGAAACGGCACGTCTCTCAGGCTGTGCGATTGGTTGAACGGTCGACTCAGGGGATACTTGCCGGCGTGGAGGTCCTGAATGACCGCTTCGTAACCCGCACCCATCGTCTCCACGGAAAACAGCCGATGACTCCGCTCGATGGCTGCCTGGGAGTCAGAATTCCAGACAGCCGGATCCAGCAGGGCCTCGACCTTATCGGCAAAACCGTGAATATCGCCCGGTTCCACCAGGCTGCCTGTCACGCCATCCTCAATGGCGACATCGGTGACTCCAGGAAGACGGGTGACAATCACAACGCAGCCGTTGGTCTGTGCTTCTAAAACCACGTTGGGCATACCCTCGTGATCGGTTGGAAAAACAAGCACATGGTGTTCTTGCATGATCGTGGGAATTGAAGATAGCGAAACCGAGCCCGTGAAAGTGATCATTTCGGTCACATTCGTTTGGCGAGTCATATCAAGAACTTGGTTCAATGCAGGACCATCACCGACCAGGGTGAGCGAGACCGGTAATTTTGTAAGCATTCAGCCGAATTCAGTAACCCCTTGCATTTTGCCTTTCGTGGCATTCAACTCTTTGCATGGCACCACTGGGTACGGACACCCATGATCTGACTTCTCTGCTGGACATTCTTGGTCCGCAGATGACCGCTG
>CAIYJE010000048.1 GCA_903926465.1 uncultured Planctomycetales bacterium
ACACTGGAGCAGGAAACGTCAGCTTGGTCAACGGATGCGAATAGCAGACAGCGTGGTGTAGACTGGCAAATGAAAGTCGACGATGCTCGCACCAAGCTCAAGAGCGTCTACCCCAAACCTAAGCCGTGACTAAGCACTAGCTGGTCGATCGATGAGTCTGTGGAATGCATAAATCGGGCGTTTGCCATCAGCTTCAGGGATCTTGCCACGCCCACCAATGGGCAAGGCAAGCAGAAGCGCGTTGCACTGGCGAAGGCATTTGGTCGGTCGCGATTGTCGGAGTCTTGCTGCTGTAAACGCCTTAAATAATGCAGCAGGCAAAAGTTACTGGCATACGCGATGGGCTCGCAGGGCCGCTTTGTGTTCGAGGCTGCGAGCGGGGCTTGGTTTTGAGAAGTCTGGCCTTCGCAGCTTGATGTGCTGTTTTCGGCGCCCCCCCCCCCCCCATCTTGCAGTCTGAACCGGCAGCATCAAGGCCTTGGATCAAGCGATCTCAAGGGTTGCCGGTTGGCCGGGTTCGGAGCCGGTACGGATCCGGATCGTCCGGTCCAAGAACGCCATGACGGTGCCAGCGTTGGTACGTAAGTGGTTGGTGACCGTGGGTGTGGTGAAGGTACTCACGCCTGGCGCCAAGCACAGCGGCAAGAGCATCTGGTCGGCCGAGTGAGCATCCACTGCGCCGGGCTGGTTCAAGAATTCCAGGAGTTCGTCGATGGCATCATCGGCCACGGCTTCTGCGGGTTTGCCTGGGGCTCCCAGGCACACAAACGTGGTCGAGGTAGCACCATGGTGCTGGGTGGCCCCAAATTCGGCCGTGAGCGAGATGGCCGCCCCCTGCCCGGTTCCAGCCCAGTCTTCAACGGCGAAGCTCGCGAGTTCCGCCAGCCCCTGCTCGGCCAGGCGAACGCCGGCCTGATCCAGGAGTCTTTGGGCGACATGACTTCTGGAGAGGTTCAGAGCGCCGGCGCTGGCTTTGATACCGCACAGCGGACCGCGTTCGAGCAACTGCAGCGGTCGAGGTTGACCGGGCTCGATCCAGGCCTCAAGCTGACCACCACCGCGGGGATAGAACCCTGCGCGTGGCATGGACAACGCCAACCGCATTCCCATTTGCTCCTGGTACGATCGCCAGGTCTCTTGCAAGAACGGAAACGAAGGGGCGTGATCATTGAAGGTCCCGCCCGTCAGCCGAACGTGAATCGGGCTGAGCGCACGCGTGGCAATGGCCAGGTGCAGTGTATGCAGAACCAGCGCGGTTCCCCCGGCCGTCCCAATATCCAGGGTCAGGTCGGTTGGTTCGTAAGTTGTGGGCGAAAACCGGAGCGTCTGAGATCCAAGCTGGTCCCCTTCCACGGTGGCGTGGCCCAGCAAGGCCGCGGCCCGCACGGCGGCCAGGTGCTGAGGACGAAGCCCAGGTTTTGATCGGTTGGCCCGGATCTGTTCAATCCGGAACGGTCGACCGGTCAGCAGCGAAAGGGTCAGGGCCGACCGCAGGATCTGGCCACCCCCCTCACCTTCCGATCCGTCCAGTTGCAGTTCGTGAGTATCCATACGGCGTACCATGCCTGGATGAGCTGGTGGAGCGAAGCGGGAGGTTGGCTGACGGTGAGGTGTTGCCGAGCCATGTCCGCCGTGTGAGATCCAACGCCTGGGTGACGGGGCACCGCTCCTGGCAAAGATAGACAGTTCATCCATGATCGTGGTTCAACTTCCTGGTGTTACGGTGGGTGAGTCTGCCTGGTTGGATTCTTCCTGTTCAACCGGAGACTGAGACGTGGAGTCTGGATCTATGCCGGTCGATGTTGCGTTCAAAGCTTCTGAACCGCCGACCAGCGCGGGTACCACGCTGGAATCTGCGGGTGGGGCGGTTTCCGGTGGTCGGGTTGCAGCCACTGGGCCGGGTACCACGTCGGCTTTGAGCGCTTCGTCGTCTAGTGGCATGAGCGCGGGTGGCAGTTCAAAGCTCCCGGTGCCGGCTTCAGAGACGGAATTGCGATTGGCCCAGATCAGCACCAGGCTCTGCTTGATCCGGTCGCTGTTTCCCTCGGGCTTGTTGAACAAAAGATCGCCCAGAGTGCCGTTTCGATCGGGTCGAGCACCAATGACAGCAATCTGACCCGGTTGTAAGGTCATGGTGGCTGCCAGGTCGCGGAGGGTCTCTTGCTTCTGGCCCGAGGACATCTGGAACTCACGGGGCATCATGAGTGCTCCGGTGGGTATGGGCATAAAGCTCGACTGGACGGGGCCGTGATGAAGTTCTGGCGCCAGCCGCAAAGAGACCGCGCTCGGCCCTTCGTGAGTGGCCGTAACCCGCAGGAACCCTTTGGCATCACTGTAGTTTTTGCCGCGAACTTGCCCTTGGGGGTCGCTCAGGAGCAGGTTGATACTGGGTTGGGCCTGCGCCTGATTGGCATCAATCAATGCACTTTCGCCACTGGCGTTGGCAATCATTTGCACGTCAGGCTGGTTGGGTGGCTTGGCCCGAAGTTGTTCAGAGAGTCCTGAAGGGAGTTCGCCTGTTAACCGGCCCAGACGCAGGCCATTGGTCTGCAAGGCACGCCGGAGTTCGGGCTCAACCACCTGTTCGTCTGCTAGACTCCAGGCGATCTCGTTCAGGAGTGGATCACCCTGGGGACGTGTCAGAATGACCACGGTCAGGGAACAGCGTTTGGCTTCGATCACTCGTCCAGGATCAACCACGGGGTTCAGGGCACCGCCAGGTTTATCGCGTGACGGGGTCAGCTTGCAGCCACTCAGAACCAAGAGCAGGCCGAGCGTGATGACGCGTAGGTGAATCCAGGGCAGTCGAAATTTGCAGAGCTTCGGTATGCTCATGGGCGGAATCCCTCCCGCGTCAATCGGATTCATGGCCTTCTGTTGACGATCCCAGGAGAGGCCGGGACCCAAAGGGCAGAAGGAGGCGGGGTAGACTAGGGGCAATGTTGAAGACTGTCAATCCCGACTGCTTTTCGAGAAAAACCAGTACAACATGACCTGGTGTCGCTAAACTCTGATGATTGCTGGGGCTTGGGTGGCTGCTTAACATGGCGTTACGGGTGGGTTGTGCATGCGATTCGACTCGGCCGGCAGGGAAGTGAATTACTCCATGTCTTCCGCGATGGCCTTGCCAGGCTGCGCGATTTCGTCTTCCGTTGCCAATCAGGTGGCCGGTCTGCTTCGTGTTGCCTGGTTTTATGATCTGGATGCGTGCCGTCATCCCACGGGGGTCACTCGGCATGCTCTGGCCCAGCGCGAGGCCTTGCTGGCGAACCCAACGGTACGCTTGACCACAGTCACCGGTCGGCTCTCCACCTCGGAGGGTCGCCAAGCCTGGTCGGCCTCCGCCCATTTGCCGCGCAGGCAACTGCCGCTCTCAACCCGTCAGATGATTCGCTTCTGGCGTGTTTGTGGCGGGCCTCGCATGGACTGGTGGACCGGGCCGATTGACTGGGTCTATTGCCCAGCCGAATACTTCGTGCCAGCGGGTCAAGCCCGGCTGGCGGTTACCAGCCATGACGTGCTTCAGGACCTCACCTACGGCGGGCCCCGCCGCCGCGGCTTACTGGGGCGGATCTTCGATCGAGCCGACCTCATCGCCTCGGTCTCGCATTTCAACAGTGAGCAATTGCTGAACGCCTTCCCCGGTTGTGAAGGGCGTGTGGTGCATGTGCCCAACGCGGCCGACGATCTCTTTCTGGAACCGGCCACCGAGTCTGAGCGGGCTGAGGTTCGAGGCGAGCTGGGTCTGGCGCCAGATTGTCGGTACCTGCTGTCTGTGGCGAATTTCCAGCCCCGGAAAAATCTGGAGCGACTGGTGAGGGCGGCGGCCCAGTTGGCTGAGGTGGCCAGCGGAGAACTGGCCGTGGTGCTGGTGGGTGATGGCTCCGCAGAAGAGGTTGCACAACTGGAAACCGTGATTGCGTCCCTTCCCAGCCGCGTGCGGATTGTACGTCCTGGGTACCTCCAAGGGGTGAGCCTGCGGGCGGCGTATGCCGAGGCGCTGGCCTTGGTCTTTCCATCCACGTGCGAAAGCTTTGGCATTCCGGCCGTGGAGGCGATGGCCCAAGGGTGTCCGGTGGTGCTGGCAGACTCTACGGCCCTGCCTGAAATTAGTGGACCGGCCGGCTGGTATGTGGAACCGACCCGTGAAGATTCGATTGCCGCCACGCTGCGTGAGGTGATCGATCAGCCTGCGGAAGTGGCACGCCGGGTGGAAGTTGGCCGGCTTCGCGCGGCTTCCTATCGCTGGGAGCACTCGTCTGAGCGGCTGGTGGAGGCTATGCGGGCCAGGAGCAGCACTCCGAAACGGGGTTGAGGAGCGGATGTCTCGCCTTGGTCGGTTGGGCGAGAGCATCCCAATCGTGAACCGCTGTAAATGGATACGCGGCCCAGGAAATCACTCCAAGGTTGCTGGCCGCTTTCCGGCCAGGCCATTACCATATCGCTCTGGTTCCTCACGCACTGGACCGCGTCTGGCCTTACTTCCTCGCCCTGACCTGGATTGGATTCACAGCCATGAAAATCACACGCATTGCGGTCTATCGAGTGGAACTTCCCCTGAGCGAGGGGAGTTACAAGTGGTCGGGCGGGAAGTCGGTCAATGTTTTTGATAGCTCGATTGTCCGGGTAGAAACCGACGCCGGCATTGTGGGCCATGGCGAAGTCTGCCCGCTGGGCCCGTTTTATCTGCCAGCCTATGCCGGCGGCGTGCGTGCCGGTATTGCCGAACTGGGGCCGCACTTGCTGGGCTGGGATCCTACGGAACTGGGTGCGCTGAATCGACGGATGGATTCCGCCCTCAAGGGACACCCGTACGTCAAGAGCGGCATTGATATCGCCTGCTGGGACATTCTTGGTCAGGTGGCCGGCCTGCCGGTTTGTACGCTGCTGGGTGGCCGGTTCGGTGACGATGTGGTGCTGTACCGGGCCATCTCGCAAGAGTCTCCCGAGGAGATGGCGGCCAAGGTGGCCGGCTACCGCGCTCAGGGGTATCGCCGGTTCCAGCTCAAGGTTGGGGGAGATCCCGACGTCGATATTGACCGCATCAAGGCCGTGGCCGCGGAACTGAAGGCCGGTGACCGCCTGGTTGCCGACGCCAACACCGGCTGGCTGCCCCACGAGGCCGCACGCGTGGTCCGGGCCGTGCGTGACATCGATGTCTATATCGAACAGCCGTGCGCGTCTTATGAAGAGTGTCTGAGTATCCGTCGCCGGACCGATCACCCGTTCATTCTTGATGAAAACATTGACAGTCTCGACATGCTTTTGCGGGGTCATGCCGATGGTGCCATGGACCTGGTGAATCTCAAGATCAGCAAGCTTGGCGGTCTGACCAAAACCCGGCAGGCTCGTGACCTGTGCGTCTCGCTGGGCATCGCCATGACGCTGGAAGATAGCTGGGGCGGCGATATCACCACCGCGGTCATTGCCCACCTGGCGCATAGCACCCCCAAGGAACTGCTCTTCACCTGTACCGACTTCAATAGCTACGTCACGGTGAGCACGGCCGACGGGGCCCCGAAGCGGGTCCATGGCCGTATGGCGGCCTCGACTCAGCCTGGGCTGGGGATCTCACCCCGGTTTGAGGTGCTCGGGAAGCCGGTTCTAGTGGTGGAGTAACGTCGCTGAGGCCGGAATTCTGGCCGTGATCGCGTCAGAGCGCAAGCACTCGGAACCATCGACATCCGCAACATCTATGGCGTTTCGAACACGGCTCCAGGGAATGTCCAAACAGACAGACGTGCCTGGAGCGAGTGCGAGCCCGAGGCGTCGCCACAACACGACGCTCAGAGGTCGTAAGGCTGAGGCGTCGATGCCCCTGACGTGAGGCCCGAATCGACATGCGTTGGCCTCCTCTTTGGCGGCCCGGCAACAAGAATGACAAGTGACCAGAGACCGGCCATCGGTACGGCACCAAAGAGACCCAAAGCAAAACCCGAGCCAACGCACAGTCCCAAACCGACCCAACCGAGCCCTAGCCGCTCTCGTTTCCGACCGACGGCGAGGGGAAGGAGGCCGCAGAGGATTCCAACAAACACGGCACCAAAGATGGCACCGACCATGTAGGCGGTTGTGTTATGAGTATCCACGAAAGCCTCCGATTGAGGGTCGATAACAAAGTCCGCTCGATCCCAAAGCAATCACGCAACGGCTTCGCGTCTACCGCATATCTACCGAATGTCTATTGCGATCGCCGCATGATTGCTTCGATGAATGGACACAATTTTATCGCCCCCAGAATTGCCTTGCAACGATGAAGCCTGGCATCGGCGAACGAAACGTCCCGGGTTCACCCACACGGGTTAAGTGAGTGAGAAGCCGAGTGGGTGCTCCCTGCTGGGATAGGCTCAAATTCGGAGATCTCAATTCAGGACACCGGCTCGCGTCAAAAACAACAGAAGCCCCGCTGGTCCAAGCTGGATCAGCGGGGCTTCTGGAGTGATTTACGGTCGAGATGTCGGTATCAACCCGGCTTACTTGCCAACCTCAACGTGCTGGTCGGGATAACGGGCGTAGGCTGGGCCTCGCTCGCTCATGGCGTTGAGCGCCTCGGGCTTGATCCGGACCTCGGCTTCCTGGTGCTGCTTGAAGCCGGTACCGGCGGGCACCAGGTGGCCCAGGATGACGTTTTCCTTGAGGCCCACCAGGTAGTCGGCCTTGCCGGCCAGAGCCGCCTCGGTGAGAACCTTGGTGGTTTCCTGGAAGCTGGCGGCGGAGATGAAGCTCTCGGACTGCACGGCGGCCTTGGTGATACCCAGAAGCTGGGTGCTGGCGGCCGCAGGCTTGGGTCGAATCCACTCAGCCCGTTTGCCGCCACTACCTTCAACCCGCACGTTTTCAGCTTCGAACGCATCGCGTGGCACGATCTCACCCTGGCGGAAATCGGTCACTGCGGGGTCCTTGACCTTCACGCAGTTCATCATGTCCTGGTTGACCCGCCGGAAATCGAACTTGTCGATGACCGAACCAGGCAGCAAGGAGGTGTCACCCACGCTCTCAACGCGAACCTTGCGGAGCATCTGAGCGATGATGATTTCCAGGTGCTTGTCGTCAATTTCCACGCGCTGGGAGCGATACACGTTCTGAATTTCGCGGAGAAGATACCGTTGAACGGCTTCTTCACCGGAGATTCGGAGAATATCGTGCGGGACCAGTGGGCCTTCAATCAGTGGGTCACCGGCCTTGACCCGGTCTCCACCGTGAACGCGGAGATAGCGACCGTGTGGCACCAGGTGTTCGCGTTCGATGCCACTCTCGTTCTTGACGATGATGGTTCGCTTGCCGCGGCGCTTTTCTTCCTTCAGTTCCACGCGGCCGTCGATTTCGGCGATGACCGCAGGTTCCTTGGGACGACGAGCTTCAAACAACTCGGTCACGCGGGGCAGACCACCGGTGATGTCCTGGGTACCACCCACTTCACGAGGGGTCTTGGCCACCAAGGTACCGGCCGCGATGACCTGACCTTCGTTGACCTCAATCGAGGCCCGTTCAGGAATGTGGTAGAAGTCCAGGATCTTGCCGTCGTTGTCTTCGATAACGATCTGGGGGTGCTTGTCCCCCTTGTGCTCGATGATGGTTCGCCGCTTGTGGCCGGCGGCGTCTTGTTCGACCTTCATCGTGTCGTTTTCGTCGATATCCGAGAAACGGACCCGACCACCGACCTCGGTGAGGATTGGCTGGTTGTGTGGGTCCCACTCGCACAGGACGGTACCACGCGTGATCTGCTGGCCGTCTTCGACCTTCATCTCAGAGGCGTTGATAATGTCGTACTTTTCGAGTTCACGTCCCTTGGGGTCAAGGATGTGAATTTCGCCGTTACGAGACAGAGCGATTCGGGCACCCGCGTCGTTCGTGACCACGGTCACGCCGACCAGCTTGACCTTACCGTCCTTCTTGCACTTGACATCTTTTTCTTCCATACCACGGACGGCGATACCGCCGATGTGGAAGGTACGCATGGTCAGCTGAGTACCAGGCTCACCGATCGATTGGGCGGCAATGATGCCGACCGCCATTCCCTGCTCAACCATCTGACCGGTTGAGAGGTCGGTACCGTAGCACTGCTGGCAGATCCCGAGCGAGGCTTCGCAGGTCATCGGGCTGCGAACCTGGATCTTCTCGATCTGCATGTCTTCGAGTTTGCGGGCCGCTTCGAGGGAGACCATGTCGTTCTCGCGAACGATGATCTCGTCGGTGACCGGGTTCACGATGTTGACCCGGCTCACGCGACCACGAATCGACTGGCTGAGGCTGACCTCAACCTTTTCACCGCGGTAGATCACTCCCTTGGTAATGCCCTGGGAGGTACCGCAGTCCTTCATGGTGATGACGACGTTCTGGGCCACGTCAGCCAGTTTGCGGGTGAGGTAACCCGAGTCGGCCGTCTTGAGGGCCGTGTCGGCCAACCCTTTTCGGGCACCGTGCGTGGAGCTGAAGTACTCGAGTACGCTCAACCCTTCACGGAAGTTGGCCTTGATCGGGGTTTCGATGATCTTGCCCGAGGGCTTGGCCATCAAACCTCGCATACCGGCCAGCTGTCGAATTTGTTCGACACCACCACGGGCACCAGATTCAGCCATGAGGAAGATCGGGTTCAGGTAAACCTGACCGTTCCGCGTATCGGCGCGGAGTTCTTCCATCATGTCATGGGTAATTCGTTCACGGGCGTGGGTCCAGGCGTCGAGCACCTTACCGTACCGCTCGTTTTCGGTGATCACACCACGTTGGTAGTTGCGCTGGGCCTTGGTGACATCCTTCTCGGCCTCGGCCAGAATCGCGTCCTTGTTGGCGGGGGTGCGAAGGTCGTCGGTGGCAAACGACAGACCGGAGCGGGTCGACTCTCGGAAGCCGAGGTCCTTCATGTCGTCGAGCAGTTTGATCGTCTGACGGCGACCAAGAATCTGGTAGCAGTCAGCAATGATCATCTGAAGCTGTTTCTGGCCCAGCGTCAGATTGTAGTAGGGCATCTTGGCGTGCAGGATGTCATTAAACACCACCCGTCCCACGGTGGTCTTGATGATCATGCCTGGACGATATTCCTTGTCGCCATCTCCCTTGAGCCGCTTGGAGTCTGGCAGGCGCAGGCTGATGGAGGCATGAATCTGCATCTTGCCCTGGGCGAACGCGAGGAAGACCTCGTTGGGGGTGGCAAAAACCATCCCTTCACCCATATCGCCGGGCCTTGGCACGGTGAGGTAGTAGCAACCCATGACGATGTCCTGGGTTGGGCTGATGATCGGGCTACCGTTGGACGGGCTGAAGATGTTGTTGGTAGACATCATCAGCACGCTGGCTTCGACCTGGGCCTCAATTGAGAGCGGCAGGTGCACGGCCATCTGGTCGCCGTCGAAGTCGGCGTTGAAGCCTTTACACACCAAGGGGTGCAGCCGGATGGCGTTCCCTTCCACGAGTACAGGCTCAAACGCCTGAATACCCATGCGGTGCAAGGTTGGGGCTCGGTTCAAGAGCACCGGATGGTTCCGGATGACCTCTTCGAGGATGTCCCAAACCTCTTCGCTCCGCCGCTCGAGCATCTTCTTGGCCGACTTGATGGTGTCGGCCAGGCCCTTTTCCTTGAGCTGGCGAATGATGAACGGCTGGAACAGTTCGAGCGCGATCTTCTTGGGCAGACCGCACTGGTGGAGCTTGAGGTCAGGACCGACGACGATGACCGACCGGGCCGAGTAATCGACGCGCTTACCGAGCAAGTTCTCACGGAACCGGCCCTGCTTGCCCTTGATCATGTCGGTCAAGGACTTGAGCGGACGGTTTGAAGAGCCGAGCACGGGCCGCTTGCAGCGGTTGTTATCAAACAAAGCATCGACCGCCTGCTGGAGCATCCGTTTTTCGTTCCGGATGATCACTTCGGGGGCGTTCAGGTCGACGAGTTTCTTGAGCCGGTTGTTCCGGTTGATGATGCGGCGATAGAGGTCGTTCAAGTCGCTGGTGGCAAAGTTACCACTATCCAGCAACACCAGCGGGCGGAGATCGGGCGGAATCACGGGGATCGCTTCAAGCACCATCCACTCGGGACGGTTGTCGCTATCACGCAGGGCCTCAACCACCTTGAGCCGCTTGGTGAGGTCTTTGATCCGCTGCTTGGCGCTGGTCTGAGTCAGTTCTTCACGTAATTGCTTGGACAGGGTGACCAGATCAAGCCGCATCAGCAGTTTGCGGATGGCTTCGGCTCCCATGTCGGCTTGGAAGGTGTCGCCGTAGGTGTCTCGTGCTTTGCGGAACTCTTCTTCGGTGAGGAGTTGCCGTTCTTTGAGCGGGGTATCGCCCGGATCAACGACCACGTAGTCCTGGAAGTAAATGATCCGTTCCAGGCTGGTGGTTCGCATGTCCAGCAAGGTGCCAAGCCGGCTGGGCATGGCCTTGAAGAACCAGATATGAACCACGGGAGCGGCCAGTTCGATGTGGCCCATTCGCTTACGGCGTACGCGGGAGTGGGTGACCTTCACTCCGCAGCGATCGCAGATCATTCCCTTATACTTCATCCCGCGGTACTTACCGCAGGCGCATTCCCAGTCTTTTTCAGGACCGAAAATTCGCTCACAGAACAGGCCGTCCTTTTCAGGCCGGTAGGTTCGGTAGTTGATGGTTTCAGGCTTTTTCACTTCGCCAAACGACCAGCTTCGGATGTCGTACGGGCTCGCAAGCCCGATCTTGACCGCGCCGTAGTCGTTAATACGATCGTAGGCCGATTCGCCCATGCTCACGAGTCGGTCTCCTTTGTAGCTGGCACGTGGGTCCCGGGGCGGGTCCGGGGCCGTGTTTCTGCGGAAAGTTCCAACAAAAAAACACAGCCAGACCGGGTGAAGTAAACCGTGTTACACCCGCGCCGGTGGTGAAAAACAAGATTGGCCGCCAAGGTTGGGCCGATCATCATTTAAACGAGCCTTGTCGACCCTAGGGGCCGAAAGCGTAACAGCCCGCGCATCCCACACGGACTTCGCAAGGCTGTTGACGCCAGGGATGGCGACGAAATTCCCCGGGCGGTCGTTAATAAAACACAACCGAGGACCGCTTTCGCAGGCCTCGGTTCGTTGCTTGAAAATCGGCACGGTCAGTGGGGCCCCTGGCAAATGTCCGAATCAAGTCGGTAGTCCTACAGTATAATGCAAGATGGGGACCGAAGCCAAGAGAGATTGGGTCGCAATCGTATTTTTTCTGACAGGTCAAGCTCTAACTTTCATCGACAAGAGGGGTTAGGGGTTGGCCTGGGTCGCCGGATTTCTAGTCGCGTGGTGAAGTTGAAGCGACTTGGCGGCACAACCGGTGTTGGTATTCAGGTCGCTTCAGCTTCACTAAAGTCCGGGCGTGGGGTCATTTCTTCCTGGCATGCAGCTGGGCGGCTGCCTGGCCGGTGGGCCGCACGACGCCGAAGTACCGCACGGCCGAGGCGGGGCCCGCCAGGGTTCGGGCATTGACCTGGGTGACCAGGTTCCGGCCGTTGGGAGAAATGACATCGGTTCCGATGGGGAACCCGTACACGTTTTGGACCCCGGAGTTGGTGCCGTTCACCACGACCTTGTAGACGCGGTGCACGGGCAGAGCCGAGGCGAATTTCAGAGTGACGGTGCGCTGGGAGACACCCACGACCACGGATTGGACGGGGATTCGCTTGCCGTTCCAGAAGACCTGATAGTTGGCCACGTTGCCGGCCGTGACAGGATCAAGCGACTGGTTGAAGCCCAGGGTGACCTGAGTGGGCTGTTTGTTGTATCCGAACCGCTGAACGCTCATGATCTGGGCGGCCACGGCGGGGATTTGCTGGACCAGCTTGCCGGTACCGCCAACCAGGTTGAAGGTTGGCTGAGAGAGCAGTGGCGTGCTGTTGAACAGTGAATTCAAGGAGCCCTGAGCCCCGTTATTCACGGTGGTGAACAGTGTGGGCAAACCGCCGGTGGTTGGGCTGGCCAGCGCCACTCCGGTGGGTGATCCACCCACCGAGAACGGCTGGGCAGGTGCCAGGGTTCCGTTCCCCTGCCCCAGCAGGATGCTGGCATCGTTGGAGCCACCGTTGCCAACAACCACATCCAGGATGCCGTCGCCGTTCACGTCACCGGAGGTAACCGAGGTGGGCAAGGTTCCTGCCACGTAGTTGGCGGCAGCAGCAAAGGTGCCGCTGCCCTGGTTCAGGAGCACGCTGACATTACCGGAGCCCTGGTTGGCCACGATCAGGTCTGGGTTGCCGGTGCCCCGCAGCGACGCGGCCACCAGGGCAACAGGCCCTGAGCCCACCGCGTAGCTGACGGGCGGGCTGAAGGTGGCGGGGAGGCTCTGGGTCCCCTGCCCCAGCAGAACGTTGACCAGGTTATCGGCTTTGCTGGTCACGGCCAGGTCTGGCTTACCGTCGCCATTGAAGTCTGCCGTAACGATCGAACTGGGAGCATTTCCCAGACCGATGTTGATGGGTGCGTCGAAGGATCCGTCTCCCTTGCCGAGCAGCACGCTGATGGCGCTTGAGCCTTCGTTGGCCACGGCAATATCGGGGATGCCGTCGGCGTTGAAGTCGGCAATGGCGGCACCCACGGGCGATGCGCCTACCGTGTAGTTCACGGCCGGAGCAAATGCTCCCTTGAGCTGACCGATGAGAACACTGATTGTGTTGGCGTCTTTGTTGACAACCACCAGGCTCTGGCGTCCAGTCTTGGTCAGGTCGCCTGAAGCCACGGCCACAGGATTGGCACCCACCGCGTAGTCCACAGGCTGGGCGTAGCCGCCGTTGGTCTGGCTGAGGATTACGCTGATACTGTTGGCACTGTTATTGGCCACCGCCTGATCGGGGATGCCGTCCAGATTGAAATCAGCCACGGCCAGTCCGGCTGCCGTGCCGGTGGTGGTGTAGCTCTGGCCAGCGCCCAAGAGGCCGCCTGATTGTCCCAGCAGGGTGGCCACGGTACCCGAGACTTTATTCACCACGGCCACATCGTAGCCGCCTTGCTGGTTGAAGTTCCCTACCACGGCGGCCACGGGGCCAGACCCGGTGGCGTAGGAACCGGCGGCCAGAAAGAGCGACTTGGCAGAGGTACCCTGGTTTTGCAGGGTTAGCAGGGTCCCGCTCTGGGGTTCGGTCACCAGCAAATCACTCAGGCCACTGGCGCCGGTGACTGCGGTCAGTGAGCCAGGCACCTGGGTGAGTGGTACCGGGGTGCCCAGCAAGAATGTCCCGTTTGAGCCCTGGCTCATCAGGGGGACGACCGACTTATCGGTTTCGTTGGCCACCGCCAGGTCTGGGTAACCATCACTGTTGAAATTGCCGGCCACCATAGCAATTGGGCCGTTGCCAACCTGGTAATTCACGGCCGGTGCAAGGCCCGTGAGGGCGCTATTCAGGAGCACACTCACGTCGTTCGAGCCGTGATTGGCCACGGCAATATCCAGCCGGCCATCCTGGTTGAAGTCTTGCAGGACAACGGCCCGTGGGTCGGTGCCCACCGTGTACGGGGTTGGAGTTGCAAAGCCACCGCCAGCCTGCCCCAGAAACACGAGCACTTCCCCGGTGCTGCTGGTCACGGCCAGATCCGAAGTTCCGTCACCATTGAGATCACCGGCCGCAATTGCCGCTGGACTGGTGACACCGGTCAGGCTGGTACCCGGCTTGAATGACCCGGATGCGCCTCCCAGCAAGATCGAGACGTTATTCGATCCCTTGTTGGCCACCGCCAGGTCCAGGAATCCGTCATGGTTGAAGTCGGCCGCGGCAATACCGTCGGGCGCGGTTCCTACCGGGTAATTGACGGGGTTGGAGAAGTTTCCGTTCCCCTGTCCCAGCAGAATGCTGACCGAGTTGGAGCCGGTGTTGGCCACCGCCAGGTCGCTGATTCCATCATGGTTGAAATCGCCGCCCAGTGCGGCTGAGGGGTTGGCTCCCACCGTGGTGGTTGCCGGGTAGTTTGGCGGAAAGGTGTTCTGGTAAAGCGCGGCTATGGCCACGGCCTGGGGAAGCTGGAGCCCCAGGGTCAGGTTGCTGGTGGCCGTGGCGTTGTAAATGAGCGGGACGTTGATGGTGACCTGGGTCTGGTTGGGGGCGAAGGTGGCCACCCCCGAAGTTGCCGTGTAGTTCACACCAGCGATGGCCGTTCCATCCACGGTGTTGTAGGCAACCTGGGTTTCCTGAGCCAGTTCCGAGGTTGTCCCGGTTCGGGTCAGCACAAACGGAATCGAAGTCTGAGACGGGTTCTGCATCACGGCCGGGTTTGACGCCGTGATCGTGACCGTCATCTCAATCCGGCTTTCCAGACGCTCACAGCTCAGCTCCGCCCGGGGGCGAACCCGCGTCCCCTGCCGGCGATCCGCCAGCGAACTCTCCAATGGGCCAAGAGTTGTCATCCGTCGCTTCGAGTGGGCCGACCTGCTCATCTTTATCTCCCGCGCCCCAGCCAACGGACGCCTGTGTGACGTTCCATCCCGAAGTTTCAAACCGCACGTGACCCGGTTTGGTCACGCCCATCCCTATCATCCATGATCCTGTGTCGATCCCTGACCAATCCTTGAGAAACTGCCAAACTGAAGCGAATGGCTAAGATAGAGATTTTAGAGAGTTTATCATGCGGTTTTGGGGCGAGTCAAATTGGGCCGCAAGAGCCTGGGTTAAGCTGTAGGGGTGGCGCCGCTCGGGAGCCTGCGCCCGACTGGAGAAAATATGGCGTCGCGGACGTGACCGGGGCTCTTGGGTCTGAGAGAATGCAAAGCGCGGAGCGGCGTGTGGATCGCCCGACTGGACATCTGGCCGACAGGACTTTCTCTCATGATTCTCTCAACGACTCTGGTCTGGATCTCGCTTGGAGTGCTGCCGCTGGTGAGCGACGATCCCAAGCCACCCGGACAGGCCGCCGGTCTTTATGCGCATGAGAATTTGGTAGCGTGGTGCATTGTTCCGTTCGACGCCAAGAAGCGGGGCCCTGAAGAGCGGGCGGTCATGATGGAGTCGCTTGGGATCAAGCGTTACGCCTATGACTGGCGTGCTGAGCACCTGCCCACGTTTCCGCAAGAGCTAGAGGCGATCAAGCGGCACGGCATTGAGTTGACGGCGGTCTGGTTCCCCGGTTCGCTGGATAACGATGCTCGCTACCTGCTGGAGCAACTGGCCAAGGCCGGGCTGAAGCCACAGTTGTGGGTCACGGGCGGAGGCGACGCCCCCAAGACGCCTGAGGAGCGAGAGGCCCGGATTGAGGCCGAGGTGGCCCGGCTCAAGCCGATTGCCGAGGCGGCCGGCCGCCAGGGAAGTTCGGTTGCGCTGTATAACCATGGTGGCTGGTTTGGCGAGCCTGAGAACCAGATTGCCATCATCAAGAAGATCGGCCTGCCGAATGTGGGCCTGGTTTACAACTTGCACCATGGTCATGACCATCTTGAGCGGTTCCCCGCCCTGCTCCAGACCATGAAGCCGTACCTGCTGGCCTTGAACCTGAACGGGATGGTGAAGGACGGCGAGAAGCTGGGCAAGAAGATCCTGATCATTGGTCAGGGAGACCTGGATGGTCAGTTGCTCACAATTATCCGTAACAGCGGCTGGAACGGGCCGATTGGCATCCTGAATCATACCGACGAAGATGCAGGGGTCCGGTTGAAGGCCAACCTAGACGGCCTGGACCAGGTAGTAAAGCAACTGCCTTGAAGTGGCGTGAGTCGGTGTTGATGCACCTGGCCGGATTCGGCCAGGTGTTTTGGAAGCGTCAAAGTGACATTTCGACAGCTTCTCCCGTAGACTGAATGCTATGGAAACACTACCGCTGGGCCTGCAATCCTGGGAACGGACACTGTTTGCCGTGGAACTTGTCAAGAACCGTTTATTACGGGTGACGGCGGCGCTAAATTTGGCGGGGATATCCTATGCGGTGGTCGGTGGTAACGCTGTGGCCGCGTGGGTGGGTCGTGTTGATCAGTCGGCCGTGCGGTTCACCCAGGATGTCGATTTACTGATCAGGCGATCTGACCTGGAGGCGGTCAAGAAGGCTCTGGAACCGGCTGGCTTTGTGTATAGACATACAGCAAGTATCGATATGTTCCTGGACGGCCCGGAAGCCAGAGCGCGTGATGCCGTGCATGTTGTGTTCGCCGGTGAGAAGGTACGTTCCGATTACCCATGGCCCGCGCCTGATGTGGACGAAGTCGAGGCTACGGAGGCATTCCAGGTTCTCAGGCTGGATTCCCTCGTTCGCATGAAATTAACGTCGTATCGGGACAAGGACCGCACACACCTGCGGGACATGATCGACGTCGGCCTGATCGACCAATCCTGGCCGGCCAGGTTGCCGGCTGAACTGGCTCTCCGTTTGCAGGCCCTGCTCGACAATCCTGAAGGGTGATTTCTGGCTGATTCCGAGACAAGTTACTGGCACGGATGTTCCTCAGCTTCGGTTTGGTCCATCCCGTCCATTAGGTCTCAAAAAAAACTTTCTTAAAAAACCGCGTAACCCATAGCAAACCTGCGGGCAGTATCTGTGTGTGGCGAGACCGTGAGGCGGAGGTTTGCAAGACATGGCACGAGCACCCGCGGGCAGTGTGGTGCGGAACCTGGGGCGGCTGTTCGACTCTGGCACCACCGTAGGGCTGGATGAGACAGAGCTGCTGGCGCGCTTTGTGTTGCACCAGGATGAGTCGGCGTTCGAGGCCATTGTACAGCGGCACGGGCCCATGGTCCTGGCTGTATGCCGACGCTTGCTGGCGGCCGACCCCCACGCGGTGGAAGACGCCTTTCAGGCCACCTTCCTGGTTCTGGTCCGGAGGGCGCGGTCGATCCGCAACCCCGCGCGGCTTGGTCCCTGGCTCTACGGCGTGGCTTATCGGGTAGCACTCCGATCCAGGGCCAACACTCTCCGCCTGCGCTCTCGCGAAATGGGTGGCGAAGCGCTCAGGATTCACGAGCCGGCGCATGTGGTGAATGTTGAACCAGGGCTTGGCCCAGAACTTCACGAGGAACTCAGGCGTTTACCCAGAGCCTACCGCGACGTGCTGGTGGTTTGTGACCTTGAGTGCCACAGCCACGAAGAGGCGGCCCGCTTGCTAGGCTGGCCGGTGGGCACCGTGAAGGGGCGTCACTTCCGGGCCCGGGAACAACTCCGCCAGCGGCTCAACCGGCGTGGCCTGACGCTGCTAGTCCCCGCGCTGGTGGCCGCGCTCCCGGTCGATGCCCGGGCGGCTGTGCCTTCCAGGCTTGTGGACCTCACACTTCAAAACGTATTGGCATTCGCAACCGGAAAAACTATCGCCGGCGCGGCCGTTGCCTCCACGGCGGCTGTTACCCTGGCGCAAGGAGTTCATCATTCCATGACCACGTCATTGATCAGCACGATCGCGTTAACACTGGCGGCGGCCGGCACCCTTGGCACCACCGCCGTGGTGGCAACCCGCCAGGGTGCTCAAGGCCCACAGGCGGGTGCCGTGACGGCGAATACAGCCCCGCAGGCAAGTGGGAATACGATAGCCTCGGATAAACCGGAATCAGCTCAGAAACCTACGGTCGACTCGGATGTGTCTTCGTCGGTTAAGGATTCTGGGGCTGACCCGGGAATTGCCGCGAAAAAAGAGTTGATTTCACGGTTGCGAGAAGAGCTGCGGCGTACTCAGTTCGATGACCAGGTGACGCAGGCGATCGGCGACATGCTCGGCAACCCTGAACTGTTTGAGGATCGGGTCGCAATCATTCGGAAAACCTCAGTCTCGAACATGATTCGGGACATTCCTCAGGTTGGAAGCGAAGCCGCGACCAAGGCTCACCTGGCACGGCTGACGGGGTTTACCGAGAAACTGAATAAGCTTGTCACTGAGAATCCGCAGGAACCCGGCGCTGCACGAATCCGGTCCGTGATGAACTCCTCCAGGGCGAAAGAGGAAGGTGCCGACAAGGTCGATCCCAAGGTTTCCACCCTGGACTTGAAACTTCAGTTACTGCTTGCGGAGGCCGAACTCTGGATCGTCGAGGCACATGCGAACCGGCCGCTGACAGGACTTGATGGAGGAGCCGGGGTTTTGGACCGGGTTGATGCTCTTCCCACGCCCGACCAGAGCTTTGACCCAATCACGCAGGCCATTCTGAGCGCACTTGACAAACCGCTTACCCTGAATATCCAGGGGAATACTCTGGAAGCTGCTCTGGAACAAATCCAGTTATTAGTGAAGGAACCAGGCTTGCCCGAAGGACGCTTGCCGATTTACTTCGATCCAGTCCCATTTCACGAATTCGGTGTTGCAAAAGACGAGCTTCTCGCCCACGAGGTCGCCATCAATCTGAGTGGGGTTCCCCTGAAAACGCAACTCAGACTGCTGCTCAAGCAGGTGGACCTGAGTTATGTCGTGAAGGATGGGCTGATCTTGGTAGATACGCCGGACCACTTCCGGAACCTGTTCAGCGATCTCAGCGAAATCGAGGGCGATCCACCCGTTCCGGGTTACGGAGCCATGCCCAAGGCCGGTTTTACAGCCTCGGGAGGAAGCGGCGGCATGTCAGGCGGCATGAGCGGCGGCATGTCAGGCGGCATGAGCGGCGGCGGTAGCACGCTTGGCGGTGGTATGAGGTAACGGCCAGCTCAGTAAGCCCGAAGTTGGCCATTATTTTGGAGTGGTACAAAATTTGGGCGTGGCTCCTGCGCAGAACCACGCCCTTGTCTTCAACCTCAGAACGTGCGGCCCAAGATCTCGACAATTGCCCGCTTGAGCTCCAGCGGGTCGAACGCCCCTGACTTGCGGTACACGATCTTGCCCCCGGGAGCAATCACCAGGGTGTACGGCACCGGGCCGGGCCATTCCTTATCCAGGGCGTCCGCCAGCGTATCTTTGTTGGGGCCGGTGAACAGGTAATTATTCGCCGAGAGGTGGGCCTTGGCCAGCAGGTCACGCGCCTCGGCCATCTTCTCTGGCTCATCCACGCTAATGGTCACCATCTCAAACTTGCGAATCCGGTACATTCGGAGCATGGTCGTCAGTTCGGGCAACTCTTCCACGCAGGGGCCGCACCAGGTGGCCCACAAGTTCACCACCAGCAGCTTATCGGTATCGTTCTTGGCCAGTTTCTTGATCGCCTCAACGTCGATTGGCTTGATCTCAACAGGCTCGGCGTTCCATTTGGCGAGAGAGTCTTTGGCGCTCTGGCGCTTGTCTGACCATTTGGTTGAGCAGCCGGGCACCCTGGTCGTTTCCACGGGCACCGGCTTGTCGGCCAGCAACGCATTCACGGCATTGATGGCGTCGTGCGAGGTGACCGGCTTCACTTCCTGGTCGTCGAACCGGCCCTGGTAGCGCAGCGTGCGGTCTTTGTCAAAGATGAACACGTGTGGCGTGGCGAGTACACCAAAGGTCCGCGAAGTGGCCTGCGTGTCACCATCGTACAGGTAAGGATACGTGTACCAGTGATCGCGGGCACGGATTTTCATGTCTTCAAACGAATCGTCCAGGTCGGTGTAGCCCAGTTCGTCGAGCCTGACCGCCAAGGGGTCGTTGGGTGAAATCGCGACCAGGGCAACCCCTTTGTCTTGGTAGGCGGCCTGAAATTCAGCCAGGCGTTTCTCGTAGGCCTGGGCCGTGGGGCAATGGTTGCAGGTAAAAACGACCATCAGCACGCGACTTTGGGCGAAGTCTTGCAGGGTATAGTCTCGGCCGTCAACGCCCGGCAATTTGAAGTCCGGGGCTTTAGCTCCGATCGCCAGCGGCTTGGGGTCTTCGGCACTTCCGGTTGCGGTTAAGGGCAAGGCGCACAATGCCAGCGCCGCCAGTTGCGCAGGTTTCATCAGCCAAGACATGAAGGGTTCCTTTCAAGTGAGCCAGATCCAGGCAGGACAGTCGGCCTGACCGTCTCGATACCGCATTATCGGCCAAGTGTTGGTGCCCGCCAAGGGGCGAGCAGGCTCGACGATTGCCCGGGGATTGGCCACACTAAGATCATCCCTGCCCCTGCCTTGCCTTTTGTGCGGAGATCGCGGCATGCAATCTGTGGCTTCTCGTCTGGCTCATGTCTTGGTCGTGCTGGTTGGTTTCGCTCCGCTGGAGGTGCATGCCCAGCAATCGGGTTCGATCAATGGCTTCGTGGATGAATACTTTCAAGCCTACTTTGACGCTCACCCCACGGCAGGCACCGCCGTGGGGTTGCACCAGTATGATGCTCGGCTCGACGATCTTTCACGGGCCGCCATCGAAAAGCAAATTGGCACCCTGAAACAACTTCGTGAAACCCTCACCAGGATCGACCGCAAGACCCTGGCCTTTGATGATGCGATCGATCTTGAGGCCCTCGACGGAAAGATTCAGGGGGAACTGCTTGATCTGGATACGCTCAAGGTCTGGCAGATCAATCCGATGGGCTATGCCAGCCTACCTGGCGAGGCGATTGACGGGCTGATCAAGCGAGACTTTGCGCCGGCCGCAGAGCGACTCAAAGCCGTGATCGCGCGTGAGCAGGCGATTCCTGCACTCTTTCAGGCCGCGCGGGCCAATGTGATCAACCCGCCCAAAGAGTTCACCGACCTGGCGATTCGGATGGCAAAGGGTTCGGTTGGCTTCTTTGCAAAGGATGTGGCGAAGTGGGGGAAAACGGCTGCCGGACCAGATGCCAAGCTAAGTCAGGAATTTGAAGCCGCCAATGCGGGAGTGGTCTCCGCGCTCAAAGAGTTTGTGAGTTGGCTAGAGACGGACCTCAAGCCTCGGTCTAACGGGGTCTATGCCATTGGCGCAGACAACTTCTTGAAGAAGCTTGATCATGAGGAGATGGTCCGATTGCCTCTGGCCGAACTTCTGGCCAAGGGAGAGGCGAACCTGGACAAAGATTACCAAGCGTTCGTCAAGACAGCCGGTCAGATTAACGGCACCAAGTCGCCCCGAGACGTGATGCACTTGCTGGAAGCCGAGCATCCCACGGCCGAGGACCTGATCCCTTCGGTCAGGCGCTCGGTGGAGGCGGCCCGGCAGTTCCTGGTTGAAAAACAGATCATCACCATTCCTTCCGAGGTCCGCTGCCGGATTGAGGAAACTCCTCCGTACGCCCGCTCGGGTGGGTTTGCGTCCATGGATACCCCAGGCCCCTATGAGACCAACGCCACCGAGGCGTTTTATTACGTGACCCCGGTTGAGGCAGACTGGACCGCCGAGCATCAAGAAGAACATCTTCGCCTGTTCAATCCACCGGTGGTTGCGCTTATCAACGTGCATGAGGCCTATCCCGGCCATTACTTGCAGTTTCTGTATGCACCTCGGTTCCCCACCAAGGTGCGTAAGCTGATCTCTTGCGGCACCAACGTTGAAGGCTGGGCCCATTACACCGAGCAGATGATGGTGGACCAAGGGTTTGGCGCGGATGATCCCAAGATTCGGTTGGCCCAGCTTCAGGAAGCGCTTTTGCGTGACTGTCGCTATGTGGCCGGCATCAAAATTCACACGGCGGGCTGGACCGTGGAGCAGGCCGCCAAGTTATTTGAGGAGAAGGGGTTCCAGGAACCGGCCAATGCTTATGAAGAGGCCCGCCGAGGTGCCTATAACCCCACCTACCTGTACTACACGTTTGGCAAGCTGGAAATTCTTCAGCTTCGAGATGAATACCTGATGCGGAAGCCAGGCGCGACCCTGAAAGATTTCCACAACGCATTTGTGACTACCGGCGGCTTGCCACTTCCCCTGGTGCGCAAGATCTTGTTCCGCGCGCCTTAAGGCGAGAATGAGAAATTCTTACCACAGAGACCCAGAGGACACGCAGAGGAAAGAGGATGGGAGCTCGATGAACGAGAAAACCATGGAATCGAAGAAACCTGGTAGGAACCCTGTTCCATTCCAGGCGATCTTAACCTTATGGCATCATTTCTCGTCCATCTCTCGCTTTCTCCTCTCACGGTTCTCTATGTCTCTGTGGTGAAAAAACTCTTTCCTTGAACGGCTCACTTCCCGTCAGTTGGCGGTTTGGTGAGCAGGAACGTCATCAGGTCGCGGATCTGGGTCTCGGTGAGCCCCTCCAGCAACTTCTCGGGCATGACCGATGTTTGGGAAGGGGCAAGTTCCGAGACCTGGTTGCGCGGCACGGAGATCACCTTGCCATCGGCCCCGCCAATCTTGAGCTCATCGTCGGTTGAGCCGCTGAGCACACCGGTGAGAATTTGCCCGTTCTCTAGTTCAACCACATAAGACAGAAAGTCTGGGTTAATCGCCACGCTCGGTTGCTGGATATCTTTCATCACCGATGCGTAATCGCGGTGGATCACGTTTGATAGGTCGGGGCCAATCTTTCCCCCCGCGCCTCGCATGGTGTGACAAGCCACGCAGTTCTGCTTGCTACCCAGGAATAGCTCTTTGCCTGCGTCCCAATTGCCGCCGGCAATCTCCTGGATCTCGGCAGGTGGTTCGGAGAGATCGGTGGGTGTGACCCAGGGCATCAGGATGCGCCGAAGTGGGAGCGCACGCGGGCGAGGGTCTTCGGACGTGCTCCAGGTGACAGACAGGGTTAGTGGGTTGGCACTGGTGTTCAAAGTGAGTGTAAACGGGATTAGCGGCTCAGTTGTGGAAGATGCGGTGAGCCGGGCCGATGTTGCACTTACTGCCTCCGCGCGGCCGGGAGCGGTTGCCGATAAGGTCAGCGGTGCGCCAGTCGAGAACTCGACACGGACAATCTCGGGCGGATACTCGTAGTCGAGTTTGGAGCCCGGTTGCACGGCCGGGTGGAGCATCGAACGCAGGTCGAGCTGGCCAGACAGCGTCAGCACGCCCGCCTGATCCACCAAGGAACGCAGGCGTGTGTGTGGCTCACTTCTGGAGGTGAGTTCGGTGGAGACGTTCCAGTCTGGGTGTGGTAACCAGCCAGACCAGGTTTCGGATCTGTTTGTGGACTGCCAGTTTGCCTGGATTCCGGTGAGGTCAAAGCCCAGGTCCAGACCGCTGGATCTGGGTAAGAGGTGCCTGGCTTCGTCTCCGGCCGCGCTGGGGAACGGCAAGGTAACGGAGAAGGATGCGGCGGCGGTTCGGGCTGGTGTCCGGATCAGGATTGAGCGGCCGTTCTGGCCGAGTGCGGTGGAGAGCACGGGCAACTCATAGCGGGGGGTGGCACCCTGGCGCTGGACCACGGCGTAGCCGGGACGCAGGCGTTCGAAGCGATCGCCGGCGGCCACGTACTGGCCCGCCTCAATGTGGGTTCCTGGCTGGAGATTCTTCCAGTCCTCGGGCTTCAGTGGCTTGTCAAACTCGACCCAGGTTTCGGTGGGTGATGCCGCCCAGGTGGCCACCGGTTGAGGCGCAGTCGGATCGACATAAGAGAATTTGAACAGGCGACCTCGGCCGCCAGGCCCGCTGCCCCAGTCGGGGTCTCCGGTATGGCCGGCCACCAGCAGATCTCCGGCCGGTGCCAGGGCCACATCTACGGGCAGTAATGCCATGCAGGCAATGATCTGGTTCTGGGCGACGTAGCCTGCCGGTGTTTTGACCAGCTTGGTGCGAAACAGCTTGCCGCGAGACTCGCCCGTTACCATGGCGTCTCCCGCCCAGAATGCTGGCCCCCAGGTGGCTGATTGGGCTGCCAGCGGTTCGTTGAACCGGAAGCCACAGGTAGACTGGTGCTGGGGGGCGTAGTCAAACACGCTGGGCTCGTCGATCACGCTGGGAAGGAGCCTGGGATGCCGTGGGGGGAAGCCGTAATGCCTGCCCGTTTGGATCTGCAGAAGTTCATCGAACGGGTTCCCGTTGGGCAGCCAGGTGGCCCCTTCCTGGTCGGTGGCAAACAGGTCGCCATGCCGGTTGAACTGCATGGACGTCAGGTAGCGAACTCCGCTCACCACCACCTCGGGCCGAGTTGACCCGGGGGCAAACTTCAAAACGGCCCCTGCCGTCTGCCTCAGGTCGTACCGTGACGTTACTCCCTGCGCGTTCTCATCGCCGGGTTTGGGTGGTTTGCCGTCTGACCCGGCCAGCATGTACGGGTGAAAGGTGTTCAGGCTGCCGGTGCTCGTATAAATGGTGCCATCGGTTCCAATGGCCAGGCCCAGGCCGCCGCTCACCCGGCGCGCGTCCAGCAGTGCTTCGGGGACATGGGGATCTTGCCAGTTCGCCACCACTTGCTCGCGGTCGGGCACACCGTCACCGTTGGTATCTTCATATCTGGAGATCTGGTGACGGCGCACCACAAACAACGCACCGTCATGGAACGCCATCCCCAGTGGGTAATCTTCGCTCTTCTGGTCGCGGAACGTGGTGACCGTGTCTTCCAGGCCATCGCCGTTCGTATCTTGCAACAGGTGCAAGCGGCCGTCATAACCGGCAACAAACAGCCGGCCGTCGGGAGCGTAGGTCAGGTTGTTGATGTTTGTCAAATCGACCGGTAGTTCACGCACCGCGAAGCCTGGCACCAACATCTGCACGGCAGGGGCATCGGCCGGGACGATTGGCCGGCCAACACGGATGACCGAGCCGATGGCCTCGGGCTTTGGTTCATACTTGCGCTGGAGGTAGGTTTCAACGGTGGCCAGTTCGGCGTCTGGGAGGGTTCGATCAAAGATGAGGACTTCGGCAATTCGACCGCGGAAGAACTGCTGGACGAACGGCGTTTCAGCGGGAGTTGGCCCGTAGCGGTTGAAGCGGGCCCCGATGGTGAGTTCCTCCATGGCAATGGTGCCGTCTCCTCGATCACGGGTTCCCTGAGGGGAGCCATCGAAGCGAGCCTCGGTGCCGGCGGGCCCCGGCCGGGTGCGTAGGCTGACCACGTGGAACCGGCCGAACGGAACATCGGATTTCATCAGGTTGACTGCGCCCGGCTGGCCGATCCCTTCCACGCTGAGGGTCGACCAAGATTCGGCGGCCTGCCCACCCAGGTCCAGGTTCAGGCCAGTCATGAAGTCGTCGCCGCCTGCCTTGCTCAGCGAAACGAAGGCGTTGAACTGGCCGTCATTGGAAGCTGGTGCTGCCACCACTATCAAGGTGGCAGCTTGGGGTGCTGCCTCGGGCTTACCACCAGACCAGGCCAGGAAGTCGTCGCCATCGAAGCGGAGGGCCAAACCGTCCGCGCTTTGGTCCCAGGCCGGTCGGGCTGTTCGGCTCCGTTGCACCAGGTGCCGACCCTGGCCAGAGCGGTCGTGCCAGTAATCGACCCCCTGCCCTGCAACCAGCGGTTCCTGGCCTGCCTGGATTCGCTCGTCTTGTTCGGCGGCGGCATCGAGCCAGAGCCAGAGGCCATCCTTCATCGTCATGCGGGAGTCTGCCGGATGGGCCACAGGTTTAGACTCGACCGTCTGAGAGCGGCCGGAAGACCCGAAGCAGACGAGCAGAACGGCGGCAAGATTTCGATAGGGGCGGATCATGAACGGGTTCACCCAGCGCGCAAGGTTGAGATTCTGAGTCTTCAATGATTCAGGCTGATAGCATTCAAGATGCCGATGGAGGTGGGCCAGAGGCCGGTGGCCAGTCATCCCCGCGTAGCGTCATAGTAGCGTCATACGACAGATTGGATCGTAGCCGATCTGGGAACAAGAAAAAACGGCGACAACCCTCGATTGAGGAGTGTCGCCGTTTGCATGGATCTCAAGATTTCGAGCCGGTCTAGGAGTCGGTCAGATGCGCTTCTTTTCAAGCTGCATGTTGAGCCCGAGGCCGCGGATTTCGTTGGTGAGCACGTCGAAGCTGGCAGGCGTGCCGGCTTCCAGGGTGTTCTCACCTTTGACCATGCTCTCGTAAATCTTGGTACGACCTTCGACGTCGTCGCTCTTCACGGTGAGGAGTTCCTGAAGGATGTAGGCGGCGCCATAGGCTTCTAGCGCCCACACTTCCATTTCCCCGAACCGCTGACCGCCGAACCGGGCCTTACCACCCAGCGGCTGCTGGGTGATGAGGCTGTAGGGGCCGGTCGCACGAGCGTGAATCTTGTCATCAACCAGGTGGTGGAGCTTCAACATGTAGATGTAGCCCACGGTCACCTTTTGATCAAACGCCGCCCCGGTGCGGCCGTCGAAGAGCATGGCTTTCCCGTTCTCAGGCAGGCCTGCATCTTTGAGGCACTGATGAATCGTGCTTTCATCGGCACCATCGAAGACCGGGCAGACAGCCTGGAATCCAAGAATGGAGGCAGCCCATCCCAGGTGGGTTTCCAGAATCTGACCGACATTCATACGGCTGGGCACACCCAGCGGGTTGAGCATGATCTCGATCGGGGTGCCGTCTTCGAGGAACGGCATATCTTCTTCAGGCATGATTTTGGAGATCACGCCCTTGTTGCCGTGGCGGCCGGCCATCTTGTCACCCACCGAGATCACTCGTTTGGTGGCCACGTAGATCTTGACCATCTGGAGCACGCCGGATGGCAGCTCGTCGCCCCGCTTCATGCTGTTGAGCTTGCGATCACGTTCGTCACGGAGCGCTTCGATTCGTGGGCTGAACTGGCGGATGATCTTGCGGGCTTCCTCAACCACGGCGGGGCTGCGGAGGTCCAGCTTCTCGAGTTTGAACGATTCGCTTTCCTCGGCGAGCTTGACGACCTCTTTGTCCTTGCCGTAAGGCTTGCCGGTGTCCGGGTTGTTCAGAGGTCCGTCAATAATCGCTTCCAGGGCGGCGATCATCTCACGGTACTCGTCGGCAACCTTCTGGCTCTCGGCTGTTTCAACATCTTTGAGTTCCTTCTCGAAGGCCTTACGCTCTTCTTCAGAAAGACTCATCCGGCGGCTGAACCGCTGGGTGTTGATTACAATGCCTTCAACGCCCGAAGGTACCTCAAGACTATCGTTCTTGACGTCTTCACCAGCACGCCCAAAGATTGCGTGCAGCAGTTTCTCTTCGGGGGTCAGTTCGCTCTTGCTCTTGGGAGCAACCTTACCAACCAGGATGTCGCCCGGCTTGACGTAGGTGCCAATCCGCACAATGCCGTTGTCGTCCAGGTTGCGAAGCGCCTTCTCGGAAACGTTGGGAATATCACGGGTGAATTCCTCACGACCGAGCTTGGTCTCGCGGATTTCGATCTCGAATTCCTCGATGTGAATCGAGGTGTAGACGTCCTGCTTCACCAGCTTTTCGTTGATGATGATGGCGTCTTCGAAGTTGTAACCATCCCAGGCCATGAAGCCAACCAACACGTTTCGACCGAGAGCCAGTTCACCCTTGAAGGTGGCGGCACCGTCGGCCAGAAGATCGCCCGGTTTGACATGCTGACCCACCGACACGGTCGGCTTCTGGTTCAGGCAGGTGCGCTCGTTGAGGCCTACATACTTACGAAGTTTGTAGGTCGTGGTGTCATCAATCACAATGCGGGTGGCATCGACGAAGGTCACGGTGCCTTCGACTTGGCTCTTGACCACCATACCACTGTTGATGGCCACAGCCCGTTCCAGGCCCGTGGCAACAATCGGTGGTTCGGCGATCAGCAGCGGAACGGCCTGCCTCTGCATATTCGAACCCATCAACGCCCGGTTGGCGTCGTCATGCTCCAGGAACGGAATCAGACCGGCCGAAACGCCAACCATTTGCTTGGGGCTGATGTCGACGTACTGAATCTGATCCACGGTGCTGGTGACGAAGTCAGTCTGGAACCGTGCTGTGATGCTGGTTCCCTTGAGAACGCCCTGATCATCGCGGGGCGCGTCGGCCGGAGCTACGTAATAATCGGCTTCTTCATCGGCACGCATCTGGAGCACTTCTTCGCCCGGTTTCCCCTTCTTGATCTCTCGATAAGGGGTGACCAGGAAACCGTACTCATCCACGCCGCCGTAGATGCCCAGCGAGCTGATCAGACCGATGTTCGTCCCTTCCGGGGTTTCAATCGGGCAAATACGGCCGTAGTGCGAAATGTGAACGTCTCGCACTTCGAAGCCGGCTCGTTTTCGGTTCAAACCACCAGGGCCCAGCGCAGACAGACGACGCTCGTGCGTCAACTGTGCCAGAGGATTGGTCTGGTCCACCACTTGGGAGAGTTCACCACGGCCGAAGAAGTATTCAATGGCCGCGCTGATGCTCTTGGGATTGATCAGTGAGCGAGGAGTCATATCCTCGGCGTCTTTGAGGCTCATTCGCTCCTGAACGGTCCGGCGGAGCTTGAGGAAGCCTTTGCGCAGTTCATCGGCGGCCAGTTCGTCAATGGTCCGGAGCCGGCGGTTACCGAGGTGGTCAATATCGTCGACCTGGCCAATCCCCTTGCGGAGATTGAGGATGTATTTGATGGCATGGACGTAATCGAGAACGTCCAGGGTCATCCGATCTTCGGGGATCGAGAGGCTAAACTTCCGGTTGATCCGGAAGCGGCCCACCTTGCCCAGACGGTAGCGATTGGTGTCGAAAAACTTCTCGGAGAACAACTCACGAGCTTTTTCGAGCTGGGGAGGATTACCTGGGCGTAGCCGCTGGTAGATCCGGAGCAATGCGCTCTCATGGTCGCTCGTGGGATCCGCCTGCAGAGCCTGAAGAATCAGGGGGTCACGGGCGTCTTGAAGCACCTTGACGGTTCCGATGTTATTCTCAGACAGAATCTGAGCCATCGTCTTGGAGATGGTGGCTCCACTCTCAATCAGGACTTCGCCGGTTGTGGGATCAATGAAGTCACCACAGGCAATTTTACCTTCGAGGTTGGTCGCAGATTCAGCGGTGCCGGTTTCGACCAATTCCGATTCGTAAAACGTCTCAAGAATGGCGTCGTCAGACGAGAAGGCCGGGCTCATGGCCCTGAGCAGGGTCATCGCCGAGAACTTGCCCGACTGGTCAATCCGGACGTCCAGGGTGTCCTTCTTGGTGACCTGGAGTTCAATCCAGCTTCCCCGCTCGGGAATGATTCGGCAGGCGTGCAGACGCTTGTCGCCCGACTCGATCTCGACGACGAAATCCACACCGGGCGAACGGTGCAACTGGCTGACAACCACGCGTTCTGCGCCGTTGATGATGAACTCGCCACCGCCGATCATGATCGGCATATCACCCAGGTAGACCGATTCCTCGATGTCCTTGTCGCCCTTGTGGAGTTTCAACCAGACGTGGAGCGGCCGACCGTAGGAGAGGCGAAGCTGGCGGCACTCATCGGTGTCATAGCGGGGCTTGCCGAGGTCGTACCGAATATATTCAAGCCGCAGCTGCTTGTCATAGCTCTCGACCGGGAAGATCTCACGAAAAACCCCTTCAAGGCCCGAATCGAGACGATTTTCTGGCAAGGCTTCAGCCTGCAGGAAGCGGGCATAGCTCTCGGTCTGAATCTGAGTCAGGTCGGGAATTGGCCATTCGTCTTTAATTCGGCCAAAATTCTTGGGTGGCAGCGGAGTGATGCGTCGAACGGCCCTGGAAATGGGCTGTCCCGACATGTTCTTGACGCTCGCGTTGGCATTCGCATGAGGGGTCGTGCTGGACATCATCTCGCTCCTCGGTGTGGAGTAGGCCGGCGCAACGCGGCGAGGTTTCGGGTCGTCCAAGTGACCCGATCAGGCTGAAAAATAGACAGGAGTGGAAAGAAGACTTCCCACAGCAACGCAAAGCGTTCCGGGGTGGAAAATCGATCCAGATCTGAAAATCAACGATCAAGGAGCCTGGCTACCAGTGATCGAACGCCGCGCCGCGAATCAAAAGAAATCGCGGTGCGGCGTGGATAGTTTTCGGAGACAGAATCCGGCAGGTTCCGAAAAACCTGCCGGAGATTGGCCAGAATCATTACTTGACGGCGACAGTGGCGCCTGCTTCGGTCAGTTCTTTCTTCAGCTTCTCGGCGTCGTCCTTGGAGATGCCGGTCTTCACGGGCTTAGGAGCACCGTCAACCAGGTCCTTCGCTTCCTTCAGACCCAGGCCAGTTGCGGCCCGAACCACCTTGATGACGTTGATCTTCTGAGCACCAGCGGCTTCGAGGATGACGTCAAATTCGGTCTTCTCAGCAGCGGCTTCGGTAGCCACAGCAGCGGCTGGAGCAGCCACGGCCACAGCAGCGGCAGCGGCCTTGATGCCGTGAACCTGCTCAAGATAATCGCCCAAGGCCTTGGCCTCGAGGACGGTCAGCTTGACGATGGACTCACCGAGGGTCTTGATGTTGTCAGCGAAGATAGCGGTTTCGGTCGACATGGTTCAAAATTTCCTCTCAAAAAGGGTGCAATCGCACCCAGGAATCAGTTCAAAAAGACTCGATTATGCAAAGGATGAGGTCGACGGGTAGCCGGAGTTCAGCCGGCGGCGGGTTCGGTCACATCGGATTCAGCTACAACTTCAGGTTCTGCTTCAGATTCGGATGAACCCTCGGCAAGCGTTTGAAGCTGGGATGCTAGTCCGACGGCCGGAGCGTTGGCCAGGCTGATCACTCGCTGCGCAGGGGCCAGAGCCAATGCTGCAACACGTCCGATCAGTGCCTCACGACTCGGCAGCTTGGTGATCTCATCAATCTGGCTGGGATTGATAATTACACCATCGACGGCTCCGCCTTTGATTTCCGGCTTCTTCAGCTTCTTGACCTGGTCGGCGATCTCTTTGGTCAGTTCGGCAATCCCATCGCCACCCCAAATGGCAACGCTAGGACCGCTGAGATACTGATCGAGACCGCTGAGCCCCAATTCACCGAAGACGCGACGAGCCAGCGTGTTCTTGACGGTACGCATGTGGATCTTCTTCTTGCGAAGATCGAGCCGCAGCTTATTCTCGGTGACGCCATCGACCCCTTTGAGGTCGAGGATCAGGACCGAGCGCGTCCCGCCTAGATCAGAGCGGAGCTGGTCCATCATGAGTTCTTTGACGTACTTGCTCATGAGTGGTGCCCCTTATGCGAGAACCCGGATACCCGGGCTCATGGTTGCCGAGATGGTCACGCTCTTGATGTAAGTTCCCTTGGCCGCAGTGGGCTTCAGGGACTTCAGATGCGTCAAGAACGCGTTGATATTCTCGACGAGCTGTTCATCGCTGAAGTTCAGCTTGCCGACTGGGGCGGCCACGTTGCCACCCTTATCGTTGCGGAACTCGATCTTGCCCGCCTTGAATTCCTTGACCGCCCCGACAATGTCGGTGGTGACGGTCCCAGATCTGGGCGACGGCATCAAACCACGAGGACCAAGAATTCGACCCAGCGGACCGACAAGCCCCATCATGTCTGGGGTAGCCAGTGCCACGTCGAAATTCATCGTCCCGGCTTTGATCTGCTGAGCCAGATCGTCCGCACCAACGATGTCGGCACCAGCGGCTCTCGCCAACTCAGCCGAATCACCCTTGGCAAACACCGCAACCCGCACCGTTTTACCGATGCCGTGTGGCAGTGCAACACTGCCACGAACGTTTTGGTCGCTTTGTCGGGGATCGATGCCGAGGTTTGTAGAAACCTCGACTGTCTGATTGAACTTAGTTGTGGCATATTGCTTGAGGCGTTTAACCGCCTCAGGCACTGCCACAACTTCGGGAGTCTTGACCGCCGTAGCGGCTAGACCCCTGTAACGCTTCGAACGATACCGCATGCTCACTCCTCTCGCTCCCGCATCACACGGAAGCTGCCGCCTTTGCTCATCACTACCCATCTTCGGAGGGCGGTCGCACCAAAGAGGGCCTGTCTCAGGGATCATCGGTCGCAACACTCATGCGACCCATGGAGCCACTCCGCACCCACCCAGAACTGGTCCTACCTGATCCGGAAGATCAGGCAAGTCTGCACGGGATTTGCGCAGAAACTCAACCCTTGATTTCAATACCCATACTCCGGGCAGTACCGGCAATAATGCGACAGGCGTGCTCCATATCGCGGGCATTGAGGTCGTTGAACTTGGTCTCAGCAATCTTCTTGACCTGATCGGGAGTCACACTACCGACCTTGGTCTTGTGCGGAGTGGGGCTGCCCGAAGCAACGCCAGCCTGCTGCTTGAGAAGAATTGCGGCTGGTGGACTTTTGGTGATGAATTCGAAGGTACGATCACTGTAGATCGTAATTTCAACGGGGATAATCGTCCCCTTCATCTCCTTGGTGCGGTCATTGAACTGGGTCACGAACTGACCGATGTTCACACCGTGCTGGCCCAGCGCCGGACCCACTGGTGGTGCCGGGGTGGCCTGACCACCAGGACACTGCAACTTCACCTTTGCCGTCATCACCTTCGCCATCGTCTCGACTCCACTGCGGTTTCAATGTCCTAACCACGATCAGAACGCCAACGATTGTCTGGTCCCCGATATTCAGGGGCCTGAACGATCACAGGCGTTCCACCTGCCAGTATTCCAAGTCGACAGGGGTCGGCCGGTTGAAGATGATCAGCATCACTTTGACCAGACCACGCTGTTCAATGACCTCTTCGACGGTCCCTTCAAAGTTCTCGAATGGACCATCTTTGATCTTCACTCGATCGCCGCGTTCCACATCAATCCGGACTGGCGCGGCCTTGGTTTCGTCTTTGGTGGTCTCGTGACCCAGCATCTTGTTCACTTCATCTTCACGCATTGCACTTGGTTGCCCATGCGCACCGACAAAGTCACCAATACCTGGTGTTTCACGAACGACGAACCAGGTCTTCTCGTTGAGTTCCATCTCAACCATGATGTACCCAGGATAGCTTTTACGCTCGACAACCCGCTTCTTGTTGTTGCGGATCTCGGTGATCTTTTCCTTGGGCACGACGATACGGCCAAAATAGGGGTCAAGCCCCTGGATTTTGACGCGTCGTTCCAGGGCATCGCGAATCGTATCTTCGCGACCGCTCTGGACCTTTAGAACATACCAAACAAGCTGGGGAGTCTCGGAGTCGTCATCAAGATCAGACTCGTGAGAACCATGGGCCGTGCTATCACTCATAGAGTCAGACGTGCGACTTCCTGGTTTGGTGTGAGAGTCATCCGAGGATGATGTCGAATCGGTTTTCTTCGCTGGGAGATCACTCATCGGGCGGTCTATTATCGTCGGGGGCCTGGTGGAAGAACGTACTTTGGGTGATGGCGAGAGTGGCAAGTGACCTGGCATGGCACGCGGACCAACGATATCACCAGGGTCAACCGGCCTGAGAACCAAATCCGCCTCCTCCGTCAAACCTGAGCACGCCAATGATCAGAAGCAATTTCGACCAGAGAACGTCGACACCAAACAAGAACATCGATATCAGGAAGACGGTCGCCAGCACCACGGCGGTGGCCCGCTTAAGGTCATCCCAGGAGGTCCAGGAAACCTTATTCATCTCGGCTTCAGTAGCAATCAAGAAGTCCGCGAATGGCGGATATTCAACAAATCGCCAGATGAGCCAGGCAGACACGGCGGCCAGTGCCAGAGCTGTGTTGTAGCTAAGCAACCGGCCCTGATCGGACAGGTAGTAGTTGTAGAAAGTGTAGAGGCCACTGGCGAAGATTGCGCCCAGTCCCAAGGCGGTCCAAAGCCGGGCTCGCTTACCCTGGGTGGGCTTGTAGCGATCGGTGCGTAGCAGGTTCGAGAAAAAACCCGTGACGGCACGGGCATACCCAGGCTTTGCGCTACTGGGGACCTTGGCGCCTTCATTCATGGGTGACTTCCTCTCGTTAGACCTGGCCGGCGTTTCCTCACGAACCTTGCCCATAATCCCCATTCCCGGCACTAGGCCGCCGACAACCTCAACGGATCGCCATCACCATCATCAGTATGGTTGGAATCTCGAAAGATCCTTCAAGCACGAGCGGAGGGAATCGAACCCCCAACCTGCGGTTTTGGAGACCGCTGCTCTACCAGTTGAGCTACGCTCGTATCCGTGGTCCAGCGGTATACCGGACAGGCAAGCTTACCAAAATCTCTGGAAGAATCCTCGCGAATTCCTCTCAGCTTACCTTATTTTACCAAGGTTGACCTTGGTCATCACTTCTTACGAGATTCCTTGTGCGACGTATGCTTACGTTCGCGACGGCAGTACTTCTTGAGGTCCAGCCGGTCTGCACCCCGGGTTTCCTTGGGTGTTCGGTAGTTCCGTTCACCACAAGACGTGCACTCGAGCCAAACATATTCTCGCATCGCAGGACCTGGTAGCTATGTGTTCTTTGAATCGGAACAACTTGAACTGTGAAGGGTACGGCCGGGTTCGCCCCCGGCCGTACCCTTACACGCATCGTTTTGGCCGTTCCGTGTAACCTTTTACAGAAGGATCTTGGTCACGACGCCGGCACCCACGGTCTTGCCACCTTCACGAATGGCGAACCGGAGTTTTTCTTCCATCGCGATGGGCGTCAAAAGTTCGACGGTCATCTTGATGTTGTCACCAGGCATGCACATTTCCGCTTCCGAACCGTCTTCGGAGAGCAGGTTCACAACCGTACCCGTCACGTCCGTGGTGCGGAAGTAGAACTGAGGACGGTAGTTCTTGAAGAATGGGGTATGACGGCCACCCTCATCCTTGGAAAGAACATACACTTCGCACTCAAACTTGGTGTGAGGAGTCACTGTACCTGGCTTGCAGATAACTTGACCACGCTCAAGATCGTCCTTGGCCACGCCACGCAGAAGCACGCCAACGTTATCGCCAGCAATACCTTCTTCGAGCGTCTTTTGGAACATTTCGACGCCGGTCACAACCGAGTTCTTGTTACGGTCGAAGCCGACGATTTCGACGGCTTCACCCACTTTAACTCGGCCACGCTCGATACGGCCGGTACCCACAGTACCACGACCAACGATCGAGAACACATCTTCAATGGCCATCAGGAATGGCTTATCAACCTGACGCTCTGGCTCCGGGATGTAATCATCCATAGCCCGAACGAGTTCCAGAATACAGGCAATGGATGCTGGATCCTTGGGATTGTCATAGGCTGGCTTAGCACAACCCTTGACAACCGGAATCTCATCACCAGGGAACTTGTAGTGCGTGAGGAGATCACGGATCTCCATCTCGACCAGTTCCAGCAGTTCTGGATCGTCGACCAGATCGATCTTGTTCATGAACACGACCAAAGCCGGCACACCGACCTGACGAGCGAGCAGAATGTGCTCACGAGTCTGGGGCATTGGGCCGTCGGCCGAGGACACAACCAATACCGCACCGTCCATCTGGGCGGCACCGGTGATCATGTTCTTGATGTAGTCAGCGTGGCCCGGGCAGTCGATGTGAGCGTAGTGACGCTTTTCGCTCTCGTATTCCACGTGCGAAACAGCAATCGTCACCGTTTTGGTGGCGTCACGAACTGTACCACCCTTGGCAATTTCGGCGTATGATTTGGTCTTCACACCAGCCGACCAAGGCTGATGAGAGAGCACTGTCAACAGGGCAGCAGTCAGTGTGGTCTTGCCATGGTCGATGTGCCCGATTGTGCCTACGTTGACGTGCGGCTTATGTCGAACGAAGGTTTCTTTCGCCATCGTAACTCCTACGTGTCGATCCGATCACGGAAGCGAGGTCAGTGAAGACGGGGCGGGCACCCGACCCGGCAGATTTTACCGCCTTGAAAATGTTGTCGAGCCAGAGCTCGACATTCCAACATTTCAATCAGGCGATACCCAGAAAAACTATTCGCGTCAACTTGCACAAGTTGACCCGAAAGCTGCCGGTGTGATTTGAACCCACGACCTCGTCCTTACCAAGGACGCGCTCTAACAACTGAGCCACGGCAGCATCTTTTGAGAACCGTACACCGCGAGGATGATCCTGAGCGATTAATTCTCTGCGGCCTTCACATTGCAAATGTGAAGGCTCATCTGTCAAGCAGAGACTTCGGATTTCTTGCCTTCGGGCTACTGGCGGAGAGCGGGTGAAGGGGATCGAACCCTCACAGCCAGCTTGGAAGGCTGGAACTCTACCATTGAGCTACACCCGCAGATCTGGTTGCGAGACCTACTCGCTCAACCAGTTCGGTGCCAGTGTGATGCACCCTTGCAAACTACCGACTGAATCAATCGCCTCGATGCACAGACCTCCTCAGAATACCGATTCGTCAGAAACTCGAAAAGCTGGTCACTGACAAAAATCACTAAAGCCTGGTTTCGATGGGTGGAGCAGGATTCGAACCTGCGAAGGTAGAACCACCTGATTTACAGTCAGGTCCCTTTGGCCGCTTGGGTATCCACCCAGGTCTTTCCCGCCTATCACAGCAGGTGCCCGGATCGAGCAATCGTTCCACGTTGGCTGCACATGCTTGCATCACACTCGACAAAGCTGGCGGTGAGAGTCGAACTCACAACCTTCGGTTTACAAAACCGATGCTCTGCCAGTTGAGCTACGCCAGCGTACGCAGACCATGGAATTCCTTACTATAGCGGCAGTTGTCCTGATTGCAATAGGCTGCCGAAAGAAAATTGAATATCGCTTGCCTGCCGTGCCTGGCTCCACCGATCGAAGTGCCTCATCCAACTGCTCACATTGGGTAAGTTCCAGAAGACCAGGGTCTGGATCAACCATTGACTGCCCACACCGCGGCCGAGGCGATTGGTCCACGTAGCTTGGGGCTCCAGAGACCGGTGATCCTCAGGGTCATCCAGGCACCCAAGATTGCACTTCCTGACACGATGTAAATCCCCCCGAAGTCATGCGAGATATGGAGCCAATACTGGGACCAGAACCTGTCTGGCTCATGGCCGAGCTCTCCAGGAACACGTTGATTTGCAAGACGACCGCTTCCCAGGCCACCAGGAATGTTGTCAACGTGAACCCAATCCAGCAGGTAATCACGCCCGTCTGACCCAAGGTGATGATTCGTGAACCCTGCGGACGCGTTATCGCCACCAGCACGACTGCCCCTGACAGTCTCCACAAGTGTGGACGTGTGGGGGTGAAGCCAACAGGTTTCGCCAGCTTGACCAGGTTGACGAGGAATTTCTCCCAGTCCATCTCCCCGAAATATGGGCTTTCCTGCAGAAAGGGCCAGTACGCGCGATTGATGGCCAGACCGACCACGAAGGCGGCCAGGAGCAAAAGCGCATCGCGGAGCGTGAAGTCGGCGGGGTAATTGCTGGCGTCTGGCACTTTCTCACCCATCGCCCATGGACCCTCATCATTGATTACAACAATTGCTCAATTTAATCTGTCGTGAGTTTCTTGCCCAATGGACCAGCTGGACATTTTGATTTCCAGACCGTTTCGTATGCTTCTGTGGCCCACCCAGAGCTCAGATTAAATCTCCTCAAGCACACCCTCAATGGTCCCGGGCGAAAAGCCTTCGAGGCGGTTATTCACGAACAGGAACGCGGGCGAGGCGGTGCGTCTGGCGTGTTCGATCATGGCTGCCAGCGCCTGGCGGGCCCTGGGATTTGGATTCTGCACGCGGCTGTAGGGTGAGTAGGCCTTGACGGCCTGTTCGTATGGCGTCCCTCTGGTGAGCAGCGCCCGAGCCACCGTGAAATCGGTGGTAAAGGCTCCCGGCATCTCGATCTGTTCGTCCAGTTCGGGCATTCGGGTCCAGGCATTGAAAACGTGGGCCACTCGGTGCCTGGCCAGGGTCTGGAAATAGGGCTCGCCCAGATATTCGGGGTTCCTGATCTCCACGGCGTACCGAAACCCGGCCGGCAACTCACCCAGAAACCGATCCAGATGGCCCAGAAAGGCCTGGGTATCCGCGAACGCTTTCCGGGAGAACGTGCCAAACTCGAAGATCAGTACACAAACCCTGGAACGATGAATCCGGAGCGGCTCTACAAACGCCTGGTTGAAAAGCTGGGCGTTCAGGAACTGCTCATTGGGTCGCCCTGCCCTGGTGCCATAGCGCGGATGCTGGGGCCAGGTCTGAGCCGTGATGTCTTCAGGCACCTTGAAGGCAAAGTTCAGGGTTTTGGGGGTTTCCTGAAACAGGTGGTTCCAGAAACGGACGGTGGGGAACTGATAGAAACTGAAGTCACCACAGACCACCGGGAAGGTCTGTGCATATTCACGCAGGCAATCGGCGTTGAATCGGGCCATTGAGAACCGGCCACGCGTCTCGTAGCGGTGTCGGCTGTAGATCGAGCCCACCCAGCCCTCATATTTCCAGGAACTCGTCCCTAGCAAGATCTGGCGTTGGGCCAGGTCGCGGAGCTTGGGTGCTAGCTTGGCGGCTACGGGGGGTAATTCGTCGTCAGGGTCAAAACCGGGCAACCAGGGCATGGGCGGTCGCTCACCGAGGTTCTGAGGCGGATCGTGGGTGGCTGGGGGCGTTTTCCCCTGAAAGAATTTACCAGCAAAATGCTAACCGCGGAGTATCCGGCACGTGCAGTCATTCACGTGTCGGGCTCCGCGGTCCATTTTTGGTCGTCGTTTTCGAGCCGGGACGGCACTCAAGAGGGTCAAGAGCCGGTCCCGTCCTGGCCCAGTCGGGGCCGGTCGTTGTGGCGAATTAGCTATCGAACATTGGCAGTTCAAGCTTTTCTTCGCTGGCGATCCGGCGGAGTTTCGTCTGGGCGCGGCTCTCGATCTGGCGGACGCGTTCCTTGGTGATTCCCAGCTCTCGACCAAGTTGTTCGAGCGTTTGTTCGTTCACCCCACCCAGTCCGAACCGGCTGATGATGATCTTCCGCTCCCGTTCGTCGAGCCGGCCGAGCATCCCTTTGACGGTCTCTTGCATCTTCTTCAGGGTGTTTTCGTACTCGTGCTCATCGGCCCGGGTATCGGCGGCGGCCTCGAACATCTCATCGTGGCCGGTGACAAACCGGTCGCGGCGGAAATTCTCTTCGGGAATCGAACGGGCGTAGTTCTTCATGATCGCCCAGCTCGCATAAGTCGAAAACTTATTCCCTCGGCTGAAGTCAAATTTTTCGACAGCGCGGATCAGGCTCATGTTGCCGTCGGAGACCAGTTCGAAGAAGTTGTTGGTGGGGTTGACGTGCCGTTTGGCAATCGAAACCACCAGCCGCAGGTTGCAGCGGATGATCTGGTTTTTGACGGCCAAGGCTTCTTCCTGGAGCCGTTCAATCTCGTCGAGTTCAGCGCTCCGGGCTCGGGTGGGGTCCAGCGCTTCGCGGATCTTGCCGGCCTGGTACTTGAGGTAGTTCATCTTGCGGAACAGGTGCATTTCCTGCTCACGGGTCAAGAGGGGCACTTCGTACAGGCTGGCCAGGTAAGGTGGTAACCCCTTGGGAATGCGGGCTTTGCGAGCTCCCTTGGCGGCTGCGACCTCGGGCATGGGGCCCAGGATCTCTGCGCGGCACTGAGGGTCATCAAAGGTGGCATTGGCCACACATTCGAGCTTGGTTTCAAGCAGTCGCTCGGCCCGGATCTCGTTGATGATCCGGTAGATGCTGGAGCGAGTCCGTCCGAACTGGGCTGCCAGGGTTTCAACCGGCACACCCAGCCTGGACAGGCGATGGATCTTGGCCTTGGCGTCATCATTCAGGGGGCCACTGGTGGTGGCGAAGATCGCTCGGTCCGGATTTTCTCGATCGTAAGCCTTGAGCGTGGTCCGGATGGTCTCGGGAGAACGTTCCATTTTCCGTGCTATCCTCCGCGCAATTTCAGCCAGTTTTCCCTGGCCACCAAACTGCGCCATGCGACGGGCCCGGCGGATGATTTCTTCCCGCTCGGATTCCGTCAGGTGTCGAAACCGGCTGCCGCGTTCAACCTGATCGCGGTGTTCAGCCACGAAACGAACCACACTCGATTCCAGAAAACCCAGTTTCGGACGCCCCTCTAGCAGGAACCGGCGGGCAATGAGCCCCTGGCGCCTCCAGCGAGAGACCGTTCGCGTTGAAACGTTCAGCTTCTTGCTGACTTCCTCGACCGTCAGAACCGGCTCTTCCACCTGTTCCGCTGGTATTAGCACCAGGCGAGCAAAATCTTCAAGCAGCAGTCTCAGGTCATGCCGCACGTCGTCGCCGGTTAGAACCAGGTCGCTGTCGCGATCGGGTCGGTATCCGGTAATGCGGAAGCAGAGATAGTCATAGGGGTACCGTTTGACCGGGTCGATCTCGGTCAGCAGTGTTTCCGTGCGGTCCAATTGCTGCTGGCGGCGCTCCCTGGGGGCAAAGCGAGCCAACTGCTTGAGGGCCGGACTTCGATAAGCTGTCACCATGACTTCACTCCCCCCGGCGGTACTCCGCAGCACGTTCTAAGCCTCCACGTCACGGCTTTCCGTCTGCCGCATGCTCCGAATAATGAAAAAGAAGGTTGAGGTTGGAATTGCCACCGGATGACCGGTGTCAAAATTTGGGATGTTGGTGGCAGGGGCCGGGCAGAGCCGCTCAATCGGTCCCGGCTTGTCCGGGATTCCCGATGAGAGTGGCAGGCTTGACTTGCACCTCACACCCTCTTAGACGTTTCTCAGGTGCCCGTGGTTCGAGGAATTTCACCACGGCACATCGAATGCCAATCTGGTTGAGATTGGGGCAATTGCAGCGGCTGGTCATTCTGGTGCTCCAGGTTTACAGGCTGTGTCTTGCACGGGGATTACTACGGGGGCCGACCCCCGGGTGTGACGACCATTTCACCCGAGTTGACCCGGTTGCCGGCGCGGATTAGTCTTTGCGGGGTTGAATCGCAGAGTCGCAGGAGGCAAAGGAGGCCCAGGATGTGGGCAGCAATTCTCAGACCGGGCCGTGTGCCGATCGGTTTCTGGTTGATGATTTTCCTGGGCAGTCCGGTCTGGGGTGAAGACCGGATGGTGCTCAAGGAAAAGGTTGAGGTGGGTCAATCGGCCCGGGTCTCGGTCACGCTGACGGCTCGGGGTAGTCGGCCCGAGTTTGATTCCAAGGGGGAGAAACGGGTCGATCGTGAGCCGGGACCGAATGTCAAGCCGGGTGCCCTACCCCCCTCTTTTCCCTTTCAGTTTGATTCCCAGCTTTCCTGGTTAGAGCGGGTTCGTTCCGTGGGTCCGCAGGGGCGAATCCAGCAAGCGGTGCGCCGGCTCGAGCGTGCCGAGGCCACCATCGACTCGTTTCGGGGTGCCGGGCAGAAGATGGTGGTTGGGGTTCGCCCCGATCTTTCGCTGGTGCTGGCCGAGCGCCGTGGCGCTGGGGTTATGCTGATCAGCACGGGCGGTCCCCTGACCCGTTCGGAGCTGGACTTGATTCAGACGGTGGGGGATCCCGCCCTGCTGGGCGAGTTACTACCCACCGGGCCGGTGGTGGTGGGCGATCGGTGGGATTTGGATTCGGTGATCGCCGCTGCGCTCTCGGAATATGATCAGATCACGATCAATACCCTGCGTGCCAAGCTTGAGGCGCTGGATGCCCGGGCGGCCCGGTTTTCACTGGTGGGTGAAGTCCGGGGGTCGGTGCGGGGCGCAACGGGTTCGGTGGCACTGACGGGCGAGGCGATTTTTGATCGTCAGTCGGGGTTGGTCAGCCGGCTTCAGGTGGAGCGGGCCGAGGCCCGCCAGGCTGGCCCGGTGGAATCGGCGCTGGAGGTCAAGAGCACGCTCACGGTGGAGCGAACGCCGATTTCGGTGCCTGTGGAATTGTCGGATGCTGCGTTGGAGGGGCTTCCGCTGGAATCCAGTCCTGAGCGGGAGTTGTTGTTGCTGGAGCCTCCGGACGGAGCCTATGCCCTGCTCCATGATCGGGCCTGGCATATTATCAACGACAGTGTCCGCCGGGTGGTCTTGCGGCGGATGCGGGGTGGCAATATGGAAGCGCAGTGCGATTTGATTACCGGGCCCAACGCAGGCCGTGGCCGACACCAGGATTTGACGCAATTTCGCGACGATATCCGGAAGGGGCTGCGGGCCGAGTTTGCCGATTTTGTGGGCGAGGGGGAGGTGGGCGGTGGTAAGGGTGGTGGTTTTCGCTACAAGCTTGGGGTTCAAGGAAATGAGAAGGACCATGGTCTTGTGCCTCTCTGGTATTATTATTTAGTTGCTGGTCCAGAGGGGGATCAGGTTGTTGCCATTTTCACACTCAACCGGGATGTCGAACCTCAGTTCGGCGACCAGGACGAGCGGATGATTGGCACCCTGGAATGGAAACCGGCGGGTGCAAAGGCATCGAATCGCTGAGTTCGCCAATGGGCATGTTTGGTCTCTCATTTTTTTCCTGCTTCCACATAGATTCCGTCTGGCCCAGGTAAGCACTTCTATGAACGCGCTTTGTTTCAAGCCACGCCTGGTTCATTCCTGCCTGTTCCTTCTTCTGGGGGGATCGGTTCCGGTTGTCGCTGCCGCACGGGCTCAGGTGGTGCCGGCGGAGGCGGGATCTGCTCCCCTGGCAGGGCAAGATGCTCCCGCCCCTGCGCTTGGGAATGACGCGGACCGAGACCTGACCACCAAATTCAAGTTTCGTGAACAGTACTCAGAGACTGAACAGCCTGGTTATCTCTGCCAGTACGACGTGGCGTTTCGAGAAACGCTCAGGATTAGCAGTGAGACCGGCCAGGCCGCGCCCCAGGTTCAGAAAGTCGTGCGCTCGGCCCGGTACACCGAGCGTCCGCTCCAGGTTACAGAGATTGACCGGCAAGTGATTGCCAGCGTTCTTCGCCGCTACATGCTGGCCGAGGTCGACCCCGATCCCTTCAGCAAGCAGGGAAGCCCGCACCTGATGGAGGAATTGTCGATTTCCATTGCCGATCCTACGGCGGTCAGTCCCCGGATGGTCTCGCTGAGTCCAGGCCGGCCTCTGAGGGAGCAGGAATATCGGTTTGTGCAAAACAACCCCTTCACGCCGGCCATGGGGCTGATGGTGCCGAACACCGGGTTGCACCTCAAGCAGACATGGAATCTGAGTCGGACGGCGATCTCGGCATTGATGGGTGAACAGGCCACAGGCTCGCTGGAAGGGAAGCTGGTGGAAATCATCCCCGACCCAGCCGATTCCAGGCGTGAATCGGCCCGAATTGATATTCAGGGGAAAGTTCAAACTGCGGCCGGTCCCACCATGGTCCGGGCCGTCTGCACGTTTGTGTTTCAGGTTCCGGAAGTCGATCCAACGGCCGTGGTTCAGGCGACCGGGAATGTGCCGGTGGAGGCGATTGGCGGTTTGACCAAGGTACGACTGACGGCCGTGACATCGATGCCCGCCACAGCGAATAGCTCTGGGGGCGAGCGTCAGCGGGAATTGATTCTGGAGCGGCGGTTGGTTTCCACGGAACCCGCGCTGGCGCCTCCCGAGTTTCCGCTGGAGACCACAGTTGAAAACTCGTGGCTGTTGTATGCAGATCCCGAGCTACGGTACCACTTCCAGCATCCCCAAGATTTCAAGCTGGAGCTGAGCTCACTGGGTGAGACGGCGGATCACTTCACCCTGGTCCGTGAGTTCGGCAAGACGCCCGACCTGATTGCCCTGACGTACCTTGATGGCGAGCAGCCCAAGCCGGAAGTTGTCTTCAAGCCCATGCTTGAACGCTACAGAGAGCTTGGGTTTGAAATTCTTCCGGGCGCCCTGAAGCGGCTGCCGGCCGAGGAGTGGGGCGATTATGCGGAGGTTTATCGTGTGGAGGCCGTGCTGACTCCGCCCGTAGGAACAGGTGCCCCTGTGGCTTCCCAAGGTGGCCGCGTTCACTTCGATGGTTACGTGGTTCTGTTTAACAAGAATGCCGCCCTGACCGCCACGCTGTATACCGCCCGAGAAGATGTAGCCGTTCTGCGGAACATGGTCGAGCAGATTCTCAAACAGTTCAAAACCGGGGCACCCAAACTCAACGCGCCTTGAGTGCGCGGGGGCTCGTTTCCATGGTTGCGATCGACTTGGGATGTTCCGCGAAAAAACGCCAGATGAGCAAACTGGCGTCAAAGTCATAGCAGCTTCGGCCAATGATCGGTTCGGCCATGTAAGGTGGCCGACCCGGCCAGGTGTGCCCCATTCCGTCGATCAGAAACAGGGTTACATCCACGCCCCGGGTCTGGTTTCGCCAGCGGAGCCAGCGGGTCCGGCAGCCGTCATCAACCTCATCATCGAGCACTCCTCCCTCGGGGGTTTCCTGGCAGCCGTTGGCCTTGGACCACAACTGGGCCGTTTCCACAGCGCCCAGCACCCGCCCACGGAAGCCGCGGAGCACACCGCCTCCACCCACCGGGGTAATGGGATCTTCATTGCCGTGGATCAGGAAGACCGAAACTGGTTCGTCCGGTTCAAACCGGTCACCCAGTGGTTGAGCAATGCAGCCGCCCACGGTAGCAATGGCCGCAATCAGGTCGGGACGCATTGCGGCCAGGTAATGGGAAAAGCCACCACCGTTCGAAAGGCCGGTGGCGTAAATGCGCCGGCGATCAAGGTTCTGGCGTTTGGCAATATCTCTGACAATCGAATCCACGAAGGCGAGGTCGTTCACATTATCCAGGTGGGCCAGGGAAGAAAGGGCCCCACGCCCATCGTTCCAGTTTCGGAACAGGCCCTGGGGATAGGCCACCAGGAACCCTTCGTTGCGGGCCAGTCGGTTGAATTCGGTGAGCCGTTCAATGTCCTCGGCCGAACTACCCGCCCCATGAAACACGAGAACCAGCGGCTGCTTCTGTCCGGTACGAAGTTCCTCGGGTACGAACAGCCGGTACTGGCGTTTGCGCCCTTGGATTTCAATGGGGACCATGACCGATGATTCTCCCCCCGGCTTTGGCCCTGGTTCTTCTGCGGCCGTCACGCCCGTCAGATTCAACCAGAGGATGAGCCATGACAGTTTTGATCTCCAACCCGTCTGGTGGACCAGACGCCGTGGAGGCACTGTCAACAGGGGTGGAAGGCACCGGTTCCCCTGGGTCTTTGGTGTCTGAAGGCCTGATGGCCGGGTCGGCTTGCTCATCGGGAGGATCCCGTGGTGGTGGCCTGGTGGAACGCCACGGCCACCTGTCCGGCAAGTGCGGCATTGGCTTCGATGAGGGCGCGGTTGGCGATCAGGCTTCGGCCTTCGGTGGCTTCCTTGATGTCGTTCAAGAGGAACGGCGTGAGCGGCTTGCCCTTCAGTCCGGCGGCCTCGGCCGCCCTGAGCGCGGTCTGGACCGCAGTTTCCATTTCTGCCAGTTCGATCGCCTGATCCGCGGCAACCTCTTGGACCAGCAGGATGGCCCCTGGGCAGCCGAGTTGGTGATGTTTGACGAGCAAGGCCGCGGCTTCGGCCGGGGTCTCGACCCGCCAATCCAGTGGCAGCCCACTGGACTGCACGGTGAAGGCTGGAAAATGGCTGGTGCGGTAACCCACCACCGTAATTCCACGGGTTTCGATAGCCTCCAGGGTGGCCGGCAGATCGAGGATCGACTTGGCTCCTGAACAAACCAGCAGCATTCCATCGGCCCTGGCCAGTTCGTCGAGGTCGGTGGAGATATCAAAGCTTTCACTTGCGTCTCGGTGGACCCCGCCGATGCCTCCGGTCGCGGCAATCCGGAGCCCCGCCCGGTGCGCCAGAAAGACCGTGGCAGAGACGGTGGTCCCAGCGGTTCGACCCTGGGCCAGCGCGGGGGCCAGGTCGCGGCGTGAGGCCTTGACCAGATCATTGCCATCCCTGGCCAGCCGCTCCAGATCTGAAGGCTCCAGCCCCAGGCAGACCTTGCCTTCCAGTAGAGCCACGGTGGCCGGCATGGCTCCCGCGGCTCGGACGGCCTGTTCCGAATTGCGGGCCGTCTCAAAATTCAAGGGCCAGGGCAGACCATGCGTGATCAGGGTGGACTCAAGGGCCACCAGTGGCCTGGCTCGTCCGCGTGCGGCGGCAACCTCATTGCTCCACACCGTTGCCAAACTGTCCAAGTGTGAACTCACGGGTTATCCTTCATCTTCGGGAAAATGTCGGTTGGGCCGTCGCATTCCCTGCGGAATTGCGTACCATTGGCCAGGGATCCTTGTTGCTCAGACCTGTGTGATCCTGGTCTTATTCCGGTCTCAATTGCATGCGTGTTGTGCTCGAGGTCATCTCAGGACCCCGCAAAGGCGAATCTTTCATCTTCGACCGCCACGATACCTTTGTGGTCGGCCGTTCGCGTTACGTACATTGCTCGATTCCCGAAGATACTGCGCTTTCTCGTGATCATTGCATGATCGAGATGGCCCCCCCGCTCTGCCAGATCCGGGATCTCGGAAGTACCAACGGAACATTTGTGAACGGTCAGCGAATCGAGCGGGTTCCGCTCAAGCACGGTGACCGGATTGTGGCCGGGCAATCTGAATTCCTGATCCGGTTTGAAGTAAGCCCAGATTCGAGCCTGGGACAGGTCCCTTCCATCCCGAAAGGGAGCCCGGCCACGCTGGCCAGCCCATCGGCCCCCCGAATTCTATGCTCTGCTTGCTCTCTGGTTGCCCCGATCAACCTAAATTACACAAATTACAGCGATTCGGTCAGTCGGCAGGCGGACGCCGATTCCGTTCACTGGCTTTGTGATCACTGCCGCGAGGAATTCTCCCGAACACCCCAGCATGTTCCCCAGTACACCACCTTGAAGGAACTGGGTCGAGGTGCCATGGGGGTGGTTTACCTGGCCAGGAACCAGCGAGACGACCGGAAAGTGGCCCTCAAGCTGATTGCGCCCGAGACGGCGGCCGCACGAACGGCCATCGACCGGTTCCTTCGGGAAATGACCGTGGTCAGCCAGCTCAAGCACCCGAATATCGTGGAATTCTATGAGCAAGGGACGACCCAGGGGCAATTCTGGTTCGCCATGGAATACGTGGAGGGCGTCAATCTGGAAACGCTCACCCGTGAACATCCCGGCCGATACCCGATTCCGCAAGCCTGCCGGATGGCGTACCAGGTGCTCAGGGGCCTGGAACATGCTCATGCCCAGGGTTTTGTGCATCGCGACATCAAGCCTGAGAACATTCTGATTGGAAAAGGGCCCCAGGGGCTGAACGCCAAGATTTCCGATTTTGGATTGGCCAAGAGTTTTCGGTCGCTTGGCTTATCCGGTTTGACCTTCTCGGGCGAGATGCGAGGAACGATCCCCTTCATGCCGCCTGAGCAGGTGCTCGACTTCCGGAAGGTATTGCCGTCTGGCGATCTCTATGCCACGGCCGCCACTCTCTACTTTTTAATCACCGGTCAGTTCATCTACGATGAAACCGAGGGGACAGACCCAATTCTCTTGCTGCTCGAAGCACCGCCGGTGCCCATCCGAGACCGTCGGCCAGACGTTCCCGCAGCCCTCTCTGACGTCCTTCAGCGCTGCCTGGCTCGCGACCCGGCCGAACGATATCCAGACGCCCGTTCGCTCAGGCTGGCCATCCGCCCATTCTGCTGAACCGCCGGTCAGAAATCGGGATCCAGAGGAGTCCCAAATTTCAGGGCGAACCGGCGGGCAGAGAATCTGGCGGGCCAGGCCTGATGGGAGTTTGCCCAGGTGGAATCTACGGGGCTGCGATCCTTGCAGGTAATTGGCTGCGGGGTTAATCTTAGAGCTTCTCTTCTGCACGCGTGCAGCGGCGCGCGGTTGATCGACCACCGTCTGGAACTGCGGATTCTTTTCCTGGCTGGCGGCCCGAAGTGGGGTCAGACCAGCTAGAACCACCGAACGGGAGTCTTCTCGATGATCCTTGGCAAGGTGTGGCGCGCGTTCTCTGCGCAAATGAACAAGATGGCCAACTGGTTCGCTGGAAAGGACCCAGTGGCTCAGCTTCAGTATGAATACGATAAGTCCGTGGATCAGCTCAAGGAAGGCCGCGAAGGCCTGGCCCAGTACCGTGCGCTGGTCGAGCGGGTGACCAAGCAGGTTGACGATAACACCAAGCAAGTCAGCATGCTCGAAGCCAAGATCAAGGCCTACCTGAAGGCCAACGATCGGGAAACGGCGGCCCAGCTTGCCCTGCAGTTGCAGAAGGCCAAGGCCTCGATGGCCGAGAATCAGCAGCAGCTCGCCATGCATGAGCAGGCGTACAACAACCATCTGACCAAGATCAAGCACGCCACCAAGAAACTGGCCGACCTTCAAGAGCGGATCCACAAGTACGACGCCGAGCTGAAGATGAGCAAGGCCGAGTCAGAAATGGCCGAGCTGGCGAAGTCATTCAATTTTGATGTCTCCACCGACTTTGGCCAGATTGAGAACATCATCGAGAACAAAATCTCGCTGAATCGTGGTCGGGCCCGGGTGGCCGCCGACCTCTCTGGTGAAGGCGTGGAGACTGTGCAGAAAGAGATCGCCGTCGAACATGCGATGGCTGAACAGGCGCTTGAAGATTTTGAGAAGGAAGCCGGTATTGCACCACAGGTGACCTCACCCGTCACCCAGAAGTCGCTTCAGTGATGAGGTCCGGCTGCGTGGTCCACACGCTGCTTCACCATTCCTTGCCAATAGAATGATTGGGTCTGTTCCTTTTTCGTACACATGAACTGTCATCGCCGGTTGGGATGACCAGAAAGATTTTCCACATATGTCTCACCATGCTCAGCGTACGCCCTGGCTAGACGACAAGGGCGAGACCGTGTTGATTGACGACTATGCCAAGGAACTGGGTACGTTCTTGGAAGCGCTGGCGGATGGCCGGATTGAAAAGCATGAGCTGGATCAGGCTGAGCAGCGGCTGGTCTCATTGCTCAAGGAAGTTGAGCCCAAGCTGGACGATAAGCTTCATGAGCAGGTGACCCGCTTGCTCGTGGAAGTCTCGGCCTACAGCGTGATGCAGACCCTGGCCGAGATTGAAGGGGCCAAGATCCGCCGCCTCGTTCTCTGAACGATTTTATCGGTTTCAGCCCAGGACATTTCTGGAGGCCCGCCACATCTCGTGGCGGGCCAAATTTTTACATATGATCCGACCTTATCTTCGTCTCTGTGCGCTCAGCGTGATTGCCGGTTGCTTGTTGCCCGCGCTCACAATGCTTTGCAGCCCGACCGTGGTCCGTGCTGGTAGTTCGGTTCTAACGGATCGGGTGGGCCAGTGGACGGCCGTTGAGAAAAGTCAGGATCTGATTGTGGCGTTGCTGGGTGCAGCCGCGGCCACGGGAGCCGTGGTGCTGCTTGGTAAACGCTGGCAGCCCGCCATTGAAGCGATGTCTGCCGATCAGGCGGCGTGGCCAGACTGGCTTTCTGGCCGGTCGCTTGCCACCGCCATTGTTGCGGCTGCCGGCATCAGTCTGTTTCTGGAACTGATGTTGATTCGCTGGCATGGCACCGTTTTTGAAATTTTTGCCTTCTACAAAAACCTCAGCCTGATGGCCTGCTTCTTGGGCTTGGGCCTGGGGTACGCCCTGGCAACCGGGATCCAGATTCCTCTGGTCCTTAGCTGCCCGCTGCTCGCCTTTCAAATGGCGTTACTGCTGCTGTTGCGCCATGCTCTGGCCCCCGTGCAGCGCACGGCGCTGAACGGAATTCCGATCCAGGAGCAGCTCAACCTGGGTGCCGGTAACACCCAGGCTCCCCTGCAGGTGTTTGCGATCTACGCCTTTCTGTCGATCGTTTTTCTGCTGACGGCACTGGCGTTCCTGCCCGTGGGTCAACTGGCCGGCCGGCTCATGGATCGTACCGAACGGCTGAGGGCTTACGGCCTGAATTTGCTGGGCAGCTTCCTGGGTGTTGTGGCTGCATTTGCGGTGAGCTGGTTATACCTGCCCCCCACCGCGTGGTTTGCGCTTGGGCTGGGCGGTCTGTTACTGTTTCAGGCAACCGATCGCCGGGCACTGGTTGCCGGCCTGGCGGGTCTGGTGGCCGTGATGGGTGTACTTTCCTGGCCAGTGAGTTTTGGCTGGGAAGCGATCTATTCTCCGTACCAGTTGCTGGAACGGGGTCCGGGTGAGAATGGGCTCTCGCAGATCCGTGCGGCCGGACAATACTATCAACGTATTCACAACTTATCGGCCAAGGCAACGGCGAACACCAAAGATGAGTCGGTTCGACTAACTGCGGCGCACTATGAATTTCCGTATCGGATTCTGGGTCATCCGCCAGCCGATGTGGCGGTGGTGGGTGCTGGCAGTGGCAACGATGTGGCGGCCGCGCTTCGTACGGATTCACGCCGGGTAGACGCGGTTGAAATTGATCCAGCAATTGTGCGCATTGGCCGGATGTTTCACCCCGAGGCTCCGTATGATAGCCCGCGCGTGGAGGTGATTGTTAACGATGCGCGAACCTTCTTGCGCACCACCAATCGCCGTTATGATCTGATTGTCTACGGCTTGCTGGATTCGCATACCCTGCTCTCTCATGCGGCCAATGTCAGGCTAGATTCGTTTGTGTACACGGTTGAGGGCTTACGTGAGGCCAGGGCTCGGTTGAAACCCGAGGGCGTACTGTCGCTTTCGTTCAGTGTGATCTCTCCTGAACTGGGCCGAAAAATCTATTTGATGCTTGAGCAAGCGTTTGATGGCCAGCCGCCGCGCGCCGTGCGCGGGCGTTACAACTACGACGGTGCTGTGATCTTTCTTGAGGGGGCATCTGGACCGGTTGCGCTTCCCGAGGCCGAGCTGGTGCGGGGCGACTTTGTGGATGTGACCGCGCAGTTTGCCGACCCCGCTTTGAAGGCCGATATCTCGACGGACGACTGGCCGTTCTTCTACATGCCCAGGCGGGTTTACCCCAAAAGCTATCTGGGTATGGTGGCGTTGATTTTGGTGCTAAGTGTGGTGTTGCTTGGCTCATTATCCCGTGAGCGGCCGGAGGCCAGTGATGCGGTCTTCTTTTTCCTGGGCGCTGGTTTTCTGTTGATTCAGACCAAGGGAATTACCGAGTTGGGGCTGGCCTTTGGAAATACCTGGCAAGTGATTGGCCTGGTGATTGCGGCCATGCTGGGCTTTGCGTTTTTGGCTAATCTCGCCGTTTCGGCGCTGCGTTTGAATCACCCGCTGGTGCCGTTCGTGTTCTTACTGCTCAGCCTTGGGCTGGGCTGGTGGGTTGCACGCACGGGCGGGTTTCCGCCCACCACGGCTGGACGCGCAGGGACTTTGGCGTTGTTGACCGGTCCGGTCTTCTTCTCCGGAATCGTCTTTTCCACGCTGTTATCCAGGGCACCGAATATCTCGCGGGCACTCTCGGCGAACCTGTTTGGTGCGCTGGTGGGCGGTTTACTGGAATACAACGCCATGCTGTTTGGGTTTGGCTTTTTGTACTTGCTGGCGCTGGGGCTGTATGCCGGGGCGTTGGTATCGTCTTTGGGGCTGCGGCGGATGGACTAAATGGACCAGAATCCATCCCGGCTGGCGGTGTTCTTGGTCGATCAGTCCTATTCATTCGGGTGTAACTACCGGTCCCGCTTTATCCGGTTTTCCCAAGTCTCCCATATAGACGGTCGTTTTCCTGAACGATGTGGTAGCCCCAAAACCTGTCCCACTCCTCGTTCAGGTACGTGGCTCTTAGGTTGAGCATTGCTTGCGCGCCATCGGGGTGCCAACGCATTCCGGCACGCTCCATCCGGTCTTTCACCAGATGACGGCATGCCCCTTCGACCACTCCACTGCCA
>CAIYJE010000049.1 GCA_903926465.1 uncultured Planctomycetales bacterium
GCTGAGAACGTCGGGCCATTCCGAGATTGTGATCTTTCGCTGCTGCATCAATGATCTCCTCCAAGCCCGGTACCATCGGGCATTGAGAGATCGTTGCGAATCGTCAACCCGCTTTCCAGATGCGGTTCATCGGACGCTTACAGTCATCAAAAGTTCCCCCAACATCGAGGGTTCTCGAAATTCCTGTAAGGAAAGAAGATTGAGAGTAGAGTAAGTGCGAGAATAGGTTATTCATCTTGATGCTCCGCCTTTTGGCAAATGTGGTTGTTGAAATATATCGGTTCTGAGACAACCGGCAAAGCGAAGATTACCCCGTCTGTTCAAGAATACACGCAGGGAAAACAAAAGGAAAAACAAAAGAAACAAAAGGACATGCATTGCATTCTTGAAATGACTTTGCTGCTTAAGTAAGCTGGGCGTATCTACCAAGAGGGGATATCCATGACGATTGCGCGTGCTCAGGTCATCGATCCCACGGTCACCCGCTGGTACCACTGCATTACCCGCTGCGTGCGCCGCGCGTTTTTGCTGGGTGAAGGTGGGTTTGACCGCAAGCAGTGGATGGAAGATCGCCTCAAGCAACTTGCGGGTATCTTCTCGATATCAGTCGGTGGTTTCTCGGTCATGGATAACCACCTTCACGTGCTGGTACGGCTCGACCCAGCCACGGCGGAACTATGGACGGATGAAGATGTAGTGAGGCGGTGGGGGAGGCTGTTCCCGCCCCGCGGCGCGGGCCGGAAAGCCTTGCCTGTGACGGAAGACTGGGTCAAGCAACAAGTCCAGAAACCGGAGTGGGTCCAGCAAACACGCGAGCGGTTGCAAAGCCTGAGCTGGCTGATGAAGTGCCTGAAAGAGCCGCTTTCCCGGCTGGCCAATCGCGAAGAGCAAGCACGCGGCGCGTTTTTTGAAGGCCGGTTCAAGAGCATCGCGATCCTGGATGACGAAGCCTTGCTTGCCACCTGTGCTTATATTGATTTGAACCCGGTGGCAGCGGGGCTGGCCCAGGTCCCTGAGGCGAGTTCACACACCTCGATCAAAACGCGGGTTGAACATCTGGTGGCCAAGGGGAATATCCAGGAGACAGAAGCTGCAATTACTGGCCCTGCGCAACCGGCGCAGCGGGATATCGAGGCATCGCACTGGCTCTGCCCTGTGGAAGATCGCCGGCGTCATGGTTTGCCACGAGAAGGCATGGTTGAAGGCCTAACGCTGGGCCATTATCTGCAACTGGTGGATTACACAGGCCGGCTGCTTCGCGACGGTAAGGCCGCGATCTCGGCCGAGGTGGAATCGATCTTCGTGCGGTTGCAAAGCAGTGGCTCGGTCTGGCAAGAGCGGATGACCAGGCTGAGCGGCGATCGGATGCTGGGCCGGTTTTTCGCGGCCAGCCGCGAAAAGTTGCGAGCCGCAGCCGAACGGTTGGGCGTCAGGCATCTCGTCAACCTGGCAGCCGCTACGGCAAGCTGAACCAGGATTAGCCTGAGCGACTGTAACGGAATGGGGCCGCTCGCTCTCGGGCGTTCACGCGTGTACTGCCACATGCACCAGCAATACGAGTGGAACCTTTTTGCGATCGATCCAAGCGTAATCCGCACGCTTCCCGATAATGATTCGGGTCTAACTACCGGTCCCGCTTTATCCGGTTTTCCCAAGTCTCCCATATAGACGGTCGTTTTCCTGAACGATGTGGTAGCCCCAGAACCTGTCCCACTCCTCGTTCAGGTACGTGGCTCTTAGGTTGAGCATTGCTTGCGCGCCATCGGGGTGCCAACGCATTCCGGCACGCTCCATCCGGTCTTTCACCAGATGACGGCATGCCCCTTCGACCACTCCACTGCCA
>CAIYJE010000050.1 GCA_903926465.1 uncultured Planctomycetales bacterium
AAAAACCGGTCGCCATCGATGATGGGAAACGAACATCGTCCTTGATGCATGCGAGTCTCAGCCTCCATGTTGCTTTGCTAGTTGCCAAACACAAAGTAACATGTGGCTGGGGCTTGCGTCTAATTCAACGGTATTGGGCTATAAGCCAGAGCATGGGCAAACAAACCAGGGTCAGGGCCAGTGTGAGCGTGAGTCTGGGTAGCTTCATTGATCCCTCTTGATTCGGGAGCTGAAGTAAGTGACGAACGCGTGGAACGAGGTTTCCTTGGGCGGCTGCCAGCGCGGCCTGAGCGAGTGCTGGGCGGACGGGCGCCAGTTTCAGCAGCAGTTCGGCGTAGTCGCGGGGTTTCCCTGTGCGCTGGACCACGGCGGCATCGCAGCAGAGTTCACGCTCGCGTGAGACCCACCTGGAGACGATCCAGACGACCGGATGAAAGAACAGGGCGGCCGTGATCAGGCGCTGGACGAGTAACGCCAGGTTATTCCAGCGTTTGACGTGCATCAGTTCATGGAGCAGCACCATTTCCAGTTCGCTGGGTGACCAGCCGGCCAGGGACGCCGCGGGAAGCAGGATGGTGGGCCGGATGATTCCCACCAGCACGGGCGAAACGAGTTTGTCAGACGTGAGCAGAGCCACCCGACGCGTGATGCCCAGCACGCCTGCCAGGCGGCTGGCTTGCTGTTGAAGTTCAGTATTCAGCGGGATCGATCCGTGCCGCCGTAAGCGTTCGGCACCGGCGTACCCCAGGGCCAGATACGCAAACGTCAACGGCGCACCGATCATCCAGACCAGCGGAAGATAGCGCGCGGCGCGATCAAGAACCAGTTCGCCGATTTTATGCTGGCTTGTTGATCCTTGAGGCGCCGGGGGCGTTATGCGTAGTTCACGGTTGGGAGTTCGAACCTGATCTGGCCAGGCCGGAACGGTTGCCGCTGAGACGGGCTCGGAAATCAAGACGCGGTCGATGGGAACCGTCGTATCAGGAAGCTCTGTTGTGGTGATAGGAAAGAGGGTTTGAGTGGCGACCAGAGCGGGAGTGGCCGCCAGCGTCAGCAAGCAGGCGAGACTATACAGGTATTGCAGTTCAATTCGGGCATGCCGGAGCAGCCATTTGCCCAGGAACGCCAGCACACCCAGGATTGAACCGATCCAGAGAAAATGGAGCATGGTCCAGCCCATGGCCGACCAGACCGGATTGGCCGCATGATCCAGGAAGCTCATGGGCGTTTGCTCCGCTTGCTGGTTCGGGGCGTAGGTTCAGCCCCTGGCGTGGGGGCGTCCAGCATTTGCCGGATCGCTTGCCGGTCTTGATCGCTAAGCGGTTCTTGATCGACCAGGTGCGAGATCAAGTGCTGGGCCGAGCCCTCGAAAGCAAGGTTAATCAGCCGTTTCAACATGCCAGACCGCGTGGCATCGAGGCTGAACGCGGCTGACCACTGGTAGCCCCGGGGGCCATCGCTTCGTTCCACCAGCCCTTTTCCATGCATCACCTTCAGCATGGTGGCCACGGTGGTGTTGGCCACGGGTTTGGTGGCCTGGAGCGCGGCCCGGATAACCCCCAGTTCGGCCGGCCCAGTTCTCCAGAGTACGTTCAGGATCTCAAGTTCTCCCTCCGTGGGTTGCGTACTGGGCGGTCTGGCCATGAAGAGGTCTCCTTGATCGAATCCATGATCTTTGACACTGAACGTACTAATTCTATAAAATTAGAATGGTGGCCTGTCAAGATGGGGTGCGTTATTTTTTGACGAATCTTGGGATCGGAATGGATAGGAATCATGGACCATGCCAGGGCAGCGTTTCTGGGCCCATTCCGTTCATACCGTCCATTCCATCTCTTTGGCCGGCCCGCTGCCTGATATGACCTTATTGGGCTCTATCTCGCCATCGGTCGGATGACGTTTCGGGTCCCTGAGCTGGAGATGCCCCGGGCAACGAGGGCCCTGGGGCCACCCGGGTGACCAAGCACCGACGAACGATCAATCTTCAGGGAGGCGTTCTTGTTCGATCGGGCCTGTTCGTGGATTCCCTGGTCACCTGGGCTGCTGTTGTGGGTGAAGACGCTGGTGTCGATGACCGTCTTGCCGCCCCGGGCATAGAACGCAGCACCTGCGCTTGAGCTGGAGTTCTGATCGAGAACCGATCGGGAGATTTGCACGCTGCCGCCGTCGTTGAAAATGGCTCCGCCTTGCCCGAAACCGGCCTTGGCCGAAGCCTGCTTGAGAGCCTTCTTGAGTCCGCGCACAGAGATCGTATGAGCCGAATCGCCAAAAAGTGTGTTGGCCAGGTTGGTGAGGAACGCAGGCGTTTTGCCCTGCGGGCCGCCGTTCGCCGTGTTCTGCAGGAAGCGGCTCCCTTCGAGGACGCTCAGGGAGGCGCCCGGGGCGTTGTAGATGGCTCCGCCCAGTCCCAAGCCGCCCGCGCCGGCCGTGGCAATCTGTACCGTCGCTGTGTGCAAGGCCGGATCCGCACCAACGGTGTAGGTGAGTGTGACGGGTACCCCTGCCTGACTGCGGTGGCCGCTTGTCTGTAACGCCCCGTAAACTGGCACGCTCACATCGCCGCCGGGGCTTCCGACCGCGCTATTGCCCATGAGTGTGACGCCTTCGAGCTGGGTTCTGCCGCGATTGAGAATGGCTCCGCCCAGCCCCGCCTTGCCGCTGCCGGCCGCAGCCAGGGAACTGCGAGGTTGTTCAGCGCCCACCAGATCGGCCCCGCGTGCGGTGAAACCGTTCAGGGTGATTCCCTTGAGCAGGAATTCGACTCCAGGCAAGACATGGAACGCCCGGAAACCTTGCATGGGATCGCCCGCTGTGCCACCCCCTTCACGCAAGATGATTCCCAGATCCTTTCCGTCCAGAACCAGATCCCCGCTCAGGACGAAAGCGGACGGGCCGTACTGCGTGGTCAGGGATGCCGGGGGGGTGACGAGCGTCCAATCCTTGGCCCGGCTATTCCAGATGTAATAGGGTTGGGCTTCGGTCTCCGTCGGTAGCTTGATGTCCAGGGTGGCTCCGCGCAACCGTTCGTCGAACGTGATCACGCTCAGGTAGCCCCAGTTGGACATCTCAACCCGCTCTGCCAGAGATCCCACCCCCGCCGGATCGGCCCGATTGACCACGCCAATTGCATCCACCCGCAGTGGTGCTTGAGACACGATGGTTGATGCGTCTGCTGACACAGTCAGCCCGACGCGGGTCGGTTGACCGGATGCCTCGGCGAGCTTACTGTCCAGGAACTGGGCGTTCTCCAGATCCAGTGACAGGGTGTATTTCCCTGGAAGCTCAACCGGCAACTCGTATTCTCCCCGGTTGTTGGTGCTACCGCGCAGAACGATTCCGTTGGGTCCGGTGAGCACCACGCCCAGCCCGGAGACCGGTTGTCCCAGCGTGTCGTTATAACCATCGACGCGAATATCCCCGGTCACAAAAACCGCGCCCCGGACCAGTGGATAGAGGGGCGATACCGCGAGGCGGGTCTGTGCGGGGCCGCTGGAAAGGTCGATGGTTTGCCGGGCGGACTGCCCATCCCCTGCCCTGAGGTATTCAGGCAGTGCGTAGACCAGCGTGACCGCCGAGAGCCCGGCCGGCGCGTCGAGCGTGAAATCTCCATGCTCATTGGTGATCGAGCGAGGCTCACCAGATTGCCATTGGCCATCCAGGTTGATGTCCATGAAAACCGGCATTCCTGAATAGCCGATGGCCGTATCCACGGCTGTCACAAGCGTGTTTTGAACGAGTGAACCGTGCAGATCGACCCGGCCTTGGATGTCGTGGACCACCTCGAACGGCCCGGCCGATTCACCGTAGACAGGTGTCTGGGCCGGACCATCGCTGGCCATGCCATAGAGCCAGAGATTGCCTTCGGGTAGGGACAACGCATCCCACCGGATATCGACCGACCAGGTGCCATCGGCGTTGACTGGCACGGGAATCGATTCGGCCGGGCTGTGGAGGTCGGCCAGCGTGGCGACGTACTCCTGATTGCCTTCGAGGTCGGTGGAATAGAACAGCGAGACAAGAATCTGCTTGAGTCTTGGATCATTGACATGGCCCGTCAGGTGGGTTGTCTGGACACCGGGCCGGATGCTTGAAGCGATGGAAGGCCGATCGACCACCGAGGGATCGGTGACCCAGTGAATACCCAGGACGGGGCCCCCGCTGGAGGAATCTTGGGGGCTACGCAATCCCACCTTGCTGCGCAGAACGCCCTGGAATTGCACGCCTGGGTCCAGGAACGATCCATCGGTCTTTGACGTGAGGATCAGGATGCTGCCGACACCTGTTTTTTGGTCGAAGAAAGGTTGTCGTACCTCGAAGGTAATCCCCTGCACGGGTTCAAGATCCAGGCGTAGCGAGTCGAGCCAGTCGGCCGGCAGCCCATGGCCTGGGTCCGCCACCGGCTGGAACGAAATGGTAAAGCGACCCTGGCGGACCTGAAGTCCAGGCGGCGGGGGGCCCTGTGTGCCGGAACCGACCACAGGCGTGATGCCTGCGTAGGCATGCGCCTGGTTCCAGGTGCTTTCGAGGACCGGCGCTCTGGAACCGCCTGGGCCCGAGAGCCTGACCGGGCTGGTAAGCCTTGCGGTGAGCGACATGCCTTGTGGTAGGTACTGGCCAGGCAGCGGTACCACCCGCACTCCGATGGTTCCGAGACCGGTCGTGGCATTGAACTGGAAAGCCAGAGGCTCGAACTTCACCCCCGGAACCGGATCGACGATGAACCGCAGGCGCTTTTGCCACCGCGCGGCGGTTGACCACCGGGCCGGATTCCTGACCTTGAAACGAACCAGATAGATTCCGTCGGTGACGTCGGTCTCTGGTACGGGTAACGATCGACCTGAGTACTGTGTGCGGCTGGAGTCCCACGATCTCATGCCGTCAGCCAGGGCGAGCGGTCGTGATTTCTGGCTGAGCACCGTGGTTGACACGAGCGCCGGCAAGGCGGTTGCCGTGAATGAGCTGGAGACCGCAAGCGGAGCCACAGAGACTTGCTGGTTTGTGGATGTGAGGTCGCCTTGGATCTTGTCTCCATTGAGCAGATCGAACCGGTCGGTGTTCACGTCATAGCGAATACCCCGGGTTCCCAGCAGGAAGATCTTGCCCCATGCCATGGCGAAGAACTCGTTCCTGAGCGGGTTATACACGAACAAGAAGTCCGCAGCGGCGAGCGTGGTGCCACCGATCAGCACGATATCCCGAGGAACCTGGAGTTTTGCCGTGGACCGCAAGACCAGGCCATCGGCCGCGCTCATCGAAACGCGCCCGCCCACGACGAACACACCGGAAAGGAACGAGAGATTGAGATCGGCATAGTATGCGCCTTGCGACCAGTCGAGGAAGACGATCCCCGTTCCCTCCGCCAGCAGGCCGTTCCATTGCGGCTGGGTCATTGTGCCGGTGTTGATCGCGCCGAGGTAGGCGTTGACCTGCATCTTCAGGCTGTTGGGATCGAGCGTGAACGACCCCACGAACTGGGCCAGGACGGCGGTCTGATCTCGGACATGCACCGTAGATCCGACACCGATTCCCATACTGCCGGTGAGGGTGATCTGGGACAGGTTGCTGAGGTTACGGATGCTGCCGGAGATGTAATTGATGGCCAGGGGAGTATTGGGGATCGGAATCCCGGCGGCTGAGGCGAATGTGACCGAGATGAAGTCGACCTTACCATCGACCAAGGCGAACTCGCCACGGGCACCCACGCCGCCATTCACGGGCAACACAACCCCACAGGCCGCGTATACGCTCCAGGATTGCGCTGTGCGAGAAATGGTGAGCTTGGCCTCTTCGAGGGTAAAGGCTCCCAGATCAACGTTTGCCAGGCCGAGTGTCAGGTTGTGGATACTCCAGTCGTTGTTTCGAATGCGCAGACCGGGATTCGAGGGGTCTCCCAGCCCCACCGTTGCCGAGAAGATGTTGAGGATGGTGGCCGATCCGAAAATAGCCCAGGAGTCATCGGCGCCATCATAGGTGAAGCCGGTATAGCTCGTCTTGAGCCTGAGATCGCCCACCTGGAAATCGGTGTTTAGCGCTGCGGAGGCATAGGAGATGACGCCGTTTTGCAGACGCAGGCCTGGGTTGACGAAGCTGGTGCCCAGGGTGAAACCGATCAGGTTCTCCGCCACCTGAATGCTCACGCCGCCAAAGATGTCTAGCTCGGCGGTGGCCCGCTGGTAGCGGAAGCCGATTGTCCCGGCCGGCTTGAAGTTCAGGGTCTTCAGGCTGAAGGCGGCGGAAACCGCCAGCGTGAAGTTCTCCACCGCACCGTCCACCAGCTCGATGCCCGGTGCCGAGAGGTCGACGGCCACGCTCTCGGTCTCTGGTCCGGAACCGTCAAAGTCCAGTGATCCCTGGCCGCTGACCTGGAGTCGGGAGGGGTTGTTGGGGCTGGCGGCCGCGTATGAGAAGCCAGCTCTGGCAAAATTGAGCGACATGCCCGCATCGTACCTGCCGTTGCCGTTGGCGTCGGTGAAGGACTCACCTTTGTTCCACACCAGGTTGCCATTGGTGTCCGTGAATGACTCTCCGCCGAAGCCGAGATTCAGCGTCAAGAACGCCGAGAAGTTCGACAGCCTGTTCGCAACGATGACGATTCCCGTGGAGTCGGTCTCGAGCCTACCCACGTTGGCCCCGGCCCGCAGCCCTGCGTTTCCCTTCAGGGTCAAACGAGCCTCGCTGTCTGAGTAGTTGGCAGCCAGTGTATCGACCAGCAGGCCAATCGCCGTGTTCCCCTGCGTATCTTTCTGGATGGGAAGCTCGCCGGCCAAGCTGAAACGGATGCTATTGAACCGACCGTTCCGCCACACGATCCCGGGAGCGGGGACAGCGGCATTCAACGTGCCTCCCAGGAGGGAAAGCGTTGTGCTTCCGAAAAGCGAAAAGAGCCCGTTCTCGCGCTGGTAGGCCAGGCCCAGCGATTGCAACGACATCGAGGCTCCAGCGATGGAGAGCACACCACTGGTGATGCTGGCATCGATACCATCAACCACTCCGGCTACCAGGGAGATTGCTCCGCTGATTCCCAGCAACCGATCAACCTTGCTGTTTTCCCCCTGGGTCGTTCCGTTGGAAATGAGCGACAGGGTGGCCGCCCCCTCGATCCGAATGGTCTGGTTCGGCCTGTCGTACAGGAACAAGGCGTTGTCCAGGCTGAGCTGGGCACCGGCCACGTCGAGCTGGCCGGCCGCTGCCGCCTCCAGGCTTCGGAATTCGCCCTGGGAGAAACGCAGGTCCATTCTGGCCAGGGCCACGGGGGTTTCCTGAACGATGGCCCGGGCCAATCCGCTGATCCGCAGTGCTTCCTGGGTGTAATCCAGGTTCAGTCGCTTGAGTTCGAGCACGGTGCCGCCGAGCTCTGTCTCACCCGAGACCAGCCCTTTCACCTCGATACCGGCCGGGCTCAGCGTGATCCCAGGTGCGGGCAACGAGACGTCCAGCCGGCTGGTTCCAAGCAACAGGGTCGAATTCCCGGTCAAGGCAATCGAGTCGCGGTCGGCCAGGTAGGCGAAGGTCAGGTTGTCGAGGCTGAAGGAACCGCCCTGGAGATCGAGCGCTCCGGCGACCCTGGCCTGAAGCGTGACCACCCGGCCACCGGCAATGACCAGGACCACGTTCTGGAGTCCGAACGTCGCGCCGGCCTCCACTGAGCTGAGCGTCAGGAGCTGGGTGGCCCCTGTGAGCGTGAGGCGGTCGGTCTCGCGGTTATAGGCGGCTGACAGCGATCCCAGGTCGAGGTCCTGGCCACCCACTTTCAAGACCCCCGCCAGCCGGACGTTCAGGGATTCGATTCCACGATCCGAGAGGACCAGGCCGGTACCGGGTAGCGAGGCTGTGACTTTGTTTCCGCCAATCTCCAGGGAGGTCGAACCGGTGAGCTGGAAACTTCCTGGAATGCCCAGTTCGCGATTTCCGGCGATGTATCTTCCGGTCAGGTTGTCAAGCGTGAGCCGGGCACCGAAGATGTCAAGATTGCCCGAGAGCCTCAGATTGACTTCCTTCAGAGAGAGTCCGCTTGCCACCAGCCCCCGCGTGCCCACAAACTCGAAATTGAGCGTTTGGCCCGCAAACACGGCCCTTCCCTTGGCGCTTTCAAGCCCTTGCTCGTTGGGATCGAAAGACAACAGCTTGAATCGGTCGAATGAGAATTCGAACCCGCTTGTCTTGATGGTGATACCGGTATAGGAACCATCCAGGAATAGATTCAGATAATTGAGGATATTGACAAAGAAGTTCTCGTTCTGGGCGAACTGGAACGTGTAGTTCGTTTGCACCAGGAAGTCATAATTATCAAAAACTCTTGGCTTTTCGAAATCGACGTTCGAGATCGAGAGGGTGCCCTTACCAGGCATGGTGCTGGTGATGGCCAGGTTCTTATCAAGCGCGCCGCCCGCAATCGCCAGGGTCACGGTACCGGCGAAGGAATTGTCCTCCAGCGAGATCGCGTAGTAACCTTCGCTATCGGTGTAACCTACGAAGCTGTTTGAACCACTGGCGTTACTGGCGATGAGCATGGCCTGGCTCACCCCTTTTTCCCAGGGGTCGGCGATGCCGTTCTGGTTAGAGTCGGCCACCAGGCGGCCGCGGACCACGGGGTACACGGCATGCACCAGGAAGTCGGGGACCTGGGTCAACAGGCCGGCCGCATGATTGATCGCGATGGTGCCCGACCCAGATACCGGCGCGCGGTTGCCTGGTAGCACGAACCCAATCTGGTTCTTGCCCGCGGCCACGCCATAGAAGTAATAGCTGCCATCGGTATTGGTGAGCGTGGTTTCTTCGCTCAGAGTGTCGCGCTGACCGTTACCGTTGAGGTCGTCGAAGGTTTCACCCGCGTCAAATTGTCCGTTCTGATTGGTATCCTGGAACGGTTCGATGGTATCCAGGGTTCCGTTGCCGTTAGTGTCAACGTAAACCGTCAGGCCACTGCAAGGGACTGCCCCGCCTTCGCCGGTATCCAGCAGGACCTTGCCGGCGACGTCGGTTGAGGGTTCGAAGCGGAACAGATCACTATAAACCGGCTTGTTGATACCGTCATTGATCACTAGATACGCATACTTGGGTGTAGGTGTAAGGCTTTTTTCGAGCCAGGTGATCTGGAGAGTATTGTTCTGGAGGTATGGGCTGGCCTTCACGCCCAGACTGTCAAAGGTGAAGTAAGAGTCTCCCTGAACAGGCGTTGCCGAGACGGCCGTGACCGGTACCGAGAAGCCCGGCGGCATGGTTTTCAGGCCAAGAGCAGCGTTGATGGGATAAGACGAGCTATTCTTTGATGGGGCCACATTGGATGGGAGCGTGGGAAGTACCACGGCCTCTCTGGGCAGAGACTCCGGCAGAATGGCCGGCATGACCCCCAGATTGACCCGGTCGATTGGTCGGAACGCCTCGAGCGTAGACAGGCTGCCGGTTGCGGAGGGGTTCCACCCTCCCTGGCTTTGGGCCGTGAAGACCTGCCATGTGGTGGTGAGAGGCTGTTCCGTGGCGGGTGTCACCAGTTCAACACGGGTGAGCGGCTTCCAGAGAAGTTTAACCGCGTCACGCCCCACGCGGACCTCGGCTCCGATGGAGGTTTGCAGGATGACCTGAGACTGAGTGGTGGAACTGATCCGGCCAATTCCGATCGAACCCGAGGAGTCAAAGTACAGCACGTCGTTGCCGGCCGTGTCGTTTCCGCCGGCATACGGTGTCTCGGCCTTGCGGGCGCGGATCTCAAACGGGTCAAATTCTTGACGCTCCACCAGAAAACCGCTGGCGGCGTTTATCCCTTGTCCCTTGAGGGTGGTCCAATCCGATTCCTGTTGCACGGTCCAGAGCGAGGCGAGCACGTCGCTCGCGTCTACCACCATCAGCGAGACACTCCCCTTGGACAGAGTGTCAGTCGTGAAGCGGCCGTTGTAGCTGAACGACGTCTGGTTCGTGTAAGAATTGATCTCATGGGTCACAAACTGGTCGTTCGTGAATCGCGCCCAGGGTTGGAGCACAAAGGCAAAGGCGTTTTGCGTGGGTGTGATCGGGTAGTCAATGGTGCCGATGGTGATCCGCTTGCTGGAATCCCAGACGGCCTTGGCATACCGGCTGGCTCCCTGCGCGGATACATCAATCCCCTTGAGGTATTGCTCGGGATTCTCCAGGATCTTTTGCAACAGCGTTGTGCCCGCCGCCCCTCGACCCCGGCGAACATCGAGTTTTGCTTCAACTTCACCCGGACATCCAGAATCAGCTTCTGGTTCCCCACCAGGTCCGCGAACGACTTCGTAAGATCGACCGCCTGCTTCAGATTCGGAAAGATGTCAACCACGATCATGCCCGAGACAAAGCCATTGGCATCGGCAGGATTCTGGCTAACCGTCCAGGTGTAGGAAGCCCCATCGGGCAGAGTATTGGCCTCGCCGCTGGCGGACCCCGGAATCTCGATGGCGATATCCCCGTCTTTCAGGACCGAGGCGAATGTCGTTGTGCCAATCTTGATCGTTGCGCTGTTGTAGGGAATGGTGACCCTGAGCCGAGAAGCTGCGAGTTCGGCAGAATCCTTATCCGCGGTGACGGTGAAGGTCTGGGTAGTCTTGAATTCCGAGCTGGGGTTGAGCGTGGCATCCTTCAGTTGGAGCAGTTTCTTGCCCCCCTCGGTGCCCCAAGAAAAATCAATCGCATCCAGAAAACTATTGGAAGTTTTTGCCCGGTTGATATCAACGGTCAGGCTTCCCGCAGCCGTGAACAGCCCCAGATCGACGTCGAACCAGGTTCCAAAGATATGATCCTGGCTGGTTTTCAGATAAAGTGCGGCAACCGAGATATCCAACAGGTAGACCGGCCACCAATCGAGAATGCCGTACGGGTCGGGCTTGAACCGCGCATCCAGGTAGAGGACAAACGAGTCGTCCTTCCAGTTGTGTTTCAGGATTCCATTGAAGCTCAACGCCTGGAAGAACTTCCCGGTGACCGTCACTTCGAAGAATTGTTTGGTCTGGTCATAGACGAATGTGCCCGTGGCCTGGCCGGCCAGCGGCTTCCAGGGCTCATTCATGGCGGTGTAGTTGGCTTCGTCCCAGTAGCAGGCGAAGAAGGTGTCAACCTGGCCATCCACCCGCTTGAACGACAACCCTCCGCCCCGCGCCAGGGTAATGGCAACCTGACCACGAAGAATGCAGGTATAAACATTGGTATTCTGAACACCGACCCAGCCTGTTTTGAACACCTCGCCAACGATGAACGTGGCGCTGGCCCTGATGATCAGGTTGTCTGGGTCATACAGCCCTTCAATGCCCCCCTCAAGCTGGGCCAGGTAGACCCCCGTCATCACGGGGATCCCCTTGAAATTGGAATCGACCTTGTTGGCTCCAAAATCAACGCCAAACTTCACGAGGATCGTATCCACCACCCGTCGGCTGATTCCCGTGCTTTCATCCACCTGATCCTTGAACTTCACGGTGCCGCCCACCAGCAAGCCGCTCATACCCAGAGAAAGGGCAACTTTGTCGACCCGGAAACCATCGGTTTCATTGCTGCTGAACACGAATTCCGCTTCGGCGATACGCAAGGGGCCCAGGTACAGGCCGCTGAGCCGGATTCCCAGGTTGTCTGCCTGGAAGTCGGTGATAAACCTGTTGAACGCGTCACTCCATTTCCGTTCGATCGTCAGTGCCGGTTGGGCGCGAGTGCCCAGATTAATCCCCAGCGCGCCGCCCTGATCGCCACCTGGCAACGTCAGGATATTCTCAAGCGCCTGCCCCGTGCCATCCTTGGTGATCTCACTCTTGGGTAGTGAACTCTTCCGGGTGTTGACAGCAATGTTGCCGTAAAGCGCCAGTTTGCCAAACGCGCCGTCCGTCGCGTTTGCCTGGTAGATGATACCAAGCTCGTTGATCCGCCAGGTCGTACCTCCCAGCGTGAGGATTGGCTTCTGGTCGCTGTTGGTCGCGCCATCCTTGGTGCTGAGGTTCAGATCCAGCTTCTGGAGCCTGCCATCAACAAAGAGCAGCCCCGGCTGTTCTTCAGAGGTTCCCGCCACGAATTCCAGATAGTTCGCTGGTTCGCGGTAGCTGGGTTTGGTCGCCCCTGTTTTCTGGAATTCCTTGAAACCATCAATGGCGAAGAAGACGGAACCGAACCCGCCCACCGTGCTCCCTTGATCTTTCCAGAAGATGGTGAGCCCACGCGCCTCAAAGGTCCAGCGTTTGTCTTTGTCTTTGCTCCCTGGAACATCTGGGTTCTTCGGTATGAACTCGCCCAGATCGAACCGCCCATCTAGTTGGATCTGGCCATCCTGCAATTCGCCGTCGCGGAAAACCAGGCCGTCTCCAGCCAGCGTGATGAACAGACTCTTTGAAAACGAATCCATGGGATCCGTTGCCAAGTTGTCATAGATAAAGCCGGCTTGCCCCGTAATGCTCAGGCTCTCTTTGCCCGTGACGCTATCGAACAAAAGTTTACTGGTCAACTCCAGGCGAGCGTTCAATCCGATCAAGGTCAGGGGCGCCGGTACCAGCCGTGCGATCCACCCGGGAATCAGATCGACCTAGGCTGATGTGAAGTCGGTCAGGGCGTTATCAACCACGGTGAACGCGAGCTGCGTGTAGGTCAGTTTCGACAGGATCTCTGACGTGCCGCTTCCCTGGAATGCGAGTGAACTCCGCGAACCTGAGCCACTGGGCATGGTGTACACGATTGTGCCATCAACGGTGCCCGGGTAGCCCGCAATTGTGAACGGCCCCTTCAGGCTGGCCTCAAGGCGGGTCAGAGTGCCTCGGGTAATCTCGATCGGCGTGGCATCGCTGATGGTCGCGTCCAGAATGTCGGTGCGGATGGTCACCGCGGCGTGGCCCAGGATTGTGGTTGTGCTTTGCCAGTTCTCAAGAGTTGAGGCCAGGGTACTGTTCGAGAAGTTCCATTTTGTTCCCGAGGCCCAGAGATCCCCGGTCGCCAGAGCGCTGGTTTGCCCCGTTCCCTCGGGTGTGATGCTGGCTTTGACTTCGGTCAGTGAGAATGGTGCCCCGGGCTTGGTCCCGTTGGTGGCATCTCCGAAGCTCAGCCAACCGGAACCGGCCAAGAGGACACGCGTGTCGATTGTGCTGCCGCCGTCTGGGTTATCAAGGCTGAATGTCGTTGGCTGGATCGCCAGGTCGCCCCAGGCCAAGGGTTGACCCGTCAGGCTCTGACCCTGGCCGACCATGTCTTGAATATCAAACGTGGTCAGCGAACTGGTTCTGAAGAACTCCACCTGAGCCTGAGCCCCGGAGAATGTGGCTCGACCGCGGAACTGCAGGCTGCCGTTCAGGGAATTGATGATCGAATCGCCGTCCAGGCGAACAAGCTTGCGAAATGCCTCCCCCTGGGTCGGCTGGAAACCGACATCGACCGGCTTGCCGATGGCTTTCCAGAAGTCACCGTCGGCCACCAGGTCGCCCCGGAACAGCAGCGGAGAGATCACGAGGTCGGTCGGGTTGATTCGCGTCTCGAGCGCCTCGACACCCAGGGAACATCGACGCGACGAAGTCGGCTTTTTCGCAGGTCGGCCATTTCGGGTGCTTTTGAGAGGCCGGCCGTCGTTGAACTTCATGGTGGAGATCTTCGCAGCGACCGCGCATCTGGGTGTGAAATCAGGGTTTTTGAGCCGAAGATTTCAGGCCTGGCTGCTTCATCAGGTCGGCCTGCGACAGCGGAAACGCATGTCCATGAACGGAAGGTTTTGCATGGTTTGCAACTTCGAACATTTCCGGAACCTCATGATACGAAAGATTGGATGATTGCATGGCGACTATTTCCCGGCGTTGGCCCTGCCTGTCGGCAAGGGGGTTTGGGGGTGGTCCAGAAATTGGCGGGACTGGAACGAAAACGGCCCGGTTTACCCTGAGGGTGAACCGGGCCAGGAAGCGAACGGTGTGGCACGAACACGAGTGTTCGTGGGTCTGCTTGATCAGGCGGTGACTTCGTAACCCTTGCGCTGAGGGCGGGTCAGCCAGCCGTTGGCCTCGGCGTCGCCGGTGATCTGTTCTTTGTCGGCGTCCCAGTTGAGGGTGCGGTTACCAAGCCGCAGGGCAATGTTCGCCAGGTGGCAGGTGGTCAGGGCGCGGTGGTGAGTCCAGACGTCGGCCACGGGGGTCGAGCGATCGCGCACGCACTCGAAGAAGTTGCCCATGTGGCTGTCGAGCCGTTTCCCCTTGCGGAGTTCGACGAGCTTGGACTCGGGCACGGGGTTACTGTACAGCGAGTCGACTGCGCCGCCGGAGACATCGATCCGGTCTCGGGCGACGAAGATTCGGCCCTTATCCCCTTCAAAGGTCACGCCGTTTTCACCATCGGAGGTGATGTGCAGGTCGGTTCCGTTCGGGAACACGCACTTGACGTCGAAGTTGGTGGCGGTGTTGAAGCGGTCATCCGCAGTCGGCCAGCCCTTTTCGTAGGCGACGGGGAATTCCCCCTTCACGACTTCGATCTTGGTTGGGCCGGTGTTGTCCATGCCAATGCCCCACTGGCCAATATCCACGTGGTGCGCGCCCCAGTCTGTCAGCTTGCCGCCCGAGTATTCCAGCCACCAGCGGAAGGTGCTGTGGCAGCGCTCGGCGATGTAGTCCACCTTGGGGGCCTGGCCCAGCCACATATCCCAGTTCAGTTCGGCCGGTACGGCCGTCTTGGGGAACGGGCCGCCGGTGGGTGCGCCGTTGATGGCGGCGGTGACTTTCTTGATCTTGCCGATCCGGCCCGACTGCACCAGGGCCACGGCCAGCAGGAACACGCGGTTGTGGTCGGACCGCTGCTGGGTGCCAACCTGCAGGACCCGGCCGGTTTCCTTGACGACCTGGCAGAGCTTCTTCCCCTCGTCTATGGTGAGGGTCAGCGGCTTCTCGCAGTAAACGTCCTTGCCGGCTTTGAGGGCGTCGATGCTGATCTTGGTGTGCCAGTGGTCGGGCGTGCCGATGATGACGGCGTCGATATCCTTGCGATCCAGGAGCTTGCGGTAATCTTCGTAAGCGTCGGCCTTGCCTTTGCCGATGTTGCCGTCGTTCTTGGCCTTTTCGACGTGGGTCTTGTCAACGTCGCATACGGCCAGGAAGTCGCCGTAGTTGTTGGCCCAGCGGGCGTCGCCCGAGCCCTGGCCACCGGCACCGATCAGTCCGAGGCGGGGCCGGTCGTTCTTGGCCCGGGTCTCGTCGGCCATGGTTCGGGCGGCCAGCGGAAGGATCAGCGGGCTACCTGCCGCAATGCGCAAGAAGTCTCGGCGCTTGGTGTTCCGGTTGAGCATGCAAGGGCTCCAGAAGGCGGGAAAAGGGCGGAGTGGCTGGCTGCGTTGGGCTCGCACACCCGGCGCAGCCGTGGGCTAGTGTTGTAGCCTAAACCCAGTGACAAACCGACGCAAGGACAACCCTGGCGGTTCCGATGGGGGATTCCCGCACGCCACAGACCGCTTCACACGCCGATCAGCGGTTTTTCTGAGGAACCGTATTCTTGACCACAACGCCCCCTTGGATGACCACGCTCACCGTCTCCAGGGCGGCGACATTGGCAAGTGGGTCGCCCGCAACGGCGATCAGGTCGGCCAGCAGGCCGGGGCTAATCCGCCCGCGATCCCCGGCCTTGCCGATCAGGTCGGCGGCATCGGAGGTGGCTGAACGAATGGCCTGGGCGGGGGTCAGGCCGTACTTGACCATATAGGCAAACTGTTTGGCGTTGTCACCGTGGGGATAAACGCCGGCATCGGTGCCAAAGGCAATCTTGACCCCGGCCTGGGCGGCCTTGGCAAAATTATCGCGCTGGAGCTGGCCCAGGGCCCGCTCCTTGTCGATCGATTCCTGGGGCAGGTTGAATTCAATGGCCTTGCCCAGCAGGTAATCATCGTTGTAGATGTCGGCCACCAGCCAGGTACCGTGCTGTTTCATGAGTTCGATCCCCTCGTCGTCGATCAGGCTCCCGTGTTCAATCGAGTCGGCACCGGCTCTGACGGCATTCTTGATCCCCTGCGCTCCGTGGGCGTGCGCGGCCAGCTTGCGGCCCGCGGCGTGGGCCTCTTCGGCGGCGGCCCTGAGTTCGTCCACGGTGTACTGGGGGGCACCGGGGGCATCCCCTCTGGAGAGCACGCCCCCCGAGGCGTTGATCTTGATAACATCGACCCCGTGTTTGAGCTGGGCGCGAACCCGTTTACGGACCTCGTCGGGGCCGTCGGCAATCTTGAAGTCGGCTTCGTCGGGGAAGCTCTGCATCCGAACCTGGGGGGCGAACCGGTTAAGGTCTCCGTGTCCGCCGGTCATGGAAACGCCCGGTCCACTGGCGATGATTCGGGGGCCTGGAAGTTGCCCCTCGTCAATGGCGTCGCGCAGGTCGCAGGCCAGGAACGCCGGCGAGCCCACGTCGCGCACGGTCGTGAAACCGGCCTCAAGCGTGGTTCGAGCATTGAGGACGCCGTTGAAGGCGTTTCGATAGGGCGATTCCTTGAACCTGGCCAGTTCGTCGTACCGGTCTGCCCGTTTGGTGAGGTGGGTGTGGCAATCGATCAGGCCCGGCAGTACCACAAACTGGGAGAGGTCGATGAGCTCGGCCCCGTCAGGGACGCGGCCGGTGGTCGCCGGCTCCACGGAGATAATTCGGCCCGCTTCAATCTGGATCAGCACATCTTTGCGATAGCTATCACCGGTGCCGTCAAACAGCCGACCCGCATGAATGACCGTGATTGCGGGGGGCTTGGGTGGCGTGGTCGCCAGGCCCGGTTCCGTCTTGATGGGAGTTTGGGTAAGCAGCAAGGTCAGCAATCCAGCGGCCAGAACCATGAGTGTCTCCCGGTGCGGAACAAGGTCCGTGGTGGTGGACCGGTGCCTGTTTTCTAGTATCATCCACAAGAGGCTGGCCGGGATCGAGCCCAGCCTTCCGGAAAGCGGCCGCTGCCGCCGACGCTCGATCAGAACGAACCGGGGTCGCGTGCAGACGCTTAGCCTTTGAACGGTGTGGACTGGGCCAAGGGGTGGGAACGATGGAAATGGTGCTGCGTCCGATGACCGAAGCCGATCGCGCTGAGGTGGCCGAGCTGATCTACTGCTCAATCAATACCTGGTACGGCCAGCATGGGTGTCCGCCCATCTTCCGGGGCGGCCCGGCTGTGACTGAGGTATTTTTTGATGTTTACAACGACCTGACCCCGGGCTGTAACGTCGTGGCCGAGAGCCTGGCCAACGGGCGTTTGATGGGTTCTTGTTTTTATCATCCCCGGCCCCGGCACGTGAGCCTGGGGATCATGACGGTGCACCCGAACTATGCTGGGTGTGGCGTGGGCCGCCGGCTCTTGCAGCACATCATCGATTTCACGGAAACCACTCCGCACCGCACGCTCAGGCTAACCCAGAGCGCGATCAATGTCGATTCGTTCTCGCTGTACAATAAAGCGGGATTTGTGCCTCAGTATTCTTATCAAGATATGATCATCCAGATGCCAAGCACGGGCTTGCCGGGCGTTGCGCCCGCGCGGGCTGGCGCGGTGCGAGACGCCACCCTGGCCGACGTGGCCACCATGGCGGCGTTGGAGCTGGAGGTGAGCGGGATCACGCGTGATCTGGATTACCGCTATTGCATCCGGAACGAGCGAGGGTTCTGGCACACGGCGGTGCTGGAAGGGCCTGGTAGGACGCTTGATGGCTTCATGATCTCATCTGGCCATCCGGCCATGAATTTGCTGGGGCCCTGCCTGGCCCGTACCGAAGAGGCGGCAGCGGCCCTGATTTACCGAGAATTCAACCGCTACCCAGGCCGATCACCGGTATGCCTGATACCCATGGATAAGTCTCAGCTTGTGCGAACCATGTATGGCTGGGGAGCCCGCAATTGTGAAATGCATTTTTGTCAGGTGCGGGGTGAGTTTCAACCGTTTCAGGGGGTGAATATTCCCACATTTCTACCCGAAACTGGCTGAGCCTTCACGACCCAGGCCCCGCGTGAGTTATGGGAGGCATCGAACGTTCACGGTTTCCCAGTTGGGTTAAGTGGTTCGGGCGACTCCAGCACCGAGGTTTTGAGCTGGTACCCTGGCCGTTGCTTGGCTGGTAACACCAGCGTTTCGGGCAGTTCGGTGTACTCTCTGCGCACGGCGTCGGCTCCATTGGCCCCATCAATATAGACCCAGGTTTTACCCTGGTCGCTGGAGAGTCCGATCAGGAACGATTTGAGGGTGATCACCGCCTCGGGTGCGTCGAGCACCAGGGTAGCGGGAATCACGCCGTAAAGCTGGCCGTCGGCCCCCTGCACCAGCTTTGAAGAGGTCTCGGTCATGAACGACTTGATCTTCAAGCCCTTCTTCTTCATGTCGTCCATGTCGTGGGTAATCAACTCGATCAGCCGTGCCCGGTCGACACGTTCGAACACAGCCGGCGGGTAGAGGTTGGTCAGGGTCTTGTAATCCTGGCGAACCACGGCCTCGACGTACCTTTTCGCGCCCGCCTGCATGGCCTCGAGCGGGCTTTGGGCCTGCCCTTGCCCCAGGCACGTCAAAGCAATCACAAGCAGTTGCAGCATGGGGGCCTCTGGTGGGCGGAAAACGGTTGGTTGCGGGCCGGAGGTTCTATCGTCGGCTTGAGGGCGGCACAGGTCAACCTGAGCCTGAAGCCGCGGAGATCTGGGTGGAAAACAAGAAGCGGGCCGCATCGCCGGGAAGGAGATGCGGCCCGCTTGGGAATTTGCACGCGTTGGGTTCAGTTTCCTGAGCCCTTGTCGCTTAGACCTTGGGGGTATGGACCGACTTGGTGAATCGGCTGACAACCACGGGGGTCTTGGGCACCTTGGGGTGAACCGGGTGCTTGGTGGGCTTGGTTACGGTGACTGGCTTGGTGGGTGCGGCAATCACGTTCGACACGGTGAGTCCCTGGCTGAAGGTAGGTACCAGAGTTCCGTTAGCGTTCTTGAGGGCACCGGGGGCAAAGTCCACCTGAAGTTGCTGCTTGGTGATCAGCGGGCTTGAGAGGTTGAACCGTGCGGTGTTGCTGTTGATCCAGGTCACGCTGGTGGCCTGGGCCGGGCTATCGGGGTTGAGCGCGGGCCCGGAGAGCAGCAGGTCTTCAGCCTTGACCGTGGCTCGGTCGGGTGCCGAGGCGAACTGGATGGTGACCGAGGTCGTGGAGGTGCTGAGCACACTGATCCCTGAGCCAAACTGCATGCCCAGCGTGTTGATGGTTCCGGTGCCGTAGTTGCCGCCGGTCTGGACGAGGCTGCTAACCTGGGCGTTGGTGCCGTTGAATTCGTAAGCCCCCACGTCCACCAGGCTGGCGGCGTTGAAGCCGACGTTGGGAATGTTGACCCGGCCTCGGTAGAGGAAGTCGGTGTCCAGTGTCCCGTCCAGCTTGGTGACAGCCTGGGAGGTGCCGTCGTCAATGGCGGCCGAGTTCGCGGCGATATTGTAGTTCGCGCCCTGGAAGAAGTTCCCCAGGCCCTGACCATCGGGTCGGGGGTCGAGTGGAGCCACAAACGCCGGGTCGCCGGTGTAGTTGCCCAGGGCATCGGTCTTGGTAGACAGCAGCAGGGCCGGATTGAATCCGCCGCCGACGTTGTAGGTGTCATCGGCCGGGCTGGTGAGGCTGGGGCCGTTGGCCGAGAACAGGTTGTTGCGAACTTGCAGCCGGTTGGGGTTGCTGACGGTGATCGCCGCCCCGGCCCGGGTTACCGTTCGTTCGGCATTCTGCCAGAAGATGTTGTTGGCGAGATCGGCCAGCACTGGTCCAGCCGCGTCGGTGGCAACGGCCACACCGTGGGTGTTCCAGGCAATCGAGTTATTGACGACCTGGATGTTGGTGTGGGTGCCCTTGAAGCCCGAGGTGGTGCCGTCGTCGCCCACCAAGATGCCGTTGATGTTCCCCACGATCACGTTGCTGTAAAGGCGTGGTGCGTAGGACACATTGGAGGTGGCGATGGCCACGCCCGAGCCCGAGGTGGTGATGATGTTGCGGTCTACCAGAATGTCCGAGTTGGAGATCGAGATCCCAATCGAATTCGGCTGGATGGCCCCATAGGCGGTTCCGCCGGTGTAGGAGTTGAGGATGTCGAATCCGCTGATCCGGGTGGGGAAGTCTGGCAGGCTGATCAGGTTTTTGGCGACAACCGCAACCTGGGAGGCCGCCGTGAGTGACGGCTTGATGACCGTCTTCAGGGCGATACCGGGGACCAGCTTGGTGTCGGTGCTGGTGGGGTCGGCCGAGACCACCTGCACCAGAGACTTGAGGTTGACCGTTTCGGTGTAGGTCACGTACGAGCCGGTGGAGGAGCCGCCGACCACGGCCACCGTGTCTCCAATGTTGGCCGCGGTGATGGCCGCGCCAATGGTGGTGAAGGCGTTGGTGCGGTTCCCGGTCGGTTTCGAGTTGCTCTGACCGGCATCCACATACAGGGTGTGGACCAGTTTGGGGTCGAGCACGATGAACTGCAGTTTGTAATCGCCGCCCGGCTTGCCATCACCCGACGGGAGACCGTTGGGGGTCTCGCCGTCGATCAGGTTACCGGCGATATCGCTGACGCCGGTACCGCTGCCCACCAGGGTGACCTGATACAGGTCGTTGGTGGTGATGCCGGTGAGGTTGAAGCGAACGATCGAGGCACCGGCGGGAGTCTTGAGGTACTGCTGCTTGATGCTCGCCGGATCAATCGAGACCGTGATATCATTGGTGTTGCCGAAGATCCCGTCTCCACCCGAGCGAACCACCTTGATGGTGGAGGTGGTCAGGCTGAGCGGATCAATGTTCTCTGGGAAGACCACGGCCACGGAAACGATGCCACCGGTCTGAAGCACGGCTCTGGTGTCTTGAACCGGGTCAGAGGCGGTGACCACTGGGCCCTTGGTATCGACCACGAAGCTGTACCGGGAGTTGAGATCGGTGAGGCTGGAGACGTTACCGCTGGTGCTGATAATCCTGGCGCGGGCCACGCTGTAGCCAGAGTCATCGCTGGTACCCAGAATGCCATCCGGGCCCACGTTGTAGTTGGTGTCTGGCACGGCGGTGGTTAATGCAACGGCAAAGTTTCCGGTTGCATCCGTGGTGCCGGTACCGGCGTTCATCACATCCCACACAATGTTGCCGCTGGCGTCGTATCCCTTGGTGGAGATGTCGATTGCCACGGTGGCGCCAATCAGGGGGTTGGTGGGCGGTGGCGAGTCGAAAATTGTGCCGGTGAAGGTCGGCTTGTTGTTCTTGGTGATGGGGTCGGTCTTGTAGTTGTCCCCATCGGGGGCCATCGTGAACGTTCCGGTCACGATCGAGGGGGCCGACGTCTTCACCAGGAAGGTGACGAAGAAGTTCCCGCCGGGGATTCCGTTGCCCGAAGGTAGCGGCTGCTGCACGCCATCGGGGCCGGATCCCACGGTGTTTTCGCCATCAAGGGCCAGTCCCTGGGCGTTGGTGAGCACGTTGCTGCCGGAACCTTCAACCGTGATCCGGTACAGGTCGTCGCTCAGGTTCAGGCCCAGATCACCCAGGTGAATGATGATGGCCGGGTCAATAGCGGGTGTTGTGGCGGTGGCCAGGGTGCCTGGGTCATAACCCACCTTGCCCGCCAGGCTGATGAACCGATCTTGAGAGTTGTTGGCGTTACCGAAGATGCCATCGCCACCCGAGGCCTGCAGCAACACGGTCAGGTTGTTGATGGTGGTCGGGTCAATCTGCTGGTTCAGGTGCACCCGCACATCGGTGGGAGACTGGTTCACACCGCCAATGCCGTTGACCACGTAAATCGAGGTCAGGTTGGGTGTGGTGGGGCTGACCGGGTTGGTGGCCTGGTTGGGCAGGGTTGCCTGAACGCTGGTGACGGAGGGGCCGATCAACTGACGGTACTCGTAGGCACCGATGTCGAAGAATGGCCGGCTACCGAACCCGACGTTCCCCTTGTTAGGGTCGTCCACACGCAGGTAACCGCGGCTATCTCGTTCGCCAGAAATCGGCATGTACCAGAAGATGTCGCCACCAACGCCAGCCTGGCCTGAATAGGCGCCCGGCGTGTTGGGTGCCACGGCAACCCACTGGTCATAGTAGCCGCGTTCGCTGGTCGGGAAGCCAGGAAGGGTGACGATATCGCCGGGTGCCGAGAAGTCGATCAGGCCACCGTAGGGAATGTTGCGGGCGTCGAACAACCGGACGCCAGTCCCCGAGTTGGGTGGGTACATGACAATCGGCCTGAGCATGTTCCCCAGGTTCGTCTGCTTGATTTCGCTCAATGACGCGTCGATGGCGTCAGAGAGCGAGGTCAGGGTGAAGTCGCCCTTGGTGGGGTCGGTGAAGCCGGCGTTCCCCAAAATTGGCTGGGCGTTGAATGGCGAGGCCAGATACTGGGCCGTGGCGATATCCACATTCGACTTGTTGTTGCTGAACAGGTTGTAAAGCAACTGGCTGCTGTAGGCCTGGCCAGTCACGCGAACCGCCGTGTCGGTGCTGTTGGCGAAGATGTTATCGAGGGCGTTGAAGTACACGTGCGACAGGGCATTCTTGCCATCATCGGCGGCCGCCGTGGTCTGAATACCCACCGCGTTGCTGTAGAACGTGTTGTTCTGGATCACCGCCTGGAACGGCGATGGGCCCTTATCGTTATCTACCGTCTCGCCATTGATCCGCACGCCGGTGGGCATGTTGGCGATGACGTTGTTGTACAAGTACAGATCCACGGGCTGGCCGCGGAACGCACCATCGCGATCGAGTGGCACGGTGCCGGCGGGTGGGTCGAGCAGGAGGTGGATCTGGTTCAAACCCGAGGTATGAGCGATCACGCCATCCTGGCTGAAGCTGCTCAGGTTGGAGTTGGAGATCGTCATGGCCATGGCGGTCATGTACTGATAAGTCGTCGAGAGACCGAGTTTGTCCTTGACCCCTGCTCCGTCCTTGCCGTTGAGTGAGTAGGCAAACCCACCGCCTTGGATGTCGATGCGGGTCATGTAGCGGATGTCGGCATTGTCGATGACACTGCCGTCGCGGGGGTCCATCAGGTTCGGGTCAGACAGCGACAGGCCACCGATGGCAATCACACCGCCGTCGCCCGCGGTGGGGGCCGAGGTGTTGCCAGTCATCGCCTGGTTCATGGTCACGCCGCGGACGGTGGTGCCCACCGTATCGTCCTTGAGCGAGGTGATGATGACGGGCACCCGGGTCTGGCCAGTGGTCTCGTTACCGCCGATACCGGTGATCCGGATCTGGCTCCCGAATCCGGGGTCGATCAGCCGGTCATCGCTCGCGGGATCAATCCCGTTATCCACGCCAACCATGAACCCGGCGCCACCTTCAATCGAGTTATTGAGGTTCGCACCTGAGTAGCCGTCGGTGGCATTACCGGCAGGAGCAGAGCCAAGCAATTTGATGATCAGCGGTTCGCCGGGCTTGGCCACATGGGCACCGTTGGCCAGCAGCACCCCTGGCTGGGTGCTTTGCAGGGTCAAGAGCACGAATGGGGTCAGCGGCGATTCCAGGCTGGTGGGTGCCGGCAGTGGCGCCTTGCGGCCGGCCAGGCGGATCGTCCCTTCCAGAATGTAGGTCAGGTCGGTGTCATCCCAGACACTGTTGTAATGCAGGTTCGGTGTATTGACGCCGGCATTAGGGGCGGTGACATAAAGACCGTTCAGGTCGTTCCGCTGCATGACGTTGCCACGGAAGAACGGATTGCCGGAGACGAGCGGGCGGGTAGAGTCTGTGGCGAGCAGGCCATCGGGCTCGATCGACATCGGAGCGCCGGCGTTATCGGTGAAGTTGTTGTTGGTGATTGAGACGGTGGTCCCTGCCCCGCCGCTGGAACCGTAGAAGGTGAGAACGTTGACGGCCTGGACGGTGCCGGCATCAAAGTTCACGGTCCCGCCGCCATAGCGGAAGTCGGCATTGTTAATGCTTACCTTGGTACCTGCAGGGATCAGGACGCCGCCCCAGCGGGCTACGGCCGGCACGTTGCCCGGCGAGGGCTGGTTGGCGGAACCGCCGTTATCGGAGTCGATCGGGGCGATGATCTGGGTCTTCACCCCGGTGATCGGGTCGGTGTAGTAGGTGGCGGCCGCATCATCAAAGAATGAGGTGAACAATGCGAGGGCGTCTGTGCTGCTGTTGGGCTTGAAGCCGGCGTCGGTGGGCGACACGTTATGGCTGAGGTCGTATTCGTTGATGTAGGTTCGGTCGCCCACGTTCAAGGTGGCGTTTGGATCGGTGATATCGATCGCTGCGCCTCGCTGGAACTTGACCATCATGCCGGGCTGGACATAAAGACGGGGCGCGAATCCAATTTCCTGGAGGCCGGAGCTTTCCAGCAGCTTTCTACCCAGAACCAGGCGTGCGGTGAGCACGTAGGGTAGCGGGTCGTCAACCGTGTAGTTCTGCTGGCCGCCCTGAATGGCCGTATTATCTGTGTAGGCGATGGCATCGGTGGGCTCAATCACGCCGTTGGCGTTGGCACGCAAGTAGATGCCGTTGATGCTGGTGCCGGTCACGGTGGTGGCCCGGATCAGAGCACCTCGCGCCAGTGGGTCCTCGCGAAGACTGTCCATATCGAGCGAGATGCCGGCCTGGGAACCACTGGATGTGTTGCCCGTCGCCATGCCGCCGTTGATCTTCAGATTGGTGATCGCTGGCCGCGTGTTGAACAGGGTGATAGCGTCGAAGCGATAGCCCGTGGTGTTGGGAACCGCACCACCGCCGTACCGCATGGTGGCGAAGTTCAGGTACGAGAGGGCCTCATCCGCGCCCGAGAGTCCAAGCTTGGTCTGACCGTAAAGGTTGGGCCGGCTCGGGTCGTCGGGGCCGGGCACAATTGGAATGCTCCGGCCGCCGTTGGAGGTGTCGTCGAAGTTACGGAGCAGAATCCCGCCGTAGTCGCCGGCGTTCGCATTGATGCCCACGCCCGCGTTGGCGGTGTTGCCACCGGCCGAGCTGTCATAGTACGAGGTAACGATCACCTGCTGGCTAGAATTGGCCCCACCACGAAGCTGGATGGCCGAGCCCTGGGTCTGGACGAACAACGAGGCGTTGTACATCTTCAGAATGGAACCAGGCTGCATCACCAGCATCGTGTTGGCGGGAATGCTGGCGCTACCATCGGGGATGGTGGGCTTGGTGGGATCCTGGGTGGGCTGACGCAGGACGAAGGTGCGGTTGAGCGGGTCGCCAGGGTTGCTGGCCATGGCCACGATCACCACTGGGCCGTTCTTGGAGAGCTGAGAGGCCGCGTAGAAGGCCGACAGGTCAAAGTGCCCTGCACCGCTGATGTCGATGTTGGAGTTGAACCCGGTACCAAAATTTGCCGCGCTGTTCAGGTTGCCGCCGTTGAGCGCATTGGGCAGTGCCTGGGGCGCCAGCACCGGGTAAGGATGCTGGGGGCTGCCGTCGGCATAGGTGCTGGGCAGGTAGGGATCTTCACTGTAGTCAGCCCGGGCGAAGATCACGTTCCCGTTGGCGGCCACCAGGAATGCGGTCTCAAACGAGCCGCCGGCCACACCGTCGCCTGAGAGTCCAGGCCGGTTCTGGCCGTTGGGCAGCAGGTCGGTGTAGCTGCCGTTGGCCGTGGGATTCCCCAGGAACTCACCGTCGAGCTGGTTGCCGTAGAGGTCGGAGATCCGCAGATCCTGACCATTGAGGTTCGTATTCGGAACCACAATGCGGTAGTAGTCGGCCGGCAGCGTGGTGCCGGGCTTGATATCGACCTGGAGCCGGTTCAGGTAGCCGGGCTGACCGTAGGTGGCCCCGGCAATGGAATTCACCAGTTGGACGGACAGGCCGGTCACCCGGGTGTAGCCGCTGCCGGAATTGAACAGGGCGTTGGTGCCGAAGTTACCATCGGCCGCTCCGCCCGCGCTATCGGCCGAGCGAACCAGTTGCACGCGGTTGCTGTAGTCCAGGTTCGGGTTGAGCGGGCCCGAGAAGTCTACATAGAACCGGGTGGGTGGTGCCGGTGCGCGTGGGGTCTGGCCGGCGGCTGGAACTTCGTAATAATCCTTGGGACCGGTGATCACGGTCAGGTTACCACTGGCGTCTGGGCTGAGGGCCTGGAGGTTGGTGATATAGCTGGGCGTGGGCTGCAGGTCGAAGCTCAGGACCAGGTTTTGGGCGCCTGGGGTATTGGGATCGCCGTCAAGCGGGTTCCCCGCAGCGTCCGTGATATCGGTCTGGGTACCATTGGTCCCCAGAGCGATCAGCTTGTAGTGGCCGGCCGGCAGACCAGGGGCGAACTTGAGATCGACCTTACCCGTGTAGGGATCGGTGGTGCTGGTACGGTTGGTGGTGTCGGTGTAGGACGCGCTGATGATATAACTGGAATAATCAACCGTGGTGGTTGAGCTGCCGTTGAGCGAGCCCACGTTGAGCAGCCGGTAGTAGCTGACGTTGGTTGCGGTGGCGGGGTCCAGCGCGGGCACGGCGTAGTAAACTGGGATGCCGATAGGGCTTGGCGTATTGGGCAGCACCGGGTCGGTAACGGCCAAGGACACGCCGGCATCCAGGTTGTTGAGCATGGAGCCCTGAGCAATCCCGACCGGGCTCACGATGGGGCTTGTCGTATCGACACGAATCGACTTATCAAACTGGGCCGAAAGGCCGGCCACCCCAGCCTGATCGGCCTGGCCAACCACGATCACCCGGACCGTGAGCAGACCATCGGGGAGATTCGAGGGGGTCTGGAACGAGAAGTGTCCCTGAGCGTCGGTGGTCGTCTGAACGTCCACACTGCTGCCCACGGTGTATCCACGACCATTGGGGCCCTGGACCAGGTCCAAGGCATTGTTATGCAGGGCATTGAACTGCACCACCACCTTCAGGCCAGCAATGGCCTGGGGGAACACCGAAGCCACCTGGCCAACAAACTTGGGCTTGGTCTGGTTGGTGTTGGAGTCACCAGCGATACCGGTATCGCTGGTGGGGTCCAGGGTGAGCGAGAGGATATAAGGTGCCTGCAGCGTAACCTGACCAAGGTCCTCAAGGAAATTGGAAGGATTCCCGCTGATGTCACCGGTGGGGAAGATCCCGTTGTAGACGCCGTTGAGCTCATTGCCCACCAGGTCGGTAGCGGTATCCAGGACTTCAATCGCGTAGTGATCGGACGGCAGTGCGGTTTGCGGTAGCGTGGTCATGTCGATCACGGCCACGTTGGTGAGCCCGTTGCGCGTGGGGTACCAGGTCACGGTGTAGCCGGGGAGGAGGCTCAGATCGGTACTCAGGCTCGATCCGCGCAAAACTTTGAAGTTTGCGGGGGTGACCGTGGCCGGGTCCATCGGCTCACTGAACTGGATGGTGATGGTGCGGCCCGAGATATCCGTGCCCAGGATGGTGGGCATGATGGTGTCGGCCACCGTGAACTTGGCCGTGTAGGGGGCCTTCAGTGGCTTGCCATCGGCACCCAGGATGGCCGAGCCCTTGCCACCCACCGTGTACGTGTATGAACCGTTGGCATTGCTGCCCACGGTGTGGGTCAGCTTGACCGTGAACACCGCGGTGCTACCGGCAGCCTGCACGCTGACAGCGGTGACCGTGACACCGGCCGGCAGGTTGGAGAACACCAGGTCGCTGGCCTTGATGGTGGCCGGATTGACGGCTTTGTTGAAGTTAACCGTTACGGTCTGGAGCTGGCCCAGCGAGGTCAGCACATCACCATTGGCGGGCGTGGTGGTGGTGATCTGGAGCTGAGAGACATCGGCGAACGCCTTGGGGGCCTGAATCAAGCCAGCGCCACCCACGGCATCCCAGTTACCAGTACCGGCCGGCTTGCCATTGATCGAGATCGTCGAATCGATCATCGCGGCCAGGATGTCTTTTTGCGGCGTGCCGGGCGAGAGTTGCCGCATCAAAACGGCCAGGGCGGCCGCGTCTGGAGCTGCGCACGAGGTGCCGTAGAAGCTGGGTAGCTTCTCATTGCCCACAAAGTAGCCCTGGATGAAGAACGTGGTCTGGATACCATCCGGGGCGGAAATCTGGGGCCGTTGCAGAACCATGGCGCCGCCGGCAATGGCGTTGCCGTTGGCGTCAAACGCCAGAATGCGGGGGCCGGCCGAGCTGAAGTCTTCGCTGGGGATCGGGGTGGTGGTGCTGAACGGTGGAATGTTGCGAACGTCGATCGCACCCACGCCAATCCCGTCCAGCGGCGCGTTATGACCGGTGCTAGTGGGATAGCTTGTGCCGCCGGCGGAACCGAACTGCTGGGAGAACTGAATGCTGCCGCCCCACTCGGCCGCGAAGATGTGCGCGGGAGCCGAGCCGCTGACCACCTGTACCGCCATCGTCAGCTTTTGGCCTCCAAAGGCACCGAGGTTGATCTGCTGTTGAGGTACCTGGGTAGCAATATTATTGGCCGTGCCCGAAGCCACCACCTTGTTGTTGCTATCCAGGAAGTAGACATTGACCTGCGAACTCACACCACTGGAGGTGTAGAACGGCTGGTCGAACTGGAAATTGACGTACCCCCCCCGGGTGACGGTGACCGGCAACTGGGTGGTCACACCGCCGTTGGGGTCGAAGTTCATCCAGGTGCCGGCGGTTCCGCCCACGGTGGCGTTGACCGAGCGGAAGCTCGACATATAACCATCGCTGGCGGAATTGCGGGCGGACGAGAAATAGACCCGGTTCTGGGTGTTGACCACGGTTGAGACCGCAGCCTCAATGGGGCCCACCTGGAAGGCTGGCTCGCTGAAGTAGGCCACGTCATCCACAATAACCTGGGCACCGGCATTGGAGAGATCCTTGATCCCTTGCGCGAAGTTCAGGTCATCAATGAACGCGGTGTGGAAGGCGAAATTCGCGCCGGGGGCCACATCATAGGCCACTTCCAGCATGGCCCGACCTTCGTCCTCGCTGCCGGCTGGGCCGTCTTGCAGGACATTGATCCGGCTCAGGGCTGGGGCCGCGCCCGCCGTGACCGAGTCATTCAGGCCGCCGGCGTACTGGTTGATGGAGTCTGAGAGAATCCCCAGGGTAACACCAGAGCCATCAATCCCGGGATATTGCTGAAGTGCAGCCGGAATTTGCATGGCCTGGACGGCCTGGGTGCTGGAACCCATGGTTATCGGTTTGAACATGGCCTGAAGGCTGACCACGCCAGCCGCTTTACCGTTGACAGTGGTCTTGAACTGGGCCAGCTTGAGCAGGTTGGCCGGGCTCACATAGCCATCGATCAGGCCATAATGAGAGTCGCTGGTGGTGACGTACATGCCAACGGAGGCGCCAGACAGTGCATTGACCATGCCGGCGGTATCGCCGTACACGCTCACTTCCACACCGACCAAGCCACTCTTGGTCATGAGCTGGCTGTTGCTGGGCGTGAACAGGTCGATGGGCTTGCCGTTATGAGCAATCTGCCAGTTCTGATAGTCCTGATACACCTGGATCAGTGGCGGCCCGGCGTTGGCCAGCGGGCCGTTGGTCGCATCGAGGGGGTTTTGACTGGTGGGATGCCAGGCCGGTGCCGCTGCCCCGGCAAACGCCAGGAGCTGCCGTTGCTCCAGCGATTCCATGCCGAGCAGAGACTGGGCACGCCGAAGGCGTTTGTTCCGCAGCCCACGCTTTGGGTCCCGATCCGGATGATTCTCGTTGAAGCTACCCATCGACTGCTCCCCGGTTCTTCCCGTTAGTCTGACCTGTTTCAACCATGACTGCATGAGTGTCAGCAGTCTTTACGATTCACAGGCTCGCTTGGCCCATCCGCGGTCTCAGAAATTTTCTGCTGATCATTTTTGGCCTCGCCGTGCGACAACATGTTTCCGTCAGATGTTTCGCACGGCTTGAGCGTCTCGCTTCTGTTGACCTCACACAGGTCCGAACAGAACTCGGGACGGCCCTCCGCTCTCAGTCCACTCCAGAATTCTCCTGGACTGTCTTCCCTAAACTACGAACCCCTGAAGGATCGTGACCTGGTTTGCTTCGTCAATGCATGCACTCAATCATTGAGAGGGTCTCCGATATCGGTCAAGGCGGTGTTTCAAAAAATTTCCGTGGATTCGAGCAGGTAGACCTGGGGAAATGAGCCAAGTCCATTCGGCGAAAGCTGTGCTATCTAGGTTGAGGCTGCTGTTAGTGTGTCGCGCCCGGTTGGCAAGTCAAATGACTGGGGCAAGCTTTTCCGGTTGACTGAAAGCAACACGCGGGTCAGGGGGCTGGGGAGTGGCCCTGCTTGGGGACCACGCCGAGCGCTCGCAGGTCTCTGTTAAGCTGGGAAATCTCTTGGAAATGGATGGCTTTGAGGCCGACCTGCCGGGCACCGGCCACGTTCTCGGCGATGTCGTCAATAAAGATGCAGGCCTCGGCCGGACGCTCGGCGTGGGCCACGCAGAATTCGAAGAATCGGTCTGACGGTTTCAGGTGGCCAATTTCGTAGGATAGGACCAGGTGGTGGAACCGTTGCAGAACGGGCTGAAACTGGCGCCGGAACTGGCGAGCATGGATGGGGCTGGTGTTGGAGCCTAGCACCAGCCGGTGTCCCTGATCGGCGAGTTGGTGGACCAGGGTGGCAACCGGTTCATTGAGGCGGAAGATGTTGCCCCAGGCGTTGGTAAGTTCCGGCAGGGGGATGTTTAGGCCGGCACAAGCGTTACAGCCTCGCAGAAACTCGGCGTCGTCGATCTCGCCCAGTTCGTACTGCCTGGCCAAGGCCTTGAGGCCCGCGGCATAGGCGCGATTTCGAAGTTCAGAGCCGATTAGCCCCCGGGCCGCGGCAATCTGGTTCCAGGCCTGCTCTTCGTCGAAGAATGCCAGCACGTTGCCGAAGTCAAAGATGAGGGCGAATTCCGGAGCTTGAGACATGGGCGTGGGTTCGCTGACTGGGGGAAACGACTCGCGGTACAACGATGCTCCTGAGGTGAGAAGCGATTTCAGTGCCGGAACTGGCTACTGGTGCGCCGGGGCCCGCTGCTGCGTTTGAGATACTCTTGGGGGGATTTGCATTTTGGTCTGACCACTCCCAGGCCTTGGAGCCGTATCTGCCACCTGGAAGCTGGCCGATCTGGTAGGCGGGCAATCCACTTTTCCGATTGAACCGAGCACGCGTTCTGTCCGTTTTGCCAAGTGGCGAGCGAAGTTTCTGGAACCGTGGGACCTGTACTCGCCCGAACAACGCGCTATATTTGATTGTTGACGAATTGTCTCGCGACTTTGCACCTTAAGAAAAGAAAAAAGTGACAGATCCGGTCAAAGTTCCCGCACAGGGAGTTGCTGGACTCGTATCACAGAATAGGCCAATACTCGTAGGAGTTATTCTCTACTTACGTTTTCGCAGCAGTTGCCCTGCTCTTAGTGGCACCGTTGATTTTTTGACTCGCCCCGACCGCCGATCAGCTAAAGCCGGTACGAGTTACAGCCGCAAGTTCCACTCAGCCATTGAGCATTCAGGAAAGATGAGGGTTGGGCCATGAACGGTCACTGGTTTCGGCGCGTTGCAACCTCTGCCGCATTGACGGTAGTTCTGGCGTTCCCCGCATACGGCCAGCATGGTGGTGGCCATGGCGGCGGTGGCGGTGGCCACATGGGTGGCGGTGGTGGTGGTCATATGGGCGGCGGCGGGATGGGTGGCGGTGGCATGCACATGGGTGGTGGTATGGGCGGCGGCTTCCGTGGCGGCGGGATGCCAGCCATGGGCGGTGCCGTGCATGCCATGCCTGGCGGTGGGATGGGTGGTGTTCGGGCGATGCCCAACATGGGTGCAACTCATGCCATGCCCGCTGGTGGCGGGATGGGTGGCGTTCGGGCGATGCCTAACATGGGTGCAACTCATGCCATGCCCGCTGGTGGCGGGATGGGGGCTGCACGGGCGATGCCCGGTGGAGTTGGCGGTGCCATGGGAGCGGCACCTGGAGCTCAGCATGCCGGCGGTGCCATGGCGGCCATGCCCGCAAATCGAGCGGCCATGCCTGCAGCGGGAGCGGGGGGAATGAGCCATACGGCGATGCGGCCCCCGATTCATAGCGGATCCATGCCCGGTGGTCAGCCTGGCATGGCTGGACGTCCCGGTGTGGGTGGTGGAATGCCCGGTATGAATCATGCCGGTGGCGGTGGTCAGCCTGGTATGGCTGGACGTCCCGGTGTGAGTGGTGGAATGCCCGGTATGAATCATGCCGGTGGCGGTGGTCAGCCTGGCATGGCTGGACGTCCCGGTGTGGGTGGTGGCAACGCCCTGGGTGGCCATATGGGTGGTCAGCCTGGCATGGGCAATCGCCCTGGTGGCGGCGGGATGGGTGGTCAGCCTGGCATGGGCAATCGCCCTGGTGGCGGCGGGATGGGTGGTCAGGCGGGCATGATGGCTCACCATGGCGGTATGGGGCCCATGGGCGGTGGTGGTGGTGGTTACGGCCACAATGCCTACAACAACTACCACCAAGGTTGGAACCACGGCCAGTGGGGGAATGGCTACTGGAATGGCTATAGCAACGGCTACCGCAATGGTTACTACAACGGAATGTATTCCGGTTGGGGCTATGGCGGCTGGGGCCTGGGCATGGGGTACGGTGGTTGGGGCTATGGCGGTTACGGTTATGGCGGCTGGGGGATGATGGGTTGGCCCTTCATGGGTTTTGGCGGCGGCTTTGGCTATGGCCTGGGCTGGGGCCTGGGGCTTGGCCTTTATGGCTATGGCATGGGCGGGTACGGTGGCTGGGGTTATGGCGGCTATGGCATGGGTGGATACGGCTATGGTTACGGGTCGCCTTGCTATGCCTGGGGTTACTCGTCGTATGTGAATCCGTACTACGTCAGCTCGGTGATGCAGCCGGTACCCGTGGTTCTGGACTCCGGTGGTGCGCTGGCGTACTCATATGACTACTCGATGCCGATCGAGGTCCAGGGTACCCCTGCTGCGCCTGAGGTGGTGAGTCAGGCGATGACTCCGTTCGACCAGGCCCGGGCGGCGTTTGCTCGCTCTGACTATGGTCAGGCGCTCCTGTTGGTAGACCAGGCGCTGGTGAAGTTGCCGCAGGATGCCAACCTCCACGAGTTCCGAGCCCTGACGCTGTTCGCCCAGGGGCGATACGAAGACGCTGCGTCGGTCTTGTATGCCGTGCTGTCAGTGGGTCCGGGCTGGAACTGGCCTACGCTGATTGGTCTGTATTCCGACCCCAACGTGTACACCCAGCAGGTCCGGGCGCTGGAGGCGTTCCGCAATACGCACCTGGAGCAGGCGGCGCCGCGGTTTGTGCTGGCCTACCATTATCTGGCTCAGGGGCATGAAGATGCCGCAATCGCTGAGTTGAAGTCGGTGGTGAAGAACCAGCCCGACGATACGTTGTCTGTGCAGTTACTCACCCAGCTTGAGAAGAAGAACGGCCTGCCGCTCACGGTACCGGTTCCAGCGGCTGGTGCCGCTGCCCTGGCCCCGGCGGGTGATGCCCAGGCGGCTGCGGCGGCGCTGAAGCCGGCTGGTGAGGTGCCCCAGGCGGTTCCCGCCAAGCAGTTCCCGCTCACCGGCAACTGGCAGGCTCAGCCTAACCCTGACACGGCGATCACGCTGACGGTCAAGGATGATGGGGCGTTCACCTGGGGCGTGGCCCAGAAGGGGAAACCGAAGACGATCACCGGTTCCTCGACCGTGGGCCAAACCGGCTTGCTCACGCTGGCCGGCCAGGGGGATGCGGGCGTCTTGGTGGGCCAGGTTACCTGGACCGACGAGACCCACTTCAACTTCAAGCTGGCGGGCGGTCCGGCCGACGACCAGGGCTTGAACTTCACCAAGCAGCAGCCCTGATCTGGGCTTCTTGTTCATGGTTGAATTCAAGGCACACTCGCCTGTGGGGTGTGCCTTGTGTGTTTGCTGGCCGGGTTCTGGAGTGTCTTGCCTGGGTCCACGCTTCAGCTCTTTTTCTGCCCGTGAAGCGCAGCGAAAGAGACACGGTTTCCGGTCACGTATGACGTTATGTCGAGTTGTTGATGCTACCAGAATATGAAGAATCAGCACAGAGACCTGGCTTCCGGTCATCCATGCAATAGGCAAATCTGGATGATCGGTCCAGCACGCATCATAACGCTGAGATGAAGACCGGTTCGGCCGTAGCCGACATCAAGAGCGCGGCCGTGGGGTAGCCAAACCCGCCGCTGGTATCGAGGCGAATGCGGATTGTATTCACTTCGGGCTTCTCCACGGGCCGGTGCCCCGTGACCTGCACCTTGCCGGGGTACGCCAGCGGCGATTCGGACAACGATTTATCGGCACCAATCCAGACCGGATAATCATCGACCCATTTCTGGAACGTATTGGTCTCTGGTCTGGGCTTCACCAGCGGCCTCTCCCACCGCTTTGCATGCAGCGCGGCCACCTGCTGCTCAGCGGTGGCCTCCAGGTCGGGCGACAGGCCGCAATGCAGGAACAGATGGCCTGGGGCCTCTGCAACCCATTTTAGAGTACCCAGGAAATCTCGGTGCGTGGCCGGCATGGCCGCTTTGAGGGCATCCAGTTCTTCCCGCCAACTCTTTCCATGACTGGGCCGCCGGCCCAGGTAGCTCTTGAACGTGAAGTCGTGGTCGTAGTTCGTCCGGTACCGCTGGGTCCAGTATTCGGACGGCTCGTCGCCGTCGAGCCCTGCGGCTCGCACCAAGGCCAGGTCATGGTTGCCCATCACAGCGGTCCCGCCGGCCGGGCGTGCCAGCAGTTGTAGCACCAGTTCCACAGTTTCCTTCACCCCGCGGGTGCGGTCCACGTAGTCACCCAGAAAGACCAGGGCGCAGTCGTTCCACGCGGGAAGGACTTCCAGTTTGGAAACAAGTCGTTCGAGTTCGCGATGCTGGCCGTGCAGGTCGGCAATCGCGATCAGCGGGTAATTCAAGGCCGTGGAAGCGGCGGTGGCTCCGCCAGAGGTGTTCATGGTCAGTGAGCCGGAGCGGCGACGGGTACTGTGGTGGCAACCGGAGCCCCCTGCACCACCGTGGTGGCAGGCGCTGATCGTTTTGCCAGAACCCCTCCACCCGTACGGACTGGCGAGGGAAGCGCAACCACGGCCGCGCCTGAGCGGCTGGAGGCCTCGGAGATCAGGCCGGGTAGCAGCCCTAGCACCAGTGACAGGGACGCACAGGCACCGATCGCCAGCGAGGTTGGCCAGCTTCCTCGACAGGAGGGAGCCGGAGCAACAGGCTCTTTGAAGGTCATGGTGTAGATTAGTCGCAAGTAGACATATGCACCAATGGCGGCATTGATGGCTCCGGCAATGGTCAGAAACTGGAAGGTGCCGGCATCCGCGCCATGAGCGGCATCGAGGGCGGCCTGGAAGATCCGAAATTTACCCCAGAAGCCGGCCAGCGGCGGGATTCCAGCCAGGCTGAACAGGCAAAGCCCCAGCGCCAGGGCGGCCCAGAAGTTGGTCCGGCCCAGGCCGGCCAGATCATCAACCTTCTCTACCGGCCGTTCGCGAGAATCCAGGGCCAGCAGTACGCCAAAGGTGCCCAGGGTCATCAGGCCATAGGTGGCCAGGTAGTACATCACACTATCGGCCCCCAGCACGCTCTCAGGTCCGTCCACTCCATTGCGGAACGCGGCGGCCACACCAATGAGCATGTAGCCTGCGTGGGCAATTGACGAATAGGCCAGCAATCGCTTGAGATTGTCCTGGGCCAGCGCCACGGTGTTCCCCAGGGTCATGGTGATCACGGCCAGCACCATCGTGAGCCAGAGAGCTTTGTTGGACCCGGTGGCCAGGTTAGAGACCTCGCCGGGGATATGTTCCCAGCCGAAGACGGGGGTCAGCAGCCGAAGGATGGCCGCAAAGCCAACCACCTTCGGAATCCAGGAAAGCAAGGCTGCCACAATGGTGGGCGAGCCCTGGTACACGTCTGGGGCGTAGAAGTGGAACGGTACGGCGGCAATTCGGAAGCCAAGCCCGGCCAGCACAAACACCAGGGCGATGGTGGCGAACTGGGGCTGGGGCAGGTTCATGGCCCCAGACTTCCAGTGCGTGACGAAGGCAAGGGCCTTGAGGTTGCTGATCCCGGTCAGGCCATAGAGGTAGGCCATGCCAAAGAGCAACAGGCCAGACGCAAACACACTGAGGAAGAAGTATTTGACGGCCGCTTCCTGGGTGACTTCGGTCCGGCGTGAAAGATAGAGCAGCAGGTAGGTGGGAATGCTGACCAGTTCCAGCCCGGCGAACAGGAAGACCATTTCATTGGCGGTGGCCACCAGCATGGCCCCGGCGTGCACCATCAAAAACGCGCCAAAGAATTCGGGGGCACGGGCATCATCAACCTGGTCATGGGCCAGGCCCAGCAGAATCAGGCCGCCCAGCAGAATCCCCAGCCGCATGAAGGCCGAGAACGCATCGGCAGCAACCACCGATGAGTACAGGTCTGGGTCTGGAACCGGCAAGGCGCTGACGATCACCAAGGCGACCCCAATGACCATTGCGGTCAGGGTGGCCCAGGTCCGGCGCGGCCAGCGAACGAACGCGCCAGCGGTCATCATGGCGATGGCCGCAAAGATAATCAAACATTCTGGAAGCAGATAGACAAGCGTCTGCTTCTCAACGGTCAAGGCATAGATTGAGCTCATCGCGAGCGTTCCTGCGGCGTAGACGTGTGAGCAGCAAGTCTGGGACGGCCGGTCTCCGGGCTTGGTGTACCGGTGACCGGTGTGGTGGGGTGTTGTGGATCGGCAGCCGGTCGGGCGTTTGCCGGCGTGTTTGGCTGATAGAATCCTCGGCCAATTTCGCGCAGGGGAGGCCCGATCCGGTCGAGAATCGGCTTCGGATAAACTCCGATGCCCACGATCAGGACCATCAGTGGAACAAGCCCGAGCAGTTCGTACCAGTGCAGCCGCTTGGTAGCCGGTTCCGAAGCCACCGGGTGATGGCCGTGCAGGTGGCCGTGATCCTGGTTGGTGTGTTCGGAGTGGCCGTGCAAGTCGTGGTGATTGCCGACCGAGTGGTGACCCACGTGGACCGGTTCCTTGAGCCTGCCGAAAAGGACTTTTTCAAGCATGACCAGCAGGTAGTAGGCACCCAGGACCATACCGATGGTGGCGAGCGCGGCGTAGAACGGGCTGCGGGCAAACTGACCAAGCAAGATCAGGAACTCGCCCACAAAGCCGTTCAGGAACGGTACAGCGGCAGAGCCAAGCGCGGCCAGAATCAGGAACGAGGCGAACACTGGCAGCCGTTGCCACAGGCCGCCCATCTCATTCATCTCGCGGGTCTGGTACCGGTCGTGAAGCACTCCCACACAGGCCAAGAGCGCGGCGGTGGTGATGCCGTGATTAATCATCTGGATGGTGGCACCATCTACGCCCACGGCGGTGAGAGAGAACAGGCCAAGGCAGATGAAGCCCATGTGGCTAAACGAGCTGTAGGCCACCATCCGCTTGAGGTCGGTCTGGGCCAGGGCAATGAGTGCGCCGTAGATGATGCCGATGACCGATAGGGTGGCCATGAGCGGCATGAAATACTGGGATCCCAGCGGCGTCATTCCCAGGTTGAACCGCAAGAAGCCGTAGCTCCCCACCTTGGCCAGCACACCGGCCAGCAAAATGGTGACTGCCGTGGGAGACTCCACGTAGGTCAGGGGCTGCCAGGTGTGGAACGGGAACAGGGGCAGCTTGATGGCGAAGCCGGCAAACAGCAGCAGGAAGATCAACGCCTGGGGGCTGAACATTGGCCGATGTCCCAGCACCGTGAAATCATGGGATTGAAACACCGAGGTCAATTCAAGCCAGGGAGCCCATTTCAGGTTGCGGAGCCCTTCGGTGAGTTCGGCAATCGAAAATGTGAGAACATGTGCTTCGGAGTGCTGGGCATGAATCACGGCCAGGGCGATCACGCCCAGCAGGGTCAGCAGGCTGCCCACCAGCGTGTACAGGAAGAAGGTGATCGAGGCCCGTTTTCGCTGAGGGCCGCCATACAGCCCCACCAGGAAGAAGAGCGGAATCAGGGTGAACTCAAAGAACACATAAAACAGAATCACGTCCAGCGACGAGAACAGGCCCAGCAAGCCGGTCTGAAGCACCAGCATCAGGGCGTAGAACTTGGGTCCTCGCTCCTTGATGGGCTCCCAGGCCGCGCAGACAGCGGTGATCATGAGCACCGTGGTGAGCAGGAACAGTGACAGGCTGACACCGTCTAGCCCCAGGGCAAACCGGATCCCGGGTCCGTTCCCAATCTGGATCCACTGGGAACCGTAATGAGGTGCGGCGGTCCCGTACCCTTCAATCTTGGAAAACTGGGCCCCCGGCTGATCCACCTGAAACGCCGACGCCAGGTAGAAGCTCAGCCCGGCTGTGACCAGGGCGATGAGCAGGGTCGTTGAGCGCGCAAGCTTGTAAGCATGGCTGGGGGCAGCCATGAGCAAGAGCGCCCCGACCAGCGGGAGAAAGATCGTGATGGTCAGCAACGTCGGCATCGGCATCGCCAGGTCCTCTCACCGCCCGGAATCCGGGCGGTGGTCGCATGTGTCTAACGAGATCTCTCGGGTCAGGTCAGCAGTAAAATCAAGAGCAGCAACACCAGCCCAAGCGCGGTGGCCGCAGCGTAGAATTGCACCAGGCCATTTTGGATCGGCCCAAGCAAGTCTCGCCCCACCAGTCGCGGAATCCAGGCCAGCAGCCGCACCACGCCATCCACCAAGTAAACGTCCACAAACTTGGCGATCGTGGCAAGAATCCTGGTGGGCTTCACGAGCAGATTCGTGTAAAGCTGATCCACAAAGAACTTACCAAGCGACCAGCGGTAAGGACGACCACCCAGCAGACTAGCAAACCGGCCGGGCAGCGGGCTTTCCTGGCCGTACATCGACCAGCTTAGCGCCAGGCCTGTCACGGCCGCAATGGTTCCCAGAATGATCGAAATCCAGTCGGTATGGTGTGCGTACGCCGTGAACTGTGACCAGGTGGGGGTTCGCCCCAGTCCAGATTCAAACAGTCCGGTGATCGGCCCGAAGAACGCCCCCACCACCAGGGTGCACGCCGCCAGAATGACCAGCGGAATGGTCATGACGGCGGGCGACTCATGGCCGAAGTGAGGATCATGGGCCGCATCGTGCAAGTGCTCGTCGGGATCGGCCTCGGGGTCACTCGGGCTGGGCAGTCGCTCGGGACCCCAGAAGGTCTTGAAGTAGGCTCGGCCCGTGTAAAACGCGGTCAAGAACGAGGTGAACAGGGCCGTCAGGTAGATCAGTGAGTACAGCGTGCTGGTCCCGGGCCGAATCGAGCGGTCGGCTTCGCCGGCTGCCAGGCGAATGGCCGAGAGAATCTCATCTTTGGACCAGAAACCAGCCAGTGGGAACAGGCCGGCCAGCGCCAGGCTACCCACGGCAAATGTCCAGTGGGTCACGGGCATCCGGTGTCGCAGACCGCCGAACCGCCGCATGTCAATCACATGGCCCATCGAGTGCATCACGCTGCCTGAGCCCAGGAATAGCAGGGCTTTGAAGAAGGCGTGGGTGAACAGGTGGAACATGGCCGACATCACGGCCAGCAGGGTCACGTTGCCAATTCCCGTGCCCAGAGCCATGAACATGAACCCAAGCTGGCTGATAGTGGAGTAGGCCAGCACCCGCTTGAGGTCGTTCTGGGTCAGGGCCATCAGGGCCGCCACCAGTGCGGTGAGGCAACCGATGGCGCAGATGATGGGCGGCACGAAAGGAACCGCGAAGATCAAGGGGGCCGACCGAGCCAGCAGATAGACCCCGGCGGTGACCATGGTGGCCGCGTGGATCAGGGCCGAGACCGGGGTTGGACCTTCCATCGCGTCTGGCAACCAGACGTAAAGTGGAATCTGGGCACTCTTGGCCGTGGCCGCCCACAGCAACAGCAGGGCAATCCCCAGCTTGGCATCGGTCGACATGAACTCAAGGTTGGCCGCGCTCAGGACGTTGTCGTAGCTCAGGTCGTGGTTGAGCACGCTCGTCCACATCCAGAAAATGGCCAGAGCAAAGCCCACATCGCCAATCCGGTTCACCAGAAAGGCCTTCTTGGCCGCGGCCGCGGCGGCCGGCTTCTTGTACCAGAAGCCAATCAACAGGTAGCTACAAACTCCCACGCCTTCCCAGAACGCGTAGGTGAGAACGAAGTTGTTGGAAAGCACCAGCCCGGTCATGGCGAAGACGAAAAGCCCGACCTCGGCAAAGAAGCGAGGATAGCCAGGATCGCCGTCCATGTAGCCTGACGAGAAAAAGGCCACCAGCAGGGCCACGAAAGTGACCATGCAGAGCATCATCACGGTCAGGCCATCAACTCGGAACTCAAACGGAATCTCAAGCTGGTATCCGCCGTTGACGTTCGAACCCTCGGTGGAACCATCGACTTTGCCGGCCTGGATCCAGTCATAAACAAACTTGGTTCGTGACGCGACCGGGGCATGGCCATGGTTGCCGGCGGTTGAGCCGCCGGAGACCGATCCACCATCATGGTGCTGGATGGCGGTGGGGCCGGTCTTGGAGATCATCGCCATCGAGATCAACAGGCTGAGGCCAATCCCCACGATCACGGGCACATGCGCGGCTCGTCCCAGACGGCGTCCGAAAACGGCCGTCAGAATACCGCAGACGAGCGGGAAGAACGGGATCAGCCAGACGCTTCGAATCGAATCAGTCACGACGCACCTCCCAGCGCTTGTTCGGGTGCGCCGGTTCGATACCGGCCGGCGACAGATGAGGATAGCTTTCCGGGCCTGGCTCGCGAACCATCGATTCCGCCTCGATGTTCGAGGCGATGATCGGCGGCAGGCCGGACTCGCGGAGATCGTGCCAGAGGGTCACATCCAGCGTTTTTCGACGCTTGAACAGGACCAGGATCAGGGCCAGGGCCAGGGCTGCTTCGCAGGCTGCCACGGTCAGGATCACGATCGTGAACACGATCCCGGTCCAGTTGCCGTGATACCGGCCGAATCCCACGAGCGTGAGCGCGGTGCCCTGGAGCATCATTTCCGCGGAAAGGAACATGACGATCAGGTTCCGGCGGCTCAGAAAACCGAGCATGCCGAGCGCCATCAGACCAGCACCGACCAGCAGGTAGTCGGTGAGCAGGTCCATGGTAAACGGTTCGGTGGCGGCCCACAGCCCAAGGGGCGGCAGCCAGGCAAACGGGGGTGGCAGGGTCGGAATCATGGCCAGTCCAAAATCGGTCGGCAAAGGGAAAAGGTTCGGTTAGACGCCGGCTGAGGAGTCAGTGAACGGGGTCAGTGTGTTCGGGGGTTCCGGTTCGGGTGTTGTTGAGCCGGGGTGCTGCAATGGACATGGCGGCTACCAGGGCCACAAACAGAACTGCACCGGCTACCTCAATGGTCACCAGATGGTCCGTGAACAGGCTGCCGCCCAGGCCCGCGACATGCGGCGGTGGTTCGCCCCGTCCAGTTTCTTCCGAGGAACCAACGACCAGAGTGTTGGTGCTGGTCAAAACCCGCTCAAAGATCGAAACCAAGTCTTCGCCGCCTGGGCTCGACCCCAGGCTTCCGAGTGGTTTTCCGGTCATGGGATCAAGGGCCCGGCTCACAAGGTCCGACGTACGAACCAGTCGCTGGTCAAAGTCTGTCGCAGCCAGATCACGTTTGATCTGAGTCATTTCACGAGGGGCACTCAGGTTGGATCCGCCCGGGCCGGCACCTGGACCTCCGGGACCGGCAGGCGGCGTACCAGGGCCGCCTGGACCTCCAGCAATGGCTTCACCTGAAGCAGTGGGTCCTGAGCTAGGTGCACCACCAGGTCCTCGACCTGGTCCCCCAGCCATGGCTCCACCACCGGGTCCACCAGGACCGCGACGGGAACCACTGGGGGGTAGCAGGCCAGCCCCGTTTCGGGGCGCGACCAGACCGGTTGGGGCCTTGGGTACGGTCAGGTCTCGATAGGACGAGGTCTGGACCCGCCAGATGGCGAAGATCAGGCCCAGTAACAGGCCGAAGGCGGTCAGTGTGGAACGGACGGGCGACCGGGCCATGCGATCATAAGGGGCCTGGCCTTCTGCCTGGGCCAGCATGATCACGAATAAGAACGTGACGATGATGGCACCCGCGTAAACAATGATGGTGCCAGCGGCAAGGAACTGGGCCCCGACCAGCAGGAACAGGCCGGCTGTAGCCAGTAACACCACCGCAAACCAGAGCGCATTATGAACTGGGTCACGGGCGGTCACCGCCAGAATGCCGCCTGCCAGGGCGAGGGCTGCAAACGCGAATAGGAAGAACCGGGCCAGCCAGTCCATGGGCGGGGTGAGCAGCAGCAAGAACAGGCCAAGCCCGCCGGCCGCCACAATGGCCCCCATGATGTGGATCTGGCGTGGGGACGACTGCTTGTGCCGGTGTGGCAGCAACAAGCCGGTTCCCAGGCCCAGCAGCAGCACGCTCAAGATGGGAAGAAGTTCGGTGCCGGTGTTCATAGTTGGGTGTGTCCCGGAAACGTCTCGGCGACGGTCTGGTAATCCTGAGCCTTGGCCGAGGGATCGGCGGCAGGTCGTGCCGAACGCACGGGCTCAGCCTCTCGGGTCACGTCGTAGACGGAAAGCAGCTTGGATTTATCGAAGATCATCTCTTCACGAGTCAGACCTGTCAGATCATACAGGCTCGTGAGTTCGATCGCATTCACAGGACATGCTTCTTCGCACATCCCGCAGTAAATGCAGCGCAGTTCGTCAATCACGAAACTTTCAGGATATTTCTCACGATCGGCCCAGGCGTCTGGCGCCGTGGCACCCACAATATCAATGCAGTGCGAGGGGCAGGCCGTGGCGCACAGCATGCAGGCCACGCACTTGATCCGCCCGTTCTCGTCCTTGTTGAGCCGGTGAACCCCGCGGTAAACCGGCGAACGCACGGTCTGTTCCTCGGGATATTGCACGGTCACCGTTTTGCCCCCCAAGGTTGCCCCCAGGATATGCCGCCCGGTGACGGCCAGCCCCCCCAGCACCTGCGGAAGATAGGTCTTCTCCAGCAGCGTGAGCCGGGGCGGTGTAAGGCGTTTTAGCCTGGGGTCATCGGCGTGCATGTCAAAACGGCTCCGTCAAGAAAGTCAGGGATCCACGTGAAAATTCAGAGTCAGGCGGGTTGGCCCGGGCAGGCTCAACCGCGAACCATTTGCAAAACGCTGGCCGTGGCCACCAGATTGATCAGCGCCAGCGGAATCATCCGCTTCCAGGCCAGATCCATCAGTTGATCATAACGGAACCGTGGTAGTGTCCAGCGGATCCACATCATGAAAACGATCATTCCCGAGACTTTCATCAGCAAGACCAGCACCTTGGCAAACGCCGCTGGCCAGCCCACCTGGTGCATGTCCAGTCCCGGGAAATCCCAGCCGCCAAAGAACAGCAGCACTACCAGGAAACTCACGGTGATCACGTGAATATACTCGCCCAGGAAGAACATGCCGAACTTCATGGCCGAGTATTCGGTATGAAAGCCACCCACCAGTTCCTGTTCACTCTCGGGCAAGTCAAACGGTAAGCGATTGGTCTCGGCAAACGCACTAACCAGGAACAGCAGAAAACCCAGCGGTTGCGCCACAACGCCCCAGACGTGCTGATCTTGCCAGTTGACGATGCTGTTCAGGTCCAGTGAGCCGCAGATGAGCACCATCCCCAGGATCGACATGCCCATCGGGATTTCGTAGCTGATCAACTGAGCGCTGGAGCGGAGCCCGCCCAGAAATGAGTATTTGTTGTTGGATGCCCAGCCGGCCAAGATCACGGCATAAACCGCCAGGCTGCCGATGGCAAACACGTACAAGATACCAATGTCAATGCCGGGCGAAATCTGGAACTGAATATCCCGGTTGCCCAAGAAGTCCACTCCGGTGGCGCCCACCGGGCCAAACGGCACCACGGCAAATGCAATGGTGGCCGCCACAATGGCAATCATCGGGGCGATGATGTAGAGCGGCTTGGAGACGTAGCCCGGGATCACATCCTCTTTGAGGAACATCTTGACGCCGTCGGCGATCGGCTGCAGCAAACCGCCTGGACCGGCCCGGTTGGGCCCCACGCGGTCCTGGGCCCAGGCTGCGATTTTTCGCTCGACCAGGATCAGGTACGCAACGGCCCCCTGGGTGATCCCAACCACAATCGAGATCTTCAGGAGTAATCCAAGAATGTCAAATATGTGCATGACCGCGCCAGCTCCAGCGAACGTCCTGAACTAAACCGTGTACGAGAATGAATGATGAATGAATCCACCGCACCGGGCGGCTTTTAACCCTGAGAGGGAGCCGGTTCCGGGGGCGGCTCCGCCTTGGTCAGCGGGGTTCGCACCAGCTTGGACGGGCGACCACGGGGGGAAAGCCAGGCATCCTGGAAGATGACCGCAGGTTCCGCCACCGGTTCGGTCTGGCCCAGGGGTACCCCCAGGGCGGGAACCTGGCCGTTGGCCGCCACGGCAAAGGCCGGGATGGTCTGTGCCAGCTGCGCCAGGACGGTGGATGAGTTGATGGGTCCTGCCCCCTGGTTTAGCAAGATGGCGAACAGGTCCAGGTCTGGAAGCGCCCCTTCACGCGGGGGCAATGAGGCCTCGGAGTATTGGAGCCGCTGGTTGGCATTGACGTAACAGCCGGCCTTCTCGGCAAACGTCGCACCGGCCAGCACGGCGTCAGCCGCCATGGCCAGTGGCGTCACATGCACGTCTTGCATAATCAGGAATGACACCTGGTTGCGCAAGGCAGGCAGATCGGCATCTGAGAACAGCGGCTCAGGCGCATCTCCGGTCAGGTAAACCGCCTGAAACTCTCCGGCGGCCGCCCGCCGAGAGAACTGCTCAAACCCGATTGTCTCGCCCTGGAAATGCTGAAGAATAGCTTCAACCCCCAGGCGATTGGGGCATTTCTCGGCGTGAATCGTGAACGGGCGGCACTCCACAAAGCTGGTGTCGCCGCTGCGCTCGTTGCGGGGGGCGGTGTCGAAGGTACGGTCTGTGCCCTCAACCGGCACCGGTCCCAGAGCCAGCACGTTGCTGGGGTTCAGCCCCTTGATGTACGAGGCAAATAGGAACGCTTCTTCAACGGTCAGGAACGGTGAGATCACGCCAGCCACCAGCCCGTTCCCAGCCGCAATGGCCTGAAGCCGATCTCGCACGCCGGCCAAGGCCTGCTCAATCGGGGCCGCGGCCAGCTTGTCGTGGTTGCGCAGGTAGGTGCCCGTGAGCAGGTTGGGGTCGTTGGCCGACTTGTAGCTGAACCGCCCTTCGTCGCAGATCCAGTAATCATTGACATGTGGGTTGGCCCGAGCCCGGAACCGCCAGAGTTCGCCCCGGTTCTCCTCGGCTACCATCGAGCAGCCGGTGGAGCAGCGGGTGCAGATGGTATCGTGCTTGTTCAGGAACCAGGATCGCTGCTTGTGCAGAAAATCCTTATCCAGCAAGGCACCGACCGGGCAAAGGTCAACCACGTTGCCGGCCAGCGGGTTATCCACGGGCTCGCCGGGGAACACGTCGATCTCGGCATGGTGGCCGCGTCTCATGACCTGCAGTTCCGAGGTCTCGGTGATCTCCCGGGTGAACCGAACGCACCGCGTGCACATGATGCAGCGGTCGGTGTTCAACTGGATCTGATCCGAAACATCTTTGCGCGGGTTCACGGTTCGATCTTCGACGAACCGGTGTGAAGCCTGGCCGTAATGGTAACTGTAGTCTTGAAGGCCGCATTGCCCGGCTTGGTCGCAGGTTGGGCAGTCCAGCGGGTGGTTGATCAGCAGATATTCCATGATCATCTGCTGGTGGGCGCGCACCTTATCACTGTTGGTCACTAGTACAGTGCCATCTTTGGCGGGGGTCTGGCAGGCCGGCACCATCTTGGGGATCATCTTGACCTCGCCGGTCTTGAGATCCTTGCTGCCCACCTCAATCTCGCACATGCGGCAACTGGCCACCACCGATAGCGACGGGTGCCAGCAGTAGTATGGAATTTCCACCCCTACCCGCAGCGCAGCCTGAATGGCGTTAAGTTTCTCCCCTTCAGGGAGCTGATATTCCTGGCCGTTGATCAGGATCGTGGCCATCGGGTCCTCGGTTGACTATGCCTAGCAAAACGTGCGTGATGTCTTGGTTCTGTTGGTGCCGGCCTGGGCCCGGTCAGGTTTGATCTTCCACGGCCAGGGCCAGCCGCTTTTCCAGCCGGTTGCCAAGCTCGAGTTGATGGACGATCACGGGATCGGCGGGCCGCCCCTGAAAGATCGCTTCCTGGAGCGGAGTGGGTCCAGCCCCGGGAGTCTGGTGGGTCCGGATGTAGTTTTCCAGTTCCGGGCGGAACTTGGCCAGGGCGTTCTTGATGGGCCAGGCTGCGCCATCGGCCAGCCCGCAGATGGTGGTGCCGGGCATGATCCCCATGTTCTTGGACAGGCCGTCCATCACATCCAGATCGTCCAGCCGGCCGCCCCCTGCCTTGATCCGCTTGATCGTTTTATACAGCCAGTTGGTCCCCTCGCGGCACGGGGTGCACTGGCCGCAACTCTCGTGAGCATAAAACCGTGACGTGATGTACAGCACGTCCAGGATCTCGGTGTGATCATCGATCACGGTCACCGCCGCAGTCCCCAGCCCCAGGCAGCCGGTGCCGCGAATCGCCTCGAAGTCCAGCGGCGTATCCAGTTCGGTGGACGACATCAGTCCCATGCTGATTCCGCCCGGCACAACCGCCTTGACCGCCCTGCCCTTCCAGCACCCGCCACCGTGTTCTTCAATCAGTTGCCGAGCGGTGATTCCCAGCGGCAATTCTACGCAGACTTGGTGGTTGACGTGCCCGGAGATGGTGTACATCTTGGGGCCAAAACTCTTGGGCGTACCCATGGTCTTGAACCAGTCTGATCCACGTTCGATGATGTGTGGAATGCAGCACATCGTCTCGATATTGTTGACCACGGTCGGCTTGCGAAAGGCTCCCTCAATGGCCGGGAACGGCGGCTTGATCCGGGGCCAGCCCCGTTTGCCTTCCAGGCTTTCGATCAGACCGGTCTCTTCGCCGCAAACGTAGGCTCCGGCACCACGGTGGCAGTAGATTTCCAGGTCAAAGCCCGAGCCATGAATGTTCTTTCCCAGGTGACCGGCGGCCCGAGCCTCAGCAATCGCCCGCTCCAAAATGCGGTACGCATGAATGTATTCAAAACGTAGATACACATAAGCCATCGACGCCCGGGTCGCAAAGCAAGAGAGTAGAATCCCCTCAATCAACTGGTGAGGATCACGCTCGATCAGGTACCGGTTATTGAAGGTGGCCGGCTCGCTCTCGTCGCCGTTGACGCACATCAGGGTTTCCTTCCGATCCTTCGGAAGGAAAGTCCATTTCAGGCCGGTGGGAAACCCCGCACCGCCCCGGCCACGCAGCTCACTGTCCTTGACCACCTGGGTAACCGCGTCGGGGGTCATCTGGGTCAGGGCTTTACGCGCAGCCTGATAGCCGCCGCGAGCCTCATAGACCTTGAGGGTCTGGCTATCGGCAACCGCGAAGTTCCGGCTCAGCACGGGTTCGAACGCGGCCACGGCGAACATCTCCTCACCCGGGTCAGAATCCACCGGGAAGACAGGCAAAAGTCAGAGTCAAAGGCCAGAATAACAAATGTCAGGGATTTGTGTGTGACTGGGGACGTCCGTCCCATTTTCATTTCGTTCCGTCAGGTCGACCGGCTCCGTTTTGCGGCCTTGGTCCACCTGCCGAAGCTCATTTGTGACTCGGCGCAGAGACCGCCAGCGGATCCGCAACCGGGCCGGCGCGAACCTCGTCGATCATCTGCTTCAGGCTCGCGTCGTCCAATGGACCGAAGATCCGGCCGTCGTCAGCCAGGGCGGCTGGTGCATGGTCGCAAATCCCCAAACACTCGGCCAGTTCCACGGTCACCTTGCCGTCGGCCGAGGTTCCACCTGGTTCGACCCCGAGTTGTTGGCAGGCTCGGTCGAGCATTTCGTCGCCGCCCCTCAGGCTGCAGGAGATCGACCGGCAGATCCAAACCCGCACGTCGCCCGCAGGTGCCTGGGTGAAAAAGCCGTAGAAGCTCATGGTGTCATGAACTTCGGCCGGAGTAATTTCCAGCAGTTCGGCAATCTCCGCCATGGCGCGGTAGGGAACGCAGCGAAAGTGTTCCTGAACCAGGTGCAACGCCGGCAAGGTCACCGCCCGCTTGCTGGGATAGCGCGGAAACAGGCCGCGGATCTGGTCTCGGATGGTTTCGGTCAGCATCAGTGGAACCGCAGATTGTGTGGCCATGGTTTCGGGGGCCTCAAGACTCTCAAAACGGGAATGGCCAAGGACGCCGGTGATGGGTGGAATGAAAACTGGAACCGTGGGTCAGGACGATTTTCAATCGCCACCAGACCACCAGGCAGGTTAGTGGGGTTCGATCAGCGATCCAGCTCGGCAGCAATAATGTTCAAGCTGCCAAGCACGGCAACCACATCCGAGATCGTGTGCGACCGGATGAGGTGGGGAAACATTTGAAAATGGATGAATGACGGGGGCCGGGTCCGGGTCCGCCAGGCGGTCTGGCTGCCGCTGGTCACCAGGTAGTAACCCAGTTCGCCGTTGGGGCTTTCCACGGCCGAGTAGATCTCATTGGCTGGCCCTTCCACGCCCCGGTTGGGCATGATCAGCTCAAAGTGCTGGATCAGGCCTTCCATGCTGTTGTAGGTGGTGCCTTTGTCTGGCAGAGGGTACTTGTCGGCAATCGGCACATTCACGGGCCCGCCTGGCAGCTTATCCATGGCCTGTTTGATCATGCTCAAACTTTGCCACATCTCTTCGAGCCGAACCTGGAAGCGGGCGTAACAGTCCCCTTCCACGCAGTACGGAACGTCAAAATCCAGCTCAGGATAAGCCAGGTACGGCTCATCCTTGCGCAGGTCGTAAGTTACACCGCTGGCCCGGGCAATGGGGCCGGTGGCACAGAAGCGGATCGCATCCTCGCGGGAGAGGACACCCACCCCACGCATTCGATCGACGAAGATCTTGTTCCTCAGCAGCAACTTCTGCATGTCCTGCAGTGCCTTGGGAATCGTCTCCAGGACCCGACGGATCCGATCGAGCACGCGGTCATTGAAGTCATACAGCACCCCGCCCACCCGGGTGTAGCCTGGGTGGAAACGGTAGCCCGACATCTCTTCATAAACGTCGTAAATCAGTTCACGCTGGTTGAATGCGAACAGGAAGGCGGTGAACCCGCCTAGGTCCAGCGCCGAGGCCCCCGTGCAAAGCAGGTGGTCTGAAATGCGTGAAAGTTCGCCGATGATAGTGCGGATGTAGCGGCAGCGGGGGGTCAGCTCAATTCCCAGCAGCTTTTCTACCGCCCCGTGCCAGGCAATCTCGTTATACGGTGGGCTGACGTAGTTCTTGCGATCGACGATCGTCACATACTGGTTGAAGTTGAGGTGTTCCCCCAGCTTTTCAAAACCAGAGTGGAGGTAGCCGATATAAGGCGTGGCTTGAACGATCCGCTCGCCATCCAGTTCCAGCACCAGGCGCAGCGTGGTGTGGGTCGCCGGATGTTGGGGCCCGAAGTTGAGGGTCCAGCGGTACTCCTGGGAACGCGTGGTTGCGTCGGAGTCCATCTCGAGTTCGTCGTCGATCAGGTTGGTCGCCATTCTGGCCGTTCTCGAGTTCAGAGGTCGGGTGAGGGTGAGTTCCGCCGTAACGGTCTCCGGCTCACGATTGATCGCGTTTGAGCACTGGGAAGTTGTGTCGTTCGCCACGGCCACGCAGTGGGTAATCTTTACGCAGCGGGTGGGCGGAAAACTCTTCAGGCATCAGAATTCGCCGCAAATCAGGGTGGCCGTCGAAGCGGATGCCGTACATGTCAAACACCTCGCGTTCCATCCAATCGGCCCCTAGCCAGAGCGTTGTGGTGGTAGGCAGAGTGGGGTCTGGATCATTGACTCCCACTTTCACGACCAGTCTGGCAGTCGAATTGCGGTTCAGAAGTGCATAGTGAACTTCGAACCGACATCCGGTCCCGGTGGTGGCTGGGTATTTCAGATAGTCCGTGCAGCCCAGTTCCACGAGATCGAAACCTGACTGCCTGAGCGCATCCAAGGCAAGGATCAGCCGTTCCCGATTCACGTACACGCGAACATTGTCGCGGAAGGTGGCGGTGCTGACGGCCGGTTCGCCAAGGACCTCAACGAGGTGGTTGGCGGCTTCAATCTGAGCTAGGCTGGGGGTGAGCTTCGAGGCCCGGGGATCACTCATCAGAAGGGCCTCGCGTTATCTAAGGGCCAGTCAAGCGGCCAGGCTTGGTCGGTGGTCGGGAAGTGGATCATTTCTCGTTCGAGCCGAGCAGAGCTTCGCCCCCCGGCAGTGAATAACCAAACCGGGCTTCGCCGCCCCGCGCGGCCCCCTTGCCCAGCTCCAGCCCTTGGGCCGTGCCACGCACCTGCTCAAGCATCTGTTCCTTGGCGAGTTGTTCAGGTAAGGCCATGCCCGTTAACCCACCACCCCGCTGGATTTTGGTTTGAAGATCCATCAGGGCTCGAAGAATCTGTTCGGGCCGGGGTGGGCAGCCGGGAATGTAAACATCCACCGGCATGAACCGATCAATCCCCTGCACCACGGCGTAAGTATCAAAAATTCCGCCTGAACAGGCACAGGCTCCCATGCTGATGCACCATTTGGGCTCCGGCATCTGAAGCCAGATGCGCTGGAGGACTGGAAGCATCTTCATGACGACCCGGCCGGCCACGATCATGAGATCGCATTGCCGAGGGCTGAACCGCATGACTTCGGCACCGAAGCGGGCGATATCGAACCGGCTCGCCCCCACGGACATCAGTTCGATGCCGCAGCAGGCGGTGGCGAATGGCATGGGCCAAAGGCTGTGCTTGCGGCACCAGTTCACAGCCGAATCGAGTGTGGTGATCTGAACGCCCTCTGGCAGTTCATAGCCACCGGCAGCACGCCAGAGCTTGGGATCATTGCTGAGAACCGAAGCTGGGCCGGTTCCTGGCCGCACGGGTTCTAACGCCATTCGAACACCCCCTTGCGCCAGGCATAGGCGTAGGCAGCTACAAGAACGAACACAAACACCAAAACCTGGCCAAACACCAGATCCCGGAACGCGGGCGGAATTCCCACTGGACCGAACGGGGCGGGACCCGAACCGGCCTGGGCTAGGTGGTCGGCAGCAGTGAGCGGCAGGTCAGGGGCCGCCACCGCAGCGGGATGGCCGCTATGGCTCCACTGGGCCACCGCCCACGGGTACAGGTAGAGCAATTCCACGTCAAACAGCAAAAACGCAATCGCAATCAGGTAGTACCGCACGTCGAAACGCTGGCGGGCATCGCCGATCGGGTCCATTCCGGACTCGTAAGGCATTTGTTTGACCGACGTGAACCGGCGTGGGCCCAGAAAATGGCTCAATACCACCATCGCGCTGGCAATCCCGAAGATTGCAAGCAGGATGAACACGAAGATCGGGGTGAACTCGGTAGACATGGCGTTCCGGGTACCGTGTGATCGTCCGTTCACAGGGATGTGGACACTTTGTGAAAGTGTTCACAAAGGGGAGTCGAAAAAAACCATCGCAGTCTGCGATGGGTTTCAATTCACGTGAATTCACATTCTCAAACAAAATAACGAGCGGTCGACCAACCTGGCAAGGCCATGTCGATCGACTTTCCCTAGTCGCAGGCGGAAGTTCCCAAGGGAACGAGTCGATTTTCGCCTGGGTACTGGGTTGGCAACTAGTTTGAGCCATCGCCCGAATCAAACAGGCCACCGGTGGGTTTGGGTGGTGTGGCGTTGTTGCCGGTACGGCTACCGGCCGGCTTGAGGGGCAGACTGGAGGCTGGGGCCAGGCCGCCGGAACCGGCGGGCCCACCCATGCCGCGTTGCCGCATCGAGCTGTAGCTGGCCGACTCACTCAGTGAGGGGCGTCGTTTCGGCCGTGCGGGTGAGGCTGGGTCGAAGGTGTTGGCGGAATTGGGCGTGGGGGTCCGGGGTTTCACACTGGGCTCAGCCTCGGTTGCGTCTTCCTCGGTCAGCGGTTTGGTGACCCGTTCCTGAGGTTTGGTGGCTCGTGATCCCCGGGTGGTGATACCGCTCACCTCTGCATCTTCGTCCAGGAGCAAGCGACCCGGCACAGACTCAGGCCGGCGTGGCAGGCCCAGAGACGTGCCTCGCGAGGGTGGACCACCGCTGGCAGGGCTACCTGTGGTTGGTGCTGGGGCCGTGGCCAATGCGGTTTCCGTTTGGGCCCTGGTGCCGGCTCCTGTGGTTCTGGGGGTGGTCCCTGGCTTGACCTGACCGGTCCGACGCCGGGCCCGGCCCAGTTCCTTGTCCAGGGTAGCGTTTACTTCCTTCAGCTCTTTCTTGATCTTCTCGCGCTTGGCGGGGTCTCGTTCTTGAGACAGCTTGAGGTAAAGCGAGTCACGCTTCGACTGACTTTCCGCAACCCGTTCATCGGACTGGGCAAAAGACGAACTGGTTCCGTCTATGGGTCGGAATGAGTTGTAGTACGGTACCCCGCGGCCGGACTGGGAAGGCCCCGTGAGATCGTACGGTTCTTGCCCGTCGGTGATGGATAGCCCTGAAAACTGGTTGGCCCGGTTCATGATCCGGCTCTGATTCGGCAGTGACGGATTGACCACCGTTGGGTACGAGTAACTGAGGTTCTGCGACGAGTACGGGTTGAACGGCGTTGAAATCGCAAATTGAGCTGGGGCTGCCGCTGATCCTGCCAGGCTGATGCAGCCGGCACATCCCAGCAGGGCCAGTAGTCGTTGATACCGCGATTTTGTAACAGCCATGCTGGACTCCTCGGCCGCGCCGTAGCAAGCAGTCATGCCTTGCGTGTTTGAGCGCAAGGATCATTCTTTAGATTATCAGCCGTCTGACCAAAAAACAGCAGGAAAAATTTTCAGGGTGTGGCGAATGCCTCAAAGCCAGGGGCCACGGCCAATCCCGCATGATCGGTTACCGTGGCCCCTCAAGTCATCAACTCAAGTTTGAGCTTTAGCCGTCAGAATCCCTTCAATCGTCCCTTGAAGATCGTCCGGCGCCCGGCCACCATTCCCGCCAGACCCAGCCCGAGCAGAACCACCGCACTTGGCTCCGGAACGGCCGATACCCCACCCGCCACATAATCCAAGGCATTGCTCGCAGTTGCGACCGCAACGCCATAATCAATCTGGCCGGTGCCACTCTCGCCATTGCTCCAGAAATTGACCACCCGACCGCCACCGATCGTGAACATCAGACCGTAGATGTCCAGGAATCCACCGTGGGCGGGGTAGTCCGAAGCCGTTTGGATTGAGCCGTTCGGCCAAAGCAAATTATCGTAGCTCAGAACGCCGTTGTTCACGGCAGGCAAGCCCGCTGCCACCACGAACCGGCTGAAATCGTTGGGGGCCAGCAAATTACCTGGCTCCGGCGTGTCGTGGGTGATGGCCACAAGCGAGCCGATCGTTGCATTGACAATGTTCAAGCCGTTGTTCGTGTCTGTGAAGGTCCCGGTGATCCCCGTGATCTCAAAAGCCTCGGGGTATTTGGAATCGGTGGCCGGTCCGTAAGTCAACTGGATATCGCCACTGACCCCAGGTCCGGAGAACGAGAACGCGAAATCGGCACGAACCTGGGTCGGGACCAGGCTGACAAGCAACAACGCGCAGGTGAGAAACCGCTTCATGGTGTGTGATTCTTTCCTGGGGAAAATCCCGCAGTGCGGTGAGCTAGCAAGCATCTCAGCCGGCCTTTCATTGGGGAGAGCCTTCAGGTTGTAGCAGAAAAGCAACAGCCGAACTATTGGCCTGGTGCGCTGAGCCAAGCAGGTTGTCTTGCGCCACAAGTTATGGAATCCAAATATTCGTTTTCGCCCCGCTCAGGCGGCGGCGTTGCATCCGCCATCGACGACGATGGCCTGTCCCGTGATCGACGCCGCCCCGGCCCCGGCCAGAAAGGCGACCAGGGCCCCCACTTCTTCGGGGGTGGTCATTCGGCCAAGCGGGATACTGGCCGCAGCCTGGCTCGGGCTCAGGCCCAGATCCTCAAACCGCTGCAGGGCCATGTCGGTGAGGACCCAACCCGGGCAGATGGCGTTGACGGTAATTCCCCGGGGGGCTGCGTACAGGGCCAGCGACCGCGTGAGCCCGATCAGGCCGTGCTTGGCTGCGCAGTAGGCCGGTTGATCGGGTACGCCGCGGAGTCCCAGAACCGACGAGATATTGATAATCCGGCCGGTATGGTCGGGCAGTCGCTGCAGTGCCGCGCTGCTGCAATACCAGGCGGCATTGAGGTTGGTGGCCATGATCCGGTCCCACAGCGCCAGGTCTGGTTGTTCCGGTGAGATCGCGCCCACCAGCCCGGCGTTATTCACCAGCACGTCTAACCGAGGCAGACTTTCCAGGCACCGCTTGACGGCGTCTGGATCGGTGACATCCAAGGGCGTGAAGGTCACCCCATCGGGCAGAGTGGAGGCCGTCCGTGCCGCCGCCAGCACCTGGTATCCTTGCGCCACCAGGGCCCGGGCAATCGCCAGCCCAATGCCACGGGTGCCGCCCGTCACCAGGGCCACGGGTGTGGCTTGGTCCAAGCTGTGTGCGTTCATTGCGAAACCCTCGCGTAATGGTGTGAAAAGCCAGATCAGGCCCAAGACCGGAGATAGGAAGTTGCACGTTTGGAGCCAGGAACTGCTCGAAAATCCGTGGACGCTGCAGGCTACATCGCCCGACGCGTCAGCGAGAAATTCCGATGGCTGATGTGGATTTCATCTGTTTTGGCCAACGCAACTTCCAACCGCTTGGAGCCGTATTTGAACCGTTCCCGACCTTGGTCACCACCTGAGGATTAGGGCCACTCCGGCCAGGAGCAGAACGGCGCCCAGCAGCCGTAGCCCATTCATGGGATGGGAGGTGAAGCCGACCAGGCCGTAATGATCCAGCACTACCGAGGCGATGAGCTGGCCGGTGATTGTCAGGCCCAGCCAGGCCCCTGCCCCCAGCTTGCGGCCAAACGCCGCCGAGCACCCCACATAAAGGGCCCCCACAATGCCGCCCATCCAGATCCACCAGGGGCCTCGGACCATTTCGGCCAGGGGTGCCATGCTGGGGCGTGTGGTCAGGGTATACACGCCCAGCACCGTGGTACCAATCAGGAATGAGATGAGCGCGGCTGGGATTGCGTGCCCGGCCCGTTCTCGGAGGCCACTGTTGAAACCGACCTGGACTGCCAGCCCCACGCCAGAAAGTAAGGCGATGATTGCGAGAATGGTTTTGCTCATGACCTGGATGTCTCGTGACTCGACCCTCGTTCGCCCACAACCGGTGCTGAGGGGCAGATCCGGCCCAGCCCCAAACCTGGTTGTAACCCATCCTGAGGATCTTGAACAGGAACCCGACTCCCGTGATTCATGGCATTCACTGGCTTGCTTGCTCGCAACCCACATCGGCTGATGACCCACGTTGGGCTGCCTGGGCTGTTGATTTGCCTGGAGCCGCCTTTGCAACAATGGTGCTGGGGATGAAAACCTTGGCAAATGGGACTAGCCCCGCAGGGTCAGATGCTGGGTGGCCGGGTTACGGTATTGCATCACGGTCACGCCGTCGAGCGAAAATGGGAGCGGCCCGCACTCGCGGGCCGCAATTCAAACCCAGCTGCACCCCATGCCAGCGAGAAGCGAAATCCGTGGCTGTACGGTTTTGCTCAGGTTGCACTCGTCTGGCAGCTCACAGGGGAAGGCTCTCATCGCCCGGCTCAACCGAAGCGGCGGTTGGCTTCGTCGTGGTTGATCTTGGGGGCGCGAATCAGGCCACCCGCCACCGGTTCACCCAGCGGGTCCACGTAGACTCGCGTGGGTACCCGGTCGCTTTCGAGGTTGTAGCCCATGACGTGGATATTGAACAGGAACGCCGTGTCGGTTTCGGCCGTGAACCAGTGTACATTGTCTTTATGATCGCTGACCGTGGAAACCGATCCCGGCTTGAAGGTGCCATCAACCGTGGGCCGGATCAGGTAATGGTCATCCTGATCCTCGACCCGGTCCCAGTGTCGGCCCCGGAACGATCCCTGGAGCACCAGGAAACCGGTGGCCATGTTGTCATGTCCGTGCGGGACCACGGAGCGGCCCTTCTTCATGGCGAAGATCTGGCGACCGAAGATCAGGTCACGCGGCACGCCGGCAATCTCGGTCAAGCCGGGGGCCAGACTCTCGGCACCCACTTCGGGGAACTTCACGGACCGGGCCAGGCGGTCGAAATCGAGCGCTTTCAGGAGCGTCGGCAAATCCACCTGCCGGTACAGATCTTCCAGCGATTTCTGGAACGCCACGTCTCTCAGTTTCTGGTCCTTGAGGTCGCGGCCCAGCGCATCGAGTTGTTTCACCCAGGCGGCCACCACCGGAGCCACGTCCTGGGCAAACAGCCGTCGCCCCATCACGCATTCCAGCAGGCTCACCGCCGTCAGGGTTTCCAGCGCATGCCGGCCGAAGTCGCGGCGGTTCATGCGGGTTTCGGAACCAGCGGTCAGAGAATTCATGGGAGAGCCTCCAGAGCAAGGAGTGCCAGCGTGGGCCAGCCACACCGCGTGGCCGGCGGCCAATCACACAACGTGACACTATCCGGATTGGTGCCGGCCAGCAATGGCCACGGAAGATCACGCGTACGGCAGGTTTCGGGCCCCTGGTACCCGTGCCAGGGCGTACGGCGACAGGCTTCATCTTGTCGGAAGCCGGGTAATGGGCTAAGTTTCGGGGTTGAGTTGAACGCACGACTCAGGCGCTGAGGGAACCCGTTTTTCTGCGGCAACCGTCCCATTGGGTCAGGGTGCTGGAAGATTGACGTCGGTTCGCCAGTCATTTTTCTGTTCTGTCGATGATGAACTCGATTCCGAACACGTTTCGACGTGTGAGCGCCATCGAGGACACCGGGCAACGGAGGAGACCGCTTGCCATGAGAAGCCACCTGGACTCTCGGACCCATTCCCCCGGGGAATACGTGCTTGAACATTGCCGCAGCCCAGGCCGGACCGGCCGGCTGCTGCTGGGCGTTGCCGGCTGGCTCTGTGCCCTGGCTGTCATGCCAGCCGTGCCTGAAAACGCTTTCGCGCAAGAGATCATTCTGGGGCCCGGTCAGCAGCTAGCGGCCCCGGCCCCGGTTACCACCGATCTCAAGCTCGAACTTTACATCCGGCCAGACTCCGAACAGTGCAAGAAGGCGCAGTCGTTCTTGGCCGATCTTCAGCGCAGGCGGCCGGGGATCCGTGTGGATGTTTATGACGTCTCTCAGGATGCTGCCGCCTTGGCACGGGTAAAGGCCCTTTCGGCCCAGTTTGGCCGTTCGGCGGCCTTGCCTACGGTTTACGGCGCCAACCAACTGGTGGTGGGGTTTCGCGATGCCGCCACCACCGGCAACCAGATTGAAAACCTGTTCACCATGGAGGTGTTCATTCGCAATGGTTGCCCCAGGTGTGCGGCCGCTACCCCCTACCTTGCCGGTCTCAGGCAGCGGTATCCCGGCCTTAACGTGGTGTTTTATGAGGTGACCAACGATCCAGGCGCTCAGGCCCGGCTTGCCCAGCTCAACCAGACCTATGGTGTTCCCTCGGGAATTCCCACGGTTCACTTTGGTGGCCGGCTGAATGTGGGCTGGTCGGGGATTGAGATCACCGGCAGCCAGATCGAGGGGCTGCTCCAGAGTGCTTCGGCACCGCCCAGGGTTCAGCAGGCGGCCCCTGCCGCTGCCCCCGTGGTGGTGCCGGGCACGTCGGCGGTCCCGGCTTCACGGGCGGGCCAGGCCTGGTTCGCCCTGCTGGCGGTGGCAATGGTTCAACCGCCAACGCCCGATCAGGCGTTGGTTCCGGCTCCAGGCCCGCAAGAGGCCCGGAGTTCGGAACCTGGCCAGGCCGTGCCGCTGGCGCTGGATGGTTTGCCCGCTGAGGCCGAACTGCCCGAGGAAGCGGACGGTGGTGAGGCCACCGAGGTCCTTCGGCCGACTCATGTCGCCCCGCCAGAGTCAATCAAGCTCCCCTTTTTCGGCCGGCTCGATCCTCGGAGTGTTGGCATGCCCGCCTTCACGCTGGCGCTGGGCCTGATTGATGGTTTCAACCCGTGCGCCATGTGGGTGTTGATCTTTCTGCTTTCCGTGCTGGTGACCCTGAATGATCGCCGCAAGATGGTGGCGATCGCGGGGACGTTTGTGGTGGTGAGCGGCCTGGCCTATTTCTTGTTCATGGCCGCCTGGTTGAATGCGTTTCACTGGATCAGTGTGCTGGACCCCAGCCTGGTTCCCAAAATTCAGGCCGTGCTGGGTGTGATTGCGGTGGTAGTGGGCGTGATCCACGTCAAAGACTTCTTTGCATTCAAGAAGGGGATCACCCTGTCGATCCCTGAGAGTGCCAAGCCCACGATTTACGGCCGGGTGCGGCAAATTGTCTCGGCCAAGAGTCTGGTCCCGGCCCTGACCGGCGCTGTGATTCTGGCGGTGCTCGTGAACCTGGTCGAACTGCTGTGCACAGCTGGAATTCCCGCAATTTACACTCATATTCTCTCAGCGCGAAACTATCCGTCTTGGGTCAACTATAGTTACATTGGGCTCTACATTCTGGCGTATATGTTTGATGACTCTGTGCTGCTGATTGTGGTGGTGGCCACGCTTTCCAGACGCCGGTTGCAAGAGAAAGAAGGACGCTGGTTGAAACTGGTGAGTGGAGCCGTCATTCTGGGACTTGGCGTGGTAATGTTGATCAAGCCGGAGTGGCTTCACTGAGCAGCGAGAAGCGGTTTTCAACCGGGACGGTCTGCACGATTGTGCAGTGCCGGTCTTTAGAGGTGTGAAATGATCTCCATGGTAAGCCACCACCCGCTGGAGAATTGAACTTCCATGTCACACCGGCGCCCCCAGATTGATGACGATTCCCTGCTGGCTCCCCGCGCGATGCACGGTTGGAAACGCCGGGTTGCCACGGCTCTGATTGGCTTGCTATGTGCGTACCTCGCCCTGGCGTATTTGTTGCTGCCGTTGTACTGGTCCAGTTTTGCGCGCCGCCATCCGGGGCTGATCAATCTGCCTAACGTCACGCATACCAAGAACGGACTGGCCGGCGATCCGCTCAACGTGGGCCTGGTGGGGTCTGAGGAACAGGTTTTGCGCGGCATGCGTGCGGCCGGCTGGTATCCGGCCGATCCGATCACACTCAGAAGTTCCGTACGCATTGTGGCCGACACCCTGGAGCGACGCCCTTATGTGGCCGCGCCGGTGAGTTCACTCTATCTGTGGGGGCGAATTCAGGATTTGGCCTTCGAGCAGCCAATTGGCCATGACCCCAGTAAGCGGCACCATGTTCGCTTCTGGCGTTCAAGCCGGACCGATGCTGAGGGCCAGCCGCTCTGGGTGGGTGCGGCCACGCTGGATACGCGGGTCGGTCTCAGCCACGAGACCGAGCAGATCACTCACCATATTGGCCCCGATGTCGATGCCGAGCGTGACAAGATTCTGGCCGAACTCAAGGGGGCCGGTTGGCTGGAAACGGCCGAATGGATTGATAACTTCCACGCCCGGCATACCGGCAATAACGGGGGCGGCGACCCTTACACTACCGATGGCCGACTCGGGATGGGCTGGCTCAAGGGCTCTGAAACCGGGGTAAGTTCGAAGTAGCCCGCCCGTTGAGACGTGGCCGAGGAGGGCCACTGAGATGGGGCTCAGGCCGAGCCTTTTCCTGACTCTTGTTGTGATTGTCCAGTTGCTTATAGACAATGCACAATAACCGCATGTGTTCAAGTCCGGACTTCGGAACTTGCTCATGGAAGTTGAGGGCTAGACCATGTCCACGAATCTTCCGCTCGATCAAATGACCGTGGCCGAAAAGCTCGAAGCGATGGAGGCAATCTGGTCGAGTTTGTGCCGGAACCCCCCTGACGTGAATTCGCCTGAATGGCACAAGGAAATCTTGGCCGAGCGACGGCGGCGGCTTGCGTCCGGGGAAACCACGCTTTCTGATTGGAGTGAAGCCAAGAACCGCCTCCAAGGCTTAGGTCGATGATCGTCAAGATTTCAGGCGATGCCGAGGCTGATATCGCGGAAGGCTACTGGTTCTACGAAAGACAGGAAAGTGGTCTGGGTGACTACTTTCGCGCCTGTATCATTGCCGATATTGATACTCTGGAAAAACTTGGCGGTATTCACGAGCCAGCATACGGCTACCAGCGGATGCTAACGAAACGGTTTCCATTTATTGTCTATTATGAAGTCTTAGGTGACACCGTGATTGTCGTTGCGGTTCTGGACGCGAGACGTGATCCTTCCTGGGTGAGACGTCGTCTTTTATAATCTCAATCGACTCCGCATGACTTGAAAAAACGATGTCTGGGCTGTTGTTGTGTTTGAGAACGCAAGGCCTGTCCTCCGTCGACAAGATCTTGGCCGACTCGGGATGGGCTGGCTCAAGGGCTCTGAAACCGGGGTAAGTGCGAAGTAGCCCGCCCGTTGAACGGTATGCGGTATTTACGGAAGCGTGGGTGCTGGTGGCACGGCTGACCTTTGAACCTCCGTGCCACCAGTCAAGACGAAGAACGCCAGCAAAAAGCCAGCGTTTCCGGTCACCAATGACCGCTGATTATTCAGGCTGCTCAACGGGCCCCGGCCCCTGCTCGGCGGTTGCGATGGAGCGAGCGATCCACCACGGTGGCCATTTTCTGGGTATCCAGGGTTTCACCGGCGAAGCGGTTGATCAGGTCGGCCGCGGCGGCCGGATTGCGCAGGATCTCGGAATGGCGAACCGCCAGCAGCGTCATATCCGGGCGTTTGGTCAGAACCTCCCGGGCCTGGCTGATGATCCTGGCAAACTCCTTGCGCAGGCGATCCCGGCGCTCGGGAGAGTCTTCAATCGTCTCACCGCGTCGTTCGATCATCTTGGCCTGAGATTCCAGGATCTCATCGAAGTCGCGTTCGATCAGCAGCACCCGATACTTACAGCCGGGCGGCAGTGAGCACACCAAGGGAGCGACCACCTTGAGGGCTTTCCCCTGGGCGTCGCCCAGCCATCCTTGCTCGCGAAACAGCTTCTTGACCGCTTCCAGCTCGAAGTATCCCTTGGGGTTATCTTCGTCGGCCTCGCGCTGCTGGTCGGTCAGGATCGGCATGCCGCCCGCCTCCAGCATTTGCATCAGCATGGATGTGCCCGAGCGCGGCAGTCCGCTCACCACAAAGACATCGTCACCCAGGGGTGGCAGCGACGCATCGAGTTGCGTGGGCAGTTCCACCGCCACGGCGGCGGTCTGTTCCTGGATCGCCTCGCTGGCCCGCAGGGGCCGGCGCTGGCGCATTTCCCGGTACCACTGAAAATGCTCGGCCGCGGATTCGGGATCGTTAAGCCTGAACTTCAAGAGCCGCGCCAGCCGCAGATGGGCCTGCGGGAAGTGCGGGTTTTGAGAGAGGGCGGTGCGGAATGAGTCGGCGGCCTTTTCGTAATCCTTCAGGCCCACCAAGGCGACCCCCTGGAAGAAGTGGGTCATGGGTGAGAAGTAGAGCCGGCCCAGTGATTCACCGGCGGCGTTGGCCGCGCGCTGGTACTGGTGCTGGCGGAGCGCCACCCGGCAGAGCCCCTGGTAGGCCTGGGTGTTGTCGGGGTCAATCTTGAGCGCCTTCTCATAGGCAATCTCGGCCTCGGGCAGCCGACCGAGCCGCCGCAACAGGTCGGCGCTCTGGAGCACGATGCCGGTTCCTGTGGCCTGCGACCGCTCCAGCCGTTGCAACACCGCCAGCGCCGGCAGGAACCGCTTCTCGGCGGTCAGCGTCTGGGCCTGGAGCAGGTCGGTGATGGCTGGCGTGTACCGCTTGCGGCGCTGGGTGAGTTCCAGTTCCTTGCGTTCCTCGGGTGTGAGCAAGAATGCACGAGGCGCGTCGGGCTTGGCGTGCGGGTTCAGCTCATACGCCAGTTCCCTATCGCATTCATCCTTGTCGGGTTCTTCGCCAGCCGCCTTCTTCTTGTCTTCGTACCGCTGCTTGGTGAGGTCGGCAAGCTCTTTCATTTTCTCAAGCGCAGCCCGGAACACCTCGCGCCGGCGTCCGTCCATATCATCCACAATTGCACGCATCTCTGCGGTGTACCCCAGCGCCTGACAGGCCAGGAATCGCTTGAGGGCGTACCGCTGGTCATCGGGCTCACGCCCGCAGAGGTCGCGGGCAATCTCCAGCGCCTCGGCGTGGCGGTTGCCGTCTTGATACGCTTCCAGCAGGTTGAACCGCAGCTCGCAGACCGTCGATTCGACATATTCTTCGACATTATCGCCGGGCTTTTCCACGTACCCCAGTGCCACGAGCTGTTCCATGGCTTCGGTGGCGGCCATGGGGTCAAGCCGGGTGTGTGGTGGGTGCCGGCCATCGTTACCTGGAACCTCGTCCCAGCTCGGGATGGTTTTGACCTCTGGGGGGTGCTCAAATGCCCCGAGCACCGGTTCGCCGTCCATGTCTTCGCCAACCGGCAGGTCATAAAGCGTGAGCACGGTGGGCGTGAGGTCGAGCACGCTCACTCCAAACAGCGGTTCGTCCTTCTTGATCCCTGGTCCGGCCATTACAAAGATGCCGTAATGGCTATGCTCCACGGCCGGTCCGGCCGGGAAGTCGGGAATGGACCGGGGCCGCAAATGGTCAGGGTGGAACCCGTGGTCCGACATCAGGATGACGGTGGTATTTTCACCGGCCTTCTGCAGCAGCGTGCCCAGCATCTGGTCATGCAGGTGGTACGCCGTGGAGATCACGTTCGAGTACAGTTCGAAGTCTTCCTCGCTGATCCACTCCTGACGCGGCGGGTGATACTTCATGAAGCCGTGGCAGAAATGGTCAATGGCGTCGTAGTAGACGGCAAAGAAGTCCCAGGGCTGATTGTCCAGCAGGTAGGTGGCCGCCGAGTGAATGCTGACGCACTCGGTGATCGTCTTGCCCAGCATCGAGAACCGGCGATCCTTATCCTGGTCAATCTTTTCCATATGGGGGAGGAACGGCTCCATCATCGGAGCCAGCAGTTCCTGGGGGTGCATGCGGTACTCGGCCAGCACCTCTTGCAGTTCGGGCGGATGGACGGTGTTGGCCATCATCGGCCAGCCCTTGTCCAGATCCCGGTGCGCTTTGTGGTAATGGTCAGAGACCATGATGCCGTTGATCGGCTCGGCCGGGTGGCTGGGCCACCAGCCAATGACCGTGCTGCGGTAGTCGTTCTGGTTCAGAATGTTCCAGATCGTCTTGGTGGTGCGTGACAGGTTTGTGATCGGGCGCACGCCGCGGCCGTCGGGCGTGGGCTCAGAGAACCCATGAATGCCGTGCTTGAACGGCCGCTTGCCCGTGGCAATTGAGGTCCAGAGCATGGGTGACAGGGGCGGGTGCAGCGTGGCGCACCTGCCCATAGCTCCCCGTTCCACCAGCTTCTGCAAATTCGGCATCTTGCCGGCGTCCATCAGGGGATGGATGGCTTTCCAGTCGGCGGCGTCCCAGCCAATGACGAGGACTTTTTTCTTGGGTTCGGCCATGGGGGTATTACCGGGGCAGGGAGAAGTGGTCCGCAGCATCGCGGAAATTGTCTATGGACTCATTCTACCGATAGTCGATCGCTTTGAAATCGGGCAGACCAGGGAATTGGATGTCAGGCCCCGGCCGACTGCGGGGCGGGCATTGTACGTTCTGCCCTTGTGACATGGATGACACAAGCAAAAGAGCCGTGCACGCTTCGTCACAATCACAGAGTGGCTTCGAGTCGGCTTCACACATGGAAACGGCCGGTCCAGCGTGGGGCTGGACCGGCCGCGATGGTCGTTCGTTCGTTGCTCGGCAATCTGGTTCAGGCGGTAACGGCCCTCAGCTTGCGCCGGCGCAGAGCGGCGATGCCACCGATGCCGCTGGCCAGGCTGGCCAGCAGCATGGTGCCCGGCTCGGGGACAGCCACGGATGGGGTGAAGGTTGCCTGGTCGATGAATGCGGCCGTTGCTCCCCCCACATCATGCAGCACCATGTAGGCGGTATGCTGGCCGGCGGCCAGGAAGCCCGTTCCCTTGAAGTTCCCCAGATATTCAAAATCATTGTAGTAAGTCGATCCGTCCGCGGTGTTGTGCAAGACCTGTCCGCCGATGATTGTCGGGTGCGCGGCATCGCTCCAGTAGCCGTTCACCGCGGCGGCCGCTGCATCCTGCTGAGCGTAGCTCACGGTGCCGTCGATGAAGAACTGCACAGCGTTATCGCCCGACGCTTTGAAGGTGAAGTCGTAATTGAAATCTTGGGTGACGGTGAAGGTCTGGGCGACGATCCAGGTGTAATCCGACTGGTTCCAGGGGCTGCCAAACACAGGGGACCCATCGGAAGTCACGGAGATCCAGTTGTAGGTGGTTCCGTCAACCGTTATGCCGGGCTGGGGGGTGGGCGTAAAGTCCAAAGGTTGCCCTCCCATGCCGTAATACGCGGCGGGCATTAACGCGGGAATGTAAGCACCGAAGCCGGAACTGGGATTGGGTTGGTTGTAGATCTGAGTCGAGCCATTGGCATAGCCATACCAGGGATTCGTGTAGAGATCGCCATAAGCGGAAGACAAATTCCCGTTGGCGGTGGTGAAGTCCTGCGGCGTGGCCACCACGGTCCAGTTGGTGTCCTGGGTCACGCCCGGTGTACCGCCCTGGCCCGAACCCCAGATGATGCCGGCGGACGCTTGGCCCTGAAACAGAACGCCGGTCAGCACTGCGAGAACCGCCGCAGCGGCTCGCGGAAAACTTGTCCTGAAAAGTGAACCATTCACTGGGATGACTCCTTCGGTCCGATTCTGGTCGTACATGCAGGTGCAGATCGTGTTGGTCGAGCCATGACGTGGCACCACCTAACCTGAGATAAGAGCCTGGATCCGAAAACCTTGGCCTCTTGAATCGTTTTTTTGTAAGCATTCAGCCGAATTCAGTAACCCCTTGCATTTTGCCTTTCGTGGCATTCAACTCTTTGCATGGCACCACTGGGTACGGACACCCATGATCTGACTTCTCTGCTGGACATTCTTGGTCCGCAGATGACCGCTG
>CAIYJE010000051.1 GCA_903926465.1 uncultured Planctomycetales bacterium
CAGGGTGGCGGGGTTGGTGGTCACCGTACCGGCCATGTTCGTGAACACGGCGTGGTACTGCTTGCCGGTATCGCCGGCGGCCGTCGTGAAGCTGTAGGTCAGCGAGGTGGCGCCACTGATATCCGACCAGTCGGTTCCGTTGCTGCTCACCTGCCACTGCACGGTGGGGGTGGGCGTGCCGCTGGCGGCGGCCGTGAACGTGGCGGTATTGCCGGCCGTCACTGTCTGGTCGCCCGGCTGCGTGGTCACGGCGGGGGCCGTCGCCAGGGTGAGCGTGGCGGAACTGGTGGTCGTTGTGCCGGCCATGTTCGTGTAGACCGCATGCCACAAAGAGCCACTATAGACCGGCAACATCGGGGCGAAGGTCAGCGTCGGGGTATTACCCAGACTGCCGCCACCCGTCCAGTTCACCCAGTTTTGGGCGGCATTATTGTAATACTGCCACTGCACCGTGGGGGTTGGCGTGCCGCTGGCCGCCGACACGATGGTGACCGTTCCACCGTTCGTCACAAACACATTGCTTGGCTGCGTGGTGATTGCCGGCGCCACGGCGATGGTCAAGGTGGCCGGGTCGGTCGTCGCGGTATAGTTCGTTGAGAATATCGTGTTCGTGAACACCGCGCGGTACTGACTGCCACTATCCAGGCCACTTACAGAGGCCTTGGTATAAGTGGTGCTGGTCGCGCCCGGGATGTTATTCCAGGTATTCGAGCCCGAGGTCTTTTCCTGCCACTGGACGGTGGGGGTCGGCTCGCCGGTGGCGCTGGCCGTGAACGTGGCCGTGGCACCAGAAAGCACCGTGGTGCTCACGGGCTGTGTGACCACCGCGGGCACGGCGTTGAACTGCAATTGCACCTGGTCCAGGAAGATCGTATCGTCCACACCGCTGGGGTTGTTCGACACAAACTTCAGCGTGTGGTTGCCGGCCTCGGCCAGCGTGAACGGATTCGACCGGAACGCCACAAACGAGTTCGTGGAGGCCGTCGTGTACGTGCCCAGGTTGATATCGTCAATATAGACCGTGACGTTGTTGGTACTGGCTGCCGCCTGTGTACGCTGTTCCAGCCAGAAGGTCACCGCCCCCAGCGAGCCGGCCGGCATGATCATCGTCTGGCTGAGGGATACGACGCGCTGAAAGAGGGCCGCCTGGCCACTGGTGCTCGAAGGGGAACCAGGGTTCACGGTTTGACTTGACGCGCCCGTCACGCCGAAGGCACTGCCGTTCGCGGCAATTCCAAAGTCGCCGGTCCCCGTGGTGTAAGTCCAGCCCGAACCGGCAGGTCGGTAACTCCAGGCAGTTCCACCTGACCCCTGGTTTGGCAGTTCGAATCCGTTGTTGTAGGGATAGAGATAGATGGTCGAGTTGGTAATTGTGACCGTGGCGGCGCTGGAGTTTGTGGTGCCCAGGCTGTTGGTCCAGACCGCGCGGTATTGATAATTGGGGTCGCCGGACGCCGGTGTGACCGTCAGCACCGCGTTGGTCGCGCCCGAAATGTTCGACCAGTTCGTCCCGTTGGTGCTCTGCTGCCACTGGACGGTGGCGGTGTCACTCGCGCCAGTCACCGCCTGAGAGGTCAACGCCACCGTGGTGCCTGGGATCGCCTGGGTGTTCTGCGGCTGCGTGGTGATATAAGGCGCGCTATTTACGGACACGGTGGCCGCATTGGTCGTCGCCGTATAGTTCGTTGAGAATATCGTGTTCGTGAACACCGCGCGGTACTGGTTCTGATGATTGCTGGCGTTCAGCGCGGCCGTGGTGTAGGTGGTATTGGTGGCGCCACTGATGTTGTTCCAGGTGCTGCCACTATCCGTGCTCAACTGCCACTGCACGGTGGCGGCCGGCACGGCCGTGCCGCTGGTCGTGAACGTCGCCGTGCTCCCCGCGTTCACCGTGGCATCCGCGGGCTGGGTGAGCACCTTGGGCGCCTCGTTCCACTGCAACGAGACCTGGTCCAGGAAGATCGTGTTATCGCCGCCGTTGGGGTTGTTGGAGACAAACTTCAGTGTGTGGTTGCCGGCCTGGGTGAGCGTGAATGGATTCGACCGGAACGAGACAAACGAATTGCTGGTAGCCGTTGTGTACGTGCCCAGATTGATGTCGTCAATAAAGACCTTGATGTTATTGGTATTAAGCGTGCCGCTATTGCGCTGTTCGAGCGCGAAGTTCACCACCCCCAGCGAGCCGGCCGGCATGATCATCGTCTGGCTAAGAGCGGCGGACGCTTGAAAGAAGGCGGCCTGGCCACTGGTGCTGGTGGTCCCATACGGGTTCATGGTCTGGTTCGCCGCGCCCGTCAGGTTGAAGGCACTGCCGTTCGCTGCAACACCTGGGTTACCGGTCACGACCGTGCCGGTCCAGCCTGTTGCAGGATTGGCGGTATAGGCGGCCAATCCCGAACCCAGGTTCGGCAGTTCAAACCCATTGTTGTAGGGGTAGATGTAGTAGGTCGAGTTCGTGACCGTGCCCGTGGCTGAACCAGAGGTGACCGATCCGGCCGAGCTCGACCAGATGGCGCGGACCTGAAAGTTGCCATCCCCCGGCGCGGGGGTCGCGTCCAGGCGCGCGGGTTCATCGGCGGAACCGGCCACATTGGTCCAGCTTGTGCCGCCGTTGGTGCTCTTCTGCCATTGAACGGTGGCAGTGTCACCGGTTGTGTTTGCCAGGCAGTAGAAGGCGACCGTGGTGCCTGGAATGAGCGTGGCATCGGCCGGCGAGTACCAGATCGACGGCACGGTATTCACAAACTCGGTGGCGGCATTGGTGATGCTAGAACCGTTGGCGTTGGTGAATACGGCGCGTACCTGAATTTTGTCGTTAGCTGCCGTGGCTACGCCGGTGGTGAAAGTTGTGCTGGTAGCGCCGCTGATGTTAGCCCAGGTGGTGCCGCCATTGTTGCTGTACTGCCACTGCACGGTGGGGGTGGGGGTGCCGGTGGCGGCGGCCGTGAAGGTGGCGGTGGCTCCCACGTTCACGCTGGCGTTCGTCGGCTGGGTGGTGATGCTCGGGCTCAGGTCGGTGAGCGTGACGGCCGTGGCCGTGTAATTGATGCGGTAGGTCTTGCCGTTGGTGGCGATGGTGGCATTGTTCGCCAGGCCGGTGAACGTGCCCGTAAGGCTGGCGGCACTGACGATCGTGAGGACGTCGCCGCCGTTGCTAGCCGCGGTGCCGCTGAGCGTCAGCGTGGCGCCCGTGATATCCACCGGGTCATTGGCCGCGTTGAGCTGGTCGTACCCGGTATCAAGCGTGGAGCCGTTGATCCGGATGTTGAGCGGCGTGCCGCTGGCGAAGCTCAGCGTGTAGCCATCGAGGTTGAAGTCCAGGCCAGCCTTGGTGGGGTTGACCCCCTTGCCGGCCGGGCTCTCAAGAACGAGATCGCTGGCCTGAGGGGTTTGCGACACCGTGTCGGTGATGGTGATCGTACCCGTGGTGGCGCTGCCGATATACAGCGTGCCGGTCCCCTGGATGGCGTTCAGGGAAGCGACCGGCAGGTTCAACGGGCCGCCATCGACGTAGACGGTACCCAGGTTGATATTGGTCCCGCTGGTCCGTGGCTTTACCGTGAGGGTCGCGGTGTCGGGCGTGCTGATGGTCACCCCTGCCGGAACAATCTTGATGGTATCGGAGGTCAGCGTGAGGTTGCCGCCATTGGTGCGGGTGGAGACGGTGGAACTGGACGTGATGCCAATCCCCACATTTGTGGTTCCGGTCCCCTCCCGGCCGGTCAACACCAGGTCGCCGCCCCCCGTGGTGACGGTGGCCGCGGCTGTAGCCCCCACCAAAATCCCCAGGTTGTAACCGTTCGAGCCTGCGCCACCGGTGCCGGCGATTGACACCGAGCCGTTGGTGCCCGAGGTCACGGTGGCGCCGGTATCCACGACCACACCCACACCATTGTAGCCGGCGCCCGTACCGCCGCCGGTACCGACGATCGTCACGGCACCCGTACCGCCTGATCTGACCACGCCCCCACGACCGATGAGCACGCCGAACTGACTCGCACCCTGGGCGGCTGAGCCACTGCCCGTGATGGAAACCGTGCCACTGCCACCCGAGGTGATGATGCCGGTGCCGGCCGTCGAGGCAACTTCAACTCCATAGCTATCACTGCTAGCGCCCGATCCTCCACCGGTGCCGGTCACCGAGACATTGCCACCGCCGGACGTGATCGTACCCTGGTAGACGAGGACCCCTTCGTTATAGTTACCCGAGGTGGCGCCACCGGTCCCCGTCACCGTCACAGCGCCCGTGCCGCCGGCCGTGATGGTGCCCTTGTACTGGGCTATCACACCGAGATTGTTTGCCGTCGAACCGAACCCGCCCCCCGTGCCGTTCACCGTCACGCTGGCACCACTGGACGTGATGCTGGCGCCGGTGCCGGTCACGATGACCCCTTGATTGTAGCCAGCGAAGGAGCAAGGGCCACCGGTCCCTTGAACCAGGGTCGTGCTACCGGCCGTGCCGCCCTGTATGGTGCCGGTCACGTACACGCCATTCGTTGCGTTGTTTGAGTTACCGCCCCGGCCGCGGACAGATAACGCGCCACTGCCGGTCACCTGCACGGTTCCAGCAACGTTAATTCCCGTGGAGTATCCGGTGGTGGGCGTGGCTTGCAGGTTGGCGCTCAGGCTCAGGTTGCCATTGGTGGTCGAGACATTGGCCCCCGAGGCGATTGCGATGTTGTCGGTGGTGGTGACGTTCAGACCGGCGCTGCCGGCGAACACGGTATTGCCATTGAAGCTCACGAAGCCGGGCAGACTGCCCGAGGCTCCGGTGCCATCCAGCGTGACAGTGATCGGTGTGGTGTAGGTATAGGTGGAACTGTTGATGAAGGCCACGGAATCACCGGCCGCGGAATCGGTGATGTTGATCCCGCCACCGACGTACGCCGACGCGGCGTTCACGCTGATGGTGCTGGTGTTCACACCCGACGAATTCCCCGCCGTGCCGCTCCAAGTCAACCCGCCGCCCAGCGTCAGAGTCATCGTGCCGTTGGACGTCGCCTGGACCGACACCGTGGCGTCCGCGGCGGTGATTGCCACGTTCAGGGTCATGTTCGGCGACAGGCCAGATTCGGAATAGGTACCCCCGACCGCTAACAGCACCCGCTCTTCCAACCCCTCCATCACGGCCAGGGTGGCCCGCCGACGCATGAAGCGGACCTGGGAAACCTTGCGGGTCCGTCGGGAAAGCATCCAGCGGCGCAGACTCTTGAAGAACAGCATGAAACCAAAACTCCTGGGCAGGATGGAGACTCTATGAACGAATGACTCAAAAAATTTGCAGGCCGGCCAGACAGAGGTGGCCGCGTGGTGAAACTCGAGCAGAATGCACGTCAGTTCAGTGAAGCAAAAATCACGTGAAGTTGAATTTCGGGTGCGGGATCGCTTGGGAATCGCAGGCCTGGATTCAGACCGGTCGGCTTGGGTCGATGGAGATGACTGGTGAACCTGGGCAGGATAGCCTGAACGCTTGCCCAGGATTTGACGGTCAAAAAAAGAATCCGCTATGAGGTAATCCAGTTCTTCTGGACCGAGTCTGATAGCAGCTCTGAAATTTTTTTGAAAATTTTGCCCGAACCGGCTTTATCAGCCAGGCCACCAAACGCACATAACCTTTTGCCAAAAATAAAGATGCAGCGAACCAGGACGAATCACGGCCAGGAGATTACCAGGAAGAGAACGGCTCATGGAAAACGAGGGTTTGACTTCATAGGCTACGAATTTGATAATTCGGGTGAAGTGTAAGGGCGATCCAGGTGCCACATCTCATCAGTGCACGCGGACAGGCGTGACTTCGGTCCGATGGCCTGCTTCTGGTACACCCGACCGGTTTTCATCCCCCAGGCCGCACAAAGCAACCAGTCCATGCGGTCATCGCAGAAAACCAGAATGACGCTGCTTACCCGGATTGCCGAGCACCCTGAAAATGGGGCGGCCTGGGCTGAGTTTGTCGGGATTTATGGTCCACACATCGCGGATCTTTGCCTGCGTTATGGGGTTCAGGAGGCGGATGCGCACGACCTGACCCAGGACGTGCTGATGCGGTTCTGGAAGCATGCGGCCAAGTTTCGGTACGACCCTGGGCTGCGGTTCCGGTCTTACCTTTCCAGGATCACCCATTCGGCCTGGGCGGAGTGGCGTACCCGGCTGAAAACGGCCCACGAGGTCGACGATTCCTCAGACGCGCTCGCACGGCTGCTTGATACGCCGGCGCGGGACGATCTGGTGGCTCGGCTGGAACGGGCCTACGACCTTGAATTGTTTCAACTGGCGCTGCGTGAAGTGGAGCAGCGGGTAGAACCCCACACCTGGCAGGCGTTCAGGATGACGGCGCTGGAGCAGCGGCCTGGGCCCGAAGTGGCCAAGGTGCTGGGTATGAAGCTGAACACCGTGCATGTGGCGCGCATGAAAGTTCAACGGCTGGTCCAGCACACCTTGCACCGGTTGGAACAGGAAGAGTTGCTGCCATGACAGGGCCGCCCGGCTGCCCCGATGAGCCAACCGTACGCGCGGCCATGGATGGTTCCCTGGGCGAGTTGGCGTTCGCCGCCCTGATGGAACATCTCGAAGGGTGCGATCCGTGCTCGCGTGCCTATGAGCAAAAAGCCGGACTCTGGGGTCTGGATCCATTCCAGGACTTGAACCGGGAGCCGGACGGCGGCCCCGATACGCCTCATGAAGAGTCGATCCAGGCCATTGTGGATCAGATTTCGCAGGGGGGCCGAAGCAACCCTGGTCATTCCGGGGCCGCAGACGTTGACTGGCCGGAACAGGTGCCCGAGATCCCCGGCCTGTCTGACTTCGAGCAGGTGAATCGGGGTGGCATGGGGGTGGTTTATCGCGCGCGTGATACCAGTTTGGATCGCGTGGTGGCGGTGAAACTGCTGTTCTCGTCGGGCCTGGGGCTGCCCACCGTGCAGAGGCGGGCCGAACGGGAAGCCAAGGCCCTGGCCCGGCTGACACACCCCAACGTGGTCCAGATCTACCGCTGGGGCGAGGTCGAAGGCCTGTTCTACCTGGTCATGGAGTGGGTGCCCGGCGGCAGCCTTCAGCAGAAAATCGACCAGGCACCGCTTCCGCCCAGGCAGGCCGCCACGGTTGTGCGTGATCTGGCCCGCGCGGTGGCCAAGGCGCACGCGATGGGAATTATCCATCGCGATGTGAAGCCCGATAACATTCTGCTGGCCCCGACACCGGCTGACGAGAAGACCCGGCTGTTCATCCCCAAGCTGGCCGATTTCGGTCTCGCCCGGCCTGAGAATGCCAACGCCCGGCTCACCCAACAGGGGATACTGGCCGGCACGCCAGAATACATGGCACCCGAACAAACAGGGCTGAACCCTGCCGTGGGACAGGTTGGACCGGCTACCGACATTCACGGCCTGGGCGCAGTGCTTTATGCAAGCCTGAGCGGCCACGCCCCGTTCGAGTCAAGCTCGGCTCGCAATTCGCTGAACCTGGCCGCCCAAGGGGCTGCGCCCCCGTTACGCTCACGCGTGTCGGGCGTGCCGGCCGACCTGCGCACCATCCTCGAAAAATGCCTGCAAGTCTTGCCCCAGAACCGCTACCGATCGGCCGGTGAACTGGCCGACGACCTGGATCGCTTCCTCGAAGGGCGACCGATCCAGGCGCGGTCGGTGGGACCGATAGAGCGGCTTTCCAAGTGGGCCAGGCGGCGGCCAATCTCCGCCCTGGCCAGCCTCTTTATCGTCGCCGGTCTACTGGCCGGGGCTGCGGGGGCGGTGTTTTACTTGATCCGCATGGAGCAGGCCAACACGAAGATTTCCCAATCGCTGGACGAGGCCCGGACCGCCCGCGACACGGCCCAGAAAACGCTCGCCAGGCTGACTGATACGGCCGTGGAGCGCCTGATCCAGCGCGGCTCCGCGCTCAACGCCGAAGATCAGGCGTTCCTCCGCATGGTCCGCGACCAGTACCTGGAATGGCCGCTCACGCCCGACCCGCGTGCGGCGCTACTGTTTCGCCTGGCGGGGCTCAAACGCGTGGCCACGCTTCTGGCCCAGATCGATCAATATGAAGCGGCGTATGATTGTCAGCAGTCGATTCTTGGCACCCTGGACGAACTGGATTCCCGAAAGCTGGCCGGCCCCACGCAGGTCGATGACCGGCTGGAGGCACTCAAGGCCTGTCGAATGCTCCTGTATCGACAAGGGAAGATTCCAGAGGCCGAGGCGATCATTCACCGCATCGTTGCCGTTCTGGAGAATGTGGCCCCGCACCGCCCCCGGTATCAGGCCGAACTGGCTGCCTATCGTGTGGAACTCGGGCGCGAATTTATCGAACAGAAGCGGCCCGACGAATCGACCCGCATGGTTCAGAACGGGCTTGATTTACTGGACCAGCTCGGCGAACAACAGCCCGACGACGTTGAAATTCGGAAGTTCCAGACGGGGGCTCTGTTCAATGCCTCGTACTGTTCACAGCAGTGCGGACGGCCCGCGGAACGCCAGGCCAGGCTGCGCAGACAGATCCACCTGTCAGACACGTTGATCGCCCAATTTCCCGGCGAACATGCCTACTTTACCACCGGCCTGATGAACGGCCTGGGAACCCTGACCGATGCGCTTCTTGAGCAGGGCAGTCCGGAGCAGGCCTTGCCCTACCTTGAGCGGTTTCTAACACTGGTTCACGAGCATCGGAACAGTGATCCCGAGAACCCTCATTTGAACGCCGAGGCGATCTCGGCATCCATTACGTGTTACCGCGTTCATGATGCGCTCGGGAACCCGGGGAACGCTGCTTCCGAACTGGCCAACGCCGTGACACTAGCATCCAAGAGCGCGGCTGCCGAACCGGCCGTATTCGAGCGGGCCTGGTTACTGGCGATTGTCTTGAAGCACCAGGTCGAACTTTGGGAAAAGACCGGTCAATCCCAGGCCGCGATGGCTGGCCATCGTCGCATCATGGAAACGCTGACCCCCTGGGCAGGCCTGGGAGGACATTCGGCCATGGTGATCGAGCAAATCCTTGGCGCACGCCGGGGGTTGGCCAGGCTCCAGGCCAAAGCCGGCGATCACAGGGCCGCGGCCGGCGAACTCGAACAAGCGCTGGCGTTGGCCCCCGCCGACCAGAAGCCGGGCTTGTTCTTACTCTTGGCCCGTGAACAGCAAGCGGCCGGTCAGATTGACGCCGCGCGGGCTTCCGCGGAAGAAGCGCTCAAGGATTCAAACAGCCACGACCAGGCCCAGAATTTTTTAGAAGCGCTGGGGCGGTAAATAAATAACACCCGCCGCTTGCCGAAAAGCCCGGCACGTTCTTCCATGCATGGACGGGATGGACCAAGAAATCCTCGTCAAAACGTGCCTCGGGTAATCCGCCATGATCATTGTTCTACGCCCGGATCTTGCGAATCTGAAGTAATTCGCATCAACACCTGTTTTTCGCGCATGAGTTGACCCGGCTCCACCGGCGCATCGCTGGCGCTGGTTGGCGAGGCGATTATCACACGACCATCAACTGGGGCCTTGATCGTGCAGCGGACAACCTGTGCCTTGAGCTTGTCGCGTTTGACCTGTTCATGGCTCAAGGTGGCTTGATGCGCCTTCAAGGTTGTCTGGGCCCGTTCGATGTTGATCCCAAACGCCCGCAACCGGCCGGACTTGACCACCTTGAATGTGTCGGCCGTCCCTTCGGCCTGGATGCGCACGACGGTTAACTGATCCAGCGTTTGTTGCGCATTGCGCACCGGGTATTCCTGGGGCGTGAGATTCTTCAAGAGCGTTTCCAGCTTCCGTTTGGCCGCGGCTTCCCCTTCGCGTGTCACACGCACCCGCCTGGCAATCTCAGCCTCTTCCGCTTTTACCGACCCTTCGGTGTAGTTCGTCAGGGCGGATCGGGCCACCGCCAGATCGTTCTCGGCCTCGACCACAGCCTGTCTGGCCTTCTCGGTGGCAATCTCCTGTTCGGCCAGCCGCTCGCGCAGGGGGGCACTGTCTAGCTCGGCCAGCACGTCGCCTCGCTTCACGGCTGTACTGTGCGGGATCACCTCCAGCAAGGTCGTTTTTCCCTCGACTTCGCAAAGGATGACCACGGAGGTGGAAGGCCGTATCGGTTCCAGATCGGGCTTCGGCTTTGGCTTTGGCGCCTTGGTGGATGCCTGTTCGGGTTTCAGTGGGACGGCGGGGAGTTCCGGTTGCTCCGTCGCCTTCAGCATGACTTTGGCGGGCGGGGCAGAAACCCGGCCAGTGGTGTCACCGCACCCTGGGAGCGTGGCCGAAGCCAGAACCCAATGGACCATGCATACCATCATTCGACCTGAAAACACGCGGCTCAGCATGGCAAGACTCCGTTCGGATGGACGGAATGGACGGCATGGACTGAACGAAAACGTGATTCCCGGCCCGGTGTTGCAGCCGCAACTTCAGGGCTTCATAGCACCGGTACCCAAGGGCCGGCCCCAGGTGGTGAACACCATCCCCAGGCCGCTCAGGGTATTGGCATGAACGGCCTCAGCCACCGGAGTGTCCACCAATGTCTCAGCCTGCCAGTCAATCAGGAAGCTCGCCATGGAGCCACCGTGCGTATCACTCTCGGGCACGAAGAATTCCGCGGCCGCCAGAGGAGCGATTTGCACAGGCTGGGTCAGGTATTCACGGATCAGCTTACCATCCGACCCGTGATAAGACACCTGGCGTAGCTGAATGGGTGTGCTGGCATCGGTATTACGCACACATACGGTAACCGCCAGATTGATCGGATCGGCCTGATTGCTGGAATAAATATGTGAGTAGACTGGCAAATACACTCGCTCACCAATCGCCCGGGCCCGCTCTTCCAGATTCGTTACCGGCGTCACGCCAGGGCCCAAGCCGCTCAGGCGTGTGGGCGTGTCGGACTCTGGACCACAGCCGGCCAGCAGGAGAAAAAAACTCAGGCCTAACAGGACACACGTCCAGGAGACCTTGCGTGGAAGTTTGTCGTTTGTGGTGCCGGAGGCGGGCTTGTTCTGAAACCCAGGTTGCTTGCCCGATCGACCCGATGGCGGTATCGCCTCGGCATTCGTCGTCTTGGTGAGGCGAGGTTCCACCCGAGCCCGAGAAACCTGAGACCTCCGCACTATGGTGGGCTGAACACTAAGCAGCGCTTCATGTTTTTTCATGAAACCGCGGGAATCACTCTTGTCGGGCTCGGGTGGAACCTCGCCCCACCAAAAGCAAGCATGAGCGTTTGCACCACCATCACGGTTAGGCCAGCTCACCAGGGTTCCTCGGTGAAGGGTGGATCGGTTTCCGGCGGACTTTCTTCCACGGATGAGAACAGCGCGGCGATTCGGGCAGGGCGAACCTGGGCTGGCCGGCCTGGCTCGGAAACTCGGTCGGCGGCCCCTTCAAGAAACGGGAACGATTCGGGCTCGGGCCGTTCGAATTCGGAAGCTTCAAAGCTCGTCCACTCGATCGGCTCGTAAGACACGAACGCTCCTCCATGAACGGATCCAGAACCAGATCCGCGAACCGGCGATTCCAACAGTATCATAAAAACTCTAGCTGATGATCCAGGAACTGTGTGAATCCCGGCCGGGCCGGGATTCTTGTCGAGCGTTACTGTCCGACCACAACCTGGGCCCTGGCCGGCGAGCTGGGCACATCCACCAATTCACACCGCAGGTCGGCCGCTGGCCGTTGCGCAGGGTCGATGGAGACGATCAGGGTATGGCTGCCTGGGGCGAGGTCCAGCTTGAGGTCGGGGGTCTGATTCAGATCTACGCGGGTGCCGTCCACCCAGAGGGCGATACCGTCGAGTGAGTTGAACTGGAATCCTATCGGACCGCCGGTGGAAACGTCGAGCCCGAACCGGGCCCAGCGGCGCGAAGGGGCGGCACTCATGTTGGGCAAGGCCGGAATATCAGCGAGCGGCAGGTCGCCCGAGGTCCGACTGTAGGCTGGAACCCAGGCCACGGGAGTCGCATCGTAGGGCTGGGTGCCTCGCACCATGGCGTCAAACCCAATCCGGCTCACAGACACGGCCGTCTGCTGCGTGCCCGGCAAAACCTCCCAGTTTCGCACCACCCGGCCCGGCTGCACCGAGTAAGCTCCCGGCTTGCCCAGCTCCGAGAGAAACCGGACCAGGTCCAGGAACTCTTCACGCGTCAGGCTCTCGGTCAGCCCTTCAGGCATCAGCGATTGACCTGGCTGCTGGTCATCAATCTGGGCGGCGGCAATGGTGAACACCTTCCCCTCGGCGTCTCGCAGCGTGACCCCCTGGTCATCTTTGCGAACCACAATGCCCGTAAGGATCTGGCCGTCCTTGGTGGCCAGCACCTGAGAGTGGTACCCCTCCTTGACCGCCTTGTTGGGTTGCAACAGCGAGTCGATCAGGTAATCCACCTGGGCACTGGCGCCAATCGATTCCAGGCCAGGGCCAACCTTGCCACCCGCGCCGGCCACGGCATGACACTTCACGCACTGGAGGTCAGCGCGGCGGAACAGGGCCTCGCCCCGCTCGGGGTTGCCAGCCGAGCGAACATCGGCCATCAAGGCGGCCATCGCCGCGGCATCGGGTAACGGTTGCGGGGCGTCAAGCTTGCCGGCCTTGGTCAGGGCGTCTACCAGACCGGGGTTGGGCTGACCGGCCGCCTTGGCCATGCGCACGCCCAGCTTGGCCACGTCACGCGGCAACGGCTGATCGGCCAGGGCTGCCGTCAGTGACTCCGGACCATTTTTGCGGGCGAGCAGCGCCGTATACAGGATCGCCGCGTCATCGGCCGGCAGGCCGCCACCGAGCGCGCTCACGGCCCGGGCCGAGCCGACCGCGGCATCGAGCCCGGCCAGTCCCACCACCGCCGCACGCCTGAGCGCGGGGGCACTTTGAGACTGAGCCAACTTGTCCAGGTAACCCACGCTGGAAGGTCCACCCAGGCGAACCAAACCATCAATGGCCGCCAGTTTGACGGTGTCATCTTCGTCGGCGGTCTGAACCCGCGCTTCGAGTAATGCCCGCAACGGCTCCAGCTTCCAGGCACCCGCAGCATGGACGGCCGCCAGCCGTGAGCCCAGGTCCGACCCTTGGGCCCCGGCAGCCGGTGCCTTGAGATGCGCGGCAATGGCATCCACCAACGCTTCCGGGTTGGCCGGCTGGATGTTTCGGTTGGCCGAGGCACTGGCCAGGGCGTCAAGCGCTCGGGCCATGGCTGGGGTCGCGGCTCCAGACACCAGTTGCACCGCCTGCTTGAGCTGATCGGGGTTGCCCAGGTTACCCACAAGCCCGAAAACGTTGGGCAACTGGGCTTCGCTTAATGTCCCAGCACGGGCGGCGTCGAGCAGCGGGCCCACCACCTCGGCCGAGCCGGCGGCCTGGAGGGCAAAGGCCAGCTTGCGGGCATCTATCAGGTCGAGCTTGCCAGCCTGAAGCGCGGGCAGCCACACCGGCTGAAGCTCTCGGCAGGTCTGCCAGAGGGCGTAATCCAGGAACTTATCCACCGGCCGGTCCAGGGCCCCGAGCGCAATTGTGAGTGACTTGGCCGTGGGGAACGCCCGCAGGGCACAGACCGCTTCCAGCCGGACCCTGGGGTTTTCATCGGCCACCCGTTCGGCCAGCAGTTCGGTGAGGTCGGGGCCAGTGATCCGGTCCTTCCAGTGCGGTACCACCACCACGGCGGCAGCGCGGGCACGCGGTTCAGGAGAACGGAGCAGGGCGGTTAGCAGGGCCGGTTCCGGCACGTCGAGCGCCTGGTAGGTCCAAAGCGCTTCCAGCCGGTACTGTTCCAGGTTGGGATCATGGGCATCCAGCTTGGCCACCCAAGCCGCCAGCGGGGCCACCACCTTCTCGGCACCACGTTCCTTGAGCACCAGGCGAGCGAACCGCCGGGTCCAGGCCTCTGGGGCCTTCATCGCATCGAGCAGTTCGGGCACGCTGGCTTCGGTCAGCTTGGGGCGATCGACCAGCGGCCGCCCCTTGGCGGTCACCCGCCAGATCCGCCCGTGCGTGTGGTCACGGCGTGGGTCTCGGAAATCGACCTCGCCATGCTGAATGATCGGGTTATACCAGTCGGCAATATAAAGCGCACCGTCGGGGCCCAGCACCACGTCCACCGGCCTGAACGCCGGGTGGCTGGTCTTGATCAGCTCCGGAAGTTCCCGCGAGGCAAAGCCCGAGCCATCGTCGGAAAGCTGGAACCGAGCGACCCGGTGGGCCCGGAAGTCATGGGTCACCATCACCCCTTGCATGTCCTCGGGCATGTGCCGGCCGGAAACGATCTCCAGGCCGCAATGCTTGGGACTGCCTGGATTCAGGCCGGCGATGATCCGGGCTGCACCCGGAGCCGTGAAGTAACTGGCCCCTGGAACCACGAAGTTGATCCCCTCGCCGCCGGCACCGTCGGTCTCAAAGTGCTGGCCCCAGGCGTCAATCTGGTGACCCCAAGGATTCACCAGCCCCCGGTTGAGAACCTCAAGCTGACGGGTCTCGGGCCGGAACTGCCAGATGCCGCCGCCGCCCAGTCGCCGTGGACCCCAGGGGGTTTCTACATGCGAGTGAATATAGATGGACTGATTGAAGTAAAGCAGCCCCTCATGACCCCAGCGGAAGGTGTGGATAATGTGGTGGGTATCTTCGGTGCCGAAGCCGGCCAGAACCACCTCGCGGGTGTCGGCCTTGCCGTCACCGTTGGTGTCTTTCATGTGCAGCAGTTCGGTGCTGTTGGCCACGTAGGCGCCACCGTCGCCGGGAGCCACGCCGGTCGGAATCAAAAGCCCGTCGGCAAACACGGTGGTGGAATCGGCCTTGCCGTCGCCATCCACGTCTTCCAGCACCAGGATCTTGTCATTGGCCAACTTGCCGGGCTCGATCTGGGGGTAGACTTCGCTGGAGGCCACCCAGAGCCGCCCCTTGGCGTCAAAATTGATCTGGATCGGCTTGGCCAATAGAGGGTCACCGGCGAACAGGTTGACCTCGTACCCCTCGGCCACCTCAAAGCTCTTACGCTCAATTTCGGGGTCGGGGTCGGGGACCGTGGCCTCGCGCTGGGCAAGCACCGGGGCGGCAACCAGCAGCAGATTCAGAAATACGGCGGCTCTGGCGGTGAAACGGGTCACTTGGAAGGCTCCTCCACGCGGGTCAGCTCGTAGGTATGTGCCACCGGCACCCGAAGGCGGTTGATCTCCGCCTCCTTGTCTGCCACCAGGGGGTCAAACTTGGGAATGTCGGCCGCGTTGTTCCCTTGCTCATGCTTGCGGAAGCCGAAGATGTAGGTCTCGTTTTGGGGCCGCCAGCGATAAAACAGCAACCGGTTCTTATCCACAATGGCCCGGCGCAGGGCGTTGAGTTGGTCGTACTCGGAACCCACCGCAAACTGAACCCCCTTGGCCCAATCGGCGTTGTTGGCCCTGAGAATCTCCCTGCCGTCAATCGTCAGAGTGTAGGTCCCCGGCGCCAGCCCGGTCACCCGCAACGTGCGGTCCATGATCTTGAGCCGGTCGGGGGTCTCGGCCGGTTCCGGCAGGTTGGGCAAGCGATGGTCAAGCAGCCTGAGCGAGAGTCCTTGCCCGGTCCGGTTCGACGACAAAACCTGCGAGCCGACCATGTCGCCCATCTTCACGCCATCGGCCCCCAGGTTCGCGTTCACGACCCAGAGCGGGTAGCGATCGGGGGCCAGCTTGCCGCCCAGAAAGATGGCCGCCTGGTTGTAGCCGAACGGGTTCAGGTGAATTCCTTCGATGGTCTCACGCGTGGGCACCACCCGTTCCGGCCGGGTGCCATCACCAATTCGGGCCTGGATCAGGTCAATGAAGCCGTAGCCCCGCTCCTCGGCCAGCCGCTTGAGGCTGTCTCGGTACAGAACCAGATCCTTGTTATGGGCGTTGGGGTCGGGCAGGGGCGGGCCCAGGTTCTCATGCACAATGGGTGAGATCAGTACCACCCGGGTTTCCGGGGTGGTCACGCTCGCGAGCATCGCCTTCAATCCTTCTTCGAACCGGGGCAAGCCGCCTGGGCCGGCAAACGATTCGTTCATGCCGTAAGCCACCAGCAGCACGGTGGGCTTGAGCTCCTTGACCACGGCCGCCCGGCGCTCAAAGCCTTCCTTGGCGGTCTCAAACGCGGCCCGGCTATCTCCCCAAACCGTGTCTCCGGTCCAGCCCAGGTTGCGGAACTGGATCGCCCGGTCGGGATAGCGGGCCGTGAGTGTGGTCTCGATCTGGGCCAGGTCATGATCCCGCTCCAGGAAGGCATCGCCAATCAACACCACACGATCGCCGTCCTGAAATTCCAGGGCCGACGCGACCTGGGCGGGCGCAGCTTGCTGCTGGGCCGGCGCCAGCAAAGCCAGTGAAAGCAGCCATCCGTTCATCGAGCTACAACTCCCCGGGCGAACGGTGAGAATATCCAGGCGGGCAAGGTGCCAGGCAGGCTCATTCGTGGAATGCTGACCGATCGCCAAGTTTTGGACGATCCCTGGTGTGTGAACTTACTTTAGCGTGCCCCACGGGCCGAGTCGAGCGTCCGGTTTTCTGACTTTTTGTCGGCCATCCGCTCCAGGACCAACGACGCAGCGGGCTTCGTCTTTGGCTTGGCTTCTCCGGTGGCCTGGAGGATCGGCTTCCGATCATCCATGACGTGGTACCTTGGTGGCCCGCGAAGCATTCCTTGTTCCGCACCAATCAGAACCAAGACACGGAAAGAGCAAGCAGAGCGCCCTTGCTTCCGGTCACGGATGACATCCCCGCCACAAGAGAAAGCGGGGTATACGCTTCTTTGAGTTGTGGTGCATTTATCGGAAGATTTCTTGATTGGTTCTACCCCGCAATAGATCACGGCTTCCATTCCGCGGGCAGGTCTGGTTGGGTGGCGCGGAGGATCTCCAGGATGTTCTGCCGATCCTGGTCCGAAAGATGCGCAAACTTTTCCGAGCGATCCTCGCCCTTGAGGATCTTCCAGAGCCGCCGCCAGACGTACTCTTTCATCTCTCCAGGCAGGCCGTCAAACGACTTCGACATGATCAGGTAGCTACACGGGTACTTGAACAGCCGGCGTTCCAGATCCAGATCACGCAACGAACGCCCCTGGCCGTCTTTCGTTCCACCGGCGGCGAACACACGGGCGAACTCCGACGTGCCGCGGATCGGCGCGGTCAGCTTGGCCTCGCCCACCAAAAGCAGAGCCTCCACCAGCTCGTCACCGGCGCTCTGAATGCGGCGGTTGGTGCTGTCGAGCCGCTTGCCTTCGGGGTTGCCCAGTGTCCGGTTCATCATGGCGTCATAATCCAGAGCCTGCCGGGTCACAAAGTTCGCCTTGGTCAAACGATTATGCACCAGGGCCTGGTGCTCCAAGACCATCAGGGCCACGATGTCACTATGGGGCGAAAGGTACGCCTGGGTACGGATGCGATCATCCAGTTGCAAGAGATTTTGCCCCTGGGCATTCTCGACCTGGCGCGGCACTTCCTTACCCTGGATCACCAGATTCCCCAGGTGCTTCTGCGCCCCGTGTCGACCGGTCACATACCAGCCGCCCCAGCGGTCCTCAAGCGGAGTCTTGTGATCGACGATCCGGCTGCCGCCCGAATAAATTGGCTGGCCGCCTGGGTCCACAAACAGGGACCGCACCAGGTGGCCCGGCACCGCCTCAGTTCGCGAGGAACTGTGGCAGAGCAGGCAGTTATCCACCTGGCGAGTGAACTTCGGTTTCTCGGCACGTTCCTGATCGAGCGTGTAAAACACCGTGCCCAACTTGGGGTCGGCTGCTGAGATCTCCAGCACCTCGCCAGACTGGCAGAATCCAATGTAGACATCATCATTGAAATACAGGGCACGCGGGGTCCGGGGCGAGATCCGCTGAATCTGCAGGCTGGTCTTGGAAAAGACCAGCATCTGAGATTCCACCGGCACCTCTAGCGCCCGCAGCAGCGCCGGCAGATAACCCAGATCGGCCACAGGCTCCATCGCCACTTCACCACGATCGAGCCTGTCCTGGAGCTGGGAGATTGGGTTCTCAGGCGTGCTCTGGCTATACAGAATCGGTGCCCGCTCAAACTCATCTTCCGCCCAGGCGGGAACCTGCCGCCCCACCAGCAGCAGGGCCAGGCCCAGAAGTCGCAGCATTTTTGAAACTCGCATGATCTAGACACTCCGCTGGCCCCAACCGGGCCGGTCCCACATTGGCCAGACCCGGAACCGACCCATACACCTGCAACCACAATCAGGCCAAGGCTGTGATCTCTTCACGAGGCCCGAAGAATTCCCAGTGGAGCCGAGATTCCTCCACACCCCAGGCTTTGAGCCCCCGATACACCAACTGCATGAACGGCCGGGGCCCGCAGAAGTAGAAGTCGGCATCGTTGGTCGGCACGACCGAACGGAGCAGGCCCAGGTCCACGAAGCCCGTACTATCACACCGCCTCTGAGATAGATCGTCAGGCAGCGGCGTGCTGTACCGAATGTGAGTATGCATAGTGGGCATCGAGGCCGCCACCATACGCAGTTCATCGGCCATGGCGTGAACTCGGCTGTTACGGGCGCCATGAATGACATAGACGGGGGATGTCACACGCTGATCGGCCAGATTTTTAAGCATCGCCAGCAGCGGCGTGATGCCAATCCCGCCCGCCAGCAGCACGACGGCTCGGCCGGAGGCTTGCGCGGGTTCCAGGGTGAACTCACCGCAGGGGGGACCAATTTCAAGCGTATCACCCACCTTGACCTGATCATGCAGGTGGCTGGAAACAAGCCCCTCAGGCGCACCAGGCTGCTGCGCCCCCTCACGCTGGACCGTGATCCGATAATGGCCCAGCCCCGGTCGATCCGAGAGGCTGTAGTTTCTGGGCGACGTGGGCGTGGGCAGGTTGTGGAACCGGACCGTGATGTACTGACCCGGCTTGAACGGAGCCAGGGCCCCGCCATCGGTGGGCCTGAGATAAAACGATGTCACCGTTTCACTTTCAGGCACCTTGTATTCCACATAAAAACGCCGATAGCCATTCCAGCCACCAGGCACGGCAGCCTGGTCTTTGTAAATCTGGGCTTCCCGGTCAATCAGCACCGTGCTCAAAAAGCCATAAGCCTGACCCCAGGCGGCAATCACCTCATCGGTAGCCGCCGCACCCAGTACATCCCGAACCGCCACCAGCAAATGCTTGCCCACAATCGGGTACTGGTCGGCCTGGATCCCCAGGGAACAGTGTTTCTGGGCAATCAGTTCCACGGCCGGCTCCAAAACTCCCAGGTTCTCAATATTGGCGGCATACGCACAAATGGCACCCGCTAACGCCTTCTGCTGGCCACCCGAGTGCTGGTGAGCCTGATTGAAGAAGGCTTTCACCTCGGGATTCCCCGAAAATATCAGGGAATAGAACCGCCGCGTGATCGCCTCGGCATGCGCCGCTACCGCAGGTGCTGTCGCCTTGACGATTCTGATCGTTTGTTCGCTGAGCATGATTCCTCCGCGTGGAGTGACCTTCCAGGTATGATTGAATGACCCAAAGGTGGGCGGCACCGGTCGCGACGCGACACCGCCCGCGGCTGATCAGCGTGAATTGAATACTACACCTTTTGGTGTAGAATTCAAAGAGGTTTCTGGGAGAGGGGCCGGGATGTTGCCGAAAACGGCGGAATATGCGCTTCGAACGGTGGCCTGCCTGGCTCAAGATTCCAGCCAGAGCGCCTCGGCCGACCATCTGTCTGAACAGACCAAGGTTCCCCGGCGGTATTTGCACAAAGTGCTGCAGAGCCTGGCAAAGGCTCAACTGGTCCAGTCGCGCTCGGGGCCGGGCGGGGGATACACCCTGGCCCGCCCGATGGATGAGATCACCATTTTGGACGTGGTCAACGCGGTGGCTCCCATGGAGCGAATTCGCCATTGCCCGCTGGGCTTACCCACGCATACCAGCCTTTGCCCGCTGCATGCGGAACTGGACCGGAGTTACGCGGCCACCGAGGCGGCGTTTGCCAGGGTGACCATCGGGGAGTTGCTTCGCTCCACCAGCAAGATCATTCCGCTCTGTGATGTGGCTTGTCGGTGAGTGGGAGCGGCCCGAGCCGACCGCCAGGCCGCCGTTTCCGGAGATTCCCGAGCGGTTCACGGTGGCGTGAGGGTTTGCACTGGAATGGAGGGGCCAAAATCTCGATCATGCAGAAGCGGTGCATCGGCGGTGGGTCTGGCGCGGCCCCTTCTGGACCACAGGCTTTCCGCGAGCGACCAAACCAAACCAAATCCTGGCCTCAGGGCCACGCCCAGGTCTCTTCATTCGATAGATTGAGCCATGCCTACTATTCTTGACGAGATCGTGGCGACCAAGCGACGTGAGGTGGAACTGGGCCGCAAGCGGATGCCGCTGGAAGAACTGGAAGCCCAGGCGGCCGAGGCGCCCCCGGTGCGTGACTTCCGGGCGGCGGTGGCCGGGCCAGGGCCGGTTCGCCTGATCGCCGAGGTCAAGAAGGCCAGTCCCTCGGCCGGGGTGATCCGCCCCGACTTTGACCCGATTGTGATCGCTCGCACCTATCAAGCCCATGGCGCGGCCTGCCTGAGCGTGCTCACCGACGTCCCCTACTTCCAGGGGCACCTCTCGTACCTGGCCCGCATCCGCGCGGCCGTGGCTATCCCGTTACTGCGCAAAGACTTTCTGATCGATGAGTACCAGGTGGTAGAGGCCCGCGTCGCCGGGGCCGACTGCGTGCTTTTGATTGCCGAGATCCTGGATGACCACCAGCTCAAGAGCCTGCTGGAACGGGCCAGGGGGCTGGGGATGGAGGCCCTGGTTGAGCTGCACGACGCCGAGAACCTGCCTCGGGTTTTGGCCGCCGGCGCCACTCTGGTGGGGATCAATAACCGCGACCTCCGCACCTTCAAGACCGACCTCAACCACACGATCAGGCTCCGCGAGCAAGTGCCAGCCGAGGTTGTGCTGGTGGCCGAGAGCGGCATCCATACCCGGGCCGATGTCGAGCGGTTGCAGGCCGCCGGGGTCGATGCCATTCTGGTGGGCGAGAGCCTGATGCGGGCCCCCGATATCGGCCACGCGGTTGACAACCTGCTGGGCCTGTAACTCCGCGATCCACGTCTAACCTCACCCCCGTGAAAGCCACCCCGGCATGAGCGAATCTCTGGAAAAATATGGCATCTATGCCGTACTCGGCGGCCTGCTGCTTTTGATAGTGGGGTACGTCTGGATTTTACTGCGGGCCCGCCGTAACCGGGTGCCCAGACGGCTGTTCTTCCTGGGGTTCCCACCGGCGGCCCCGATCTATGCCGCCTTTCACGCCCGCAGTTTCAAGGGCCCGCTGGCCGTGTTTCTGATTGGCCTGGCCCTGGCCGGCTCTCCCTACTTGATCAACGCGGTTGGCCCGTACTTCATCTCACTGGGCCCACGGGCCAAGCTGGTGGATGGCGAGCGACACCTGACCCTGACCGGCTGGGAACAGGGCGACTACCCCAGCGCCCTGCGCACGCATGCCGACGCCACCGTGGTCCAGATGGCCAACCCCGATGTGACCGATAAGACGCTGACCGGCCTGGCCGACATGACCAACCTCCGTGAACTGGACCTGAGCCATACGGCCGTCACCGATGCCGGCCTGGAACATCTGGCCGGGCTCAAGACGCTGGAAATTTTGCGGCTGGCCTCAACGGCCGTGACCGATGCCGGTCTGGAACATCTGGCCCCCCTTGAATCTCTGAAACAACTGGACGTGCGCGGTACCGCTGTCACGGCCGAAGGGCTGGCCGCCTGGCGCCAGGCAAAACCAGGCCGGCGAGGGCTGCGTTAGCGCCAACACCGCCAGCTTGTCCATGGAGAACGGCTACCCCCAGGCTGACTCGGTTTCTTCCCACATCAACCATCATCAGAGAACCACCGCCATGAGCCTGAGTTTGCACCCAGAGCCGCGCGGCGATTACCGCAACGCTCGCTTCCTTGCGCTGGCCTCAGACCTGGCGTATGAACCCGAGGTCGATGCCCAGCCCAAGTATCGGGAACTGTTGGGCCTGGATGCGCGGCTGATCGGCGTGAACAACACCCAGGCCTACGTGGCAACCAGCTCAGAGGCCATTGTGGTGGCGTTCCGGGGGACCGAGAACCCGGCTACGCTCGATGGTCTCAAGGATTGGCTGGTAACCAACGCGCTAAACTTGCTGGTACTGCCCCAGGGCCGGCTAGGAACCGACTTCGCGGCCGCAGGCGTGGGAGCCCGGTTCCATCAGGGGTTCCTGAACGCCCTGGCCGATATCTGGGAGCCGGTGCTTGCCCTGGTCGAGGTCGAGTTCAACCAACGGGAACGACCGATCTGGGTGACCGGGCATAGTCTGGGCGGGGCACTGGCCACGCTGGCTGGCTGGCTATTCACCCGCAAGATGCTGCCAGTCCAGGCCATTTACACCTTTGGCGCGCCGATGGTGGGCAACAAGCAGGCCATGGAAGGGTTCGACCGCGACATTGGCTCAATCACCTTCCGCTACGTGGATATTGACGACCCCATTCCCAGGCTGCCCACCATGAGCCTGATCGCCAACGCCTACACCCACTGCAAGCAAGAGAAGCAGTTGGGGAGCACCGCCAGCGGCGTGAGTGAATCTCTCTCGATGTTCGGCCAGGTTCCCGGCCAGACGGCCGATGGCCTGATCAAGGGCAAGGTTGTGGATGACCTCTGGAAAGAGGTCAACCGGCGCGTAAATTGCCACATGATGGCCAGCTACCGCAGCAAACTGCCCGAAGCCTGATCCGGAACCCTGCCCGGTTTCACCGGGGCGACAATTCTGGCATATTCGCGTGAGCCGTTGGATGACCGGCCGCTCACGCTCCACCAACGGAACGCCGCGCCTTCAAGCACCCGTTCAGGCAAAAACCCAGGTTCCATGCGGGGCCCGGGGGTCGCCATTTCCTCCCTTCAAGGAACCCTGATCCATGACTTCTCGCCTGCTCTCCACCGCCTGCGGCTTGCTGGGGCTCACCCTGGCGCTGGCACCGGCTTCATCCACCCAGGCGGCCGACGGTACCTGGCCGACCGAAAAGGCCAACGCCTGGTACGCCTCCAAACCCTGGCTGGTTGGTTGCAACTTCAGCCCCAGCACAGCCATTAACCAGCTTGAGATGTGGCAGGCCGAGACCTTTGACCCCGCTACCATCGATCGCGAACTTGGCTGGGCCCAGGACCTGGGCTTCAACAGCGTGCGTGTGTTCCTGCATGACCTGCTCTGGCAGCAAGATTCCCAGGGGCTGCTCCAGCGCATGGAAGAATTCCTGACGATTGCCGACAAGCACAAGATTGGCGTCATGTTCGTGCTATTCGACAGCGTGTGGGACCCCAATCCCAAGCTGGGTCTGCAGCGCCCACCACACGCCGGCCTGCACAACTCTGGCTGGGCCCAAAGCCCAGGCCGCGCCATCTTGCAAGACCCCGCCAAGCAAGACAGCCTCAAGCCGTTCGTCCAGGGAGTACTCAAGCACTTCAAGAACGATCAGCGGATCCACGCCTGGGACCTGATGAACGAGCCCGACAACAACAACGCCAACAGCTACGGCCTGCTCGAACCCAAGAACAAAGGCGACCTGGCGTTTGAGCTGCTGAAAAAAACGTTCACCTGGGCACGCGAGATTAACCCCGACCAGCCCCTGACCGCCGGCATCTGGATTGGTGAGTGGACAGCCGACAAGATCCACCCCATCCACAAGTTCCAGCTTGACAATTCGGACATCATCACCTACCACTCGTACGACCCACTCGATAAGCACAAGGCCCGCGTGGCCCCCCTCAAGCTTTACAATCGGCCTATCCTCTGCACCGAGTTCATGGCCCGGCCCAACGGCAGCCAGTTCGACCCAATCCTCGCCTGGCTCAAGAGCGAGAAGATTGGGGCCTATTGCTGGGGCTTCGTGGCCGGCAAAACCAACACCATCTACGCCTGGGATACCTGGAAGCAACCGGCCACCAGCGAGCCCAAGGTCTGGTTCCACGACATCTTCCGCGCCAACGGTACCCCGTTCGACGCCAAGGAAGTGGGCTACATCAAAAGCGTGACCGGGGCCAAGTGATAACCCGGTCAATGGATCTGGAAAGGGCCGGCATGCGAGTAGTGGCTTCCGCCATCCGACACGCGGCCGGCTCCTTGGTCGGGAGTAATCAATCCATGGCTCTTCCAGCTTCGTGCGAAGCCCGACCCTTCTATCGATCCGCCATCCACAGGTACGAAGATGCTCTGATCTTGCTACAGGCCGCCCCAGAGCATTCAACAGGGGCTGTCTACCTGGCAGGCTATGGAATTGAATGTATTCTCAAAGCACTGATCCTGAATACGCTTGCTCAGGCAGACCGTACCGAAATGTTACGATCGTTTCGCGGTGCCAGGGCTCATGATTACAGTTGGCTACGATATGAGTATCTCCGAAACGGCGGGCCCAGTTTCCCGGCAAACATCAGACAAGCCTTCACACTGGTTAATGATTGGTCCACGGATTTGAGGTCTGATCCAAGACAGCAAGAACAAGAAGACGCAAAGGATTTTCTCGACGCGGCCAGAACAATTCTGACCTGGGCAAAAGAGAGGATGTGACATGTCCATCAAGGTAACACATGGCTGCAAAGACGAGACGATTGTCCTCTTGATCGAGGCTTTGAAAGCCTATCAAGCTAAACACTCCCAGGCTCAGATCGACCTATATCGACAGAATTCTGTTTCGGTACGAATCCGAATCATCGATCCTGACCTAACTGGCCGAAGTAGGGCTGAACGCAACAAGGACGCCTGGAACTATTTAAACTCTTTACCGGAAGAGATTCAGTCGGATGTTAGTTCTTTGATCTTGCTCACACCTGAAGAAACCAAGATGTCGTTCGCCAATTTCGAGTTCGAACACCCAATTCCGTCAAACCTATGACCGCCTACCGATGAGCTTTCCCTCCAGGATACGATCTTTATTCGACCAGCGGGCCCAACATCAAGAGGCCCAACGCAGAGCACGGGCGAACATCCTGAATCTGATCGCAAGCCTGCCCTCTCGGAAACTCACCGGCCGCTGAACCGGCTCGGCCCGCAGAACGACGGTGGCGACGTGGTTCCTGACGACATTGAGGGGATCGCGGCCTGCTTCTCACCCGGCGTGGGCCAGATCTCAGGCTTTGAAGCCGATTGCGTCTCACGCGGCATGAAGGGCTTTCTGGCCGATGGCTCGGTGAAGGGACCCGCGCAATCCGACGCCGGCCTCCAGTTTCTCAAGAAACATGTCGGCCTGATCACCAACGGCACCACCATGGATGACTGGATGAACGCCAGCCACACGCGCCAGAACAGCGACCTGATGCTTCAGATGGATATCGAGGGATGCGAATGGCTCGCCTTGGCCAACATGTCTGGCCCGCTACTCCAGCGTTGTCGAATTCTCCAGGAACGGTTTCCAACGTTGCTAACTCGCTCCAAGCCACCGCCGCAGGTCAGGACTCTACCTGAGCCTTTTCCCCGAACCTTCAATCGCTTCAATCCAGTTGAATGAAGGTCTGCCCCGCGTAAAACTGGCGCGGACGGAAACACCCCTCCGCGCCAGTTTCTCGTTTTATCCAGACAGTCCATGCCGTCCATTCGGTCCATGAAGACTGACCCGTTTTGAAGATCGGTTGGACGTGATCGACGGTATGGACCCGTTGAAATCTCAAGACCGCCAGAACGTGGACTCTGGACCCACCTGGTAACGAACTTCCATCTGTGGAGTCATGACCTTTTCACCTTTGCGGAATAGAGACTCAACGCCAGCCATGGTCATGCCCGAGGTCAAGAGTGTGCGCTCAACTGGGTAAGGAACCTTGTTCGTGAGCACCATCTGCTCAACGTGATGAATCAGGGGGTTGAAGAAGTCGGCCGTGGACGATGCCCGGCCGGGCATGGGCAAGTACATCTGGCACGAGGTGATCTTGCCGGTCTCGCCATCCAGACCCGCGTAGTTGAAGTCCTGGATCGGCAGCATGAACAGCGTGGTCTTGAAGCCATCGCGATGCTCAATGAAATAGGCATACGCGTCTGGGAAGTTCTTGCGGGCCCAGTCCAGGCTGATCGGGTCAGTCTCATACCCTTCGACAATCGGCAGGCTCTGTGAGCGTGTGAGCGCGGCCACCATCAACCGAGAGGTCGTTTCCTGCGTGGCCGCATGGTTCCACATTGCCTCCCCCTTGAGGGACTGCACGCTGGAGATGCCGACCTCGCCCCCCTTACGCCGTTCCGACATGCACTGGGCTGTTTCCAGGCCATGAAAATCGTAGCTATCTGGGGTGCCGTAGCCCACGCACACGCTTTCCTTGAGCGCGGATCCATGCGGCAGGTCGACCGAAGGGAGCCGCCAGGTCACCGGCAACGATGAGCCGGCCAGGAACGGGAACCCCATCTTCTTGGCGGTGTCCACCATCGCCACGCATTCCACCCAGTTGGTGGAGAGGTGCTTGTCATTGAACACGGGCACGCTTCGGCCGCTGTTCTTGAAAACCTCGACCATCTGCTGGAAGAACGCGTACCGGGGGTAGAGGGTTTGACCCATCTCGTTCTTGGGGTAGTTGCCATGCTCGCCAATAATCAGCACCCCATCAACGGCCAGCTTGGAGGTACCGCACGTCAATGATTCGGCCACCGTGGGGTAGATGGGCACGTTGAACTGCTTGGAACGGCCGCGTGCCAGCTCGCCTTCAGGGAACTGATCGATATAGACCGACACCAGATCCACGTCGGGCTTGTGCCAGCCGCCGTCCCACTTGTAGCCCATCAGCAGCCGGTCCAGGAAATGCTGGGTGTGCGACATCTTGAAGTCCACCGTGCCGATCAGCGCCACCTTCTTGCGCTCTTTGACCACAGGTGCGCTGCCCGCGGACGCACGACTGGCTGCTAGAACCGCACCGGCCGAACCCAGAACAAACGAACGGCGAGACATGTCGGCATTCAGCATCTATCAATCTCCCAAGAAAGAAAGTCCGGAACGGTTGGCGAAGTCAAGACAACAGGGCCGCGAAGGCAACGGTTGTGGAGAGTCAAGGAGAGAGGAAGGGAACGAGTGTGGCTCAGTCAATCAGGCTCAGGGCGCGGGGGTCACCAGCTCCGTGCTCAGCACCGAGGGGCACCAGTACTTTTCGATATGTTCGATCACCAGGTTTGTGCCCTCATCGTGCGTCACCTTGGGCGTATCTTTGGGATCGTACATGGCGTCGGTCAGGTCTCGTACCAGCACGGCATGCATGCCGCGCTTGGTCATGGCCTTGATGGCGAATGTCCGGTTGAGCACGCACATGTTGGTATGCACGCCCATCATCAACACGTATTTGATCCCTTGCTGGCGGAACAGGTTGTAGATTTCGTCACCGTTCTCGCTCACGGCGTCCAACTCGGCCACTGTCAGCTTGGGGTTCTGGCGGGTCCAGGCCAGGTAGTTGGGGTCGTCGGTGTCGCAACCGCCGTCAGAATCATCGATCGGCAGGGGCGGTTCCTTGGGCAACTCTGGGGCAGGGGGCGGCGTGGCGGTGGGTGCCAGCTTGGCTCTGAGACGCTGCGGGGTACCGGCGTAGAATGCCATGGTGTCTGACGGCGCGTGCACGATCTGCACACCGGCCTTGCGCAGGTGATCTATCACCGGGTTCATCCGGCCGGCAATGGCATCGGCCCGTTCGGTGGCGCCCCGGCACCAGTGCAGGTCCCACATGTCGCAAATCACCACCCCAACCTCGGCCGCCGGCACGGTCTGCCGCACAGTTTCCACCCGCCACTCGCCGCTGCCTGGGGCGGTTTCTACCCGTTTCCGCAGGTTCAACGTCAGGGTTGCTTCAGGCCGGGCCCGTAAGGGCGGTTGCTCGGCCAGCACCGGCTCGGCGGGAATGTCTCGCCTGGCCGTCCAGAACAGGGCGTTGGTCAAGAGCCGCAAAAAGCTGGCGTTCTCAAAATCTTGCTGGGCTCCCAGCGAGGTGTAGAAGATCCGACCATCACGGTCGGTGCGCACCCAGGCGGCCGGCTCGGTCGCCTCGGGCGAGGTGCTGTTCAGCAGCAGGGTGCAGTGGTTTGAGATCGGGCTGGTCCGGTACAGGCTGCCGCGTGAGGCGAGAGTTCCCACCCCCTGAAGCACCGGGTGCCCGGCCGCGTTGGGGGCCATCGCCGTGCGCTGGCTGAGATCATTGCGAAGGTGGCCCTTGTATGAGCCGCCCAGAACCTCGGCATCCAGCTCCAGCCAGTTCTGGAAAGCGTGGCTGGCCGTACGGACCGCCACCAGCGGCTTGCCGGCATGGATGTAGCGTTTGATCCGCTCAATCTGCTCGGGCGGAAGCGTGAGCCGGCGGGTGAAGAGCAGGGCCACGTCGGTATTTTCCAGTGCTTCCAGACCGGGCAGGTCGTTGGTCCCTCGGGCCTTGAGCAGGGTGCAGGTCACCGGGTACCGAGTTTCCAGGTAGTGCTGGAAGCTGGCCAGAGTGCGGTCCGACTCATACTCTTCAGCCCCTGAAATCAGGCAGACCCGCAAGCGGGGCGGGGTGTCGTCGGCCGGGGTTGAAGCCCACAGGAGGCCGGGAGCCAAACTGGCCAGCAGAACAATGAGAACCGACACGCGGTGGACCATGCCCAGGGACTCCAGTTTGCCTCGCGTTGACATTCAGGCCGACCTCGGGGTTCAATGAAGGGTGAACACGGTATGACGTTCGTCAACCTGGCCCATCATGAGCCCAGTGAGAGAGCCGTTCAAGCCGCTACTGCCCACGCTCCTCCCGGTTCGCCAGGTTACCGCCTGCTCCTCCCGCCCGTTTTCGATTCTCCCCGCCGTCTTGATCCGGTTCGCATGAACGGCTGAACATAGCCAGGGTGACCACAATGGTGCGCTGGGTGCTAATGCTGGTGGTTTTGCTGGCTAGCCCGGAATTGATGGGCTGGCGTCAGGCGCAGGTCCAGGCCCAAGAGGCCGACCAGGCGGCCGCGACCGCGGCGGACCTGGAATTCTTTGAGAAATCAGTCAGGCCGGTTCTGATCGACCGGTGCATTAGCTGCCATGGGCCAGAAAAGGCCAAGAACGACCTGCGGCTGGACGGCCGGGCGGCCATGCTCGAAGGCGGCGTGATGGGGCCGGCCCTGGTCCCTGGCAAGCCTGAAGAAAGCCTGCTGGTGGAGGCGGTCACCTTTGAAGGCACGCTCAAAATGCCCCCCAAGGGGAAGCTCAGCGATGCCGAGATCCAGGCCCTCACCGAATGGGTCCAGCGCGGGGCTCCTTGGCCCGGTGAACCCAGCCAAGCCGCGGCCACAAGCTCGCCCAAAACCCCCAACATCGGGCCCGAGGAATGGCAAAAGCGGGCCGGCCACTGGGCGTTTCAGCCATTGAAGCCGGCCCCCACGCCAACCGTTCAGAATTCCGACTGGTGCGCCGGGCCGATTGATGCCTGGATCTTGGCCAAGCTTGAGGAAAACCGGCTGACTCCGGCCCCTCGGGTCGAGAAGCGGACCCTGATCCGCCGCCTCAGTTTTGACCTGCTCGGGCTGCCACCCACCCCGGCCGAGGTTCAGGCCTTCCTGGCCGATACCCGGCCCGACGCTTACGAGCGACTGGTCGACCGCCTACTGGCCAGCCCGCGGTTTGGTGAGCGCTGGGGACGGCACTGGCTAGACCTGGTTCGGTACGGAGACACCCTGGGGCATGAGTTTGACTTCGAGATCCCCAACGCCTACCGATACCGTGACTACGTGATTGACGCCCTCAACGCCGACCTGCCGTACGACCAGTTCGTCCGCGAACAGCTTGCCGGCGATCTGCTGAAGAACCCCCGCATTGAACCGATCACGGGCCGCAACCTGTCGATTCTGGGCACCGGCTTCGCACTGCTGGGGGAGGGGACTCACTCACCCGTCGATGCCCGTGAAGAACAGATCCGCCGGGTCGATAACCAGATCGACGTGCTGGGCAAGACCTTCCTCGGCCTCACGCTCGCCTGCGCTCGCTGCCACGATCACAAGTTTGATCCGCTCTCCCAGCGCGACTATTACGCCATGGCCGGCTTCTTCCAAAGCTCACGCTACCAGCAAGTTCCACTGGAAGACGATCAAAGTCGGGCCGCCCTGGCCGAACTCAAGGAACGCCTCAAGGAACTCCGCGCCGAGCCCGAACTCGCCCCCTTGGCCCTGGTGCCTGAAGCTGCGGCCGCCGCCAGCCCCGAGCCCAGCCTCGGAACCAGCGTGTTTGCCAGCTTCCAGCAGAATGACTTCGGGGCCTGGAAAGTGGCCGGCCCGGCCTTTGGCACCGGTCCCTCTCAGGCAGGAGACCTGCGGCTGGTCAAGATCGACAATCTACCGGCCGTACAGCCGGTCCCACCGGGCGTGGCCCATAGCGGCCTGACGGCCGACCGGCTCCGGGGTGCGCTCCGGTCGCCTACATTCACTATCACCTCCCGCTATGTGCAGTACCTGGCCTGGGGCCAAGGCGGCCGGATCAACCTCGTGGTGGATGGCTTTGAAAAGATCCGCGACCCGATCTACGGCCCACTCACGTTTGGTGTGAACGCCCCCGACGCCCCCCGCTGGTTTGTGCAAGATGCCGGCATGTGGCTGGGCCACAAGGCGTACATTGAAATCTCAGACGGCGCCACCACCGACTTCAACAGCTCAAGCGGCCAGATTCACGGTGGCGACGGCTTCATTGCCGTGGCTGAGATCCGCTTTTCTGACAAACCAGACACTCCCGCGGCACCCGCCGCGGCTCCGGCCCGGCCCATCAGCAACCCCACGCTCGGGTCCCGGGCCGATGCCGTGCTGGCCCAGGCCGCAGCCTTGCCAGACGTGGCCATGGCCCTGACCCTGGCCGATGGAAGCGGCGACGATGAGCATGTGTTAGTACGCGGGAACCCCAAGAACCTGGGAGTGCTGGCCCCTCGCCGGTTCCTGGAAGTGATTGCCGGCCCCGAGCCCACCACCGACGCCTCTGGCAGCGGCCGGCTGGATCTGGCCGAGCGTATGCTTGATCCCACCGATCCCCTGCCAGCGCGGGTGATGGTCAACCGGCTCTGGCAGCACCATTTCGGCCGCGGCCTGGTGCCCACGCCCGACGACTTCGGCCACATGGGCCAGGCCCCCAGCCACCCCGAACTCCTGGACCTGCTGGCCGACGAACTGATCAGGAGCGGCTGGTCGCTCAAACATCTCCACCGTCTGATGGTTCTGTCTCAGACCTACCAGATGAACAGCGTCCCCGACGCTCAGGGGAACGCCAACGACCCAGACAACCGCTGGCTGCACCGGGCCCGCCTGAAGCGGCTCGAGGCCGAGGCCCTGCGTGATAACCTGCTGGCCCTTTCCGGCCAGCTGGTCCAGACCATGCACGGGCCCGGGGTCATGCCCCACCTCACCCCCTCAATGGACGGACGGGGCCGGCCTGGAAGTTCCGGACCCCTGGATGGGGCAGGCCGGCGCAGCGTCTACCTGGGCATCCGCCGCAACTTCCTGCAGCCGTTCTTGCTGGCGTTTGACTTTCCGGCCCCCGCCGGCCCCATGGGCCGCCGCAATATTTCCAATGTGCCGGCCCAGGCCCTGACCCTGCTCAATGACCCGCTGGTGCTTGAACAAGCCCGGATCTGGGCCGAACGGACCCTGGCGGAACCGGCAGCCAACCAGGATGAACGCCTGACCCGGATGTTCGAAACGGCGTTCGCCAGGCCCCCCACCGCCGAGGAACGAGCCACCGCCCATCACCTGCTGGGAGACAGCGCCGACCCGGCCGCCTGGGCCGACCTGGCCCATATCCTGATCAACGTCAAGGAATTCTCGTTCATTCCCTGACCCGGGATCAGCCGCCCAGACGTATCAAGGCAGATCGTGTCCCCTTCCATTGCGTTTCTCCAGGAACCTCGCCATGCACTGCCGCCGTTTCTTGCCTGGTTCGCCAAGCCGACGCGAGGTTCTAACACGCACGGCCAACGGCTTTGGAGCCCTGGCACTGACCAGCTTGCTGGGCAAGCCAGAATTTGGCGGTGCCCTCCAGGCCGCTACCGACGATTTATCGCCAGCCACCGCCCTTCAGGGACCGCATTTCCCCCCCAAAGCACGCAACGTCATCTTTTTGTACATGGATGGTGGGCCGTCTCAGGTCGACACCTTTGACCCCAAGCCCCGGCTGGATCGCGAGCACGGCCAGCCGATCAAGACCAAGGTCCAGCCCACCCAGTTCAACAACGTGGGCAACGTCCTCAAGTCGCCCTGGGCGTTCAAAAATTATGGCCAGAGCGGCATCCCGGTCAGCGACCTGTTCCCCAACCTGGGCCAGTGCGTGGACGATATGGCTATTGTCCGCTCGATGGTGGCCAACTTCTCTGAACACACGCAGGGGAATTACTTCCTGCATACCGGCTCTGGCCTACAAGGCCGGCCCAGCCATGGCGCCTGGGTGGGCTACGGCCTGGGCAGTGAGTGCCACAACTTACCCTCGTTCGTGGTCCTTAACTCAGGCCTGATCCCCCCCGGTGGGGTCGATTGCTTTGGCAACGGCTTCCTGCCCGCCACCTTCCAGGGCTCCATCTTTCAGCCCAGCGCCAACCCCATAGAGAACGTTCAGCCCACTCCCAATCAGGCCCGTAAACTCGAAGCCTTGCGCAGCCTGGACGCCGGCGTGCTGGGCCGGGTGGGCCACCACGATGCCCTGGAATCGGCCATTGCCAATTATGAGCTGGCCTCCCGCATGCAAACGGCCATCCCCGAACTGGTCGACCTCCAGGGGGAATCCAAGGCCACCCGCGAGCTGTACGGCCTGGAACACCCCTACCCGCACACCCGGGTGTTCGGTCATCAGTGCCTGGTGGCACGCCGGCTGGTGGAACGTGGAGTCCGGTTCATCGAAATTACGTGCCCCAACACCGGCAACGACCGCTGGGACCAGCACAGTAACCTCAAGGGCGGCCACGAAAACAACGCCCTGACCACCGACCAGCCGATTGCCGCCCTGCTCAAAGACCTCAAGGCACGCGGCTTGCTAGACTCAACCCTGGTCCTCTGGGCCGGCGAGTTCGGCCGCACCCCCATGGCCCAGGGCTCCGACGGCCGCGACCATAGCCCGTTCGGCTTCAGCATCTGGATGGCCGGCGGCGGCATTAAAGGGGGCACGATCCATGGTGCCACCGACGACTACGGCTACCACGCCGTTGAAAAACCGGTCACCATGCACGACCTGCACGCCACCATGCTCCACCTGCTGGGCATTGACCACACCCGGCTGACCTACCGGTTTGGCGGCCGAGACATGCGCCTGACCGACGTCCACGGCAATGTGGTGACAGAGATCCTGGCGTAACGCGATGGTCCACCGTCTTTCCGCATGTGCGATAGCCGCCCCCGGCTCTCTGTTTCTTCAGTCCATTGTGCGACAGCCGCCCCCGGCTGTCGCTTCAGTCATGGAATCGAACCGCTATGGCCAATGAGCGACCACACACTGGAATTGAACCTCGGAATCGCTGGTGGATCGTAGCCTGTTTGGGTGTCCTGGCCTGGCTCGCCCCACCGCCGTGCCAGGCCGAGTCAATTCGCGTGACCTTGCTCCAGATCAACGACGTTTATGAACTTCAGGCCCGGCCGGGCACGCCGGGCGGTCTGGCGCGTGTGGCTGGCCTGCGTGCCAAGCTGGAACAAGAGAATCCCGGCCACACCTTCACCATTCTGGCCGGCGATGCGCTCAGTCCGTCGGCCCTGGGAATGCTGAACGTGGATGGTGAAAAGCTGGCCGGGCGTCAGATGGTGGCATCGCTGCGGGCCTTGGGGGTCGATTTCGCCACCTTTGGAAACCATGAATTTGACATCACCGGTGATCAGTTCCTGGCCCGCCTGAGAGAGTCTGGATCGCGTGAAGAGACCAGCGGTACGGCCGAAATGCGCCGGATGTACTGGTTCTCTGACAATGTGACCGATCAGGCGGGCAATCCCTTTCCAGGCGTGACCCGGGAACTGGTGCTGCAGGTGCTGGGCGAATCTGGGGCCACGCTGCGGATTGGCGTGATTGGTGTGACAACCTCCCAGAACGACCCCGATTATGCCGACTTCAAGAACCCCGTTGAAACGGCCCGCGCCCTGGCGCGCAAGTGGCATGAGAATAAAACCTGTGACGTGATCATTGCGGTGACCCACCTGACCATTGAAGAAGACGAACGGCTGGCCCTGGCGGCCCCCGAGATCAGCCTGATCCTGGGCGGCCATGAGCACGAACATAGCTACACCCACCGGCCAGGCCTGGCCCACCCGCCCATTGCCAAGGCCGACGCCAACGTGCGCACCGTTTATGTGCATGACCTGCTGTATGACACCCAGAGCCACCAGTTGGCCCTGTCTTCTCGGCTGGAACCGGTTCTGCCCACGCTGGCCGAAGAGCCGGCCACCGCCCGGGTGGTGAACGACTGGATGCAGCGCGGCCTGGCGGCGTTTGAAGCCCAGTACAAGTACAAGGCGGCAGATCCGGTCTTCGTCAGCCCTCATGACCTGGAAGGGCGAGACGGCTTGGTTCGCTCCACCCCCACCAACCTCACCAAACTGGTATGCGCCTCCATGCTTGAGGCGGCCGGGCCCAGCACCGACGCCGTGGTTCTGAACAGCGGCACGATCCGGATTGATGATGTGATTCCCGCCGGGCCAGTCACCTACTATGACCTCCACCAGATTCTGCCCTACGACGGTGACATCATGACCGGTCAGGTGCGTGGCGACCTGCTCAAGAAGATCCTGGACCGGGGCGCGGCCATCCCGCAAGATGGCGGGTTCTTGCAAACCGCCAACATTGGCGGCAATACGCGGCAAGGCTGGACCGTGAAGGGGGCTCCCCTGGACGCTTCCACCTACTACAACATTGCCACCACCGCCCACTTCACCGGCGGCGTGCTCAAGAAGTTCACCGATCTGGAACTTGATAAAACGAGCCTGATCCGCGAGCGCAAGACCCTGATGGACCAGCGCGTGGCGCTGATCCAGTACCTCAAAACCAACCCCAAGGTCGAGCCACCGGCCTCGCATCCGAACTTCGTGAAAGAGCCGATCCCGCACGAGCCGATCATTCTCACGCTGCCTTGAACTGTTTACTGAACCGCTGAAGGATCCTGGAACATGGCCATGGCCTTGAAGAAACTTTCCATTCACGGCTTCAAGTCGATTGAAAAACTCCAAGATTTCGCGATTGAGAATTTGACCGTACTGATTGGCGCCAATGGCGCGGGAAAGAGTAACTTCGTAGATTTTTTTCGGATGCTTCGGGCACTGGCTGATGAAGCATTCCAGAGCTTTGTGAACGCCCAGGGGGGCGGCGACGGCCTGCTTTTCCTTGGTCCCAAGCGAACGCCCCAGATCTCGGCACACCTTGAGTTTGGACAGAATTCCTATAGCTTTGTTCTGGAACCCACGGCCGGCGGCACACTTCAGGTCAAAGAAGAACGCGTTTCTTACATACCCAGCGGTAGCGGTTCCTCCCTTTCACGTGGGGCGATGGAATCTGCACTTAAAGGCAATCGAAGCGTCCAAAGTCCGCATTGGGACGTCCCAGGTGTTCCCCATTACGTGTATGCAGCGGTCTCAAACTGGACGGTTTACCATTTTCATGATACGAGTTCCCTCGCCCTTATGCGGCGTGATCAAGCGGTGCGTGACTGGGCGCGTTTCCGGCACGACGCGTCCAATATCGCGTCATTTTTATTAAATCTTCAGAATGAGCAGGCAGAAAGCTACACCCTGATTCGTGATACCGTGCGACTGATTGCGCCGTACTTTGATGACTTTCAGTTGCGGCCCCAAACACGTGGCGGCGATGAGCAGGTACGGCTTGAGTGGCTACAGAAGGGGAGCGATTTCCCATTCCAGCCCAACCAGCTCTCCGATGGAACGATCCGCTTCATTTGCCTGGCAACCGCACTGTTACAACCAAACCCGCCGGCGACCATTGTGATTGACGAGCCAGAACTGGGCCTCCATCCGTTTGCGCTCGCCTTGCTGGCAGGCCTCATCAAATCGGCTTCTGAGCGCACCCAGGTCATCCTCTCTACCCAATCTCCCAATCTGCTCGATTTTTTTGAAGCTAATCAGATTGTGGTGGTAAACCGTCATAATGGGGCCTCTCTTTTTGAACGTCTCGACCCTGAAGCACTGAAGGAATGGATGGAAGAATACTCGGTGGGCGAACTCTGGCAAAAGAACGTGGTGCAGGGGGGGCCCACCCGTGAATAAGCTGACCGTGATCGTTGAGGGACTAACCGAGCAAGCCTTCGTGCGTGATCAGCTTGATGCGCACCTTGCACGTTTCAACATCAAGGCATTCCCAATACTTCCGGGCACAAACACGGCAATCGAGGTGGAATCAGAAACTGGAACCAGGCCCGCCAGGATATTATCAAGGTCTTGAAACAAGGCGGCTATTGCTCGACCATGTTCGACTATTATGGCATGCCTGAAGACTGGCCTGGACGAGCCCAGGCGAGTTCCAGGCCTTGGGAGCAACGGGCCGCATTTGTTGAGCAGATGGTCAGCGCCGAGATTCAGAAGCAGCTGGATGACCGGTTCAATCCGCAGTTGTTCATCCCCTATGTGCAGCTTCATGAGTTTGAAGCGCTGGCGTTTGCCAAGGTTGAAACGTTGGTGGAAGTGGTGTCACCGCTTCATAAGGGCCGGGCAGACCATCTGCTTGAGAGTTTCCAAAAAATCCTCAAGCAAGCGGGGGCACCTGAAGCGATCAATGATAGCTATGAAACTTGCCCCTCACGGCGGATCCTGAAACTGGTTCCCGCGTACACGAAAACCGCACAGGGACCAATTGTGACGGGTCGAATTGGGATCGAGACCCTGCGCCAGCGGTGCCCACATTTTGCAAGCTGGCTGAGCCGGCTCGAACAACTTAACACCTGACCCGATCCACCTGGCAACCGCGACTACTCCTCGCTACACCAGAATCTCTTGCACCACGCGGCCAGAGACGTCGGTCAGGCGGTAGTCTCGCCCAGAGTGGCGATACGTGAGCCGGGTATGGTCCAGGCCCATCAGGTGCAAGATGGTGGCATGAAAGTCATGCACATGCACCGGGTTTCGACCCACGCGAATGCCGTGCTCGTCAGACTCTCCATAGGTAATCCCCGGCTTCACCCCCGCGCCGGCCAGCCACGACGAAAACACCCAGTGGTGATGCTCACGCCCCTGGGCATTGGCCGCCGCATTGAACGGGGTCCGGCCAAACTCGGTCGTCCACACCACCAGGGTGTCGTCCAGCATGCCACGCTGCTTCAAATCTTTGAGTAGGCCGGCCGTCGCCTGGTCCACGTTTCTGGCCAGCGGCTGGTGCGTCATCATGTCGCCATGCGCATCCCAGTTATTCGAGGAACCCACGTCGATCAGCTCGATGAACCGAACCCCACGCTCGGCCAGACGCCGGGCCACCAGGCATTGCCAGGCAAACCCCTTGGTACTGCCCCGTTCCAGCCCGTAAAGCTTCAAGGTGGCGTCTGTCTCGTGCGCCAGGTCAAACACCTCGGGCATCTCTGCCTGCATCCCGTACGCCGTTTCAAACGACCGGATGCGCGCGGCCAGTAACGGGTCGGTGGCATGCGCATGCAGATGCCGCGTGTTCATCCGGTCCATCAGACCCAGTTCCAGCTCTTGCAGCTTGGAACTGGCCGCCCGGCGCTGGATGTTGGCCACCGGGTCAGCACCCGGTACTACCAGGGTCCCCTGGTGCGAACCAGGCAAGAAGTCACTGCCCCACACCTGGCCGCCCGCGTACGGAGACTGGGGCGCAATGACCACGAACGACGGCAAGTTCCGGTTCTCGGTCCCCAGCCCATAACTGACCCAAGACCCAATGCTGGGCCTCACAAACGTGAACGAGCCGGTGTGAATGCCCAGGGTCGCCTCATAATGGTTCGTATGGTCCGACTCCATCGAGCGAATCACGCACAAATCGTCGACATATCCGGCCATGTGTGGAAACAGGCCACTGACCTCGGTACCAGACTGGCCATGCGGCTTGAACTCCCACTGGGGCCGCTTCAGGTACATCTCATAGCTGCCCTTGCGCCCCTGAAACTCATTCACGGCCACCGTTTTGCCGGCATCGCTGAATAAACGGGGCCGGTGGTCCCAGGAATCAACGTGCGAAACCCCGCCGCTCATGTACAGGAAGATGACGCTTTTGGCCTTGCCCGGGAAATGGCCAGGCCGGGGGGCTAGAGGATCGGCCTGAACTGGGCGCGGAGAATCTTCGGCCAGCAGTTCCGAGACCAGGCCCGGCAACAGCATCGAACCGCCCATCAAAGACCGGAGCACGCCACGGCGTGAAGGATCCACAGGTCGAAGAATGCTCATACGAATCCTCCCAAGGGACCAAGGTTGAAGGCGAAATCACACCGGGTAGAGAGCAAGGCCAAAGCGAGCGGTTCACGATTGAACTGCACCTGAACGAATGCTAAACCCTGGCGGCGATGTTCGCTTCCGGTGTAGGACAGCCGCCCTCGGCTGTCCTCTGACTTGTTGACAAGCTTGAAGAGATAGCCAAAGGCGGCTGTCCCCCATTCGAAAAAGCAGCGAACCGGCAAACTTCACTCGCTTCCGTGTGCAACCCCAGGGGAAACCGTTCTAGTTCACATGCAAAAATTCGTTACTGGCCAGCAAGGTGCGCAGGTAGGCGGCCAGGGAACGCAGCTCGGGATTGTTCAGGTTCAAGCCAGCTAGTTCACCGCGGTAGGCCGACAAAAATTGCACCGCCTCGGCCCGCTCGGCCTGGGTGGGTACCCGCCCCAAGGCCTGGCGCCAGGCCAGCTCAATCTGGGCTGGTTCATCAGTTCCGGCCACCGTCAGCAACCGCCCGGCCCACTTCTCGGATTTCTCATAGACCATGGGATCATTGAGAAAGAACAGAGCCTGGGTGGGCACGGTGGTCGTTTGCCGCTGAGGGGTCGAGGCATTGGGATCGGCCCCATCGAACAGGGCCAGAAACGGGTGCCGCTTGAGCCGCTGCGTCATCAGGTACAGGCTGCGCTGGTTGTGGTCATACACGGCCAGGAAGGGGGCGTGCTGGCTAAAGCCCCAGCTCAACGGGGAGGGGAACGGATGCTCGCCTGATCCGCCCGGCGTCCGATCCAGCTCGCCGCTGACCGCCAGAATAGCATCGCGAATTTCTTCGGCACTCAACCGCCGCTGGGGATAGCCCACCAGAAGCCCAGCCCGATCAAGGGCCGGGTCAGGCGAGCCGCCGTTCTGCGGATCAGACGCTTGTTGATAGGTGGAACTGTTCATGATCAAGCGGTGCATGGCCTTGATCGACCAGCCGTTCCCGACAAACTGGGTGGCCAGGTAATCCAGCAACTCAGGATGGCTGGGCGGCTGTCCACGCACGCCGAAGTCGTTGGGGGTTTTCACCAGGCCCTGGCCAAAGTGATACTGCCAGATGCGGTTCATCATCACCCGCGCGGTGAGCGGGTTTTCGGGCCGGGTCAGCCACTCCGCCAGCTCCAGCCGACCACTGCCGGTGGCACCCGGCGGCAAGGTACCGCCGCCCAGCACCTTCAAAAACCCGCGCGGCACTTCGGCCCCTGGCTGGTCAGGCTCTCCCCGCTGCTGAAGCCGCACATTGTGGGGCGTGCCTTCAACCACGCCATAGGTCATGGGATACGGCCCGCTGACCAGCAACCGGCTCAGATCCCGGCTCAGGTCGTCGGTATGAGCTTTGAGCGCGGCAAGCTGGCCGCGAATCTCGGCGGCCCGGGCACGCCTGGCCGGCTGATCGCCAACCATCTCCACCGCCGGCGCATCGGGCAAGGGCAGGGGACTGGCCGAGATCACGAACTGGTCCACATCCAGCGCCGGCCGCACGCCAGCCATGTGGCCATAGCTATCAATAAAGGTATAGTCAATGCCGCCATCCCAGGCGCTGACCAGCTCACCCTCAAAGTTCAGCTGGCCCGCGTCTGACGCCAGAATTCCCTGGTACGTTTTCTGGTTGAGATTGAGCGTGAGTTGCACCTGGTACCAGCGGCCAATTTCAAGCGGGCCCACCGGGCCTATCACCGTGCCACTCTTGCGGAAGAAGGTGGTGCCATTGAAGAACAGCTCAATGGCCGCCGAATTACCAGGCCCGTGCCCCAGATAATAGCGCCAAGTGCCCGCGCCTCCAGCCGCCTGACTGACAGGCCGGAAGTCCAAACTCACGAACAAGCGACCATCGTCGGCCGGCTTGATATTCGCCAGCGCCAGGCCAAAGCCGTCATATTCACCACGGTTCGGCGCATGAATTCCCAGCTTGCCGGCCGGGAACTGGTTCCGGAACGGGCTCTGAGAACCATCAGAAATCTTCACCACACTATTGGGACCCGGGTTCCACGGGGCCGATGGTGCCGCGCCTGCAGTTTGCAACTCCAGATCACCGTCCAGGCCGGTCAGCGTGAGCAGCTCCGCATTCAAGCCCACCACGTTCGATGCCTGGGCCGCCGTGGCTGGACGGACAGAGACCGGCGCCAAGGCCGCGTCTTGCACCGCCAGATTGTCAAATTCCAAGGCCGGTACCGCCCCTTGCCCCTGGATCTTCACAAGCGCAACCGCCGCCGTGCGCAAGCCGGCAACGGGCAACGGGGCCAGCTCAATAACCTCACCAGACGTTCCCAGCCGGCCCGCCACCGTCCCAGCCTCAAGGTCAAGCACAAGCTGAAGGTTCTGCCACAGCCCGGGCTTGAGCGACACCGGTACACCCATCGCTTCACCGGCCTGCAACGTCAACGATTCCGCCGAGATCCAGGCCGTAACCACCGGCGCACCGCCCACCGGGCCGAGCGAAAGACCATGCCGACCGGTTTGTTGAGAGGTTGCACCGGCCACCCGGAGATCCAGGTTCAAATAAACATGGGAAGCATTCCGGGCCGTGAGCGCAGGGTGAATCGCCTGCTCAATCTGGTACCCCTCTGGCCCGGCCGGAATACTGGCACCCACCCGGCCACCTGCGTACAGGTTCTGGAACGGGCTCTGGGCGGCGGCGGTTACCGCAATCTTCCCCTGGTACAGCCAAGGGGGAACCAGCACGCCGTTACTGCCGCCGGCCGCAGGGGCCTGAAGCTCAAAGTCGCCATCCATCTCGTGCAAAGACCGCAGCACGCCCGCCGGCGCAGCCTGGCCGGCGGCCGCCAGCTCGGCCCGCAATGCCGCCAGCTTCTGCTCATGCGCTCGCCAGAGTGTCTTGGACTCCGCGGGCGGTACCAGCGGCAGCATCGACCGCACTTTTTGCTTCTGTTCCGAACCTGGGAACGCATACCGGCTACTGTCAAAAATGCCATAAAGGGCGTAGTAGTCTTGCGCGGACACCGGATCAAACTTGTGATCATGGCAGCGGGCACAGCCCAGGCTCAGGCCCAGCACGCTCTGGCCCAGCGTGTCAATAGTGTCTTGGATCGTCAAATGATGATAATTCTCAGAATCGAACCCGAACCGGCGTGAGATCGCCAGGTAGCCGGTGGCGGCCGCCTGCTCTGCGTATCGCTCTACCGGGCCGGCGCCGCCCAGAATGTCGCCGGCCAACTGCTCACGCAAGAACGCGTCATAGGGCTTGTCGGCATGGAACGCGTTCACCACATACTGGCGATACCGCCAGGCCAGCGGCACCGGGTAATCGGCCGTCTCACCGGCCGTATCGGCATACCGCACCACGTCCAGCCAGTGCCGTCCCCACCGCTCACCATAAGCCGGTGATTCCAGCAAACGATCAACCAGGGCCGCAAACGCCTCTGGAGCCTCATCACACTCAAACGCCTCAACCTCTTCGGCCGTGGGTGGCAACCCGGTCAGGTCAAACGTGGCCCGGCGGATCAGGGTGCGTTTGTCGGCCCGTGGCGCAGGCCCCACGCCGGCCGCTTCCTGGAGGGCCAGCACAAAACGGTCGGGCGGGGTTTGCACCCAGGCCAGGTTCTGCACGGCGGGCGGGTTGGGATTTTGCACCGGCTCAAACGCCCAGTGCCGAGCCGCCACGAATTTGGCCGTGTTTTCAGGCCAGACCGCACCGGCCTTGACCCAGGCCACAAAGTCGGCCACCTGGTCGGGCCGAAGGGTTTTGTCACGCTCGGGCGGCATGGCCGACACACCGTCGGCCCCCGTGAGCGCCAGGATGAGCAGGCTGTCTTCGGGGTTCCCCGGCTCAATCGCCGGCCCCGAGCTGCCCCCCTGAACCAGGGCGGACCGACTATCCACCCGCAACCGAGCCGACGTCTTGAGGTCACCATGACAGCGGAAACAGGTGCCAAGCAGGACCGGCCGGATCTTGGCCTCAAAGAAATCGTCAGGGTCGCCCGCCTGCACCCCGGTCAAGGGGAGACAGAGCCAACCCAGGGTCAGCAACCAAACCGGTGCGCTGGTTCGTTTCATGGCAGAACGCTCGTGCTTCACGGGGAATGCCGCAACGGCGTGGTGGGGATAGGCGAGCAAGATTGCAGGCGGCTGAATTCAGCTTAACCGATTCCGGGCGGGGAAGGAGATCGACTCTGCCCCCTACCAAAGCCGAGCCACGCCGTAGGCGTCAAAAGCCCGATCCGCAGAGACCAAGATCAGCCCTTCGGTTTGCGCAGTTGCACCAAGCAGACGGTCGAACGGGTCTTTATGATGCAATACCAGGGTCGTCAGCGGCTCAATATGCTGCGCTTCCATTGGAAGGAGATGAATATCAGCCGCCGTCAAGCTTGCAGGAAACATCTGGCCAAATGGTTCTGGTAGCGGCAATTTGCCAATGCGGTTTTTGAAGGCAATCTCCAACAGGCTGATGGGCGACACCCACCGTATGTTCAGGGGATCCAGAATTGCCGTGAGCGCCACTTGGGACAACTTGGGGTCGTTGGCAAGGAACCAGAGAATGACGTGGGTATCAAGCAACAGGCTCATTCCATGTACTCTCGCATTTCCTCCAGCGGTTCCTTGAAGTCCGCCGGAATCACAAGCCGGCCCTCGTACTGGCCAGCTCTGGGCACGCCTGTGACCGGGGGCCGAGGCCGCGCCGGCTGTACACGGGTGGTTCGTGAAACCATCAACCGGGCAACCGGACGATCATTTTCCATGATCGTCACACACTCACCGGGCGCAAGCCGATGGACCAGGTCCGCCAGATTCGCCTGCGCTTCCTGAAGGGTAACGATCGGCATCAGATCTCTTCCTGAATCCCAAAGGTGCCACTCACAATGGAACAGACACCATGTCAGTATCACGATTCTCCGCAGACGGTACCTTTGCAAAATGCTGCAACGGCGTGGCGGGGATAGGCGAGCAAGATTGCAGGCGGCTGAATTCAGTTTAACCGATCCCGGGCGGGAAAGGGGACGCCAGCCACGGTCACTTCGACTCTTGCTCTGGTGGCACAAGCCAACCGCAATGCCCCCCTAAACCAGACCCATGCCCGCCCGCATACCTCCATCCACATTGCAAAGTCCCCAGGGCCAGAATCCAACCCCGCAACCAGCCATGCACGCAGACACGGATGGCCAATTTCTCTGAAAGTGCATGGATGCTGACCCAATTTATTGGCCATTGAAAGAATAGGTAGCCCATTTTTTGCTATTTATAGGCTTACCCAAACTATTTTCGAAAAAATTTCGGCTCTGCTGTTAGATTTCGGCCCAAACACCCCTCTAGTACTGTGCCGAATATTACGCCCGGTTTTCGGGCGCGGTTCGCGGCCCCCGCTGGGGGGCGATTTCTGCGAGACCAGATGCACAGGAGTCCACCTTATGAGCGTCAAGAGTTTGAGGAAGGCCGCACTGGCAGCAGTTGCCATGCTTGCAAGCATGCAGTGTGCCCAGGCAGGGGTCACCAACCTGCTGACCAACGGGAGTTTTGAGAACAACGGCGGCGTGGGCGAGATTGGCAACAATACCACGCTCGCCGACTGGAGTGCCGCCAGCGGTGCGTTCATCAACATTGCCAACGGCAATGCGGATATCAGCGGGTTTCCGACTTCGTACGGCACGATGTACCTCTATGGACCTGGTAATGGCGTGTCCAACGGGTTCACCGGCAGCCCCGATGGCGGTAGCTTCGTGGCGTCTGACCCGGGGTTTAACCCTGGGGCGTTGTCTCAAACCGTCTCTGGCCTGACGGCTGGCACGGATTACACCCTGAGTTTTCAATGGGCGCAAGCCGAAGCTTATGTTTCGCAATCCCATCTGGGGTCGACGACCTCGGGCTGGCAGGTGACCCTGGGTAGCGATACTCAGTCTACTGCCGTATCTACACTTCCCTCCTGGGGGTTTGCGGACTGGACGACCGAGAATTTCACCTTCACGGCCACATCTTCCTCGGAAATGCTGTCGTTTCTGGCGATCGGTAGCGGGGCAACGGCCATGGCGTTGCTGGACGGCGTGGTTCTGTCAGAGTATTCCCCACCCGCCGCCGTGCCCGAACCGGGCACGATGGTGATGGCTGGCCTGCTGAGCCTGGGCGGCGGCATTGTTGCCGTGCGCCGGGGCAGGGCCAAGAGCAAGAACGACGCCACCCTGGTGGCCTGAGCGTACTCTGAGACCTAAGGCGATGATTCGCCTCGGCCCGCTTCCACACTGACGTGGGAACGGGCGAATCCCTCTCGCGCGGCGAGCCCAATGTCTGTGCTCGCTGCGCGGGTTGGTGACTTCTTTCCCTTAGATTCCACATCTTGGGCTCGAACACCAAAGATCAGACCCGCTGCCGCCTCTGAGTCCTCAACCCGAATAACCCATTCTGAAGATAGCACACGCTTTTTGGCACACCGCACACCAGTGCGAGATTGTTTGCGGCTCCCGCTCGCCCGGAGCGTGAGCGAGGGACGATTTTGTCTTCGCTTCGTGTTTCTGTTCGTGCCACTGCTGTGTCAGCAGTGGGTCTTGGTCTTTGGTGAATCACAATACCACTGCTGACACAGCAGTGGCACTAGATCAGAGAAAGCAGAAATCAAAAAGCCCACTGCTGACACAGCAGTGGCACAGGAAAAGAGCAAGATCAAGACAAACAACCCACGGTTCACGCCAACAGGCGCACAAGGGAAAAGAGTAACAACCAAACAATCGGCTTCGAAGTTTTTTCCAGAATTGAACCAGATGGTCGCCCCGCCGATTTGACCTATCTGCAACCACGTTCAGTTAACTCGCAACTTTCCAGGATTTTCCCCTCGTTAACTTTCGATAGGTACCATCATGACTCTGCGATCCTCGTTCCTGAAGAAGCTCTCCACGTCCGGCACCAAGACCGTCAGCAAGCGCAAGCCACGCGCCCGCACCCGGCCCCGGCTGGAATGGCTGGAAGAGCGGATGGTGCTATCGACTCTCACGGTCACGAACACGCTGGACGACGGCAGTACCGGCTCACTGCGCTGGGCTGTGACCCAGGCCAACACCAGCGCGGGTGACGACACCATCAATTTGTAAGCGTCCGATGAACCGCATCTGGAAAGCGGGTTGACGATTCGCAACGATCTCTCAATGCCCGATGGTACCGGGCTTGGAGGAGATCATTGATGCAGCAGCGAAAGATCACAATCTCGGAATGG
>CAIYJE010000052.1 GCA_903926465.1 uncultured Planctomycetales bacterium
GAATTCCAGGCCAGCCGCCTGGCAACGATATTCAGCCAAAGCGTGGACCAGCAGATGATGCTGGCGAGGATCAGGGTATTCCGATCCTCCAGATGTTTGCGCATCAAGAGCCAGGGCAAGCTCAGGGCGGCCGCCAGCGTGTCGTTAGTCATGAATCGTCACCAAAGGCTCTTTCTGAACTCTCGATATTTGTCGTGATGAGGTGATCGAAGTGGATTTCCGATGTTTTTTTGACTTGACATTACTCCTGTCCACTTCTAAGCTTTGCTAGCAAAGCTTAGAAGTGGACAGGAGTACGTGAAATCCATGCCGTCACTTAAAGCCAGTTTAGCTCGGCATTATCCTTACAAAGAAGCCTTTTTGGCCTGTTTGGCCCAGTCGGTCGCAACCCCGTCAGAGGATTGGCCAACAGTTCGTATCTGGACGAAAAAGTCTTTGGATCGGATGTTCAAAAGCATCAGAATCAACCTTGGTGAGTCGAAGTCAACCCTGACGAATCGGGAACTGCTTGGCTGGGTAGAAAACCTCCGACTGGCCTTTGCGATCGAGGCGGGGTCTGCCACCTTCTACCTGTTAGAGATGGGAGCTGGTCCCGGTTCCGAGATTGATCCGCTGGAACTGATGATGGCCTATGAGCCGTCGGGGGTTGTCTGCTACTTCAGCGCGCTGGCCTTTCACTCGCTGACGTCGCAGGTGCCCAGTCATCATCACGTCGCCGTACTCACAGATAATTCCATACCGGACGATTCTCAGGGGGCGCGGCATGGTGAGAGAGTACCGCATCAGAGTGGTGGCGACACACAACGTGAGAAAGCACTTACAGAAAAATCAGCTCATATCAAGCAAACAAGGAACACTGCGAATGTCTTGGGAAGACCGGCATACTCGTATCTGGACATTCCTTATTATCTGACGCGTCGTAAACAGCGACTGATACCGGGCGTGCAGACGCGAAGCCATGGGCCAAGGGGACGATTTCGTATCACAACAATCGAGCAGTCACTTCTTGACACTCTTTACAAGCCGCTCCATTGCGGTGGCCCGGCTGTTGTATTAGAGGCCTGGCAGAAAGCAACTAGCTCTGGCTCAATCGACGAAGAGCGGATCACGGAATACTTGATCCAGATGGATTACCAGTCAACCACGCGAAGGGTCGGTGCCGTGCTGAATCTGCTGGGTTATTCACCGGGTGCTGTTCTCAAGAGTTGCTTGGACCAAGCCAAGCAAAAACTGGTTCGAGATGCCCCACACGCCCAGATTTCATTACTTCCGGGTTTCGAATATACCAATCTCGATCATGAGCGGCTGGTGAAACTGCCATGAATTCCAACGAGGTTATTCGATGGAAATCAGAAGTTCTGGATGAGGTATTCGCTGCGTTGGCTGCGGATAAGGAAATCGAGGAATGCCTGGTTTTCAAAGGAGCCAGGGTTCTCAACGCTCGACTGGGCGGAGGTCGCCAGTCCCTCGACCTCGACTCCAATCTCATGTCGAAATTCGTGGAGCGATATCCTGTTCGTGAGGATCAGCGTACTTATCTGGAACGAACCATCAGACGAGCGATCGACCGCCATTTTCAGCGGCAGAATCCTGTCAAATTCGAACTCAAAGGCATTCTCGTCAATACGTATCCGCCGAAGGCGCACCCCATGGGGTGGGATGCTTTCAACGTCAAGTTGAGGATCGAAGATCTGACAAGGGCAGGAGTAAGGGGCTTGCCGAGCATAGAGATCGATGTGGCTGCGCCCGAAGAACTCTCAGAGGCGTCGATTGCTCCACTGACAATCGGCATGCACACAGCTTGTGCCTACACCTTGGAACGTATTGCTGGCGAGAAGTTGAGGGCGTTTCTCAGCTCGCTTCCAGCGTACCGCGCCAAATTTTTGAAGCCCGGCGAATCTGTGCGTGTCAAGGATTTATACGATCTGGCTCGTATCCAACGGGTGATTCCTCTCGATCGCATTGACTTCTGGCACGCCGTAGGGCGGGAATTTCTCATGGCATGTCGCTCGAGAAGCATCGATTGCCTCGGTTTGGAAACCTTCTTGGAACAGTGGGAAATTACATCGGCAACATATGTCAAAGATCCCACGATTCCCCAAGATATTTCCGTTGATGAAGCTCTCACCACGTTGAGAGGCATTGTGGAATTTCTCTCGTTGAAAGGCATAATCCCCTTCGACCATCCCGTTCCCTCATTCAATACTCATCGATCGTGATCGTGTGGGCCGGCAGGTCTCCGAGTCCAGTTGAGAGACAGAATGTTCCTCGCCTGCTCTCAGGATATTACTTTAAGAGTAACATATATTACATAATGAGGTGGCAGGTGGTGAAATTCACCACCTGGTTACGTGCGGCGTCAAGGCTCAGGAATTGCCGTTCCTGCCCGACCAAGGCGGCCCTGGTCCAACAGGCAAAGAGCGGCCAGCGGGTCGTTGAACTGCGTTTAGTTCGCCTGCGGGCCATCCCGAGTCCACGAATCCGTTCATTCAGGTTCCGGCCGGTCTGTCCGATCTAGGCAAGCTCGTCACAGCCGGCAATGCAGACTCGGTACACGCCCGCTCCGGTCGGAATCGTGCGGCTCGAGACTGCTGGCAACGGCAATGGAACAAACGGGGTCCATGCCAAGCCGCACCAGTCGGAATGTAGGAAAGACGCTTGTTAATATTTCATGCTTACTACTTGGAATATCCTTATTGTTGGCCAGCCTTGACCGTTTGTTTCACGTCCTCAAGTGATCGAGTTACTCCTCCACGATGGATCATCACGTGACAGTTGGCACAAACGACAGCCAGGTCCGATAAGACAGTCTGGCTAGGTTTTGTCAGGTCGCTTAGCGGTTTGATGTGGTGTACCTGGGCGTAATCTTGTCCCAGGGTGCCGTAAGTGCTGAGGAAGTCGAAATGGCAAATTTCACATGGCAAGGTACCATTTGAAAGTTTCTTGGCCTGTTCTATCTTCTTCTGGCGAAGCCAGGCTTCCCTTGCTCGATGCCTGGAAAGCGAGATTCTCAGTTCTCCTTCAATGGCTCCCAATTCGCCGCTAGTATCCTCGACTGGTCGATACAAGTGAAGTAGCTCGCTCCAGAGTCGTTCGAGTGCGGCTGCTCCCTCCTTGATCTCAATCCCAGAAGCGGGTGTATTCCAGTTAACAGATTTAAGAGGGCCGATCTGTAAATTACTTAATTCTAGGATTTCATCGACCTCAGGATTCAGTATCCGATCAAATCGAGCCATTACAAAGTTGGCTGTGTCGCCGATTTTCTTCTTCTCTTCGTTCCAGTGCGGTCCTTCATAAGGTTCGGATGTGGCCCAGCCTGCAGCCATGATCCCACGCGGTTCCTTGCCTTGCCGTAAGAGAAACATCCGATCTCCTGGAATGATACGTTTCGTGTTTCCACACGACCAGCGACTCTCGATCGGTCTCCCCTCAGCTGTTTGACGTACTTGTTGTTCGAGGTTTTTCCACTGCCAGTTGTTCGGGTTCCATGTCAGTAGATAGGTCGCTAATAATGGCTCAGCAGATTCAAGAATGATCGCGAGTGCTATATCCGATCGTCCCGCCTGAATCGCACGTTGTTCTAGCCAGTTACGATCTTCGATAAGCTCGCTACAACGATAAAGTCCATTGTACACCCACTCACTTGAATCTCGTTTCAAGAAGACAGGAATGGGTTCCATTTGTTTGGCAAGAAGACGTGCCTTTTTAGTTACGGCATCCTCAGAGCCATCGGTAGGCCCACCGACCAGCACAATGTTCGGCGCGTCGGGATTAGTGTCGGGATCGAGGCAGGCACAAACGATGCGGCCTTCATACTGGGTTAGAAAGGTGACCATTTCCCCATGCAGCTGGGAGTGAATGAACGGTCTTGTGTATGCTTGGTCCTTCACAAACTGCATGGGAGGATTCCACCGGACAATGGATCGAGCAACTTATTGACTTTACAGCTCGATCATCGGGTCGTGCCTCGTCTAAAACAAGAGACTTCATCGCGAACAATGGCTCGAGGACCTCAATGTGATAACGAGATATAGGTTCTAAGGAATTGCTCGTCTCAAGCATTACCGTACGCACTGAATGGCTATCGACTACGGATCTATAGATCCAACCAACAGGCAAGACTGACCTCGCGCGGGCGAATATCAGGGTGCAGTGTATTGCGACGGGAATTCGGTTGCTAGACTACATCATCGCCGATTGGCGTCAGCTTACACATGGCAATATTTGAGCGAAGCGACAATCGACGGGCTACTGGTCGCTCAGGGGGTTGGTTTATGTGGGTAGTCTCCTCGATTGTTCTACTATTCTTGCTTGTCACGCTCATCGTCTATGCCCTTTTGAAACGATCAGAATACGAAACCCACATTCGGCAATTGCAAAGCGAGGACGATAGAGTCAAAGAAGCCGAAGTTGCGGCATCTCGTTATCAAGCCGAAATCGCGAATCTCAATCAGCAGCTATCGAGATTCGAGAAGATAAGCCACGTCCCAGGGATCATTGATCGTGCGAAAACCCTCAAGGCTGAGATTGAGGCGAGAACTCAGAAAGCCCACGAAGAATATGAGGCTCTCCGTGCATCGCTGATTCAGAAAGCCAAGGAGGAGGCTCGAGCCGATAAGAGCGATACCAAAATCAAGAAAGCACAGGCGGAGGAAGCTCTCGTTGCCGCATTAGCCGAGGCCGACCAGATCATCGAAGCGGCCAGGGAGAAAGCCAAGAAAATCGCTGGTGATGCAGCCGAAGCCATGGCAAAGGTGGATTTCTATACAAAAACGGCGGAGGCTATGTACAACGTGACTAAAGGGTATGGGGACCGGTATATGACTCCGAGTACCTCGATCCTGGACGAATGGGCCGACCAATACTCATTCGATGAAGCTGGCACAAAATTGAAACTCGCTCGCGATCGTGTTCGGCTAATGGAAAGCAATCGTCTTGCAGCTCGTTGTGAATATGCCAAGGCCGATCGACGGGAACTGGCGATCAACTTTGTCCTTGATGCTTTCAATGGTAAGGTTGATTCGATCCTGTCCCGCATCAAACACGACAATTACGGAAAACTTCAACAGGAGATGCGAGATGCATTCCAGATCGTAAACTTTAATGGCAGCGCTTTTCGTGACACTCGGATTTCTGATGAGTATCTCGATGCTAGGTTGAACGAGCTAAGGTGTGCAGAGGTCGTTCAGCAACTTCGTATCAAGGAGCGGGAAGAACAGCGTGCAATCCAGGAAAAGATCCGAGAAGAGGCGAAAGCACGCCGTGAATTTGAACGTGCCATCAAGCAGGCTGAGCGGGACGAAAAACTGATCAACGATTCGATCGATAAAGTAAGGTTGCAGTATCAGACTGCTAGTGCCGACGAACGTGCCAAGTATGAAGCACGACTTGCAGATCTCGATCAAAAGCTCAAAGAGATGGAAGAAAGAACGCAACGAGCGCAGTCAATGGCGCAACAGACAAAGTGTGGCTATGTATATGTAATTTCCAATATTGGGTCGTTCGGTGAGGAAGTTTTCAAAATCGGTATGACGAGACGGCTTGAACCCTCTGATCGAGTTCGGGAACTCGGTGACGCGAGTGTGCCGTTCTCTTTTGATATCCATGCGATGATCTATTCCAACGATGCACCTTCACTCCAGGGCGATTGCACCATAAGTCATTATCCGAGCAGCACTTTTTCGAGATAGCTCTCGTCCCAACCGGCCGTGAGCCGTTTGTTTTTTATGCCGACCTTCAGCGTGGTCTCGTTCTTCAGCAAGCCGAGTGCGGCGCGGC
>CAIYJE010000053.1 GCA_903926465.1 uncultured Planctomycetales bacterium
TCCGCATAGCAGGATCGCGGAGTTACTCCCGGATGCCTGGAAGCCGGACCCAGCTAAGCCGGAATAATCGTGACGACGGAACCGCGACAAGGATCACCCTTGTCAACCTTATACAAGAATGCGGTTCATCGGACGCTTACGATTCTGGGCTTATTGGGCCTTTGGCTTGGCTTGGTCTGGGCTTGGCTTGGCCCTGGTTTAGGCTTGGCCTGGGCTTGGCTTGGCCTCTGTCTGGTCTGGTCTGGTCTGGTCTGGTCTGGTCTGGTCTGGTCTTGGCCTTGGCTTGGTCTGGTCTGGTCTGGTCTGGGCTTGGCTTGGCCCATCTGGTCTTTGCCTTGGGTCCATAGCGTCCATAGCGTCCATTCCGTCCATTCTGAGCGTCTTGGGGCTCTAGCTGCCTTTCCCGGAACATTTTCCCTATCTTGCCGACCTGCCCGAGGTTCATGGAGTAAATTCAAGGTAAGAATCCACCCGACAGTCCCTTGAGATTTGCCTTACGCCTTCATGCTGCGTATGATGTATGACTTCATGCACCCATGCGACTTTCGGCACGCGGCCTAGGATTTGCCTTTGTTAGGCAAAATTTACTTCTTGATCAGGCTAAATTCGTGCAATTTGGCTTTCTTGAGAACTCAGGGGTTTCAGGAAATTCCGGCAAGGATGTGGATATTCAGCCACGGAATGGGAAATGGATTTTCTCTGGAAGCGGTTCAAAGGTGAGGATACGAGGACGTTTCTGGCACGTGTCGCTTTTTCTCCTCACAGTTTTTGACCGTTGGTGTCCCAGCATGCATGTACTGGTCGTAGAACAGTCGTAATCGGCAGCCTTTCCCATTTTTGATCACGAGCGGAGCCCGCATCTCATGTCTTTCCTCCGGAACCTGCAGAACCTGGGTTTGAACCGAAAGTCCCGGACCAGCCGCCGTATGCGGCGAATGACACCCTGGGCCAGCCTGGCTCAGATTGAGGCGTTGGAGGGGCGGGCGTTGCTCTCTACGGCAACCATTGGCACGGTGGCTGGCAGCGGGGCGCGTGGCTTTGCTGGCGATAATGGGGCGGCCACCGGGGCCGCGATGAAGACGCCGATTAATTCGGTGGTGGACAGTGCGGGCAACATCTTCATTGCCGACCAGTACAACCTGCGGGTTCGTGAGGTGGTGAAGGCCACGGGCAACATCATCACAGTGGCGGGCTCGGGTGGTGGCGGCCAGTTGGGCGGCTACACGGGCGACGGCGGCCAGGCGACCGCGGCCCAGCTTTCCAACGTGAGTGCCCTGGCGCTGGACGGCAAGGGGAACCTGTTCATTGGCGACTTCACCAATCACGTGGTGCGTGCGGTCGATCTGACTTCGGGCATTATCACCACGGTGGCCGGCAAGCCAGGGGTGGGTGCGCCTTACGTTCCGGCCGTGAGTGATGGTCAGCTTGCCACTTCGATCCAGCTAGGTAACCCGGCCGCGCTGGCGGTGGATAATCTGGGGAACCTGCTGATTGCCGACTCGGCCGATCACGTGGTTTTGAAGGTCGATATGACCACCCACACCATCCGCGCGGTGGCTGGTAACGGTACCACCAGCACGAGTGATGGCGGCGTTTCCGGAGACGGCGGCCAGGCCAGCTTGGCCCAGTTGAACTCGCCACGCGGCCTGGCGGTGGACGGTCAGGGCAACCTGTTCATCTCGGACATGCTCGCCATGAATGTGCGCAAGGTGGACCAGGCCACCGGCGTGATCTCTACGGTGGCCGGTATTGCCGGTTTTGCGTACTACTCGGGTGACGGTGGGCCGGCTTCCGCCGCCAAGCTGTACACCCCCCAGGGGATTGCCGTGGACGGCCAAGGCAACCTGTACATTGCCGATACGGCCAACAACCGCATTCGCGAAGTGGTGAAGGCCACCGGTATCATTAACACCGTGGTAGGTAACGGCACCCTGGGCTTCAGTGGCGACGGTGGCAACCCCCTGGCCGCCCAGCTCAACAATCCCCAGGGTATTGCCGTGGACAGCCAGGGCAACCTGTACGTCTCCGACACCCAAAACCAGCGCATCCGTGCAGTGACCTTCTCGGCCCCAACCACGGTGGGCACCACCACCAGCCTGAGCACCAACAACGCCTCGGCCGTGTACGGCCAGGTGGTGGCTTTCACGGCCACGGTGAGCCCGAGTGCCGCCAGCGGCCTGACGCCCGGCGGCACGGTTCAGTTTGTGGTCGATGGCCTGAACTATGGTGCGCCGGTGGCCCTGTCTCAGGGGCGTGCCAGCGTGTCGGTCTCTGGCCTGGGGGCCGGCGTGCACACGGTGGGTGCCAGCTACGCAGGTGACTCCAATTTTGGCACCAGTGCGGCGTCTAACCTTAGCCAGTCGCTGAGCAAGGCGGTGCTGGTGGTGAAGGCGAACGCGGCCAGCGGTCGTGCCGGCAACCCCCTGCCCGCCCTGACGAGCAGTTACTCGGGCTTTGTGAACGGTGACACGGCGGCCGTCCTGACCTCCGTTCCCACGGTTTCGACCACGGCCACCACGGCCAGCCTGGCCGGTGCCTATCCGATCTCGGTTTCTGGCGGTGCGGCCAAGAACTACGCCATTGCGACCCAGGGAAGCACGCTCACACTGGCCCCGCCGATCAAGCCGACCAGCGTGAAGGGGATCTATTCCGGCACCAAGCTGACCGGGCTGACCATTGTGTTCAACGGTCCAATGTCGGCGGCCTCGGTGCAGAAGCTGGCCAACTACGTGGTGGCGGCTCCTGGTAAGGACGGCAAGTACGGCACCAAAGATGACGTGAAGGTGGCTCTGCTGTCGGCAACTTACAATGCTTCAACCTCGACCCTGACCCTGAAGTTGAAGAGTGCGGTGGCCTCTACGCCTGGCCTGCAGTTGAAGGGGACCGGCCTGGCCGACGTGGCCGGCGGGTTGATTGACGGTGCCCGTACGGGTAAGCCCGGCAGCATCCTGACGGCCACCTTCAAGGGCAAGACGGTCGTCTTCTGATCGTGACCCAGACCGGTTGAATCTGTTGTCAATTCAAGATCCGCTCATGTGCAAGTTTTTGTACATAAGCGGATCTTTTTTTGTCTGGTCATTGGAACGGAAATGGACTTAATGGACCAGATCAGACCAGACCAGAATGGACGGAATGGACTTAATGGACCAGATCAGACCAGAATGGACGGAATGGACTTAATGGACCAGATCAGACCAGACCAGAATGGACTTAATGGATCAGACCAGACCAGAATGGTCTTAATGGACCAGACCAGACCAGACCAGACCAGGCCAGACCAGACCAGACCAGAATGGACGGAATGGACTTAATGGACCAGACCAGACCAGACCAGACCAGACCAGACCAGAATGGACGGAATGGACTTAATGGACCAGATCAGACCAGACCAGAATGGTCTTAATGGACCAGACCAGACCAGACCAGACCAGACCAGACCAGACCAGACCAGACCAGAATGGACGGAATGGACTTAATGGACTCCGATGAAGCCTGACTGGCCAATGCTGGCCTGGTCTTGGCTTGGCCCAACTGGTCTGTGCCTTGGGTCCATACCGTCCATTCGGTCCATTCTGATTCTGAAGAATCATTGGCCTCTGTCTGGTCCAACATCGCTTTTCGTGCACGGGGTGCCAGCTTCGGCGCGCAAAAAAAGAGCGGGGTGGAGAACCACCCCGCTCTGATCTTGGAGTCGTGCGCGCGAGTCCCAAGGATGCGGATCAAGTTCAGCTAAGAACGACCGACTTGCGACGCAGGCGAACGGCGGCCACGGAAGCCAGACCCATGCCAACGAGTACGATCGAGCTAGGCTCGGGCACGATATTGCTGGGGATGGACAGGGTGGCGGAGTCCGAGATGGCACCAGAGCCAGCAGGGGTCTGCGTGAAGCTGATGGTGAACTCGGCAGGTGCTGGAGTTGGGTTCAGGGTGCCGGTGTAGCTACCACCCGTGAAGCTACCAATAATGCTGAAGGCCACCTGGCCGGCACTGTTGGAGATCTCGGTGATGCTGGTGGACTGGAACTGACCCAGAACGGAGTTACCGAACGACAGGCTGCTGCCGTTGGTGATGTCGAAGGTCTGGCTGCCCAGGATCTGAAGCGGCAGGCCCGCGAACACACCGGATGAGGCGGCCGTGGTTACCAGGTTACCAATGGTGAACTGGGTGGCGGTGTTGATGTCATTGGTGGGGCGCACGTACGGTGGGCCGATGTCAGCGAAGCCAACAGAGCCAGCCGAATCAGCCTGGGCCGACGAAACGCCGCCCAGAATCAAGAGTGCCGCCAGAATCGCGAACTTGGACTTGCTCAGCATGGTTCGTTAAACCTTCCTAGAAAAGGGTGCTTCCTGCGAAACGACGAAAAGCATCGTGCTCTCTGTTTTTCATTGACGGAAATCATGCACGAAAAATGGGAGACGAAGCGTGCCAAAGGGGGGTGGAACTAAATTGGTTCACAGGGAACGCAAACTAGTAAGACGCGCCGAGCCTCAGGAAGCGACCGAAAACCGACCGGAAACAGGGGGTTACATCAGAAGTCACGGATCTGTTCTCGAGATCGCCTGCCAACTCCAATCCGAGTTTGCAAAGCAAGAGCCGAAGCCCAAAAACCTCAAGAGCCAGAAGGATGTCCTGTTTCACCAACAGAACCCCGTGTTTCGTTGACGGAATGATGCTACTACAACCCTCCCAGATTATGCAAGGCATCGTGGTCTCCAATTTTGTTTCGAGATTTCCTCAAGTGTGGTGTTTTTTCAACGAGTCCTTACAATCAGAACAAACCAGGGTTTACAAACGGAATTTCAGGCCTAAGTTGCCACAAACGGCCTGGCTTAACTTGGCGTTTTCCTTTTCAGGTGGAATGGATTGGCCGGCTGCCGGTAATTTCCGCGCAAAAAAAAACCGGACCAGCAAGTTGCTGGCCCGGCATCGGAAATTGGGGGGGGGCTTGAGCGTGGCTCAGGCTGGTTTCCTGGAACGTTCGATTTGGCTCAGCTCAATCAGACGGTGGCCGTCTTCTTGCGACGGGCGACCACACCAACCGAGGCCAGGCCCAGGCCGACCAGAACGATCGAAGCGGGTTCGGGAACGGTGGGGCTTGGTGGGACCGACAGGGTGGCCGAGTCAGAAATCGAGCCGGTGCCGGCTGGAGTCTGGGTGAAGCTGATGGTGAAGCTGGCAGGAGCTGGGTTGGGGGTGGTGGCGCCGGGGAATGACCCACCGGTGAAGTTGCCTACGATGTAGTAGGAAACCTGGCCAGCACTGTTGGAGATCTGGGTGATGCTGCTGGACTGGAAGTTGCCCAGCACCGAGTTGCCGAAGGTCAGGCTGCTGCCGTTGGTCACATCAAAGCTGACCGGGCCCAGAACCTGGGTGGGGATGTTGTCGAAAATCCCGGAGTTGGCCGCGGTGGTGACCAGGTTGCCAATGTTGTAAATGGTGGCGCCGTTGATGCTTGTGCCAGGGCTCACGGTGGGGGCGCCGATGTCGGCAAAGCCCAGGGTGCCCATGGAATCGGCCTGGGCCGTAGACAGGCCGGCCACCATCAGCAGGGCGGCCAGGAACGAAAACTTGCTTTTGCTCAACATGGAAACTTAATCCTCTTTGGAATCAGACTCGTGGCGCATCCTGCGAGACATCCTTGGGAAAGCCGCCATGCTTCCCGAGCCAGAACCAGAAAATGAAGCGACGACGAGCGCGAGACGAGGATTGAGGGTTCCAGAGTCAGAGGCGGGAGGGTCCAAGGAAACGCTTACGTGACTTCGAACAGGGCCTTGAGGCGATCCTGACACTTAACCCACACCGTAACCCCAAATCTCAGAAACCCATACCGGTCTTCGGGGGAAAGACCGGGCCTTGGACTGGAACCTACAATCTGTCCGGCTGCAACGTCGCTTCAGCCTGATATCGAACGCAGCTAAATTACTAAACACCTTGCAACCCGTACAAGTTGCATCTGGACCACAATTGGTGGAATTTGCAATCGCGGTAGGCCATCTATGGGCGGTTTACGTTGCATTTTCAGGACGTTTGCTACAACCTGGTACTTTCAAGCCAGCATCGAAATTTTTTGTGGATTTCCAGGGGACGACCTTATTGGACTCTGAGCGGAAAACCCCGGTCGGCCGTTTGAGTCCAACCGGCCCCTGCTGGGGACGTGGCCTGGAGGGAGGGCTTCCGATCCTCCGGCTCATGCGGCTGGGGCCAGATTCGCAACGCAGACTTCCGCGTCTTTTGTCTTTCCCGCAGGCCCGCGTAAAGTCTCTACCCCGGCGGGCGAACCTCCCGGTGAGCCGGACCATTGTGTGGCAATGTGTCCAAAGGGCTTCTCCCGCGTGACGGGAGAAGGCGGCCGGAACGGCTTCGTTCTCGTCCATTCCGCCCATTCTTCTGTTCCGCTCGTAAGACGGTGGTTCCATTCTGACAGCGTTTAGGAACCGGTTCTCCCGCGGTGCGGGAGCAGGTGGCCGGCACGGCCGGCTGACGGCGACCGGGCCGATTCTTGCACACACTCCGAATAAAGTCGCACGGCTCTTGCGAGCCGTGAATTGCGTTCACAACCGCCTATACTTGCAAGAGTAAGAACTCGACTCGGAGAGTCGAGCGACTTTGCCAGAACCTCCGTGTGAGCCGGACCAATACACAGCAATCGCCATTGGGAAGCATCTTCGCTGCGTGAAAACGGCTGACATGATGGCCTTCGTATCACGTTTGTCCGGCTCACCGCGCGGAGATGGGGACACCGCCCCCATCTCCACTGGAGGTTCGCCCTCCAGGGCGTACAAATTGCGAGCGCAATCACACGTCGTCTGAACCGCTTCTCCCGCTGTGCGGGAGAAGGTGGCACGGCACGGCCGGCTGACGGCGACCGGGCCGCTTATTCCAGCACATGCAAATCACCCGGTGCACGAGCGTTTCCGGTCATTGCGGAGCTCCGGTGCAATTGTCATCCCTGCCCCTGTTCTACCCAGCGCCAACAACGCGTGAACCTGATAAAGCGAAGCACCCCGGTCGATCGTGGGATCAACCGGGGTGCTTCGCGGATATCAGATCAGTTTCTGGAGATCCAGTGCTATCACTGTAAATCAGGCCTTGGCCAGCATCCGTTTGCGGCGAGCCCCCACCACACCGAGCGCGGCCAGTCCCATGCCAACCATGGTGATCGAGCTAGGCTCTGGCACAACGCCGGCCGGAATGGCCAGCGTGGCCGAATCTGAGATCCCGCCGGTGTTGGCCAGGGTCTGGGTGAAGGCAATGGTGAAGCTGGCGGGGGCAGGGTTCGGGGTCAGGTCGCCCGTGTACGTGCCACCGATCAGGTTCCCCAGCACATAAAAGGTCACCGAGCCGGCCGTGTTGGCAATCTGCGTGATCGAGGTTGAAGAGAAAGAACCAAATGCGTCGGTCGCAAAATTCAGGCTGGTTCCCACGGTGGTGTCAAAGCTCACCGCGCCAAGAATCTGGGCGTCCAACCCGCTGAACACACCCGTGTAGGCGGCCGTGGTCACCAGATTTCCAATGGTGAACTGGGTGGCCGTATTGATATCGCCGCTTGGGCTGCCATCGGCCGTAGGAGCCCCAATGTCGGCAAAGCCCAACGTGCCGAACGAATCGGCCCGCACGGCCGAAAAACCAGCAGAGAGAACCAGTGCCGCCACCATCGAAACCATGCCAAAACGCTTCATGATCCACGAACTCCCAGAAAATGTAGCAGCGTGTAGAACCAGACCACACGCCGCCTGAACCGCACCCACCCCAAAAGAACCAGTGCTGGATCGGCGGCCTGACTGGAAAGGGTCGAGACAGACCTGCCGTTCCAGACCCAGCAATTGGAACCTAGCTCGACTTTGGCGGTTAGGTAACAAGTTCTGGCTGGGCTGTTGCCTGGCCCGATGAGCTTGGTACGGAAGAGTTCCGGGCGGTTCACTCCCGCAGCTTACAACCGCTCCCATTCGCCATGAAAACACGCAAGCCGCCGGGCCAGGGAATCGTCTCCCCGGTCCGGCGGCGTGTCTGGTTCTTCGCTCTAAACCAAGCCCAGAGTCTGGTTCACTGGGTTCGGTTCCGCGCCTGGTTCGTAAGCTTCCTGACTTAGACAGCCAGGGTTACCCGTTTGCGACGGGCGACGATACCCATCGAGACCACACCCAAGCCCACGAGCATCACGGCACTAGGCTCGGGTACGGTGTTGGCGGGCACGGCCAGGGTGGCCGAGTCCGAAATAGCACCGGTGCCGGCCGGAGTCTGGGTGAAGCTAATGGTGAAGCTGGCCGGGGCCGGGTTGGGGGTGAGGGTGCCGGTGTAGGTGCCGCCCGTCAGATCTCCCAGGATAAAGTAGGAAACCTGGCCGGCACTGTTGGAAGTTTGGGTGATGCTGGTCGAGACGAACGAGCCGAACACCGCATTGCCGAAGCTGAGGCTGGTGGGGTTGGTGGTGTCAAAACTGACCGCCCCAAAGCCCTGGGACGGGATGCCGGCAAACACCCCGCTGTTAGACCCTGTGGAGTTCAGGTTGCCAATGTTGAAAATGGTCGCGGCATTGATGTCGGTTCCAGGGCTCACCGAGGGTGAGCCGATATCGGCAAATCCCAGGGTGCCAACCGAGTCGGCCTTGGCGGCGGAGAAACCAGCGGCCAAAACCAGCGCCGCGACAACTGAAACCGTTCCTTTACGCATCATGTTCACATACTCCCTTGAAAGGTGTGTGGAGCCGCGGAAGGCCACTCCACAGCAGAAAGAAACCAAAATCCACTCGCACCAAGCGCCGGTGTTTTGCCCGGCGCCGCCTGGAGACATTCAAGAACGGCACCAATGCCGGTCCTTGCGAATTCACCCTAATGTGGTTTAAGTCACGATTGCCAGCGAAGCCGGCCGCTGGCCGTCAGAAACCCCGGCGCAGCCCGGAATTCGATGGACCAGGCCAACTGAGCCGGTGGACTTTGTGGACTTCCATCGCTCAAGCGTGGAAATACGCGGTTTTCGGTCTGCATGAGCCTGGTTGAAAACGTAGGCTTTTTTGAGGAGCAGGCGCGCATGCAAACGGGCCGACCGATGAAAACTCATCAGCCGGCCCGTTCGGTTTCAGCTCAGGTTGTCAGACGGAAATCACGCGTGGGGCGTGAATTCAGGCAACCACGGCCTTCTTGCGGCGAGCGACGGCACCCACCGAGGCCAGGCCCAGGCCCACGAGCACGATTGAGCTAGGCTCAGGTACGCCCGAAGGAGCTGGGGGGATAGACAGGGTGGCGGAGTCGGAAATGGCTCCGCTGCCGGCTGGGGTCTGGGTGAAGCTGATGGTGAAGCTGGCAGGAGCTGGGTCGGTGGGGGTAAGGGTACCGGTGTAGCTGCCGCCGCTGAAGCTGCCCAGGATGTAGAAGGAGACCTGGCCGGCGCTGTTGGAGATCTGAGTGATGCTGGTGGACTGGAAGCTACCGAAGGTCGAGTTGCCGAAGCTGAGGCTGGAGCCCACGGTGGTGTCAAAGCTGACAGAGCCGAAGCTCTGGGTGGGGATACCAGAGAATACGCCGGTGGAAGCGCTGTTGGTGATGAGGCTACCAACGGTGAACTGGGTCGCGGTGTTGATGTTGCCACCAACAGCCACAGGGCTGCCGAGGTCCGCAAAGCCCTGGCTACCAACCGAGTCGGCCTTGGCGGCCGAGAAACCAGCGGCCACAACCAGTGCGGCCACAAACGAAGCGCGAAGATGGTTCATCATTGTTCCAAAACTCCAAAAAATTGAGTGGGCATGTGCACAACAGCCCCCCCCCCTGCAGAACTCTGCATGAAGAACGCCGATACCAAACCGGCACTCCATGTGGAGTATCGAGTGATGTCTCCATCGCTCGTTGGGATTAACGATAATGCGACGAACGATGGAAAATCTAGTCGCCAGGGGTGGAAAGATTGAAACATTTGGGGGGTTTAGGTGGGCTGTGTTGCAAAAACGCCACAAGGTGGACCGGCGGCCGTATTGTAATTGCCACCAAAGCGTGGCTTTGGAGATGGAGAAACCCAGGGCTCTGAAGCTTTTTTTAAAGACCAGTGGCGGTGGTGCAACTGGCAGGTACTGCGCCCGATGGCCAATGCTGCTGGCCAAATCAGGCCACCCAGCCCAGGCCAGGCGCGTCAGGCTTCATCTGGGTCCATACCGTCCATTTCTTCTAATCCACCGCGCGCAAGCGAACGGGCCGGCCGATGATAACTCATTGGCCGGCCCGTTCTGTTTTCAGTCTGTTAGACCGAATTCATGCCCGGAGGCATTCATTCAGGCAACAACGGCCTTCTTGCGGCGAGCGACAACGCCCACCGAGGCGAGGCCCAGGCCGACGAGGACGATTGAGCTGGGCTCAGGAACGCCCGAAGGAACGGGAGGGATGGACAGGGTGGAGGAGTCGGAGATGGCTCCGGTGCCGGCTGGGGTCTGGGTGAAGCTGACCGTGAAGCTCGCAGGAGCTGGGTTGGGGCTCAGGGTGCCGGTGTAGCTGCCACCGGTGAAGTTCCCCAGAACATAGAAGGAGACCTGGCCAGCGCTGTTGGAAATTTCGGTGATGCTGGTCGAGGCAAAGTTACCGAAGGTCGAGTTGCCGAAGCTGAGGCTGGAGCCCACGGTGGTGTCAAAGCTGACAGAGCCGAAGCTCTGGGTGGGGATACCAGCGAACACGCCGGTGGACGAACTGTTGGTGATGAGGCTACCAACGGTGAACTGGGTCGCGGTGTTGATGTTACCACCAACGGCTGCGGGGGTGCCCAGGTCAGCAAAACCCTGGCTACCGGTGGAATCAGCATTGGCAACGCCGGCGGCCAGCATCAGCGCGGCCACGAACGAGAAGCGGAGCATGGACTTGATCATTTTTACAAAATTCCTCTACAAGGGTGCGGGCTTGTGCACGACGCCCACAAACTCACTCCACATCGAACCGATCGGAACCAGACCGAAAGTCCATGCAGAGTGACGCAGAGAGATGGAGATCATCCCTCGCAGGCCCAACAATAAGCGGGCGTTGGAGTCTCAAGATAGATCACAGATGAGGGTTGTATGGGAAACTGCACAAGAAACTCCACAACCGTGCAAAAACACAACACGCGGGCCTGGCTTGTTTCATTGCTGCACGTTCAAGGCGCGTCGTGTGGTTTCTGGCGTGGTTCCCGAAGCGTTTTTGTAAGTTTTGTGGGAGCTAGACCACGGTCGATCGGTCCACTCTGGCGAACTCTAGAAGCTTTGGAGTGGTTGGTAGAGTTTCCTGGCCAAGTCTCGGCACCGGCAACGCCCGTCTAGATGGCCCCGCAAAGCGGCCTCTTTTGTTGAGAAACGACGGATCAGAATAGAAATGGACGGCATGGACGGAAGGGACACGGATCAAGCCTGCTGTGGTGTGCTGTGGTGTGGTGTGGTGTGGTGTGCTGTGGTGTGTCTTTTCATCGGGTCCATACCGTCCATACCGTCCATTCTGATCCTGAGAGAAGGGATATCGGGCAAGTTTCTCTGGCTAATGCGTTTCAAGGGATTGCCGTGATCCGATATCATGGATGCTAGTCAACTGTTCGATGCTGACGGTTGTGCTTGGACCAGACTGAGCGGACCAGATTCAGGGCGAAGGACGGTGTCCAATGGGCAGGCATGGCACGCGAGTACGAGCGGTTTTTCTGGCTTCCGCGCTGGTGGGGCTACTGGGTTCGCCCGGTTTTTGGGTGGGCCAGGTGGCTGCTCAGTCGACCGGTCTCAAGAAGGGGGCCACCAAGCCGGCCGCGGCAAACGCTGAGAGTAAGGCGAAGCCGGACCGGCCGCCTGAGCAGGGCTTGTTCATTTTCGCGGCCCGAATTGGGACCCAGGAACGCTGGTTGGATATCACCAAGACGGTCCAGGAGCATGTCAAGGACGGGAAGCTGGTGGGGTTACCGGCCAGCCTGCCAGATCCGGCCCGAGGCAAAGCGCAGGCGGTGGTCATTGCCTACGCGATGGATGGCAAGGTTGGCCTTTCGGTAACCAGGGATGGTGAGCCGGTCTCGCTGCCCCCGACCCATCCCGATTCCGCCGGTCTGGTGGCGGTGCCCAACGCGCCTCTTGCCGTGCTGGCGGGCCGGTTGGGTGACGGCGGTGAGTGGAAAGATGTCACGGAGCCGCTTCAGAAGCGGATTGTCAAAGACCGCCTGGAGCTGGAGTTTCCGGCCGCGTCTCGGTTGCCTGGCTTCCTGCCCGACACCCGGCAAGCCCTGGCGGTGCTTTACTCCCGGCGCGGGCGGGTTCGGCTTTGGCTCAGAAGAGATGATCGTGCGGTGGCCCTGCCCGAACTCAAGCCGGAGCCTGGAGAAAAACAGGAGATCCCTCAGCCCACCCAGGATGATCTCGATTTTCTGAAGGCTCTGAACGTGGACCTTGGTGCCGTTGCCAAGCCGGCCGATCTGGCACAAATCAAGGAACTGGATCTCACGGGTATGCTTATCGATGACACCAGCCTGGTACATCTGCGGGGCCTGATGCGGCTGCGCACCTTGATTTTGGATGGGACCCTGGTGGATGACGAGAGCCTGAGCGAACTCTCGGGCCTGGGCCGCCTCCGGGCCCTGAACCTGTCGGGAACGGTCGTGACCGACAACTGCTTGCGCTCACTGCCCATGTTTGATGGCCTGCTGGCCATTTGGCTGGATCGCACCCGGGTCACCGACTCGGGAATGGCCGCGTTTCAGCAAATTACGAACCTGGAACTGCTTGGGCTTTCAGGCACCCAGTTGACCGATGCCGGCATGCTTGGGCTCAGAACCTTGAGAAGCCTCAAGAGCCTGGATCTGAGCAAGCTGCCCGGTCAGCCGCCCGGCATTACCGACGAAGGCCTGACCGCATTGCGTGGGCTCTCTACGCTTGAGAAGCTCAATCTGGCCGGCACGGCCGTGGATGGCTCTGGCCTCGTCCAGCTCAAAGGGATGAAGACACTCAAACAGCTCGACCTCTCACGCACGAAAATGAACGACGCCGGCCTGAGATGGCTGAAGTCGGCACCCAACCTGAAGAGCTTGCGACTGGCTTCCGTTGATATCTCAGATACCGGGCTCAAGCAATTGCTAGAGATCAAGACCCTGACAGAGCTGGACCTGAGTGGGACCAAGATCAGCGATCTGGGATTGGTAGACCTGGGAAAGATGGCGAAGCTCCCAGAGAATGACCTGAAACTTGTCACCCTGGACCTTTCCAAAACCCGCATCAGTGATGCGGGCCTGAAGCCGCTGAACGAAATGGTGGAACTGGTCAACCTTTCCCTGGGCGAGACGGCGATCACCGGGAGCGGGCTGGTGTTTTTGCTTGACCTGATCAACGTGCAAACCCTGGACCTTCACAAGACCGGCGTCACAGACTCGGCCTTGAGAAGCCTGAGGCCGATGGAGCAACTGCGAAGCCTGAACCTGGCGAACACCAAGGTGACCGATGCCGGCCTGGTGCATATCAAAAGACTTCCCAGGCTGACCGAGCTCGACCTTTCTGGCACGGCTGTCAGCGACGCCGCAATCAAAGACCTGAAGCGGGCCATGCCCGACCTGGAAATTCTGCGCCGGCGCTAGTTTTTGCTCGGAGGGGAATCGGAAGGAACGGCAAGGACGGTATGGACCACGGATGAAGCCAGACTGCCTTAGCTAGCCTGGCCCATACCGTCCATCAGAATCGCAAAACCGGGACTGGCTCCGAGTCTGCGAGGTGCCTGTCCCAGGTTTTGAAATTGCCTCTTACCAAATACTCACACGATTTTCGGGTTCCAGGTAGAGCTTGTCGCCGGGCTTGACGTCAAAGTTCTCATAGAACGCGGGGAAGTTACTCAGCGGTCCGTTGCAGCGGAACTCGCCGGGCGAGTGAGGGTCGGTGGCCAGCCGCTGGCGGAGCGCCGCGTCTCGGAACTTCACGCGCCAGATCTGGCCGAAGCCCACGAAGAACCGTTGCGGGCCGGTGAGGCCGTCGAGCACGGGTGCGGGCTTGCCGCCCAGGCTGCGGAGGTACGCCTTGAAGGCGATGGTCAGGCCGCCCAGGTCGCCGATGTTCTCGCCAATGGTCAGTTCGCCGCTCACCTTCTCGCCGGGCAACTGGACCGGTTCAAACGCGCTATACTGGGCAATCAGCTTGCCGGTTCGCTTTTCGAACTCGCCGCGGTCGGCCTCGGTCCACCAGTTGACCAGGTTGCCGTCGCCGTCGCTCTTGGACCCCTGATCGTCGAACCCGTGGCCAATTTCATGGCCAATCACCGCGCCAATGCCGCCGTAATTGGCGGCGTCGTCGGCCTGGGCGTCAAAGAACGGGGGCTGCAGAATGGCGGCCGGGAACACAATCTCGTTCATGGTGGGATTGTAATAGGCGTTCACGGTTTGCGGGGTCATGCCCCACTCCAGCCGATCGACCGGCTTGCCCAGCTTGGCCAGGTTATAGTCTCGATCAAACGCGTTGGAGCGGAACACGTTCCCCAGCAGGTCGTCGGCCTTGATCTCCAGCCCTGAATAATCGCGCCACTGGTCTGGGTAGCCAATTTTGGGGGTGAACTTGTTGAGCTTATCAATGGCCTTTTTGCGCGTGTCTTCGCTCATCCAGGCCAGGCCGTTGATGCTCTCTCGATAGGCTTCGGTCAGGTTCTTGACCAGTTCCTGCATCCGGACCTTGGCCTCGGGCGGGAAATGCTTGGCCACATACAGTTGCCCCAGCGCCTCGCCCACGCCCCCTTCCACCAAATCGACCGCGCGCTTCCAGCGCGGCCGTTGTTCGGGCACGCCGTTCAGGGTCTTGCTGTAGAAGTTGAAGTTTTCGTCGGCCATGGCCTTGTTCAGGTACGGTGCGCTGGTACGCAGCACCTTCCAATCGAGCCACAGCTTCCAGTCGGCCAGCGGCACCTCGGTCAGGGCCTTGGTCAGGGCCTCGAAGTAGGCCGGCTGGCTGACCACCACCTCTGAGAGCGCAGGGGCCTTGAGGGCCTGGAAGTAGGTGGCCCAGTCAAAGCTGGGGGTCAGGGCCTTGAGTTCGGCCCAGGTCATCTTGTTATAGGTCTTGTCGCGGTCTCGGTTGGCCACCCGGTCCAGGTGGCTGGCGGCCAGCCTGGTCTCCAGCGCCATCACCTTCTTGGCGCTCTCGACAGGTTGCGCGATTCCGGCCAGCTCAAACTGCTTGGCGATGTGGGCCACGTAGGCTTCGCGAATGGCGGCGTACTTGGGGTCTCGGTAGTACGCTTCGTCTGGCAGGCCAATGCCGCCCTGGTTCAGGTAAACAATGGTGCGGTCGGCCTGTTTTTCATCCTGGCTCACGAAGGTGGAAAACGGGCCGGCAATTCCCAGGCGGGCGAACTGGCCCAGCAGCGCTGCCAGTTCCTTGCCATCTTTCACAGCCTCAATTTGGGGCCAGAAGCCGGCGATTGGTTTGAGGCCCAGTTCCTCGGCCCGTGCTTCGTTCAGAAAGCTTTTGTACAGGTCGCCAATTTTGCGAGCTTCGGAGCCGGCCGGGCTGTTGCCGCTGGCGGCGTCTTCAATCAGGGTTTTGAGGTTGGCCTCAGCCTCGTCGCGGAGCTTGTAAAAGCCACCGTCGGCGGGTCGGTCGGAGGGAATTTGCGAGGTCTTGAGCCAGCCGCCGTTGACGTGGCGGAAGAAGTCGTCTTGCGGCCTGACGGTGGTGTCGAAGGTGGACTTGTCAATCCCCGACCGGACCGGCTTGGACTCTTGGGCCAGGGAAATGGCGGTGGCCGAAATCGCCACCCATACGCCTGTGGTCATGGCCGTGGCGGTGGCCGCCCAGCCCCCTGCTCTTCGTCGCTTCATGTGCAGTTGCTCCTCCAGGAATGAGCCAGAGTCAGCCGCCGTGGTGCCGGTGCTAACTTTTTATTCTCCAAGGACAACCGATTATGACTGAAGTGGGGGTTCAAGGGCCAGTCAAGGACCTTGGCTTTTGAAGTTGCGGGCGGCTGAGCCTGTGGCCTGTCAATGCCCCAGATCTTTGGGGATAGCGTGGGCATGTGTATTCCGATCAGAGCCGCGAACGGAAGTGAGCGACCCGCTCAGCAAGACGCCAATGGGCCAAGAACACCAGGTTCTGTGCTCTCGCCGAGGCGTGCTCTGCTCCGTCAGAGCCGCGAACGGAAGTGAGCGACCCGCTCAGCAAGACGCCAATGGGCCAAGAACACCAGGTTCTGTACTGTCGCCGAGGCGTGCTCTGCTCCGTCAGAGCCGCGAACGGAAGTGAGCGACCCGCTCAGCAAGACGCCAATGGGCCAAGAACACCA
>CAIYJE010000054.1 GCA_903926465.1 uncultured Planctomycetales bacterium
ACCCTCGATCGAATGCTCTTACTGGCCTGAATCACGCCAATTGAGGCCGCTGCTCCCGCCAACCCGTGTCGCAGCGCTTCGTCCAAGTGGCTTTTCTCTTCGGCTCCGCTTCGCTACGCGATGAGAAAAGCCTTATCTATTGGCCGCCACGTGCAGTCGTACCGGCTCCACAACCTCGGGCCCAAAGAACGTCGTCAAGAAGTCTGCCCCCAGTGCTTCATGAACCGTATCCAGCCCGTTCTCAGCCGCATCCTCGCCATGAGCGTGGGTCAGGTGCCCAACGTCGTGCAGCAGTGCGGCAACCACAAGCGCATCATCGGCCCGCGCCTGCACCGCCAGAGCTGCCGCCTGCAGAGCATGTTCAAGCTGGGAAACCGGCTCGCCGTGATAGGTCTGGGCACCGCCAGTGGCCATCAGGTTCAGGAACCGATCGGTTGGATCCGAACTCATGAAGCGGCCTTTGTTTGAGGAAGTTTGAACTTCACGCCACCTTCTCGCTGCCCGTTCCAGTACAGGAAAGCCATCACCACTGAAACCGCGGCCACCACCGACATCGTCTGAAAGACTCCCGACCAGCCAAACCGAGACTGCAAGATAGCCACCCCCTGGCCCGCGACAACGCCTCCAATCAGGTAACCAAGTCCGTCAATGACTCCGGCCACCCTGGCGCTTCCCTGCTTGCCGCCCAGATCCATGGCAATCGCACCACCCAGAAAGGCATACGGGCCGATAAGCACAAACGCGAGCGACGAGATGAGCGCCACCGGCAACGAACGACCCATGGAAACTGGAATCACACTGAGCAGCCAGAGAACCACCCCCGATGCAATCAACCCCAGCATGATCAACAGCGCCCGACCACCCCGACCCAGCCGATCGCTCAGGAAACCCGACAGCAACACCGAAACCCCTCCAAACAGCGGAAACAGCGCGCTTGCCTCGGCGGCCTCAGCCTTGGTCATGCTCAGAACATCCACAAAGTAGATGCTGCTCCAGTTGCTAAAAACCTCACGCAAGAAGGTCATGCCCACAGAGAGCACACAGACCACGCCCAGCGCAGGGCTTTTGAGCAGCGGCAAAATCAAACTGGCCAGCGAGGGCTTGGCGGCCGATGCAGATACGTCTTCAAACAGGCTGTTGGAGCGCGCTTTCGGTTCTACCAACCCCCGAGATTTTGGTGATTCCCGCAGCCAGATCAGATTCACAATCAGGATCACGCCCAGCACCACGGCATCCAGGTAATACATTTCTCGCCAGGTCAGACCGGCCTGAAGCACCCGGCCCATGAAGAGCTTTGCAATCGCATCGCCAAACAAAAAGCTCAAACTCACAATCGCCATCACACCGCCATACGTGGAGTAAGAGAACCACCGGGAAGACAGCCGAACAATGCCCGGCCAGCCGAACGATTGCACCAACCGGTTCCCAATCCAGGCCGCGCTCCAGACCGGAACCCCGGTCCCCGAGGCAAATAGGCAGGTGAAACCGATCGCCCCTCCCATCCCGAACAAGAAGTTGAGCCGCCCGCCCAGCAGGTCGCCCAGGCCACCGCCCAGAAACTTGCCAAAGGCATACGCGATGGTGCCCAGCGAGATAAACCCACCAATTTGAACTGACGCCGCTTCCGGAGTCTGGCCCGTACTTTGCGCAAGCTCATCACGTAATGACGGCATTGCCACCGACAGATTGGAACGGCACAGGTAATAGCCGGCATACCCCAGCGTCAGCAGCAACATGGTCACCGCTTGCCAGCGCCTGAGCCGGCCCCACGAGCCGCCCGCCGAAGTCGCTTCTCCCACACCTGCATCGTTCAGCATCGGAACCCCATCGGCCGATCACTTCAGCAAAAGGTTGAGTCACGTCACCAGTGTTGGAATCAAGCCCGAGATTATCACCCGTCCCGGCCCGCGTGACCAGAGCCCCCGGTTCTCTGATAAGATCAATCCCTGGATTAACCCTCGGAAGCCGCCTGTCCAGAGTTCAAAACCGACCCGATGCCCCAGATCCGAATTGATGACCTGGCCGACCCCAGGCTGGAAATCTACTGCAACCTCAAGGCAACCAACGCCACCAGGTATTCCGGCCTGTTCGTACTCGAAGGCGAAAAGCTGCTCGACCAGCTCCTGAACAGCGCGCTCTACCCGGTACATTCGGTTCTCACAACCGAGCGGAAGGTTGCCGAAATCGCCCCCAAACTTGATCCAGATGTGCCGCTCTACGTCGTAACCCAGGAACGGATCAGCGCACTGGTGGGCTACAACTTTCACCAGGGGGTGCTCGCCTGTGGGAAAGAACGGGCCTGGCCCAGCCCGCTGGAACTCGCCCAACTGGCCCTCAAGCGCTCGGATCGGCTCACCTTTGTGGTCTGCCCGGCCGTCCAGAACCCAGAAAATCTGGGGGCCATCGTCCGGATCTCCGACGTCTTCGGAGTCGACGCCGTACTTGCCGGCCCAGACTGCCCAGACCCTCTCGCCAGACGAGTATTGCGGGTTTCGATGGGTACCGTGCTCCGCCTGCCAGTTTGCAGGGTGGCTAATCTTGAGCAATCGCTGATCCAGCTCCAGAATGAGCTGAACGTGGAACTGGTGGCCACCGTCACAGATCCCGCCGTCGAAAAACTCGGCCAGTTCCGCAGAGCCAACCGAATGGCACTGCTGCTGGGAAACGAGTCCAGCGGCCTGACCGAAGACTGGGTCAATCGCTGCCCAAGAAAGCTCACCATCCCCATGCGCCCGGATGCGGAAAGCCTGAATGTTTCCGTGGCCACCGGCGTGATCCTGTTCGGCCTGACAACCGGTTGCTACGACCAAGACCCGTCAACACGCCAACCCCTGCCGTTTTGAAGTTGAGCGTTTTGGAGCGTTCCGCAGGAAACACCTCTGGAAACATGCCGGAATGACGAATCCCCCACGCGCGCTTCAGGTTGGAGATGCGTGCGGGATCCGCTGCTTTTTTGTGGGCCCTGGCCCCAAAAACGCAACATCAATCCAGTCAAACGCAGCTGGCCCCTGGCCGGCGTGAACCGTTGCTGAAGTCGAGATTCTATTTTCCGTGTGGCTTGGTACCGACTATGCTCGTGAAATCGAAGCCAGCCGCGGCACCACCAAACTGTCCACATCCGAAATATGGTTCTGCGGCTTGAGAACCAAGCTTGCCGAACCCGGACTGGCACAGGCGTGGCCCAGGAACAGACACCGACCCGCGACGACCCGAGGTTCGTTCATGGCTGATAAAACACTGACGATCAATGGCCAGGTGGTCCAGGCTCAGGAAGGCCAAACCCTGCTGCAGGCCGCACGCGAGGCTGGGTTTCCGATCCCAACGCTGTGCCACCTGGAAGGCCTGAGCGACCCCGGATCCTGCCGCGTTTGCATGGTTGAGCAAACCGGCTCAAGCCGGCTGCTACCGGCCTGCACAACCCGGGTCAGCGATCATCTTGTGATTGAGACCAACTCGAAGCGGGTCCGTGAAGAACGCCGTAAAGTGGTGGAACTGCTGTTCGCAGAGCGCAATCATGTGTGCGCGGTGTGCGTGGCCTGCGGGCATTGCGAACTGCAAGACCTGGCGATTGAAGTTGGCATGGATCACGTTCGATTTGATTATGACCACCCCGATTGCAAGATTGACCTCAGCCATCACCTCTACGGCATTGATCACAACCGGTGCGTCCTCTGCACCCGCTGCGTGCGGGCCTGCGACGAAGTGGAAGGGGCCCATACCTGGGACGTTGCCGGATGGGGCAAAGAGACTCGCGTGGTGACCGACCACGGCCAACCCTGGGGCAACTCAGAAACCTGCACCTCGTGCGGCAAGTGCGTTCAGGCGTGTCCCACCGCGGCCATCTTCATCAAAGGCATGACGGTGGCGGAATCTCGCAAACATCCAGCTGAGATCGGTTTCCTGGTCAAATCTCGGGAGCACCTGCATTGCCAAGATTGAAGTTCGCCACGGTCTGGCTGGGAGGCTGTTCAGGCTGCCACATGTCGTTCCTGGATCTCGATGAGTTCCTGTTCGACCTTGCGGCGGCCGCCGATGTCGTGTTCTCTCCCGTGGGCACCGACGTGAAGCACTATCCCGAAGGGGTCGATGTTTGCCTCGTCGAAGGGGCCGTGTGCAATCACGAAAACCTGGAGATGATCCACCGGGTTCGTCAGCGCACCAAGGTGCTCATTTCGTTTGGCGATTGCGCGGTCACCGGCAATGTCTCGGCCATTCGCAACATCTTGCCCGCCAGCGTTCACCAGGTGCTGGAACGCTCGTACATGAACCACGACGATCGGAATCCCAGGATTCCCGATGAGCCGGGGATTGTGCCGGTCTTGCTAGACAAGGTCCTTCCTATTCATGCCGTGGTTCCCGTCGAGGTCTACATTCCAGGTTGCCCCCCACCTGCGTCACGGATCAAGGAAGTGCTTGTGCAAATTCTGGAGCACGGCACCGCACAGCTCGAAGGCCGTGATCTCCAGTTTGGCTGATCCCTAAGGCTCCAAGGCCGGCCCATCCTCAGCCGGGGGCAAGCCTCCGCAGCCGCCGTTGTTCCAACTCGCACCCGAACACGCTTATCCCTGGTCCTGGAGTTCCCTGATAATGGCGCAACGCATCCTGATCGACCCCGTGACGCGGATCGAGGGGCACGCCAAGATCACCGTTCATCTCGATGACAACGGCGCGGTCTCGGACGCCCGTTTCCACGTGGTGGAGTTCCGCGGCTTCGAAAAATTCTGTGAAGGCCGCCCATTCTGGGAAATGCCCGCCATGACCGGCCGCGTCTGCGGAATTTGCCCGGTCAGCCACCTGCTGGCTTCGGCCAAAACCGGCGACGCCATCATGGCCGTGGCCATTCCGCCGGCCGCCGAACAACTCCGCAGAATGATGAACCTGGGCCAGATCATCCAGTCCCACGCCCTCTCCTTCTTCCACCTCAGCGGGCCTGACCTGTTTCTGGGGTTTGATTCCGAGCCCAGCCAGCGGAACGTCTTTGGCCTGATGGCCCAAGATCCTGACCTGGCCCGAAAGGGAATCCGCCTGCGCCAGTTTGGCCAGGAAGTGATCGAAATCCTCGGCGGTCGCAAGATCCACCCCTCCTGGGCCGTTCCTGGCGGCGTTCGCGAAGGGCTGAGCAACAGCGGCCGAGAACGCATCCGAGCCTGGCTGCCTGAAGCCAAGGCCACAACCCTGGAAGGCCTGAGCCGTTTCAAGGGGCTGCTTGATCGCCACAAGCTCGAATTGGATTCGTTCGGCAACTTTCCCTCGCTCTTCATGAGCCTGGTTGGCGACGACGGCGGCTGGGAGCATTACGGCGGGCATCTCAAGTTCGTGGATTCAAACGGCCAGACCCTGGCCGAGAGAATTGAACCCAAAGACTACCGCACGTACATCGGCGAGTCGGTCGAGCATGACAGCTACCTCAAGTCTCCCTACTACAAGCCGCTGGGCTTCGAAGCAGGGCTCTACCGCGTGGGACCGCTCGCTCGCCTCAACGTCTGCTCGCACATGCCAACCCCGGCAGCCAATCAGGAGCTGGCGGAGTACCGAGAACGGTTCCAGCGCACCGCGCACACCGCGTTTCTCTACCACTATGCCCGCCTGATCGAGATCCTTTGCGGCATCGAAACCATCGAACAGATCATCGACGACCCCGTACTTGATAGCCACCTCATCCGCGCTGAGGCGGGGGTGAACAGCCTGGAAGGGGTCGGGGTTAGCGAGGCTCCCCGGGGAACCCTGTTCCACCATTACAAGGTGGATGAGCAGGGTCTGCTCACCTGGGTGAACCTGATCATTGCCACGGGCCAGAACAATCTGGCGATGAACCGGACGATGCTCCAGATCGCTCGCCAGTTCATCAAGGACCCTCGCAACATTCCGGAAGGGGCACTCAACCGCCTGGAGGCAGGTATCCGGGCCTATGATCCCTGCCTGAGCTGCTCAACCCACGCCCTGGGCCAGATGCCCCTGATCATTCAGTGTGTTGCCGCCAACGGAGAAATTCTCCACGAAATCCAGCGATAAACCGCCCGCTTGTATGCCCAACCTCCGGCCCAGAATCCTGATCCTTGGGATCGGAAATACTCTCAGGCAAGATGATGGCGTCGGTTATCGGCTGGCGGAGCAAGCCGCTGCGCTCAAACTGCCAGACGTGGAAAGCCGCAGCGTACATCAGTTGACCCCCGAACTCGCGGCCGAAATTGCCGGCGCATCCTTGGTTCTCTTCATTGATGCTCGGATTTCGCCGGGCCAGGGCCAGGCGGTTGGCCCAGAGGCAGACCCCACCCGTGTCTTGCTAGAGCCGGTGAACCCCAGCCCCGAGTTTTGGACCTGCCCCCACACCGCAACCCCCGCCAACCTCATGGCGCTGGCCAGATGGCTTTATAAAGCCAATCCCAAGGCCCTGGCCCTGACCATCCGTGCGGCCAACTTGGACCTTGGAGAAGGCCTCTCGCCCGAAGTGGAGTGTGCTCTTCCCGCGGTCTTGCAAGTGATCCATGCTTTGATTCAGAACCATGCCAATTTTCGGGATTAACCGGGAAGCCGTGAAATATCACGGCTCCCGCCGGTCAGGCCCCACCCTCAGCAAACCAGGAATGGGGCCTGAAAGCCTGGGCAAGACGCGGTTAACTAGAGATTGTGTGCGCAGGGCTCAAGATTGTGGGCCTCAAGTTCAACCGCGCCGGATTGGACGGTGGCTCGGCGACAAAGGCAAGTCGCATTCGCTGGAACCCTTTAATCCAAGATTCCAGCCGTTCCGGATGGATTCCACACATCTCCACCACTTTCACCGGAGTTTCGCCCCGATCGAGCGCCAGCAGAGCTTCGGCCCTGCAAAGTTGCTTGGAATTCCTGGGAGTTTGAACCATCCGCTGAAGCTGGGCTCGTTCGGTTGAGTTCAGCAAAACTCTCATCAGTGCAGATCCCATGTCAGGCTGTGCGTTCAGGCCGAATCGCAAAGTGCAGCGTTTTCTCATGCAGATCGTGCGCCAGCGTGGCAAATTTTCCTGGAGTTTGTTTTTGAAAAGCTTTATGGTTCCCGAGGAAAGCTCCCCACCAGCGTTTCAAAATTCCGAAGGAACCGACGAGCCATCCAGGAACCGAGAAATGTTGTAGGCTTCGCTCAGGGGTGATCGCCGCCCAGTTCGGCGGCCGATCGCGTGACTCTATCTAGGTGATTGAACTCCCGGGGCAGATCGGCTGAAATAGATTAGAACGCTGGGGCGATCTGCTTTGGCGGACAGAACGTCTGCACCAGCCCCGTTGGCATCGTTAAGACGCCATGCCGACCTCATTTCCATCCCTTCGGGGTTTTCGTAGAACCTACGGCCTGTAATACCTCGATTCACCCAGGTCCAGGCCTGGAACCATGGGTCAAGGGATGATCGGCTGTTGACTGACGCGATCCATCATTCACGGTCCGGCACGCCGGTTCACACTGTTTCCGAAGGTCCCGATTTCCAAGATCCCGGGTAGAAGCCTGGGTTCAATCACGAACGGTAATCCCGATGAAGCTCGAAACGCTCTGCCTGCACGGCGGCACCCAGCCTGATCCCACCACGCTTTCACGCGCAGTGCCGATCTACCGCACCAGCTCTTTTGTGTTCAAGAACGCGGAACACGCGGCGAACCTTTTCGCCCTGCGTGAGCTGGGGAACATCTACACCCGCCTGATGAACCCAACCACCGACGTCCTGGAAAAGCGTGTGGCGTTGCTGGAAGGGGGCCCGGAAATGGGCGGGCTGGCGGTTGCCTCGGGCACCAGCGCCATTTTCTACGCGGTCATCAACCTGGCCCAGGCTGGAGACAACATCGTTTCGGCCCGGAACCTTTACGGTGGAACCTACACCCAATTTCACGACCTTCTGCCTGCGCTCGGGATCAACGTCCGGTTCGTGGACTCCAATGACCCGTCCAGCTTTGCCCGGGCCATCGACGATAAGACCCGCGCTTTATACTGCGAGACGGTCTCTAACCCGGCCCTTGAGATCACCGATCTCGATGCCGTGGGGCAAATTGCCAAGAACGCCGGCATCCCGCTGATTGTGGATTCCACCTTCTCAACACCCTACCTCACCCAACCGCTGGCCCATGGGGCCGATATCGTGGTCCACTCGCTAACCAAGTGGTTTGGCGGACATGGCACCGGTATTGGCGGTGTGGTGGTGGATAGCGGCCGATTTAACTGGGCCGCCGGCAAGCACCCGCTTTACACCACGCCAGACGCAAGCTACCACGGGCTGCGCTGGGGCATCGATCTCCCCGATGCGCTGCGTCCGCTGGCTTACATCCTTCGGATGCGGACAGTTCCGTTGCGCAACCTGGGTGCGTGCATTGCCCCCGACAATTCCTGGGGCTTCCTCCAGGGAATTGAGACCCTGCCGCTGCGGATGGATCGGCACTGTGAGAATTCTCTCGCCGTGGCCCGCTTCCTCAAGCAGCACCCCGATGTTGAGTGGGTGCGTTACCCGGGCCTGGAAAATGACCCGATGAACGCCCTCAATAAGAAGTATCTCCGTGGCAAGGGAGGCGCCATGGTGGTGTTTGGCATTCGGGGCGGGAGCGATGCCGGCCGCTCGTTCATTGATGCCCTGAACCTCTTCTCGCACCTGGCCAACGTGGGTGATGCCAAGAGCCTTGCCATTCACCCGGCCACAACCACGCACTCGCAGCTCGACGAAGAATCTCAGCGCAAGGGGGGAATTGCGCCAGAGTTGGTCCGGTTGAGCATTGGCATCGAACATATCGACGACATCATCGCCGATCTCGATCAGGCTCTCAAAGCCGCCAAGAGCGCGTCTGCCGCCCGCTGAGAATTGCAACGTTGACGCGAGGGATGCCGTTGCGTTCCTCGCGTCAACCACTGACCTGGTGTCATTTCCTTTCGAACCCCACCGGACGGCTTCGGTTGCGCCGTCCGCTTTGACCGGCTGCGCCGGCTGGCGATCTTTTTCCATGGTCAGTCCCAACGGTGAAACCCGGACTCAGTTCTTTCACTTCCATGATGAGAACCATCCGCTCCAGCTCAGGATGGGCCCCTCGCTCTCTCGATTCACCATTGCCTACGAAATTTATGGAGAGATGAACGCCGATCGGTCCAATGTGGTGCTGCTCTACCACGCCATGACCGGCAGCCAGCACGCGGCCGGGCTCAACCTCTCGGTCCCGGGAGTGGAAGGCCGCTGGACCGAAGAGATGCACGAGGGCTGGTGGGACGGGTTCATTGGGCCCGGCAAAGCGATTGACACCCGCGAACTTTGCGTGATTTGCGCCAATTATCTTGGCGGCTGCTATGGCTCAACCGGCCCCGCATCGATTCGTGAAGAGACCGGAGAACGCTGGGGACCCCACTTCCCGGTTCTCCGCATGTGCGACATCGTGGATTCCCAGATGCGCCTATTGGATCACTTGGGCGTCAAAACCTTGCACGCCGTGGTGGGTGCCTCGATCGGCGGGTTCCTCTGTCTGCTCACGGCAACTCGGTACCCGGAACGGGTCCGGATTGTGGTACCTATCGGCACCGGTGTGGAAACCACCGTCTACCAGCGAATCATTAATTTCGAGCAGGTCTCGGCCATCGAACACGATCCCCACTTCCAGGGCGGAGATTACTACCACAGCGCCCGACCGGATCAGGGACTGGCCCTGGCTCGACGGATTGTTCACAAGACCTTCATCTCAATTGACGCCCTGCGGGAACGAGCCCGGCAAGAGGTTGTGAGTAGCAAACCTCCCTATGGTTGGTATGAAATGAACCATCCAGTGGAGTCTTACATGCTCCACCAAGGCGAAAAGTTCGTGCGTCGGTTCGACGCCAACTCCTACCTGCGAATCCTGGACGCCTGGCAATGGTTCGACCTGGTTGCGGAATCTGGCGCCAAGGACTTTAACGACCTATTCGATCGCTGCCGGAACCACGAATTCTTGGTCTTCAGCATCGATTCCGACCTCTCCTTTCAGGTCCCGGAACAGGCCAAACTCGTTCAGCTTCTTAAAGGGTCCCAGGTACCAGCCATCTGGATCACGGTCCATTCCGACAAAGGACACGATTCCTTTCTCCTGGAACCACGCCTGTTTTCTCCACATATCCGCCAGTTGCTGGTGAGCGATTCGGATCTGCTGTGAGCCTAAAGACTTCAGGGCCAGAGTCGGCACCATTCTCACACACCATCACCGCTGGGCCGAACTGGGTAACGGCATCTCCCCACCGAACCTCCAATCCCGGAATTCCAGCCAGTTTCAGCCGGGAACGCGGTTGACTCAAATTGGAGGTCTGGTATTCCTTTGTGGCGTATGAGGTTACTCCAACTCTGCAGGGGCTAGAACGACTGAGGATTTCCTAGCAAAGCAGCCCAGTTTGCCAAACGGCTGGCTTTCAAGCCCGTGATCGGCAAACGGTCACGAGTAGATTCTCTCTCGCTCCAATCCAGATGCAGCCAGCGCGTACAAGCTGGTGGACGGCATTTTCTCCGGCTCCGCAAGGTGGTTCGGGGGTTGCCTGCCGTGCCAGATGGAGAGCAACTCCAATCTTTCGGCGTTGAAGTCTCCACCTCAATTTCCGGTCTCGCCGGCATACGTGCAGGGGCCGGATTTTATTGAATACACGTCTGGCTAAACGCCCACGATCTTGTGAGATCGGCCAAGCCGGATGCCTACAGTTGTTCTGGTTTCCCAAGGAGTGCTCGCGATGACCCAGGCAGGGACGTCAACCAACAAGTCGGTTTTTCTCCAAGAGTGGCTCACGGCCAATCCCACCGGACGCGATACCGATGCAGCCCAGGCCTGGCAGGCGGCCGGCAACAGCGGCAAGATCAGCCCCAGCTTGTTCTACAAGATCAAGGGAGAGATGGGCCTGAACGCGCGTTATAAGAAGGCCGCTCAATCCCGAGAGAAACGCGCGACCCCTTCATCCAAAACCAGCCGGCCCCAGGCAAACGGGCGGGCGACTACCTCCACCAATCACCAGAGTGTGCAACCCCAGGCCAACGGTCAACGCGGTTCCAGAAGTTTGGTCGAACTGGAGGGGGACATTGATCGCTTGATTTTTCATATCATGGCTGTTGATGGGCTTGAAGAAGTGGAACAGCTTCTGCGCCATGCGCGACGGGTTCTGGTTCGAAGCCACGACAGTTGAGCGTGGGTCGCTCGCCTTGCGGTAACCCTGTCGGGCATAAGCTCACTCGGTTTCGCCTGGGTCGCCTGCTCATACTTCGGGAGTGATCACCGTGCCGAGTTTAGCTCAAGGTTTGCGAACCGCAGCCGGTCTCTTTTCACTGGTTCTGATGCTCACGGTTACCGCAACGCGGGGGGCGGAACGGTTCACGTTCTATCACGAGAACGTGATGGGAACCTCGCTTGAACTTCAGGTACTGGCAGATCAAGAGTCTGAGGCACGCTGGGCCGAGGCCACGGTGCTTGGGGAAATCGACCGCCTCTCGACGATTTTCAGTTCCTATGATCCCCGCAGTGAGCTGGCCCAATGGTTGAGCACGCGTGGAGAGCCCACCGAACTGAGCCCGGAACTCTACGCCCTGCTGGTCGAATCTGACCGCTGGAATGCGCTCAGCCAGGGGGCCTTTGATGTCCGCGTTCAGGCTCTGACCGAGGTCTGGAAGCAGGCGGAGCAGGCCAACGAACGGCCATCGGCGGCAAGCCTTCAGGCAGCCTTGCAACAACTGACGGCTCCTGCCTGGCAGCTCCAGAAACCGGGAACCAAGGCCATCCATACATCGGGCTGCGCCATTTCTCTGAACGCGATCGCCAAAGGCGAGATTATTGAGCGTGCCTGCCGGCTGGCCAGCCGACCAGACCGGGGTATTCAGGGGCTGCTCCTGAATGTGGGTGGAGATCTTCGCGTTGCCGGCGAACTCTCTACCTCGATTGCCGTGCTGGACCCGCTCCAGGATTCCGAATCCTCGGAGCCACTGCTGCTGGTGCAAATTCAGAACCGTGCCCTGTCTACCAGCGGGGCTTCACAACGGGGATTCCGGATCCAGGGCCAGACCTATTCGCATATTCTTGATCCTCGATCAGGGCAGCCGGTCGAAACCGTGGCCTCGGCAACCGTGATCGCTCCCCACGCCGCCAGTTCGGATGCGTTGGCCACAATCTGCAACGTGCTCAGCCCTGAACAAAGCATGAAACTAATCGATTCCCTGCCAGGAACCGCCTGCTTGCTGATTACCAGAACTGGAGAGCAGATCCGCAGTTCCCGCTGGTTGGAGTTTGAAGTTCCAACGCGGCCACTCCAGGCTTTGGCATCTTCCCTTCCCAATGCCGCGGAATCTGCGCCCACGGTTCCTTCAGAACCAGGCAACGCTGACCAGGCCGAGCTCTGGAACACGAACTTTGAATTTGAGTTACGTTTTGAGATTCTCAAACCCGAAGGGGCCGAGCCGCGGTACCGCCGGCCGTACGTTGTGGCCTGGCTTGAAGACAGTGAAGGAAAAACCGTCAGAACGCTGATTCTGTGGGTCTCATTGGGTGGCCAGGGGCCTGATCGCTGGCTTCCCGACCTCAAGCGCTGGTACCGGGGAGATCTGGACGAGGTTTCCGAGAAGAAGAATCTCATCTATACGGTGGGACGCCCCACCCGCCCCCCAGGCCAGTATTCCGCCATCTGGGACGGCAAGAACGATACCGGCAAACTGGTCCCCCAGGGAAAATACACCCTGCTTATTGACTCGGCCCGAGAGCATGGGGCCTATCAGCACATCCGAAAACCTATTGAGATTGGCGACAAGCCTTTTTCCGAGCCACTCACCGGAAACTCGGAAATTGGATCGGTCAAGATTGAGTATCGAGAGAAGCCCAAAAAAGAGTGATGGCCGGGTTTCACACCCTCATGGCTCAAGCCTGGTTCTTGAGTACCTGAACAATCTTTAGCGCAAAAGCCGCCACCGGCCCTTCAACAGCCTCTGCCCTGGCTCCAGCGCCAGCCCCAAAACCATGCTGCACCCGCTGGGTCTTTGGTTCCACCCAGATCACGTCCACCCCAGCCCGTTCCGCCCAGTCCTTGGCCGTGACCTCATCGGTCCACACAATCAAACTTCCGGTTTCGGGCACAAGGCTTTCCAGAAGCAGAGTGGCGGCCTGATCATGGACCCGTTCTGAATCTGCGAGATCTATCACCACCAATCCGGCTTCATCAAACCCAAGTCCGTGGCTGAGCACATCGTCTGGGTTCACTTCCACAACCACAAGATCCAGAAGCGGACTTGTGATCAGATCTTGAAGTGACTTGCTCATGGGAAAACCGTTCGCATGAATTCTTCTGGAATTCAGGAACACCCCGTCGCCGCAAACCAGCCCTGTGCCGCAGCCAGGTGATTCAAGCGTACGGGCAATCTTCTGGGCCAGTCCGCTGCCCGCCACTTGCGCATACACGGCAACAATCGGAATCCGCCCTCGGTCACCATGCTTAAACAGAATGTCGGCAATCGCCTTTCCCACAGGCCGAGGTTTCCCCACCGCTGGGTGAAGGTGGCACATCAAACCCGGCCCCGCGTTAACCTCAACAATCGCTCCCCCCTGCTCTTCCAGCGGCCTGCGAATATCGGGGGTCACCAGATCAATTCCAGCAATATCCAGGCCAACCACCCGCGCAGCTTCAACGGTGCGTGCAACCACCTCAGGGTGCACCTCGTCGGTTACGTCAGTCGCCATGTCAGCACTGCGTGTGAGATCTACGGAAATGCCAGCGAATGGAACCGAGTCTGGCGAATATCCCTGGTCGTCTAAAACGAGACAAGCAATTTTATCGATCTTGATCGTATCGAGTGGAAATAGCCACCCGCGACCTCTCCTGGGGTCTTTGTTCTCGATGTCCACCAGTTGATTCACGGAATGGACGCCATCACCAAGAACTCGGGCTGGTTGACCGCGATAAGCGGCAACCATTTTGCCATCTATAATCAAAACTCGGTGCTCAACCCCAGGTATCACCCGCTCAACTATTACGTCTGACGTATGATTGGGTCGATGTGAGGCAGCGAGGCGAAACGCCGTTTCGATCTGGGTCTGGGTTGTCAGGCCAATAGAAACCCCGTCGGCATGATTGCCATCCCTTGGTTTAACAACGACGGGGCCCCCAAGCTCTTGGGAAGTCTTCCAGGCATCGGCTTCATCGACAACAACCCGGCCTTCCGAGACCGGCACACCGGACGCCATGAGCAATCGACGGGTCAACTCCTTATCGCACGAAATATCCGACGCAATCACCGCAGTTCTGTCGGTCTGTGCAGTCCAGATCCGCCGCTGCCTGGCTCCCCAGCCTAGCTGGATCAAACTCCCTGTATTCAGTCGTTTGAATGGAACGCCTTGCTCTTGGAGCGCACAAACAATGGAAAGGCTGCTCGGTCCGAGCCTGGCACGGTTAGCTCGTTCGAGCAGAGGCTCAAGCCATCCTTCCATTGCGGAATCGCTTCCTGCAAGCAGCAGCCCTAATCGCTCAAAAACCTCCCCAACGCAGGAACGGTCAAAGTCTTCATCCTGGAAGCCAAGAATCACTCGATGACCTGAAGGATTGGACTCGGTCTTGCCAAAATCCGACTCACAACAGGCAAGCCCCAGGACTATCCTCGAAAGATTTTCGGGAAGAGAAATGGCGGGTTGAGACAGGTCGCGGAGCGCAGCGAGTCGTTTAATCACATCATTGCGCGCCGGCACGTAAGCGTCGGGCTCCGGCAGATGTTCCAGCAACAGCTCAACGTATCCAGGAATTTCGCCCAGGGTCCGCCCCTCCAGTTCACTCAGATCGACCACGAGGTCAAAAACCTGGTGCTTGAACCATCGGTTCCGGCCGAGCTGAACGCTGAATTTGCGAATTTCCATGAATGAAAGCCAAATCTTGATAACAGGTTGGAAAGGCGTAGCCTCAAGCAGACCCAAGAGATTCCCGAATCAGATTAGCCAAACCAAGGAAATGCGAAAAGCTCGGTCGGCCGAGCGCAAAGCTCCCCTCAATCGTATCACTCGCCCGGGCGATTCCCCTCTTCAGGCTCCAGTTTTAAAGAGACCGAGTTAATGCAGTAACGTAAACCAGTCGGTTTCGGTCCGTCAGGGAACACATGCCCAAGGTGGCCACCACAGCGCCCACAGGTAACCTCGGTCCGCAGCATCCCAAAACTGCGGTCGCGATGCTCGTCAATCTTATCCTCAACCAAGGGGCGATCAAAACTGGGCCAGCCGCACCCCGAGTCAAACTTGGCGTCGGCAGAAAACAAAGGCTCGCCACAACCCGCGCAGCGATACACGCCCGGCGTCTTCGTATCCCAGTAACAACCGGTGAAGGCCCGCTCGGTCCCCTTCTCACGCAAAACCTGATACTGCTCAGGCGTTAACTCTTTGCGCCATTCCGCTTCCGTTTTACTCAGTTTTTCAGACATGGTCCGCACCCCAAATGCCCAGGTTACTCACAGAACGTCTTTATCATCGCAGCCCCGCTCCTGAGCCGTCCAGGCCACCCTTGCTCGCCCGGTATCGCCCGGCTTTTGATCTCGACACGCCGAGCCTCCAAGGGTACGAAACCAACGGAAGGGAGTTGCCTATGCCGGAAGCCTTCAACCTGATTTACGATACCAGCCGCGCCCTCCTTCTGGCCTGGACGCTCTGGGCGATTGCACACAAGCTACAGCCTACCCGCCCCAGACGAATCCTTACCGTGGGGGTCATGGCTGGGTACATCGCGTGCCTGATCTTGACCTACCAGATGCCTTACGACTTCAAGCGGTTCTGGCAGGTAGGTACCGACCTCTGGGCGGGCGTTGACTATTACAGCCTGAACCCCACCGGTGAGCGGCAACTCATCCTGAATCCGCCCACCATCCTTCCCCTATTCCAGCTCTGGGCTTTGTTTCCGCTGCAGGATTCGGCAAAACTCTGGACCGCGTTGAACGCGGTTTGCGTTTTTGGCCTGGTTCCGCTGGCCTACCTGGCGCTCACACGTCAGGGAACCGGAACCCAACACCAGCTATCACGCCCCACGCTGGGCCTGCTTGCCACCGTTATTGCAGCCTCATGCGCCACGGGCATGGGGTTGGCCTTGGGCCAGGTTTCCATGCTGGCCGTGGCGTCGATTTTGCTAGCGCTCTGGGCCCAGGGGGCGAACCGACCATGGCTCGCCGGACTCGGGCTGGCCGTGGCCACCATCAAGATCAACACGGTAGTTCCATTCCTCACACTGTTCCTGAGGCGGAAGGACGTTCCGACCTGGATCAGCCTGAGCGTGAGCAGCCTGGGACTGTGCCTGCTTTGCGGCCCGCTTGCTCAACTCCCACACCGCTGCCAGACCACGCTTCAAACGATCAGGGGCACCTTTGAGCCTGGCCGGGTGAACGACTACAGTGACCTTGGAGATTCTCACGCAAGCCTCATTGGCATCGACCAGGCGCTTTACCGGCTCGGGCTCCAAGATCGCCGCCTGATCTCAACCCTCCAGGTCATAGTTCTAACGGCACTGCTGGCCGCCCTGGCAAGACGAGCGAACCGACCCGATGTGCCCAGGGCAAATTCGTGCGCCTTGGCCGCACTGGTGGCCAGCCTGTTCTTCTATCATCGGGTGTACGACGAACTGATTCTGGTGCTACCGATGCTGCTGGGGGCAATGCGGTTTGCCGGTGCGACCAATCTAGCGGAAAAGCGATGCTGGTTCGCCGTGTTTGCCCTTTCGCTGCTGGTCCCCTATGTCTCGCCCGACGGCCTGCGCCTGATCCATGCTCAAACTGCAGCGCCCGGAGTCTTGCCAGCGGCTCTACGGGCCATCATGCTCCCGCTCGGGGTCTGGCTTGCCGCTGGAGCACTTGGAATTGGCTGGTGGGCCAGTTCGACCATAACGGCCAGAACCAGCACGCACGAGCCCTGCGGCCCAGCCCTCTCCGCAAGAACTACGGGGGCAAGCAAGTTGCGGGCTGCCAAGATCAGTCCGGCTGATCTTGCTCGATAACGAATGTGTCGAATTCAGACCAGCACCATCTGGCATCTTGGGCCGAAGAACCCCAACAATTCAATTGAAACGTTGCGTGATCTGGGCTCTTGCCTGAACGGAAGCAGCCTCCCGACCCAGAGACCGCTCTCCCTGCAGAAATTAGGCCCTGCGGCCAACCAAGGAACGAAGCTCGCTCCGAAAGAAACATGCGGAGCCGTGCCAACGTGGAGGACCCATGAGTACCAGCATCCAGTACACCACGCAGCCGAAGCAAAGCCTGGCCAGTTCGGTTCAGCAGGTGGGAATCCTCGGTGGCTGGTTGCTCCTCACGTTTCTTCAAGACGGGGCTCCGGCATCCGAGATCGAACTGTTCAACGGCAAAGATCTCAATGGCTGGGTGGCCGAGGGAGTAACCGAATTCATACGCGACAGCAAAACCGAGCCAGTCTGGACGGCTCGCGACGGCCTGCTCGTTTGCCAGGGCAGTGGGTTCGGATTTCTAAGGTATCAAGGCCGGGAGTTCAACGACTTCGCACTCCACCTCGAATTCCGCATGGGGCCCGGATGCAACAGTGGAATCGGCATTCGTACTGGAACGTTTGACCCGGAACGCTCGCGTGCCACCCGCCCTTCCTACTACAGTTATGAAATTCAGTTGTTCGACGATGCGGGTAAGCCCCCCACGGCAACCTCCAGCGGCTCGCTTTACCGTTACGTGGCACCCCGCAAGAACGCCATGCGCCCTGCCGGTGAATGGAACCAGATCGAGATCGAATGCATCGGCCCCAAGATCAAGGTGACCCTCAATGGCGAGTTGATCCAGAACCTGAACCAGCAGACCGTTGAAGCCCTTCGCACCAAGCCCCTGCGCGGCCATGTCTCCCTGCAGAACCACGGCGGCAACATCGAGTTCCGGTCGATCCGTGTCAAGGAACTTCAGGCCGCAGAAACTCCAAGTACACCCTTGCCAACAAGGTGATGATGCAGGGGGCCTCTGAGAGTTGCAGCTCATTGGCTGTTAGCATGGGCCTGCCCCTTGCCCAATTCCTACCATAGTTTCTCTTGAAACTCGCAGATTGGGAACACTCGCATAACGATATGCTTCTAATTCAGGCTCTTCGTCTTCGAGCTCGGGGTGCAGGAGAGCCGGCTCAAATTGGGGACTGGCTCCGAGTCCGCGAGGTGCCTGTCCCCAATTTGACGTGTAACCCTGAATTTCAGCCGATTTCTGCTTGCAACCATGATCCTCAGGCATCGGCTGGCCAGAAGGAGGCACAGATTGCCGCATCCTCCCGGTCAGCCTGCCTGATGTTTTCCCCGAACTATTCCACGATGAACTCTCCGTTCATCACTTTCCAGTGCCCCGGGAACGTACACACAAAAGGATAGGTTCCCTTCTCGGTCGGGGCCTGGAAGAAGATGATCGCCTGCCCGTGCGGGCTTACGATGTCTGTATACACCACCACATCGTCACTCTTGGGAATGTATTGCCGTTGCGCAGCGTCTGCCTGGGAAATGATCTTGTTCAGCAAGTCACCAACCACCGTCATCGTTCCCGGCTTGATCAAGGCCCAGTTATGAGGGACAACGTCCGGGTTCAGCAGCGTCAGCTTGATCGCTTCACCCGCCTTGACCCGAATCACCTTGGGTGAGTAACTCAGGTTCTTGCCGGTCTCAATGATGATCGGTCGCGCATCTGGCAAACGGCCGCGCCACGGGTTGGGTGGCGGCGGATTCCGCAAGGCCACCAGATCGGCCTCAATAGGATGAGCCGCAATAATCTTGGTCGTGGCCTCATAACCCTGGAAGTTTTGATACGCCGGTGCCAGCTTGTGGACCGTGGCAAACAGCTCCGTGGACTGCCCTTCCCCAAGCTCAAACCAGAGGTGTACCTGGTTCACCGGCTGAAGCTCGGGAATTTCCAGGAAGAGCGAACGGTGGTCTGCCCCCGCGTGGATCGCCTTGATGCTTAGCACGTCGTGGCCAGGAATCCCCGGATGGGTTGGCGACAGTTCCGAAGAGCCGTATCCCGGCCCGTACCGGTAATTCCAGGACTGGGCAAACACCTTGACCGCCTGTTCCGAGACCGGTTCGGCAAACGTGACATGGATCCCATTTTCATGAGCTTTCCAGGCGACCGGCAACTGCACAGGCTCTCCCGTGTACCGGACGCGCTGGAAGCAACCATCGGCCGGGGTGTATGTCCCCCAACCGGTCATGCCAGACACATAAAGCTGCCCATCTTTGGAATTCATCCGGCCGCGGTGCACCCCAGACTGGAACTCCCAGGGCAGCGGAACCACGGCCCCCTGAGGCTGCCCAGACACCTGATCACGCAGCAGTAGAAACGCCGTTCCCGCGCCAAACGAAAGATGAACAAAGTGGTCCTTCAATGGGCCGAAGCGAGCATCATGAATGTAGACCTGGCTCCCAGCCGAGTTATCAATGCCTCTCGGCAAATAAACCAGCGGAAGATCGGGCGACACCTGGCCTGGCTTCAGGCCAGGATATCCGTAATGACCCCCTTCGCGGATCTCACAGATCATTGAGGTTGCTGTCCATTCTCCTTCCGAGCACGGCACGGTGAGCGTGCCATCGGGCGCCAACCCCAGCCCGTCCGGATTGCGGAACCCGGTGGCAATCGTCTTCACGCTCTGGCCATCGGCCGCGATCTGGATCAACCCTTGCGGACCCGAAGACGTATAAAATCGCCCTTGCGCATCTCGCTCCAGCCCGCAAATGAAGTCATGGCCCGCCGGTGAGGTCATGAACTTGTTGCTGAAGTTCTCATAAAGATCGGCCTCTCCATCTCCATCCAGGTCACGCAGCCGCGTGATCTGGTCTCGGCCCAGCACATACGCCTGGCCGCCAGACACCACCAGGCCAAGCGCCTGATGCAAGCCAGACGCAAACCGCCGCCAGCGCACCTCGGAAGACCCGTCTTCCAGAAACCCCTTCACGCTCCAGACGTCTCCCTGAATGGTGGCGACCAACGCCGATCCATCTGGGAGAAAATCATGATCGCCAAAGAACATCAAGGCGTTCCAGGGGTTCTCCCACGGGGGCTCGAAGTTGTCAACCGCGTACGGATGCCCCGCCCCCCGCGTGAGCTTGGTCTTGAGCACCTGCGGCCACTGCGCAGACCCGCCAAGCGTCAGGTTCGCCAGTGGATGCTGTGGCGCCGGTGCCACCTGCCGCACAAACTGACCGTTCTCCACCCAGGGCGAGTCCAGATAGTCTGTATCGCCAATCTTGTACGAAAACACCACTCGCTTGCCGTGCCGGTAAAACCCATGGTAAACAAACGGCTCGGCTGGTTTCTGGCCCTCTGGACGAGGCCGGGCGGTCCCATCCATGATCAGGCCATCCATCAGGCCATGACGTGTCTTCGAGAACTTGACGAACTGACCTTCCCAAACCGCTTCGTAACAAAGCGTTTCCGGATTGAAGCAGGTGGAGAGTTCTCCCTGATCACCCAGGCGCACACACACGCCCTTGGGTACCGTTACCCCCGCGCCCCGAAATACACCACTTTGCAGCGTTCCCAGGTCAGACTTGTTCCAGCGATCGTCGGCCCAGATGTCGTCGTTCTGGTTTCCCCAGTGACCCAGCACGCCGCCATCGAGCCCCGGATATTCCGGAACCAACCGCGCGGGGTGCTTCATCTTGGAGAAGAACTGGGCCTCTTTGGCGTAAAAATCATAGATCCGGTCCCGATTCACATGCTGTGTCCAGTTCGGAAAACTTTCGGGATGCAGTGGGGCCTTCTCATAAGTGAACGGGGCCGGTTCGTGCAGATTGGCCAGCCGCTCGGTGAGCGCGGCCGAGCCAGGCCCGCCCAGCTCCATCAGAAAGCGCATCAGGTCACGCCGTTCCGTTTCGGTCATCGATTGCAGCAGACCTTCCGGCATCAGGCTGCCTTCCTCACGCGTTTCCTCAATCTCACTGCGTGCAATCTGAACCGTGGTGCCGGCCGATGCATCCTTCAGCACCAGGGTATTCGCATTGGCTTCCACCACATAGCCCTGCTGAATTCGACCATCGGTGGTGGCCACCGCAATGGCGTTATACCCCTCTTTGACCTTCTTCCTGGGCCAAAGGAGCGATTCCGCCAGCTCCTTCGCATCAATCTTTTTGCCAACCTCGGTCAGCTCTGGCCCCACTGCGCCGCCGTGCTCGCCCGCCTTGTGGCAGGTGATACAGGCAAACCGGGGCGACGCAAAAACCTCGGCCCCACGTTCGGCATTCCCTGCCGAGCGGGCGGCATCAAGCAGCAACTGAATCTCGCGAGCCTCATCAACCTTGACGTCTTGCGGCTGTGGGAGATTAGCCGGCCTGGCCGCGACCAGCGAACCCAGGGAAAGGCAAAGAGCCAGGCCCGAAAACGCCAGATACTGGCGAAAAATGGGCCACCGAGTCTGATTTGCACGCATTGAGCACGATTCTCCCTGAGGCTCAGCTGTCGCTCGAAATCCTGAACAGGCGGCACACGCGGGTGCCCGAAGGCCCTGGGACCGGCTGATCCTCTTCAGCTTATCGCACTCGGGAGCCCAATGGGAGTCTTTTGAAATTCCACTTTTGGAGTTGGTGACCGTGAGAAAAGCCGTGGTCGCCGGATTGCGTTTCGCCCGACGCGTGAGCTTTGCAGTTGCGCTTTTGGGACCAGAGCCCGCAAAATCGGAGCGGACGCGGTATTCCTGTTAGCCCGACGCGTAAGCGAGGGATTCTGCTTCCTTGAGCGTTTGTCAGGGGTTTCGGCCCGAACTAAGAGAATCCCCAAGAGATCCACTCGTTCGCGCTTCGGGCTCGTATTCGGAGAAGAATCCCTCGCTTACGCTTCGGGCTAATATTTCCGGCCTTTTCCCTACTAAACCCACAAAATCGCAACTTCAAAGCTCGCGCTTCGGGCTCGTATAACAACGAAGAATCCCTCGTTCACGCGATGAGCGGTGAGGACAAGCTTTCACCAGGTCGGCCAAAACCAAACAAGCCAGCGCGGCGCACACGGCACCGCGCTGGCTTGATCCAATTCACAGATTCTCTTGAATACTGGCGTCACCGCGCCTGGTCAACCTGAACCCCCTGGCTCGGTTTGGCCGGGCTGTAACGATCCTCCAGCCGCTTGATATTCTGCATCCGGTTGGAACTGTTCTGAAGCTGAATATTGTGCTCCAAAGACTGGTTCAACACCGGCATCGCCGCCCCCCCCGGGCCGTTCGGTGCAACGGTTTGCGGCACCTGCTGCGCCTGCTGGCCCAGGTAGGTCTTGCCTCGGTGGAAGGCGTACTGGGCCGTTCCCTTGCGGGCCACCACCGTGGCCGTGCCGCGAACCCCCTCGGCCACCATCACCCCGCGCAGGTCGGTCTCGCCCGAGATGAACTTCGGGTTGTCTGAGCCAATCACCTTCACCTGCGCTTTGGGGACATACGCCCCAGTAACCGCGTCTCGCACCCGAACCCGCACCCGGCCGGCGTCGGCCTCTTCCAGAACTTCCAGCTCCAGCGGGCTCACCAGCACAATGCCAGAGGTGTACAGGTTCCCCCCGCGTGCCATCACCAGGTAAGCCCCTTCTTTTTCCAGGGGCAGGTCAATCGCCTCGGCCCCTTCCGCGAACGGCTTGCCGCCGCCCAGCGGAATGGATTTCTCAAGCAGCGGCCGAATGCCGGCCAGGTCAATCCCGGCAATCGCGTCCAGGTTGCGCCTGGTCAGGTACAATCGCATCAAATCGACCGCATATACCTTCACATCCACGTCGGTGAGGTTCCGGAACTTGAGGTCCACCTGAGACGCAGCGGCCGCATCTGGCTCCAGCTTGGCCGCAACTTCCGCCACTGCAGCCGGAATCGACCGCAGCCCAACCCCAGCCTGAGCGCCAGGCCGGACCACAGCCACCTCGGGCAGCTTCAGCTCGGCGCGGGTCAACTCGGCCACGCCCCCCGCCGCATCGGTGAACCGATCGGCCACCTGGCGGTAATACCCCACCGCCTCGGCCGGCTGGTGCCGCGCATCATGAATTTGGCCCAAGATATAAAGCGCCTGCCACTTGTTGGGGCTGGGCTGATCCACGCCGGCCGCGTCTTTGTACACGGCCTTGGCAATTCGGTCGGCCAGGCCAATCGCCTCGTCATACTTGCCCAGGTGGAACTGCCCCAGCGCCTGGGTGTACACAAAGCTGTCGGCAAACTTGCTCTTGGGATATAGCGTGGCGTACCGTTCGGCCTGCGTCACCACGCGGGGGTACTCTTCCAGGTCCAGGTACGCACCCACCAACGCCAGGCTCGCTTCATCGGCCACCGGATCGCTGGGCGAAAGGCTCAGGAACATCCGGATCAGGCGGATCTGCTGGGCATAAAGCTCCATCCGCGAGACCGACGCATCGGCCAGTTGCCTGCGCAGGCTGGGGTCGGTACCGGCTTCGCTGGCCAGTCCGCCCATGAGCGAGGCGAGGCCGAAGAAGTCGTTGCGAATGGCCGCCGTGCTGGGATAGTCGCGCCAAAGGTCCAGCAGTGTGGCCAGCCCTTCCAGAGATTTGCCCCGCTGACGGAGCACGGCCCCCACCCGCGCATCTTCCAGGTAGCTGGCCTCGGCCGTGGCCCGCCACACCAGGTAGGCGCGCTCATGCTCGCCAATATCGGCATAGGCGCGGCCCACCACTTTGATATCCGCAAACGGAATCACCAGTTCGGGCGACTTCTCCTTGAGAATCTCAAAGTACTTCACCACCTTGCCGGGGTTGTAGGTCTGAATGCTGGCGGTGAGCAGCATCCGGGCGGCATCCTTGGCAATATCGTCGCGCAGGGTGTAGCTCCCCCACAGGGCTTCCAGCGGCGCGGCCGACTCAGCCACCCGGCCCAGATCAAACAGCCCCTTGCCACGGTGGTACAGCTCGTCGGGCGTGGGCTTGTAGGAATCGGTCGAGGGCTCGCCCGCATCCAGAATGGTCAGCGTTCCTTCAGGCCCAAGGTGAACCCGGCCCGGCTCGTACACGCTGCGCAGGGCGGGCGGCAAGGCGCGATAGCCGCCCGGCAGGTAGCCGTGCAGTTCGTAGGTGGCATTCGGCCACTGGTCGGGTGAAAAGTAAAACCGAATCATGCCCGCGCCCGTCTCATAAGAGCTGGCCGAACTGTTGATGGAACCTTCCACAATCTGCGCACCGGCCGGCAGGTGCTCTTCCAGCACCAGGGCGTCTCGTTCCCAGACCGGCTGGCCGGCCGGCTGATCTCGCCAGCCTTCCAGTGAGACCGTAATCTTGCCCCCGAGCGCAAGCTGAGTGGCGGTGTTCTCATAAACCTGGGGATTCACCGCCACGCTAAACCCGGCGGGCAACGGCTTGCCATCCAGCTCGGGCTGAGGCGCCCAGTACACTCGGCGATGGACGCCAAACGGCTTGCCATTTCGGTCCTGGTCGGGCTTGAAGTCGCGGGCAAAGCCGGTCAGGGTCACGGCGTAACCGTAGCTGCCACGCCCTTCAAAATCAAAATGGACCCGGTTGGGAGCCGCCGGGTTCAGGTGCGTCAGCGGCACGCTGATCACCCGGCTCTCGGCATTGCCATCCACCTCGAACCGCATCGCCTCATGATCATTCACAGTCACGGCCAGGGTGTACTTGCTGGTGGCAGGTTCGGCCTTTCCCTGATACGCGGCGAGCGCGGCCAGGGCCGGCCCCTTGGCCTTGTGGGGTTGCCAGCCGTTACCAATCCGGTGCGCTTGCAGCCAGTCCACTGCGCCGGCGGTGTGTTCATCGGCGGGCAGTGCTCGGGCGTATGCCAGGGTGGTCAGCGCGGTGGCCTCGGCCGGCGTGCGGTTGAACGGGTTACGGCGGCCGCCGTCCCAGTAAAACCGGGGTCGGCCGCCAGGCGCGGCAACCTCGGTTTTGGCGCGGGGGCCCAGCACCCCCAGCACTTCAACCGCCTGGGTGGGCCGCTCCAACTCCACAAACGCCAAGGCCAGGTGGGCCAGGGCCGCGTCTGATAGATCCTGACGCTGCCGGTTCAGGCCGTTGGCCAGTTCAAAGGTGGCCCGATGCCGTGTGGCCAGGGCGTGCAGCACAGCGGCCCGGGTATCGGTGTCGGATGCGTCAATCTGAGCGTACTGAGATTCGAGAAACGCAGACGCCTTGTCGAGCAGCCCGGTGTCGGTGGCCAGGCCCAGCTTCTCGGCTTCGGCCAGCGCCCACAGGGCGAGTGCCGAGGTCGACCGATCGCTGGCCAGGCCCTTGCCAGGGTCGGCTGCCACCCAGGGCCAGCCGCCGTCATCATTCTGGCTGGTAATCAGATCGGCCACGCCACTGCGCACGTGGTCGGCCAATCGGCCGGCCTCGGGGGCCGCCAGTCCGCCCGCCTCACGCAGGTAATGGAGCACAGCCGCCGCGCCTAGCAGTTCGCTGGCGCGGTCGGCCGTGGTTCGGGGTGGCAGCGGAATACAGCGCGAGGCTCTGAGCGCAATCGGATAGGCCTCTTGCCCGAGCGCAAGTTCAATCAGCATCCGCCGTGGCGAGGGAGCCAGCGAGATCAGCATCTCAGGGCTTTCGTAAGGGCGGCCGGGCGGCAGAGACACAAACGCGGTGGTGTCATCACTGGCCGTACCACTCGCGGTAGCAAACGCCTGCACGCCCCAGGGGCGCACCGGAACACGGGTCACCACTTTGTCGGTGACGTCGCCGGCTGTGGCTTCCAGCTCTATTCGCAAGGTATCAGTCACCGGCACCTCGAACGGCTCGAAGGCAATCTCCTCGATCCCATCGCCTTGGAATTTCACCGTCTTGGGTAACCGGGTTTCTCGGCCCGAGGCATACAGCACCAGAGCCACCTGCGCCTGGCCGGCGGGTACGCCTCGATGATGCAACTGGACCCGGAAACGGGTCTTGTCGCCCTCGGTCAGGCTGGCTGGCAGCTTGAGATCGGCAAAGAAGTCTTTGCG